>CBKWJC010000119.1:0-17234 GCA_966674685.1 uncultured bacterium
TTCCAGCATCTAGCTTCTCAACTATTATCCTCTCTTCAGAACTTTCCAAGTCGTGACATCTACAAGGTGACGAAGGGGTTGCCTTATTACCTGAACTGGGTGCGCGAACAGCAGGAACGCGGCAACCAGCCCGATTTTTCGCAGGGGAATCAGGCCATTGAAAAGCTGCTGCTGCAAGGTTTAAACGATCCAAATCAGAAACAGGTGGTGCAGTTGGCGGCCTGCTGTCGCTGGTTTAATCGGCAGGTGTTGCAACATGTGCTGGAGGCGCAAGCGCTGGAAGTCAATGCACAGGAGACGTTTGACTGGCTGACGCAGCAGAGCTTTGTGGAGTTTGCTCAGCATCAGTATCGTTTGGATGATGTGGCGCGAGATGTGTTTCGGCTGTCGCTATGGCAAGCGGATCGCCAGCAGTTTTATGCGGTTCATGATGCGCTAGCAACGTATTTTGCTCAGGAAGCTGATGCAGAGGTGCCACCGGATAGCCCACCTCCGGCTCTGTATGGCAATCCAGACTGGCGGCGATATACAACAGAGGTGATTTATCACAGCTTGTTTACTCGTCGAGAAGATACACAACTGCTGTTTCTCACTCATCTATTTGCTTCGGTTTATTTGAATCAGGAAGTTGTGGTTGAACGGGCATTGCAGGAAATTGTGGCGGAAGCTGATTTAGATAAACATCCACTGTTGTCCTATATAAATCGCACATTTTTGCAACAAATTACACCTGCAGTAGAGCAAAGCCTGTTTGTCTTTAGATTTGATCCGTTAATTTTTGAGATCTTTGAACTTTCTCAATCTGAAAAAACTGCATTTGAGGTCGGGTTTAGTCGATTAGATGAACTGAATGGTATTGCAAGAGTTGCTGCACTCATCTATAAATCACAGCGCTGTCCAGATAATGAACGTAAGCAATGGCTATTGATTGCTCAAACAGCAGCTAAGAAAATAGTGACTTTGGCAGATCGAAAATTTAGCTCAGATCTGTTTTGCTATGCAATTGGCAACAGGTTGTCTCAGATTGAATGCTTGCAAGAAGCGATCGCTAGCTACGACAAAGCGATCGAGATCAAACCCGACAAACACGAAGCCTGGTTTAATCGCGGCATTGCGCTAGGGAACTTAGGCCATCATGAAGAAGCAATCGCCAGCTATGACAAAGCGCTAGAGATTAAACCCGATAAACACGGAGCCTGCTACAACAAAGCCTGCGCCTATGCCCTGCAAAATAAACTTGAACCCGCACTCGAAAACCTCAAGCGAAGCATTGAGCTAAACCCTGAAAAATATCGCCCACTAGCCAAAACCGATACCGATTTCGACAGCATTCGCCACGATCCGCGTTTTCAAGCCCTCATTGCCTAAATCCTCACAAATCCAAACAAGAGACGTGGTTCACCTAACGCCCGATGCGATCGCAATCAACGTAAAAACTGCGATATCCAAATTGCGGTAACTAAAACGGCGATCGCAATTAATGTAAAAACTGCAATTAACGTAAAAACTGCGATCGCACTTTGCCCGTAATTAAACATCGGCTGATGTGCGATCGCGCTATTCAAAACTATTCAAAATCAGCAATCTATTTAGCACTGCTCAGTGAAACCGGATGAGTAATTACCCAGTACAGCATTGGAGAAATGAGCGAAATAGAAGCGGTGATGATGGCGATAATTTGTAGACCGAGTAGTAGTTCAGAGTTCATGATGCGCTCCTTAGAATCACGCTGTAGCGACGTTACGACAATAAGCGGCGCGTTCCTTCGGGGTTTCCTACTTCCGTCTCTCAATTTTTTGCAATAGGTACTTTCTGCTGAAGTCGTTCGTGAAGTGGGCTGAAGAGATTAAGCCACACTTGATTCGATTGAGAGATGAACGATTTATCCTGACTTGCTTATCTGTTCAATTTCAATCATACCGAGTGAACTCAATGAAGCCACACCATATAAACTTGTTTTGAAGAGGGATTGCCGCCTTTTGCAGTACGGGCATCATTCAGTACTTTGTAAATTAAGTCTTGCTGTTTGATGTGCCGCGCGGCGCGCGGCACATCAACCAGCAAGACCCATTAAAACAAAGTTGACAGACTATTCAGTTTGCAAAAAACTGCAAAAAACAGCTGAAAATCCTCAGTGCAGACGTATTAAAGTGCGATTGTACTGCTACTCTTAAGGAATCACGGGCAATACAGTAGGATGCCTATGATTCCACGGCAGCTCACTCTCAAAAATTTTCTTAGCTATCGAGACGCTACGGTCAATTTCACAGGACTGCACGTAGCCTGTATTTGTGGTGCCAACGGGGCAGGCAAGTCGTCGCTACTGGAAGCGATCGCATGGGCACTCTGGGGCAGCAGTCGCGTCGCCATCGAAGACGACATCATCCACCTGGGCACCAGCGAAGCCCTGGTAGACTTCATTTTCGAGCATCAGCAGCAAATTTATCGGGTGTTGCGATCGCGCCGTCGCAAGCAGTCCAGCACTCTGGAGTTTCAAATCCAGACGCCGCAGGGGTTCAAGAGCTTAACCGAGCGGGGATTGAAAGCGACTCAACAGTTGATTTTGCAGCACCTGCGACTGGACTACGACACGTTTGTTCATTCTGCCTATTTACGGCAGGGACGAGCCGATGAGTTCATGCTGAAGCGACCCAGTGAGCGCAAGCAGGTGCTGGCCGACTTGCTGAAGCTAGATCAGTATGACACGCTGGCGGAGCAGGCCAAGGAGCAGGCGAGACAGTTCAGGGCGCAGTTGGCTGTCCTGGAGCAGACTGTGGCGCGATCGCAACAGCAGCTTCAGCGGGAAGATGCAATTCGGCAAGAGCGGCAAACGCTAGAGCTGGAACTGACGCAGACAGAGCAAGCGCAGACAACTGCTCGTGAGACTCTGCAACAGCTTCAGGCGATTCAGCAGCAGAGACAAAGCTGGCAACAGCAGCTCCAGTTTTTGCAGCAGCAGGATCAGCAGCTAGAGCAGGATTGTCAGCGGCTGACGCGGGATTTCACTGAGGTGCAGCAGCAGTACCAGCAGTTAGAGCAACTGCTGCATCAAGCCAGTGAGATTCATCAGGGGTTTGCGCGGCTCCAGCAGCTTCAGGTGCAGGAGGAGCAGGTGGCGCAGCAGGCCCAGGTTTATCAGCAGGCCAAAGAAGTGCGATCGCAGCTTCAGCAGGAGCAGCAAAAACACCTCACTGAGCTTCAGCAGCAGCTTCAGCAGACACAAGCCAGCTTAAATGCGCTGATTGAGCAGGAGCAGGATGTGCAGCACACGCTGCGAAAGGCTGATGAAATCGAAGTTGCGGTGGCAGAGCTACAGGCAGCACGGCAGCGACTAGCTGAGCTGGATCAAATTCAGCTCCAGGCAGCTCCGCTAATGCAGCGCCAGCAGCAGCTTCAGCGGCAGCTTGAGCAGGCGCAGGCTCGGATTGTGGCCAAAATTGAAGCAATCAGCAACTCGCAACAGCAACTGCAAGTGCAGCAAGAGCATAAACCGCAAATTGCTCAAGCCGTGGTCGATATGACCGATCAAGTGGGGTATCTAGAGCAGCGGCGCATCTATCAGCAGCGGGTGCGGGAAAAGGGGCTGGAGCGACGTAGCTTTATGGAGCGGTTGCAGGCACATCAGCGGGCTTACGAGGTGCAGCTTGCCCAAATCGACCAGAAAATTCAACTTTTGTCTGACCCAAATGCCGTTTGTCCACTGTGCGATCGCGCGTTAGATGAGGCGCACTGGCAGTTGGTGCAAGACCGCCATCAGCAGGAGCAGCAGGAGATTCGGGAGCAAATCTGGACGATTCGGGAGCAGCTTGCAACGTCGGAGCGGGAGATCCAGGTTTTACGGCAGGAATATCTGGAACTGGAGGAGGAACTGGGTCGCTATGGCTCCATTTTGGAACGGCGAGGACAGCTACAAGAGCATCTTAGTCTGGCCGAAGAAGTGCAGTCTCGCCTCCAGAAATTGAGCCAGGAGCAGGCTGAGCTACAGGAGACGTTGAACAATCACACCTATGCGGCTGACGCTTATCAGGAGCTAAGCCTGATTGAGCAACGGTTAGCGCAGCTTGGCTACGATGAGCGCAATCATGCTCTGGCACGGGGACAGGTGGATCGACTGCGCTGGGCAGAGATTAAGCAGGCCGAGGTAAAGCAGGCTCAGCGGCGGCTGGAACAGCTTGCTATTCGCCGTCCGGAGCTAGAGACCGAGATTGCCGATCTAGAGCAGCAAATTACCGCTTGGCAAAATTCCCCCCAGCAACAGCGCATCCAGGAGATTGATCGTCACTTGGCGGAACTGGGTTACGACCGAGAAGCCCATAATCAGCTTCGTCAGGCTCTCCGCGAGGCGCAATCCTGGCAGCTCCGCTATCAGCAGCTCCAGCAAGCCCAGCAGCAGTACCCCCATGTGCGACAGCGGTTTGAGGAGCTAGCCTATCGCTGGCAGTTGCGATCGCAAGAGCGTAACCAGCTTCAACACCAAATTCAGCAGATTGTCGATCAGCTCAACCAAGCAGGTGATGTCTCCGATGATATTGAACACCTGGAGCAACAAATTCAGCAAAACCGCCAGCAGCGAGATCGGCAGATTGCCTACCTGGGCCAGCTTCAGCAGCAGCAGCAGCAGTTTTTGTTTTTACATGAACAACTCACGGCTCAGCAACAGGAACTAGCTCAAACGCGGCAGCAGCTTCGCATTTATCAGGAACTAGCTCAGGCATTCGGCAAAAACGGCATTCAAGCGCTGATGATCGAGAACGTTCTGCCCCAGTTGGAAACCGAAACCAATCGGCTGCTCAGTCGGCTCAGCGCTAATCAACTGCACGTCCAGTTCGTCACTCAAAAGACCGGACGACGCTCCAGCCGCATTATCGATACGCTGGAAATTCTAATTGCTGATGCCCAAGGTACCCGTCCCTATGAAACCTATTCCGGTGGCGAAGCGTTCCGGGTCAACTTTGCCATTCGTCTTGCCCTGGCGCAACTCCTAGCCCAGCGCTCCGGCACCGCGCTGCAAATGCTGATTGTCGATGAAGGATTTGGAACTCAAGACGCTGAGGGCTGCGAGCGACTGATTGCGGCGGTAAATGCGATCGCAGCCGATTTTGCCTGCATTTTGATGGTGACGCACGTCCCCCACCTGCGCGAAGCATTCCAAGCTCGCATGGATATCAGCAAAACCAGCGAAGGCTCAAAAATTAAGCTTTCGGTATAGGCCGCAATCGCTCTGCCTATAGGCGGCAAACCAGATATCTTTCGGCATAATCAAAACCGTCCGTCAATCGATGGTTGATTTCATGCCTATTCCCGTCCCGACTCGTCCCTGCAGCTATCGACTGGGTTCTGGCAATGCACCAGTCCAAGTTGAAGCCTTTGTCGATATTGAATGCCCCTTTTCCAAAAAGGCTTGGCCCACACTGCTCGACGTGGTGAATCACTACGGTGATACGCAAGTCTCGGTCACGCTTTACCCCACCTTTCTCAGTGACCATCGCCAAAGCTGGGATGCCACCAAAGCCGCAATCATCATGGCGGATGATGACCCCGTCGAGTTTTGGCGCTGCTTTAGCTATCTGTATCAGCATCAGAACGAGTTCGCCAATAAAGCGTTTGACGATAAAACCCGACAGGATTTATATCAGCTTCTAGCTGACTATGCGACCGATTTCATGGAGAACTGCGATCGCAACCAGTTTCTCCAGCAGCTCTCCAGCGACACAGACGAAATCGCCAGTCGTGCCAAAGAACCATTTCGCTATGCCATCCAGCGCGGCATCTGGTCTACACCTACATTTCTAATCAACGGTGCAGAATCCACCCAGCTATCTTCAGCTTCAACCATCGCAGATTGGCAACATCAAATTGATCAACTACTACAGTGATACACCCTGTAGGCGATGCATTCGGTCAGAGTATTGTCATCAAAAAATCAATGTATCGGCCCAATAGACCTCTTGCATAAATCGAAAAACACAACGTAATCACAAGGGTTTCAGCCTTCAAATCCTGGTTCGTGCAAAAGGTCTAATGCATCGCCCCTACCGAAAAACCATCATGGTTATCATCAAGAACCAATATGTCGGCTAAATACATCACCCACCTTCCCAAAACGTTGTGATTGACCACCCAATGCATCGCCCCAAACCCCAACGTTAGACCTATTCTTTCTTTCATTCTCTGCGTGGGTTTGCTTCAATGAAGCATAACCGTTAGTTACTTCAGCCAAATTCATGGACGCGTTTTCTCCCACACCGCCTGACTGGACGGAATCAGCCATTCACGCCAGCGATTTTTGCTGTCCAGCCTGTCGATCCGATCCGATGACAGCTCAGCGGGCCTGGATTAACCGTCGTGCCCCAGTTTATACCCCTGACCATCGCCGCAAATGGCAGGAGTTTTACCAGTGCGAATGTGGCAAAGCCTGGTGGGCTTGGAGCAGCGATCGCCCTCCTTCTCACTTCGGCAAAGCGGAAGAAACCGATAACTTGGGACTGGACGATCTTTGACGTTTTGCTGATTTCAGTTTCCAATTTCGGAGATGGGGTTTTCTACCGATTATGACAATTCTGGTGTTTGGCAGTCTCAACATGGATCTAGTCGCACGCACACCGCGACTACCGATTCAAGGTGAAACAATTGTCGGGCGGAACTTTAAAACCTTGCCCGGTGGTAAAGGAGCGAATCAAGCAGTTGCGGTAGCGCGACTGGGAGCCACAGCTCGTATGTATGGACGGGTGGGAGATGATAGCTTTGGCCGTTTGCTGCTGGGCAGCTTGCAACAAGCGGGTGTAGAAAGTGCTGATGTTGTACAAGATGTGACTAGCCAAACAGGGGTAGCGGTGATTGCGGTTGATGATGCAGGGCAGAACCACATCATTATCGTGCCGGGAGCCAATATCCAAGTTGGGGAAGAAGATTTAGATCGGTTGAAATCTCGTCTATCTACGGCTGATGCGTTGATGATGCAGCTCGAAATTCCGCTGGATGCAGTGAGACAGGCGGCTCATCTGGCTCGACGTGCCGATGTCCCGGTCATTCTTGATCCGGCCCCGGTTCATCCCGATTTATCTGACGATTTGCTGGCCGAAGTAGATATTCTGACCCCCAACCAGATCGAGGCTTCTCAGTTAACGGGTATTACTATCGATAGTCTGGAAGCGGCTGAACAAGCTGGTAAACAATTGTGCGATCGCGGTGTCAAAACGGCCATCGTTAAACTGGGGGCGAAAGGTGTGATCTGCGTGACCGAAAATGAGACGTTTCATAGTCCAGCCTTTGAAGTTGAAGTCGTCGATACCGTGGCTGCAGGCGATGCCTTTAGTGCTGGACTCGTCGTCGCTCTCTGTGAAAATCATTCACTGGCAGAAGCTGTCCGCTGGGGCAATGCCGCCGCTGCCTTAGCGGTAACTCAGCCTGGCGCTCAACCATCGATGCCCGATCGGGCTAGCGTAAAAGCTTTATTGATATGAAAATCAATAGCCTTGTTTGATGTTGGAGTCTCAGAGGTAATGAAGAAGGTAAAGAGGATAGATGGCTGTAAAGATTGAGTTTTTAATTTTGAATGTTGGGTTTTGAATTGACTTTCTTAATTCAAAACTCAACATTCAAAACTCTTCACTTTTCACGCCTCACGCCTCCACTCAGTCCGGCCAATCAAAACACTGGCTTGGTACAGGCTGCGCGATATGGCACAATGAAACTCTGTGACAAAATTTGTATAAAGATTTAGGTATCGCTCGTGAGTTCTACTGCCGAAGCCACCCCGACGAAAAAAGCTCGCCGCGCGGTTTTTCCCTTCACCGCCGTCATTGGTCAGGAAGAAATGAAGCTGGCCCTAATTTTGAACGTAATCGACCCCAAAATCGGCGGTGTGATGATCATGGGCGATCGCGGCACGGGCAAATCCACCACCATTCGCGCCCTGGCTGATCTATTGCCTGAGATCGACGTGATTGCCGACGATCCGTTTAACAGCGATCCGCATGATCCCGATCAGCTTGGCGATGTTGATCCGAACAGTGTTGCGATCGCACAAAAGAAAGTACCAATGGTCGATTTGCCCTTGGGCGCGACGGAAGACCGCGTCTGCGGCACCATCGACATCGAAAAAGCGCTGGCCGAGGGTGTGAAAGCCTTTGAACCCGGTCTGCTCGCCAAAGCGAATCGCGGCATTCTTTACGTAGACGAGGTCAACCTGCTTGACGATCACCTAGTTGACGTGCTGCTCGACTCTGCGGCCTCTGGTTGGAACACCGTAGAGCGGGAAGGTATTTCTATCCGTCACCCTGCTCGGTTTGTCTTGGTCGGTTCCGGCAACCCCGAAGAAGGCGAACTGCGACCTCAGTTGCTGGATCGTTTTGGCATGCATGCTGAAATCCGCACGGTAAAAGATCCCACTCTGCGGGTACAAATCGTAGAGGAGCGCTCCGAGTTCGACCAGAATCCCCAAGCCTATCTGGAAAAGTACCAGCCCAAGCAGGACGAACTCCAGCAGCAAATCGTAGATGCCCAAAGTCGGCTCAAGGCGGTCAACATCGACCATGAGCTGCGGGTAAAGATTTCCCAAGTTTGCTCTGAACTGGATGTAGACGGTTTGCGAGGCGATATTGTCACCAACCGAGCCGCAAAAGCGATCGCAGCGCTTGAAGGTCGCACCGAAGTTACCATAGACGATATTCGTCGCGTGATTGGCCTCTCTTTGCGCCACCGTCTCCGCAAAGACCCGCTAGAGTCTATCGATTCCGGCTATAAAGTGGATAAAATCTTCCGCGAAGTATTCGGTCTTCCTGCTGAAGAAGACATGGCAATGGCCAACGGTGCCGGAGTCCGCTAACTGTATTTCATTGTGAATCAAAGAGCCTCAGCGACAATCGCTGAGGCTCTTTGACTTTGTATAGCTACACATCAGTTCTTATATCAAGTCCGCGTATAAGAACCCTATTTATTTCTGAAGCGCTTGCTTCGCAAGCGCTTCAGAAAAATAAACTATGGGCTTTCAACCGGACTGCATATTAGTGATGTAAGGCGAGAGGAGTCAGAAGTGAGGGGCTTGAGGCAGTAGAGAGCTGTAAAGACTCAACGCATAGCCCTCAAATCTCAGCACTCTGTCCTCTTAGACGGCTGAACCGTTGTCAGCGTTGCCGACCATGGCTCGAATTCCCTCAATCGTCGCGGGAATATTGCGGGGATCCATAAACATCACCTTACTGCTGCTGCTGGTACCAATTTCAGATCCCATTGCCATGTATTGCTGGGTGAGCAGGAACTTAAGTGCTTCATGAGTTTCTGGATCAGCACTAATGGTCTTCGTGATAATCTGCATCGCTTCCGATGTGGCCTGAGCACGCAGAACCTCTTGCTGGCGCTGGGCCTGGGCGCGCAGAACAATGGCTTTTTGCTCCGCTTCGGCATCCAGAATCGCTGCTTTTTGACGAGCTTCGGCTTCTAGAACGCGGGCTTCTGCTGCACCACGGGCGGAGTTGACGGCTGATTCCCGTTCACCCTCCGAGGTAAGAATAGCGGCCCGCTTGCGCCGTTCAGCAGCCATTTGTAGCTCCATTGAGTCTTGTACGGCTTTGGACGGGACGATATCACGCAGTTCCACACGGGTGACTTTCACGCCCCACGGGTCGGTCGCAACATCCAGCTCCCGCAGCAGAATTTCGTTGACTTCAGATCGGGCGGTAAAGGTCTCATCTAGCTCCAGCTTGCCGACCTCAGATCGAATCTGAGTTAGAACCAGGTTGGTCATTGCAGACTGGAGGTTTTCCACCTTGTAATAGGCTTTTTCGATGTTCATAATCCGCCAGTACACGACGGCATCGACGGTAATGGAAACGTTATCGCGAGTGACGCACTGCTGCGGGGGGATGTCGAGTACCCGCTCTCGAATGGTTTGCTGATAGACGACCCGCTCCACGACGGGAACAACGATGTTTAGACCAGGGCCGAGTTTTTTACCGTTGTAACGACCCAGGTTTTCCACGAGGGCTTCATTTCCCTGGTTAATAATCTTGACCGAACTGGCGACGGTGCTGCCACCCAAAACCAGAATAATTAGCCAAGCAAACGGATTCATGTTGAAACTCCTTAAACTACTGTAGCGAGTCAAACGCGCTAAATTAGGGGCGCAACAAGCGATCTGGCAAAACGTATAGAGTTGTGCCTTTGCGCCGCACGACGTGGACAGATTCATCTGCTGCGATCGCAATTTCCTCGTCTTCGCAGCGAGCCTGCCACGAATTCCCTTCGTAGATCACCCGTCCCGTTTTACCAGGCGGAATCGCCGTCAGGGTACGAGCTTCACGGCTTTCTTCCAGCTCTCTGGGAGTTGACGTGGGTAAAAAGCGTCGCAGTAATAGATTGCAAAGTACCGATAACGCAATCCACAGGATGACCTGTGCGCCAAAGCTCGGCATAATCAGGGCCACGGCGGCCACAATTAATGCACTGATCCCAAGCGTAAATTCAATGAATGCGGTGGGTAGAAATAGTTCCATCAGGCAGAACACGAGTCCTACCACGACCCAAAACATAGGTGAGCTCATGAGCCGTTTTGCACAATCCTCTGTGCCACTGTAGATATATTCAATGTCTGCAACCAATTTTCCCGATAAGTTCTAATCTAAAAAAACCGCTCCCTGGGGTAATCGGTTTTGAGTTTAGTTGCATATCGCAACTGATCGAGAACCATTTGGTGCGATCGCGCCTATAGTAGGGCGTAACCACTTAGGGCGAACCACTTAGGGTGTACCCTCAAACGGTTGCATCCGCTTCCAGCCTAACCTAGGCTTGAAAATTCGCTGCCAAATCGCTTTAATTTTTAAGCTCGCCTGTTCTCTGTTTGTCTGCCTGGGTGATCTGTAATGACTGCTGAGCCTCGAATCCAATGCGTTGAGGAATCCTGCCTATTCGCGGAAAATCCGCTTGGGCAGCGCGTTTGCATCCAGTGTGAAACCCCACTACCCTATCGTTATCTGTGGGCAGTCGGTGAACAGGCTGATCACTACAGCGTCGGCACCGTTCTAGGCGATCGCTATTATGTTGCGGCTCCCCGCACCTGGCTCAATCTTCAGCCTGCTGCTGCACCCAAAACTCCAACAACAATTCCGGCTCGCGCTTTGCCTTATCTCAAGGCTCACTTCCATCGGTTTCATGTGCCTGGACTCTACGACATCTGGTACGGTGACGAGAATCCAGCATCCCCGAACGACGCGATTCTGCTGCTGGACAACGTACCCTTCGATTTAAAGGGGCATCTACGTCCTGCCTTGTATAAACAGTGGCCAGGAGCAACCCCTGTACGGCAGGTGTACTGGCTCTGGCAAATGCTAGAGCTGTGGTTTGACTTAGCGGATCTCCAGCTTTCAGAAAGTGTCTTGAACCTGGAAGGTGTGCGGGTGGATGGCTGGCGGCTGCGACTCTGTGAGTTAGTCCCCAATCCTACGGCTGACCCAATTCCAGCGGAAACAGCGCTCAAAATCCTGGCCGAGCATTGGGCATCTTGGATTCCCCAAGCTCAAGCCGCAGTCATGCAGCCCCTGCAAACTATTGTCGATCAGATGAAAGGGGGGCAAACGTCGCTTGAGCAGGTGCGACGCCAGTTGAATCATCTACTGCTGGAGCAAGCAGCGCAATTACCGCTGCGTTTAACGGTGTCGGGGACAACCGATACGGGCAGGCTGCGATCGCGCAATGAAGACTGCTGCTATCCCGATACGGAAGAACTGAAGCTGTTACCACCGGACGATCCGGCGCGGGTGCCGCAGTTGGCGATTGTCTGCGACGGTATTGGTGGTCATGAAGGAGGCGAAGTGGCCAGCCAAATGGCGGTGCGATCGCTGCGTCCTCAGATGCAGGCGTTACTCAAAGAGATTGCCGAACAGCCGGATCTGGTTTCGCCCGATACAATTATCAGCCAGATTGAAGCCTCAATCCGAGTGGTCAATAACCTGATTGACTTTCAAAACAATGCCTACGGTCGGGCGGAACGGCAGCGGATGGGCACAACATTGGTGATGGCGCTAGTAGTGCCGCAGCGAGTTCAAGCCGCTGATGGCTGGCGACAGACCCATGAGCTATACCTTGCCTCGGTGGGCGACAGTCGGGCCTACTGGATTACGCCCAATGGTTGCCATCTGCTGACGGTGGATGACGTAATTGCCTCACGGGATACTCAAGCGGGACGGGCGCTTTATGCCGCTGCTTTGCAGAAAGACAATGCGGAGGCGCTCACTCAAGCGCTGGGGACGCGCGATGCCGACTTTCTGCATCCCCATATTCAGCGGCTGATTTTGGATGAAGACGGAGTGCTGCTGCTCTGCTCGGATGGGCTGAGTGACGGCAACCGGGTCGAGCAGTCCTGGGCGCGATTCATTGGTTTAATCAGCAAAGAGATGGTGCCGCTGGAATCGGTCGTCAACTCCTGGATCGACTTAGCCGATGAAAAGAACGGCCACGACAATATCGCCGTGGTGCTGATGCACTACCAGACTGGTGTCCGCTATCCTGGCACGTCGTTACCTGCGCCTGCGCCCGAACCTGCACCTGAACCGCCTGAGTCGGAGCTGACAGAAGCATCTCGCGCTTTGCTCTATGGTGAAGCCGGGGCTGATGATGAGGTCGTTGCCGATCTGAATCAGCCTGTTCCACTTGCACCGCAGCGACAGTTGATGTTCTGGGTAACCAGAGCTGCGATCGCACTTCTGGTTACGGTGCTGGTTGGCGTAATTGCCTGGTGGCAGCTTAACCGCTCTACTGTCGATACAGATGATTCTGGCGCTGAATCAACATCAGACGTTGCAGAGTGACACTCCCCGCCCTAGAAGACAAGACTTCTTGCGGTTAGGCAAAACCAGCCAGAGTTAACTTGACCCGAACGGGCGCTGCCACAGCGCCCCTACACACTCCACTCAGGTCAATCCCCAGCTTGTGCTTACCTTTCTCATGATGTTGGCTGCCCCACTGCAATCAGCATTAATCAGCCAACCCTGAAGCGTCCGATACAGTCCCCGCTTGACTCGCCTTCCTAAAGCCTTCCACCCTTCAGGTTCTTCACCGGACGTAGGCAGGACTGCACCATCAAAAAAACGATGCTTGAGACGTATAGGGTTCCTCTGTTTCCACTAACCGGATTTCATGCAGCGAGTGCGTTCAAGTCGGCTCGGCAGAGCTTCTAGGCAGAAGTTGTCGAGGTCGCTGCTTGATTCGATGTGTCCGGATCAAGTAGGCCGACGCCTGCGGTGAATTTCGGTGGAATGCTCGGCAGGCTTAGACCCTGCTGAATGCCCTGCACCAGTAGCGACAGCAGATCAACCAGCTTGGGATCCCAGCGTTCACCTTGCTGAGCTTGGCAAACCTCCAGAGCCGCAGTCAAATGATCAGAGGCTTCAGATGACAGTACGGCAGTGGCTTTACTGGACTGGTGCTGAGCCGCAACCGTTTGAAAATGAGACGCAAGCGCCAAAATGCGAGATTCAAGCGGAATGGCATCGCCTTCTAGCTTGGCGGGTTGACCTGTACCGTTCCACCATTCGTGTTGATGCGTAATGATTTCAGCCACAGCTCGCAGTCGCGGCATGGTGCGTAGTGCCTGAACGCCAGGATTCAGCCGACAGCTAGGGCCTGCCTCTTCAGTAAGAGAATCTATCGATTGTACGGGGGCAATCCGGTGCAGGACGCTGGCTAGCCGGAGCCGCTTGAGCTGCCATGCGGGCATGTCGATGAGCTGACCCATCATTTCGGCCAGAGCCGCAACTTCTCCGGCTCCACCAGGATTGGTTGGATCGGACAGGTCAACCAGTTGAGCCAGTCGCAGAAACGCCTGTAGCTCATTAGATACCAGGTTGTAGTCCAGTGCTTGGGTATATGCAATTAGGTCAGCGTGGCCCAATTCAGACCGACTGGTTTGGAGGTACTGCACGACTTGCGCTACTACATCGCTCATTTCCAGCGTTTGCGGCGGATTGTCCGACTGTAGATTGACGGTAAACTGCTCAACTGCCTGATTGAGCTGCTGCTGGAGGTCAGAGTTGTAGGTGCCAATATGCGCGATCGCAAGTTTCACGGTTTCTAGCACCAGCTCTGGCTCAAATGTCCAAAAGCCGTAGAACTTACGGGCAAGGTCTTCATCGGGTGTGCCTTCAGGCCCGTACTCTTCGGGTGACAACTCCTGACAGAGCACCATTGCCGTGTATTCCGGCGACAGAATGATTAGGTGCCATTCTTGAGCAACTGGATCATCTGGTTTGAGATCCACCAGCGTCACGTTGTCTCGCTGGCTGGTGGGATGCTCATGAAATCCAGAACCAGGAGTCGCCATAATCGTGATGTGCTGGGCACAATCTGCGATCGCGCTGTAGCGTTCCGCCTCTTGTAAATACCATTTCCCTTGCTGGAAGGCCGTAACCACCAGTGGCTTATCCTGTGTAGCGAGAATGCAGTCTTCCAATGCGTGGCAAAGCGCCACTAGTGTGTGCTTGTAGTAAACCCCAAAGTTGAGTTGGGATGAAGCTGAATCGGAAGACTGTTGCTTTTCGGCCAGTTGATGAAGAATCGATCCTTCTAACATAGGTAATGGTTAAACGAGGGTTTTCAAAAGGTGTATCTAACGGGAGACTTTATAGGCGGTCAGGTTTAGTGGATGGGTGGAAAGTGCGATCGCATAGACAAGGGTTGGGTAGCGGGCGGAATTCACCAGATGGGGAGTCAGGGGTCGAGGGTGTCCAAGTGGATAAGTATGGAAACATGGTGTTTAGCGAGTCGCAGTCATCAAGGGTGGACGATGGGGTTCTACAGGAGCCTGTAGCGCATCTTCTAAATCAGCGCGGCCCAGCCGTTCTTCTAAAATATCCATGACGGCACGACCGAAGTCATTGGGGTTGCGCCGCCACGCTTCCAGGCAGACCTCGCCGAAAAACGACCCCATCGGTTCCGGATTCCAGAGCAGCTTACGCGCCGTCCAGGGCATAACGCTCATGGGATTGTAGCCCGGTTTGAGGATGCCTTCTTTGAAAGCGTACTCTTCTAGGTGCGTGTGAGGTTGCAGCCCAATGAAGAAGATGGCGGGTTCAACTTTATCTGCACCGAAGACCGCTTCTAGGGCGCGGTGATAGGCAATGGTTTGGCGAATGGTTTCTGGGCGCTCATCTACTACGTTAAACGAGTAGTTAACTGAAACGATGTCGTTAAACCCTGCTGCTTTAAGGTCTTTGCAGTTTTGCAGGACGGTACGCAGGTTGTAGCCCATCCGCATTTTGCGTACCAGTTCCTGAGAGCCGCTGGTGATGCCAATCTCGAAGTAGTTCATCCCAGTTTTCGCCATCAGGTCGCACAGCTCTGGCGTCAGATTGTCAGCCCGAATGTAGGCAGCCCAGTGAATGTCATCCATGCCCGCGTCCAGGATTTTTTGCAGCAGCTCAATCACGTCGGGGATAAACTTACGCGCCGGAATAAACTGGGCATCGGTAAACCAGAAGTTGCGAATGCCGCGCTCGTAGAGCTGCCGCATTTCTGCCACCACTTCATCCGCCGGATTAATCCGCACCTGCTTCCCTTCAATCACCGTATAGACACAGTAGCAGCAGTTGTGAGGACAGCCGCGCTTAGTTTGGACGCCAACGTAAAAGTCCTGCTCTTGCAGGTAGTACTCAAACTCCGGCCAGATTTGGTCAATGTAGTCGTAGTTGCAGGCCGTTTTTTCGATGGTGGTGGGTGCTTCGTGGATCATGCGATCGCGGATCTCTGTCTCACCCACGATGTAGCAGCGTTCGTCCAGGAAGTTCTCTTGCCGCAGCAGTTTCTCCAGCAGAGCTTCTCCCTCACCAACGGAGACAATCGTGCCGTTGGGCAGCATATCGCCCAGCTGCTCATAGAACACACTGACCGCCCCGCCACCGACCACGGCTCGTACCTCTGGGTGATAGCGTCGCGCCCGTTTTAGACCCCGTTTGATTAAACCCAGGTTGCGCCACAGTTCAGCATAGTAAGCCGTGGTGACTTTCAGGCCACCGATTGCGCCTCGCAGCTTGATGAACGGATTGCGGGCATAGTAGAACTCGAAGGCATTCTGGAGCGGATTGCCACCGCGTCCGCCTACAGGGGCATAGATCTGAATGTCGCGCCAGGAAAAAACTAACAGCGTTGGCTTGAACTGGTCGATGCACTCATCGAGCGCCGAGCGAAAATCGAGGGGTGGCACCGTGCCTAAATCGAAAATGCGCTGCTCAACTCCCGGAAAAAGCTTATGAACATGATCCGCTAGGTACACAACCCCAATTGGGAAAATGGGGTTGCACGGAAGTCGAACGTATAAAACTCGATGATGGGCAGTCATATCAGAATGGAGGTTCATGTCGGCTGGGAGTGAACGCGACTGACTAAAACTTAATCAGCTTAATTAGTTGGTTTAGCTCTCAGCATCTGCCTGAGGCCATTAAAAACCAACAATTCTGAAAATTGTTTCACATAACTTTACGATAACATCCTCTCCCGTAGAATCTCTACCTAGATGAAGTCACTACCTGATTGAGTTTGTGAATCGGATGAAGTGCGATCGCACCCCTAAAACTTGCAACAACACCTCCAGAAACGCAGTTTCTGAACTTCGACGAGGTCCAGGACGGACGTTGTGTTCGACGGGGTCTGGGGGCAATCGAAATGCCCCCAGTAGCACGGTTTAATTGAGATGATCAATTAGAGGTAGCTAAAGGTAACGAGTCAAAATACTAATCTGATCATCCGGATGCCGCTGAGCCAAAACTCGCGCCACATCTCCCGCACTCGGACAAGGAATTGGCTGGCTCCATTCGTTGGCTTCAGCAAAGCCACGCCGATGCAGGTTTTTAATCGTGACCATGATGTCAGGGCGGGTGCCGAGCAGGATAATCCGCAGGGGATGGCGACCGTCGCGAGCCGGATAGCTGGGCTGAGTCGCAGCGGTTTGTGGTGCTGCATCGGGTGCAGCACCGAGGATGAGGTATGTCATTGTGTTCTCCTGGTTTTGACTTTCGAGAGGAAAGCCAAAAATCCAGCCACCCCGCGCTTTGAAGTGCAATGCAGGGTGGCTACAGGAGGGTTATAATCTCCCAAGCCTCTGCGTTGGCGTGATCAACGTAGCGGTTAGCGGCTCAGAGTTGGTGCAAACAACTCTGGGTCGCGTGACTAGATTTTTGGTATCCTGTTGCCATGCAGGTGATGTTTGCGTTAGCAACTTAACGTTTCACAGTACGGGATTTGCTCTG
>CBKWJC010000120.1:0-16798 GCA_966674685.1 uncultured bacterium
ACCTCAGAATCCTGGCAGTCGCCAGGATTTTTTTTGCCTAAAATCTGCGATCGCAGATTCGCGATCTGTCTGATTGACTGACAAAAGTTCTACTGTAGGTTGGAGTTGAGCAAAGCGAAACCCAACACCAGAAGGGGTTTCGCTGGGTTACGCTAACGCTAACCCAGCCTACGGCAGAACTACGGCAGAACAAGATTTCCAAGAGTTTTGTCAGTCAACCTGATTCGCAGCACCGATTTCTCTGCATAAGGACTACAAATCTAGCTCCCCCTGCCCCTCGTTCCCTTGCCCGCTTCCCCCATTTTTGAAGTTCGATACGCTGACCCCGTCCCGCTTTCAGATAAGATGGGAAAATGCTCAAAAATGAGCCGATATTATTGCCGCAGTGATACCAAGGAAAAGATCATGAGCCAAGAGGATATTTACGCAAAGGTTTCTAAAATCGTTGCCGATCAATTGAGCGTTGACGAAGCTGAAGTTAAGCCTGAAGCTAGCTTTGCTAATGATTTGGGTGCAGACTCTCTAGACGTAGTCGAACTCGTAATGGCGCTTGAAGAAGAATTTGATATTGAGATTCCAGACGAAGCGGCTGAAAACATTGCAACTGTTCAAGCTGCTGTCGATTATATCCAAGAGAAAACGGCTGCCTCTGCCTAACACATCTGCTAAACATAAGCGTGTTGAACTTCCCTGACTCGTTAAGAATCTACGCATTCAATCGCGCTAGATTCCGAGCAAGGAAGCCAAAATAGAGTTGGAGGCACATCCTAAAGAGCTGACGTTAGATCATCATGGCCAATTCAGAATTAAAACGTGTTGTTGTCACCGGGTTAGGGGCCATTACGCCACTCGGAAACAACTTGCAGGATTATTGGGATGGATTGCTCAGTGGGAAAAATGGCATCGGCCCCATTACCCACTTCGATCCATCACGTCACGCCTGCAAAATTGCGGGTGAGGTCAAAGGCTTCGATCCACAAGATTATATGGATCGCAAAGATGCAAAGCGCATGGATCGGTTTGCTCAATTTGCGATCGCAGCCAGTAAGCAAGCGATTGCCGATGCTCAGCTAGAAATTAACGATCTCAATGCCGAACAAATTGGGGTCTTGATCGGTACGGGCATTGGTGGCCTGAAAGTCCTGGAAGACCAGCAGGAAATTTATCTCACTCGCGGCCCCGATCGCTGTAGCCCGTTCATGATTCCCATGATGATTGCCAACATGGCCGCAGGGCTAACCGCAATTCATGTGGGAGCTAAAGGGCCAAACTGCTGCACCGTTACCGCCTGCGCCGCTGGTTCCAACGCGGTTGGCGACGCATTTCGGCTGGTGCAGCGGGGCTATGCCCAGGCCATGATCTGCGGTGGCACCGAAGCCGCTGTCACACCGCTTTCCCTAGCTGGATTTGCGGCCTGTCGTGCTCTGTCATTGCGAAATGATGATCCGGCTCATGCCTGTCGTCCCTTTGATCGCGATCGCGACGGCTTCGTCATGGGAGAAGGAGCGGGCATTCTTGTCTTAGAGGAGCTAGAGCATGCTCTCAGCCGAGGAGCCAAAATCTATGGTGAAATCGTCGGCTATGCAATGACCTGCGATGCTTACCACATGACGGCTCCCGTTCCTGGTGGAGAAGGTGCTGCTCGCGCCATTGCTCTGTGCCTGAAGGATGCTGGACTAGCCCCAGAGCAGGTCAGCTATATCAATGCTCACGGCACCAGTACCCCAGCCAACGACTCAACGGAGACGAAAGCCATCAAGACGGCACTGGGCGATCACGCACACAAGATCACGGTCAGCTCGACCAAGTCAATGACGGGGCACTTACTAGGTGGCTCGGGCGGAATTGAAGCAGTCGCAACCGCGATGGCCGTGAAGAATAACCGAGTGCCTCCAACCATCAATCTGGAAAATCCCGATGATGAGTGCGATTTGGATTACGTCGCTAATCAAAGCCGGGAGCAGGTTGTCAACGTTGCCTTATCAAATTCGTTTGGCTTTGGCGGGCATAACGTCACGCTGGCCTTTCGAAAATATGAAGAGTAGGTATAATAACCTACAGAATTAGATCGATCAGGTTGGTAGCTGCTGAGGTTGCCTACCTGATTTTGTTTATCCGAATACCTTAATTGCTCTTGCTCAGGATTCCAGACTAATGGGAAGATGTTTGGGAACCGCAAGGGTAATTCGTGTTCACGTTTATCTCCACAGGTGGTGCTTGGCTGTAAATCGCTGTGGTTCATCTGGTGGAACGTACCATCACACCGTTGTTGAGTAGATAGAGACTATGGCTGTCGCAACCCAAACACTTGAAGAACTCTGTATTAATTCGATTCGTTTCTTAGCCATTGATGCGGTTGAGAAGGCAAATTCTGGTCACCCCGGTCTACCGATGGGCGCAGCGCCGATGGCCTTTGTGCTCTGGGATAAATTCATGAAGTTTAATCCCAAGAATCCCAAATGGTTTGACCGCGATCGCTTTGTCTTGTCTGCGGGTCACGGCTGCATGTTGCAGTATGCCATGCTGTACCTGACGGGCTACGACAGCGTCACCATTGAGGATATCAAGCAGTTCCGTCAGTGGGGATCGAGGACACCTGGACACCCCGAAAACTTTGAAACCGAGGGTGTGGAAGTCACCACTGGTCCGCTAGGTCAAGGCATTTGTAATGGCGTTGGTCTAGCGATGGCTGAGGCTCATTTGGCTGCTCGCTTCAACAAGCCCGACTGCGAGATTATCGACCACTACACCTACGTCATCCTGGGCGATGGCTGCAACATGGAAGGGGTTTCTGGCGAAGCTTGCTCCTTGGGTGGACACCTGGGCTTGGGTAAGCTGATTGCTCTCTACGACGACAACCATATCTCCATTGATGGTTCCACTGACATCTCCTTTACGGAAGATGTTTCAAAGCGCTTTGAAGCATACGGCTGGCACGTTCAGCACGTTGAAAATGGCAATAGCGATCTGGATGCGATCGCAGCTGCGATTGAGAAAGCTAAAGCCGTTACCGACAAGCCTTCTCTAATCAAAGTCACCACCACCATCGGTTTTGGTTCACCCAATAAAGCCAACACCCACGACGTCCACGGTGCAGCGTTGGGTTCCGATGAAGTCCAGGCCACCCGCGACCATCTGGGCTGGAGCCACGCACCGTTTGAAGTGCCTGAAGATGCACTGGCTCGCTTCCGCAAAGCCATTGACAAGGGTGCTGAAGCTGAAGCGGCTTGGAACAAGAAGTTCGAAGAGTACAAGGCCAAGTACCCCGAAGATGCCGCTGAGCTAGAGCGGATGATCGCAGGTAAGCTGCCCACCAACTGGGCTGATGCGCTGCCTACTTACACCCCCTCTGACAAAGCTGATGCCACCCGTAACCTGTCCGGCGCAACGCTAAATGCGATCGCAGGTGTGGTTCCTGAGTTTCTCGGTGGTTCCGCTGACCTGGCACCGTCGAACAAGACCCTGCTGAAGTCCTCCGGTGACTTCCAGAAGGGTGCCTATGAAAACCGTAACCTCCGCTTTGGTGTGCGGGAGCACGGCATGGGTGCCATCTGTAACGGAATTGCTCTACATGGCGGTTTGATTCCTTACTGTGCAACCTTCTTGGTGTTTGCAGACTATATGCGGGCAGCAATTCGTCTATCCGCTCTGTCTCAAGCTCAAGTGCTCTACGTCATGACCCATGACTCCATTGCACTGGGTGAAGACGGCCCCACCCACCAGCCAGTAGAAACTATCGCATCGCTGCGGGCAATTCCGAATCTGACCGTGATTCGTCCGGCAGATGGAAATGAAACTTCTGGTGCGTACAAAGTTGCAATCGAAACACAAGATGCTCCGACCCTCATGGCGTTCTCTCGTCAAAATCTGCCTCAGATTGAAGGTACTTCGATTGAGGGAACAGCCAAGGGCGCTTACGTCATCTCTGACAGCGATGGTGATGCAGACATCATCCTAATCGGCACAGGTGGCGAGCTAACTCTTTGCGTTGACGCAGCGGCTCAGTTGCGCTCAGAGGGCAAGAAAGTGCGCGTCGTTTCCATGCCGTCTTGGGAACTGTTTGAAGCACAGGACGAAGCCTATAAGGAATCCGTTCTGCCGAAGTCCAACACCAAGCGTCTGGTCGTTGAAGCAGGTTCAAGCTTCGGCTGGTGCCGCTACATCGGCTTTGAAGGCGACATGATCAGCATTGAGCGCTTCGGTGCATCTGCGCCCGGCGGCACCTGCTTGAAGGAGTTTGGCTACACCGTTGACAACGTAATTAGCCGCGCTAAAGCACTGATGGGCTAAGCCAATTCGCCCGTGTGTAAGTGAATGACTAGGGTAGGGACACGGCAATGCCGTGTCCCTCTGTTTTAGGTGTTTGCAATAACCGTCTGCTGGTATCGTTACACTGCGATCGCACCCACTCGTGCTATACAATCCCTATACTTGCACCTTGCACTTTGAAAACCCTTCTGGGTTTTGGTGCAAAATGTGAGTACAGAAATCCGAAACAATAGACGTTTGAGTAGGGTGCAGAAGCTATCCCGCGCAAACGTTCGACAGTCTTTTGCAGTTTCATTTGTTTGTAGCCCACATGGTAGAAGCTTCTCATCAGCCCCTTCTTGACGTTCAAAATGTCTATGCAGGCTACATCAAAGATCTCGACATTTTACAGGGCATTAATTTCCGCATTTTTCCGGGTGAATTAGTCACGGTGATTGGCCCCAATGGCGCAGGTAAATCAACACTGGCGAAAGCGATTTTTGGCCTAATCACACCGCATACAGGCACGATCACGTTCAAAGGCGAGGACATCACCAAGCTCAAGTCCAACCAAATCGTGGAGCGCGGCATGTGCTACGTGCCTCAAATTGCCAACGTGTTCCGCTCCCTTTCTGTCGAAGAAAACCTCGAAATGGGCGCGTTCATTCGGGGTGGTTCTCTGAAAGCGCTGAAGCAGAAAATTTACGATACCTTTCCCGTCCTGGCTGAACGGCGGCGTCAAAAGGCAGGCACGCTTTCCGGTGGTGAACGGCAAATGCTGGCGATGGGCCGAGCGCTGATGCTAGAACCGAGCCTGCTGCTGCTGGATGAACCCTCTGCGGCTTTGTCTCCCATCCTGGTGAATAACGTGTTTGACCAGGTGCGACACATTAATCAAACCGGAACGGCAATTGTCCTCGTCGAGCAGAATGCGAAGAAAGCGCTGGAAATGGCCGATCGCGGTTATGTCCTCGAATCCGGTCGCGATCGCTTTGAAGGCCCCGGTCAAGATTTACTGAACGATCCGAAAGTGGGTGAGCTGTATTTGGGTGCGGGACACGTTGGTTAGGTAAGTGGCAAGAGGAGTGAGAGGTGAGGAGTTTTAAGTGTTGAATTTTGAGTTTTGAATGATTGACCCAACTCAAAACTCAGAACTCAAAACTCCATCACTCATCCACCCTCCTACTCCATCACTCAAAACTCTCAACAGCGAGTCCGCACGTTATGATAAATAATTGCGCGATGCAAATTCCGCCTGAAGTTTAACCCTCGTTTTGCTATTTCCTATGACTGCTCGTCGCTATCACATCACTACTTTCGGCTGCCAAATGAACAAGGCCGACTCAGAACGCATGGCCGGAATTTTGGAAACGATGGGCTTCGAGTGGACAGAAGATCCTAACGATGCCAAGGTGGTTCTCTACAACACCTGCACGATTCGCGACAATGCCGAGCAGAAAGTCTACTCTTATCTCGGTCGGCAAGCCAAGCGCAAGCATGAAGAACCCGATTTGACGCTGATTGTGGCTGGCTGTGTAGCGCAGCAGGAGGGCGAGCAGCTTCTGCGCCGCGTTCCAGAACTGGATCTAGTCATGGGGCCACAGCACGCCAATCGGCTACAGGATTTGCTGACTCAGGTGTTTGACGGCAATCAGATTGTCGCAACGGAACCGATTCATATTGTTGAAGACATCACCAAGCCCCGACGCGACAGTACCGTCTCTGCCTGGGTGAATGTAATCTACGGCTGCAACGAGCGCTGCACCTATTGTGTTGTCCCCGGCGTGCGTGGTGTCGAGCAGTCGCGTACCCCAGAAGCCATCCGAGCCGAAATGGAAGAACTGGGACGGCAGGGCTTCACAGAAGTAACCCTGCTGGGTCAGAACATTGACGCCTATGGGCGCGATCTACCTGGAACAACGGCGGCAGGTCGCCACCAGCACACGCTAACTGACCTGCTCTACTACGTGCATGATGTGCCGGGAGTGGAGCGGATTCGCTTTGCCACCAGCCATCCTCGCTACTTCACGGAGCGGCTGATTAAAGCCTGCAACGAGCTGCCCAAGGTCTGTGAGCACTTCCACATTCCCTTCCAATCCGGTGACAACGAGTTGCTGAAGGCGATGGCGCGGGGCTACACCCACGAGAAATATCGCCGCATCATTGACACCATTCGCCACTACATGCCCGATGCCGCGATTAGTGCCGATGCCATTGTTGGCTTCCCTGGTGAAACGGAAGCGCAGTTTGAGAATACGCTGAGGCTGGTTGAAGATATCGGCTTTGACCAACTCAATACGGCAGCCTACTCGCCTCGACCCGGTACGCCAGCAGCCCTGTGGGAGAATCAGCTATCGGAAGAGGTGAAAGCCGACCGTCTCCAGCGACTCAACCATCTAGTTGCCATCAAAGCCGCTGAGCGATCGCAACGCTATCGCGATCGCATCGAAGAAGTGCTGGTGGAAGACATTAATCCCAAAGACCCAACTCAGGTCATGGGCCGCACCCGCACTAACCGTCTCGCATTCTTCACGGGCAACATTGACGAACTGCGCGGTCAGTTGATCAAGATCAAAGTCACGGAAGTGCGAGCCTTCAGTTTGACAGGAGAACGGATGGACGTTCGGGTCGCTTCCGTAGTGTGATGGTAAAAGAGGGGGAGCAAGGGAGCGAGGGAGCAACGGGGCAAGAGAGATGGTTTAATCTCCTTCCCCCCTGCCCCTTCTGCTCCCCTGCTCCTCCCCCTCCCTCTACACCGATCTCACCTACCCAGCAGACACCTTTACCCAGTGCTGCTGTAAATCTTGAATCGAAAAAATTGCTTCAAACTGCAGACCTTTTTCGGCATAGAGTTCTGCGCCACCTTCTTGACGATCCACCAGTGACAACACTCGCTCAACGGTATAGCCAGCCTGCTGCAGCCGCTCCACCGCTTTAAGAGCCGACTGGCCCGTTGTCACGACATCTTCCAGCACCACGACTTTGCTTCCTTCCGGCAGCTCTGGGCCTTCGATATAGGCTCGTGTGCCATGCCCTTTCGCTTCCTTGCGAATAATAAGCGGCGTAATCGTCCGATTCTCGTACACACCGACGGTGCTCACTGATGAAACAATCGGATCAGCACCCAAGGTCAGCCCCGCGATCGCAACTGTATCATCCGGCAATTTAGACAACATCAAACGCCCAACCATCACAGCCCCTAGCGGATGCAGCGTTACCTGTTTTCCATTGATGTAATACGTACTTTTTTTCCCGGAAGAAAGTGTAAAATCACCCTCTTTGTAGGCGTTCTGGCAGAACAAATCCAGCAGCATTTGCCGCAGGGTTTCTAAATCAACTTGCGTCACATTCATGGGCATACTTTCGCAAAAAATGAAGCGGTCATAGTATAGCGTTTGCTGTTTAGATTAAAAAATTGTTAAGACGGCAGGTCGCTGTATTTAGCGTTCAGTGGCCTAATGTAAGTAGAGACAGCTATAAATGTTGAGAAATGCACTAAGAACGATATTTTTGTTCCACTTTTGTCCACAATAATTTTATGTCCATTCGTTCGTTCACCATTCATGCGTTAACATGGACAGCAAATTCTACACAAATTTTGAGGAGTGAGGCCATGAGCATCGAATTCAAATATTACATAGGTGCGGCTGGTGCGGCAGCGTTAGTTGCGTCCTCAATTGTACTTCCCCAAACAGTCAATGCTCAGGACGTGGAAGTTGTTGAAGTTGATCTCATCGAAGTTGTGCCCATTCCTGAAGCCGTTGACGATGAATTTTTTGATGTCTCTGGCGACTTTTATCGGCAGCGCACCATTCCAGATCAAGTACGATCGCTCTTGGGTTTAGGCGTACCCGCCACCTTCCCGGACCTCGCCATTGAAGCCGATGCCGAAGAGATCAATGAACTGTACAAGGAACTGCTGGAACTTCAGGTCGCGTCTGATCCCATTCTGAGGACACCCGACCTGCCCAATCCGTATACCACTTCGCTCTTGCTGCTACCGTCGTATGGCGCCAATTTCGATGTTGTTGGGCCTGAATTAGTACCTGAGTTCCGTCGTCCAGTTATTCAAGAGGAAGATCCGGCTGTTAGAGCACTCTACTAATTCTGTAGCATCCGCATCCGCAACCCACTAGAAGCGATCTTGTTAGCAAGATCGCTTTTGTGCATTTGAAACAATCCAGGGTGCAGGAGTCGAACCTGCCTAAGGCGAATTATGAGTTCGCTGCCTAATCCGCTCGGCCAACCCTGGCGAATGGGCAATGCTGAATGACAATCTCAATCAGCATCATGGCGCTAAGCAAGCATAGCTTTGACCAACTACCCTAACAAATCTAGCACTGCGATCGCATTTACGCATCACATTCGAAAAAAAACTCCTCAATGCTGTCGAAACGTTGAGGAGCCTTCGGTTTTAAGATGTCTAACATTTAACTCTTCGCGACGCACCCAAAGATGCACTCGAACTTCAAATAAACTTTGGCTTCTACCCATGTTTGTACAGCAACTTCTAGAAACTGCACACACCCTGGCATAACTATATTCTCAACAAATAAGTCGCTTGGTCTCAATTATCAAGACAACACGGCTCTGAGCTTAAACTAAATGCTGGTTGATAGACCTGAATACAACAAATGATTCAATGATTCGCCATTGTCAGGTAAGTCGGCACTAGCTAGACACTTCAATCTGCTCGAAATCTAGAACTGGTGAAGTACGATTGCGAGATCTCCACAACTCAAGACCAGACAAGGGCAACGCTAAGGGCCACATCAGAGACGCAACCAGAACAACCAACCAGGAACCAATATTGGCAAGTGGGGTTGTCTGATCCATCAAGAAGGCAACTAACAGCAGTGTGCCAGTTGTCAAAGCGCCAAGTAAGTAAATAATCATCAACATGTAGTTTCGCCTAATGCTTACTTCAACTAACTGTTTCTGCTTACTTCTCTAGTCAAAAGCATGGGTCGCTTCAGACGGTCTGCTCTATCGAAAGAAGGAGGCTGAGGATTCAGTGCTATCTTCATTATTAAGAAACTGAACCCGCTAAAAAACAGTTAAATTCCTGAAATTTCAAGCTAAACAGGCCTCGTTCTCAGTGACCTATCCGCATAATTACGAGTTGGCCTGAAATAGGTCTGTAGAAATACACCCGCCAGTATTATAAGAGAACTATCAAGACAGATGTCCAGTTTTGTCAAGAAATGATGAATTCACTTCACAACAAGCAAAACTAAACGCCGTCTCTTCAGTACAAACGAGTCAATATTCTCACTCGCGCCTCAGCCAGCCCATATAGTGTACTCACATCTTGCTTACCAAAGCCCAAAAGCCCCAAAAGAAATTGGGCCCTCGATAGCACAACCACCTCTCCCGGTTACATAGGCGCGTAAATGCATCAGAGATTTCAGGAACAACTTATTGCAACGTTGAAGTTTTCATCAGCAAAGAAAAATCTTTGCTGTCGTTTTCCGGTGACCACCATGAGTAATTCTTCGTCGCTGGTTTCAGCTCAAAACTTAAGCTTGGAGTGCCCGAAGTGCGGCAAGCACACGATTGTACAACAAAGCAATTCGCTCTATCGGTGCATTAACTGCGACTTCAAGCGTGAATTAAATGCAGAAAGCTCCTCAGGACTGGGCACCGTTTTTGCTGCTTTACTGACAGTCATTTTCTTGATTCTGCTGGTCTAATCCCGAATCCAACCAGCAAGAATCCAAGCCGGGCTGAGTGAAAGTCAGGCTGTGTCTGACTTTCACTCAGCATAGAAACTAGTTTTCCAGGCAGGTTTCGGATAAGCTACAACTGCTTAAGGAAATCGGCATTCTGCTTAGAACAAAATGCCGATTCTCTTTATAAATGTCTGTGTAAATGAATGAGGAGGTGAGGAGAAGTTAAGACTACCAAACTTGATCTTGGAATCGATCAACGCAAGTGGCCAATACGTCTTGATCCATTGCGCCTAAATCGGCAATATGGTTCATTCCTGCGAGCTGTAGCCCTGGTGCAGCTCCGCCTTCAGAATTTGCAATTTCTGCTGATTGATTACGTGCGATCGCATAGGGATATTCGCCTTCGCCATAGCTATTAACCACTGTCATAGCTAATTCATTTTCGGCAATTGAGCCATACATACAGTCAAATGACGAGTGGGGCATATACAGTGCGCCGATCACCTGCTGATTACGAGATTCAAACACCACGTAACCAGAACCAATCTGGTCAGGTTCAGTAGCCTGTCCGTAGAGATAAACGCCATCTTGCAGTGAACCATTACTCTGCTGAGCAATTTGGTCAACAGGCTGATTGGCAACATCTGCGATCGCACTGGGCGATTGAGACTCAAGCACACTCTCGGTTTGCTGAGCTTGGACAACCGACATCGTACCAATTGTAATCGTTAGCGCCAGCAGGGAACCCGCTAGCGATCGACGCCGCTGCAACCAATTAATGGCTGGTTGAACCGAACGTAATGTCAAACGTGATCTAAATTGATTTTGAAAACTCAGCACCGCACTTCTCCTCGCAAGCAAAATTATTTAATTTAATTCTTCAATTTGAAAGAACTGTTCACGCTACATACAGAGACTCAAACTTTCTACCCAGACTAAATCTGAGTATTCCAAACGCTACTGATCATCACTGCACAGCGTAAACTGAGTCCATTACCTGAAGCGTATAAAATTCCAACGCTTCTGTCTTCAACCTGCTGAAATAGTCCTTCCGCACCACGAATAACAAGGACAGACTCAATTCTTGTCCATCTTTATCATCCGAAATAGATAGCAAACGCTTCTTAGCGTTATGAGCTATGCCTCAGAATTGAAAACAAGACTGGTGTCTGACTCAAACGGCTGACCTAGCTAGGCGCAGTTTCTTGCTGGATACCAGAACTGGAACAATGAGCCAAACCCAACTTGCGTCTAAAAGTGCTGCTCACTTGCTGTTTACTTTTCTTAACTGGATGATGATTATGGGCTCAGCACTTGTAAACCGATGAGAAAACTCATCTATGCAAAGGCCACAAACACCTCAGTCAGGCTAGAAACCGCAGCAATAGCTGGGTAAGAACTCTCTTCTAATAATCAATATAGTCTCAGTTTTTCGCTGTGATCTGAAGCGTATCGCAGCAAAACTTAGTCTATCAGTCAGTCTTTGTTACATTCAAACCCCATGCTGACCCAGAGCTAGATTTTTCCCAAATCCACAGAGAGTCAATCACCCGCATCGGGCTATCCGTAGCAAGTTGTAGTACGCAGAATTCGTCAGGTCTCAAGTTGAGACTGAAGATCATCAGAGTTTCGATTGACAGTTACAACGTGGCTCAAACTAGATCAATACCACTCCAACACTATAAACTGATGAAGTAGACTGTCATCGACGGCTGAAATCGTAAATTTTTTCACCTAATCGGCTTGTGGAAAAAGCCGATTTTTCTTGGGAAAACCTGTGGAAAACCTGTGGAAAACTTTTTAATCACTGTGGATAAAAGTCGGTAGTACATCTGACCTGTGGACAAAGCGTCAGGTTTTCCACAGGTTTTCCACAGGTCGCCTAGGCTTGGGATCGCTTGCAGGATAGGGATTCTCGATCTTTTCCACATTTTCCACAGCCCCTACTACTACTATCTTTTTAAAACATGATCGGAATAGAAGATCTAAAGACAGAGGCATGATTCCAAATTTGCATTGGATTGAATCTGGGAGAAGGCGGTGTTACGATATCGTTCCAAACCGATTCGATCGTTTTGGATGTTGGAGTTTTAGATTCTGGATTTTGGCTAGCTGAAATCTGATTTGAACGGTTTGAGCGATCTGGTCTGGATATTGGGTTTATGCCTAAACGTGATACTGCTTTCGCTTCGCTTCGCTGATTTTTCATCTTTCACCGTTATTTCTTATGAAGCTCACCTGCTCACAAAGTGACCTCAGCGCCAATCTGACGATTGTTAGCCGCATTGTGCCGTCTCGACCCAGTTTGCCTGTTTTGGGAAATGTGCTGCTCAAAGCGGATCAAAGTGCTCAGCGCGTGAGCCTGACTGGGTTTGATTTGAGCCTTGGCATTCAAACGAGCTTTGAGGCCAATGTGGAAGAGGGCGGTATGCTGACGCTGCCTGCAAAGCTGCTGAATGATATTGTGTCGCGTTTGCCAGAAGAAGACCTGACGCTGACGGAAGAGGAGATGTTGGTAACCCTGACCTGTAGCTCTGGTCAGTATCAAGTCCGAGGGCTGAGTGCGGAAGAATATCCAGAGTTGCCGTCTTTGGAAAATGGTCAGCCTGCTAATCTATCGGTGGATAGGCTGGTCGAAGGTTTGAGGGGCGCTTTGTTTGCGACCAGTACTGACGAATCCAAGCAGGTGTTAACTGGGGTTCATCTCACGTCAAAAGCAGACAGTATGGAGTTTGCAGCTACTGATGGTCACCGATTGGCAGTAGTCGAGACTGTTGAGCAAGATGATGATGCCGTAGGTGCATCGGGTACGGATATGGAGGTGACGGTTCCGGCCAAGGCGCTGCGAGAGCTGGAGCGGATGTTAATGCAGGCTCAGGGGGTGGATGCGATCGCGCTTCGTCATGATCCGGGACAGGTCAGTTTTGAATTGGACTACCAGCGGATCACCAGCCGTTTACTGGAGGGACAGTATCCCAACTATCGGCAGCTGATCCCGACGCAGTTTTCGCGCCAAATTACGGTGGAGCGCCGCTTGCTGATTGTGGCGCTGGAGCGGATTGCGGTACTGGCTGACCAGAAAAATAACATTGTGAAGCTGACGTTTGACGGAACCAAGCGCACGCTAACCCTTTCCGTGGAGGCTCAGGATGTCGGTAGCGGACGCGAAACGATTCCGGCTCAGATTTCGGGTGACGATTTAGACATTGCGTTTAATGTGCGCTATCTGCTAGATGGTTTGAAAGCGCTGGATACTGCTGAGATTCAGATGCAGTGTAATACAGCGACGAGTCCGGCAATTCTCACGCCTGTGGGCGGAATTAAGATGACGTATCTGGTGATGCCTGTTCAAATCAGATCCTGATACAGTCACTGCTTACCTATTTCCTGGTGCGATCGCACTTTCAGTAAGCTGTTGCGATCGCAACTCAGCTCAGTAAATGAGTAAAATACGTTTCGATGCTGAGGTAATCAGGTTGAATTGAGAGCAATCCACTTCACGGTTAGATTCACTGAACGTCATCAACAAAAACGCGATCGCACATCCATTTCCAAACTAGCGTGCGATCGCGATGAGTTCATTTATTCGTTTGGTGATCACTATGATAGCGACTTTGCTGCGGGAAAACCCTGCCTTTATCATGGAAAGAAAGCTATCAACTGCACCCCCAATTAGCCAATGCTAGAACCAACTGCTCAATTCCTGACTCCCGAAGAATCGGCGCAGGTGGACGGAGCGCTGATGTCCTCTCCTGAGAAGTTTTTAACGCGTTTGACCCTGTCTACGCACAAGCTGCTTAAGTACATCGCCAACGACCTCGATACGCCCGTGGAAGACCTGACAACCGAACAGATCATCGCCTGGTTTGAGAACGACGCCAAAATTAAGCGCGAACAAGGCGTTGAGGCATCTGTGCTGAAGTGGCAGGTGTAGGTTGCTGATGGCTGTTACTCCTTCACCGGATTCACAAAACGTATCAGAGCTAACGTCAGAGATGGAATCGCTCAATCCTTGGCACTACAAGCCGTGGTGGTGTCAGCCATGGTCAATTGCGCTGACGGGCGTGGCGCTGATTGGCGGCAGTTGGTGGGTGTTTCACTGGCGCTGGCTGACGCTGCTGGTGGCGCTGCCCGTTGGCGTCTGGATGGGCTTCTTTCTGCTGATTTGGCCGCGTTTGATGCGTGAGTATTTACGGGAATATTCAGAAGTGCGATCGCACCCAGTCGATGAACAGCTCTAGCTCCTCGGTGGGCATATGGCGCGTATTGTCTTCTGACGGAAACCACTGTTCGGCCACGTCTTTCTGATAGCGCTGCATGGCGGCCAGTGTCGTTTCGCCGTAGCTCAGGTAGCGCTTAGCGAGACGCAGTTTCCTCGGTGTAATGCCCAGAATGTCGTTCACAATCAGCACCTGACCATCGGTATAGCGTCCGGCTCCGATGCCAATTGTCGGAATCTGTAGCGTTTCGGTAATCAGCTTGGCTACTTCCTCCGGCACCAGTTCCAGCACCAGCAGCTGAATACCCGTTTGCTCTAGTCGCTGAGCATCTTCAACAATCGCCTTCGCCTGTGCAAAGGTCTTGCCCTGCACCGCCTTTTTCAAATGAGTTTGAGGCTGTAGTCCCAAATGCCCACAGACTGGGATTCCATGCTCAATCAGGTGCGTCGCAATATCGGTGCGGTTGCCCTCAAACTTAATGATGTCCGCTCCATTCTGCATCAAATGCTTGGCATTAGTCAGCGCTTGCTCCGGCGTTTCATAGGTGGCGTAGGGCAAGTCGGCCAGAATGTAGGATTCTGGTGCGCCGCGTCGAACGGCTTTCAGGTGATGGGTGATGTCCTCCAGTGTGACTTGAGTTTCATCGTCATAGCCCAGAACGTTGGTACCCACGCTGTCGCCGACAAATAGAACGTCAATCCCGGCCTGCTCTTCTAACACGGCAGTGGGATAGTCGTAGCAGGTCAGCGCCGTAATTTTCTCGCCGCGCTGTTTCTTGGCCTGTAAAAATGCTGCGTCTCTCATGGCTTGTTTCCCTCCGCCTTGATCGTATCAAACCGACCCCTGAGACGACATGAATCGCTTGAATGGAATGCGATAGGGAAACCGAATGGGCAGGTACGGAAACTGCGATCGCATCTCTTTCCGCCTATATGACACATTAGCCATAACGCATCGATTCTTAAAGTTGATAGCCGCTGCACTCAAGCTGAACTTCCGTATGCCTCCTCATGATAGAAACGGACGTTTTGAAATCCTCTACTGACATCAATTACGTTACTTCTTGCAGGAACATTACCTGAATCAAGGTTTCCAAACAGAAAAAGTTTTCCTCCGTTGCACCACAATGGTCGTGCATTTAAATATTGAAATTTGCCTAAGTATGTGAAGTCTTCTGCAAAGAAGGTGATGAAATTGAGCCCACGAGGTGCCGACATTTCACCCAGTACTGCTCGGCGATCGCCAACATAAATTGTTTTCCCATCATCTGTTGAGAGTTCACATACATGCGAGAAATGGGTGAGAATTAATCCTGGGTTATTGGATGCAAGATCGGGATCACTAGCTTGAGCGGAGGCGAGTAAAACTTGCCGGATATTCTCAGGCGCAGCTTGAGGAGAAGAATTTGCTTGAGTTGAAAGCATCAAGAGTAAGCAGAATACTGGTACAACTAGCATTTTCAATACTCTGCTTCTCAAGAAGGTGCGTGACATATAAAGTCCAAGTGCTCTTAATCTGTTGTCCAAAGCAGACTGAGATAATTCAGTAGAGTTACCATCAATCGTCGATTCTTTCGGCGATTACAGACAATCCTCCATCTGTATCCAATATTTCTTTTAATGCGTTCATTCTGACAGGCATTCGGTAATTTCGAGAAGCTCCACTGCCAAGATTAGGAATTACCATGCAGACTTCAGGAAGCTGACCAGAGGGATTAAGTAAGTGATCCTTTTCGGTTCTCCAGTAAAAATCAAAAACCTGATCACAGTCTTCCTGAAAATAGAAGTCAAAGTCTGCTGTTGTTTCGAGGCTGTGAAATGGAAAGTAAATATATCCTGGTGTCACTTGCCAAGCATCACGCATCGCAACTGCTACTCGCACTGGGTAGTTTGAATCCGGTTTGAATAGATCAGCAAACTGATAAATTTTTCCTGTTGCTAAGTCAAAGGTAACTGAATAAATTTGGGGATGTGGATAAGCCCCCGGTAATGTAGAAGTTCCGCATACAGTGCTGACTAAATTGAGTTCAGCAAAGTGAGTTCTGCAACCGCCAGCTCTGGTGTAAAGCCTTAGCTCGCCTTCGGGATCTTGTGGAAGCTCTTGGGGACATCTGTTGCCGTCTAATAAATCTCCCGTTATTCTCATTTGCTCGATCATATTTTGTCGGAGAGACTGATTCAATCTAGTCTGTATGGCCGTATTAGCCAAACCAGAAACTTGGGGATACTTGATGGTATGACTACAATTCGTAGTTGACTCAGTGCTAAATTGAATATCAAATTTGCTTCCTGGTGCAATAAGAGTTGAATCAATTTTGTCAAAAGTAACGCTACCATCCATTCTTGCATAAGAAGTTGATTGAACCGATGGCGAAGGTGTTTGTGTTGAGCTATTAACAGCTTCTGATTGAACTATTGATTCTTCGGAATTTTTCTGAACGCTGGAAGCGCATGAGACAAGAAATAAAAGACTGACCGAAGCGCAAACTTTGGGGAGACGCATACTTATCTTTTTCCTAGCACAAGCGGCTATGTTCATTTTCTACCCATGCAAAGTTTTTGATCTAACGGTGCAGTGCGATCGCACCTTCATGCAAATTTCGTCGGGAGCGTGTCACCTTCTGAGTAGAAAAATCAGAATAGAGGAATTCTCGATTCC
>CBKWJC010000121.1:0-16588 GCA_966674685.1 uncultured bacterium
AAAACCGCGATCTCTTAACTGGTTTTTCCTCTGCTCGTAACTTACCAAGTCGTGTTTACTGCCCTCTCCCTCCCACAGGTTCACCAAAATTGACTGGCTCAGATGGAGAGGATGTGGCAGGATGTGGTGCAGTTGAAGCTCCAGGCGCGGCATAGTTGGGATTTGGGGCTGCTGGTGCTGGGGCAGCGGCGGGACGGGACGGCGCGGGCGTGAAGGTGTTCGGGGTTGGGGCTATTGTTGAATTGGCCGGATTGGCCGGATTGACTGAATTACTTGGATTGGCCGGAGCTGGATTAGTCGGATTGGCTGGATTGGCGGGATTATTCGGACTGGTTGGAGCTGCTGGAGCAGGTGGGGCATCTGAAGCTGAGGCTGGGGTGGGGGCAGGTGGTTCTGTGGTTTCGACTGGCACTTCAGAAATTTCAGAGCAGGTCACTTGGGTCATTGGCGTACTATCAGCGGCTGTCTCAGGAACTGTACCTGGAATGATGCGCCCCGCTGTACCGGATAAAACTTGGCGAATGTCGCAGGTTTCCTGGAGAGCATAGGGCTGGGTTTGGGTGCCGGGGCCTGTCCAGATGGCGCGGAGGTTTAGCTCGTAGTTTGTACCAGCCGAATCAATTTCTTCTTGTAAGTTCCAAAAGTGGTCTTCTTCAGCTTCTGGCAAGCGATCCAGTGCATCTGTTCGTAGTTTTGACAGGTTGTTGTCAATTTGGAATAGCCACCGTTCAGCATAAGACCAGGGTTTGCTATCAATTTCATTCACGATCAGCGCTTCGACTTGCTCTAACAAGGGGACGCCTCTTGGTACGGCATCAATATCGCCTAGCGTCAGCACAAATGCGCTGGCTGAAAAATTGGATACTAGTAAACTGGGATACTGGGTCAGCCATTTCTGGATGTTGAAGTAAAACTGAATCCAGCAGCTAAACACGAGGTTGATTAGAATAAGCAGCACAATTTGCTGTTGAGCTTTGGTGTTTGGCACCGTTAGCTGCAAATCTTTAGAGAGAAAGTAGGGAAAAATTGCGATCGCAGTTGAGATCAGCGGCCACAGGACGAGAACAACTTGCAGATCAATACTTTCACCCTGACCGAACAGGAATAGGCCAACCAGTGCGCCCGTAATCCACGGCCCTAAGTTCAGCCCAAATACCCGGACGGGATTTTCCAGCAGCGCCCAGTTCACGCCTGAGATTAGAAACAGCCACGCGCCATTGGTCAAAAAGTGGCGCAGCCAGTCTGCTTCTGCCAACAGCGACAGCACCCAGGAAAATATGCTGAGCAGCAGCAGCATCTGCCAGGAAAAGGAGCGCGGCGGCTTGATCCGGTTAACCGTATAGCCAGCGGTCTGAAACGACTGCTTAAACGTGTTTTTGAACAAATTGACCATGCCGTTGACCATGCCATTAACCATTGCTAAATCTCCTGAAGCCCGATACGCAGCAGCAGCAATATTAGAATCACCGTAAAGCTGGCGGCATTGGCCCGCAAGACGGCATTGGTGCGATCGCGCTCCTGCTGATACTGCAAATTGAACTGGCTTTGGCGGAATTTTCGCGAGCGGCTTCGTCCAGTGGCCCCTTTATGGCTAGATTCCTCGGCCAGGAGCTGGGCACGGGTTTGAAAATCCGCTGGCTTCAACAGGCGCAGCAGCAGCGTCAGTCCCTCTAGCTTGATAAAGAACGTTAGGAAAAAAGCAACAATCCCGGTTCCCACTAGCCAAATTGCCAAGCTGCCCGACCACTCATTGGCAAAAAAGCGATCAAAAAAGATGAAGCTAATCACCTGTTCTTGCAGACCAGGCGGCAGAACTGGTTCGATGACGAAAAACAGCATCCAGCCCACTGCCACTGCGAGTAAATTGATTGTGGCTGCTCGCTCTAGGCTAATGCGGCGCGGCCAGCGCAAATTCTGCCGCAGCACCATCGCCTCAACAATGATGGCCACCAACAAAAAAAGAATCTGAAATAAGACCATTGGTAGCGGTATAACAGTGGTCAGGATAAGGTCGTCCATGAAGATCGGGGTGCAAATTAATCAGTTCGATAGCTATTTTGAGCGGATTGAGGCAAACGTGGCTCGAATGGATTGATATGCGATCGCATCAGCTGGTGTGAGATCAGGCTTGAGATCGAGACTATACGCCAAAATCCTGCTTAAGGTTATATCGTGTTGGGTTAATTTGGTAGCAATTTTGTAGGAATTGTGAGGGGGGAGAGGGCTGTAAAGGGCTGTAGAGGGAATTGAGGGTGATGGGGTGACGGGGGAATGGCGTAGTAGGGGGAACAGGCGTGTTCCTAGCCACCCAGTCCTCATCCTCAATACGGTGATGAATTACAAAATGAATCAGTTAGCGGTTTCAAATCACGCTATATATGGAGATACTAAAGGCAGCTAGTCTTCATATACGCCACATATTGAGGTTCCGAATTGAGCGCCATGACGAGAACAGGTATCGGTATTCGCACTGCCCAAGCGACATCTGAGCGGATTGCGGGACAAATTCATGTCTACGATGGGCTGGGCAAGGGCAAGTCTCAGGTGGCGCTGGGGGTTGTTCTTCGGTCGATTGGTCTGGGCATTCGTTCGGATGTGCAAACGCGGGTGCTGCTGCTGCGGTTCTTGAAGGGGCCGGGACGAGCGTATAGTGAAGATGCCGCGATTGATGCGCTCCAGCGGGGCTTTCCGCATTTAATCGATCAGGTTCGCACTGGACGAGCTGAATTCTTTGGGCCGGATGACATCACTAAATTTGATAAGCAGGAGGCGCAGCGGGGCTGGGATATTGCCAAAGGCGCGATCGCATCTGGCCTGTATTCTGTCGTAGTGCTGGATGAACTGAATCCGCTGCTGGATTTGGGACTGCTGCCTGTGGATGAAGTGGTGCGGACTCTGAAGCGCAAGCCAGAGCATTTGGAAATCATCGCCACGGGTCGCGGCGCACCGCAAGCGCTGCTGGATGTGGCAGACTTACACTCGGAGATGCGACCCCATCATCATCCAGAGGCGGCAGAGCAGGGCATTGAGGGCATCGAAATCTATACGGGCGCAGGCAAGGGCAAGTCCACTAGTGCCCTCGGTAAAGCGCTGCAAGCCATTGGCAAGGGCATCAGCCAAGACCTATCTCACCGGGTGCTGATTATGCAGTGGCTCAAGGGTGGCCAGGGCTATACCGAAGATGCTGCGATCGCAGCTTTGCGGCAAAGCTATCCCAATCTGGTCGATCACCAGCGCTGTGGCCGAGACGCGATTGTCTGGCGCGGTCAGCAGCAGGAGTTGGACTATGTGGAAGCGGAGCGCGGCTGGGAAATTGCCCGAGCTGCGATCGCATCGGGTCTCTATAAAACCATCATTTTGGACGAAATTAATCCCACGGTCGATCTGGAGCTGCTGCCAGAGGAGCCAATCGTGCAGGCGCTTTTACGAAAACCCCGCGATACGGAGGTGATTATGACCGGGCGCTGCAAAAATCCCCCCGCTTATTTCAACCTAGCTAGCGTGCATTCCGAGGTGTTCTGCCACAAGCACTATGCGGAGAAAGGCGTTGATTTGAAGCGGGGCGTTGATTTTTAAAACCAATATTGTGTGTTGGTTAGGACTTACGCATTTGATGATGTTTTATGGATTGCAAGATCCCCCGGCTATCGCCACCCCCCTTATCAAGGCATTCATATACTTGACGCATCCAGTGAAACAACTGATTGCCCTCACCCTAAATCCCTCTCCCACAGGGCGAGGGACTTCCGATCCGGCTCCTCTTCTCCTGTGGGAGAAGGGGCTGGGGGATGAGGGCAAGCGGTTGATGTCTCAAGTATGTCATTACCCTTATCAAGGGGGGCAGGGGAGATCGTAACCCTGCCAATAGCGTTCGCTAGGTTGAACTGCGTAAGTCCTATTGGTTTAAGAATCTTTCCAGTTTTGCTCTAGATAGCGACGATAATCCTGAACGGACTCTTCGAAGGTATAGTTCCAGTTCGGATGCGCCTCTCGATCAGCCTGAATAATTTGACGGATGGCTTCCTGTCCAGCACCGACGACTAAACCAGCACCAGCGCCAATCAGAGCGTAGTTGCGATGCGTGTTTTCTTGATACAAATCATGCTGACTAATTTCTGCGATCGCAACGCCGAGTATGGCTCCCAGCACGGCTGTAATCACGCTGGAGCAAACAATACAGCGAATATACATAGTTCTATCCAAATTCAGTAACTACACGGTTGAGACTTTGAATCCTGTGGTAAACCGCACGAACATGTACGTGTTTACACTTTCATTGTTCCAAAGGTCTTATATGCTGCATCACTGAGTTTAGATTTTTTAATCTTTAAGGTGCGCTTAAAGTGCGATCGCGCTGGTCAACGTTTTAACTGGGGACTTAAATAAATCAGTTGATTAACCATATCCTCAGCGGAGTGACTGTTGGTAAGCTCCATCAAACCACGCAGTTGATCACCAAGGGAATAGTGTTGGCGTGGCACCACCACAATTCCTGCATGACTGTTTCCCTGAGTTAGCCACTGGGCATGTAAAAGGCTGAAGTCTTTTACATTGAACGTATACAAAACTCTGCCTCGTTCGGCTGCCCATCTCAACTGATTCGAATCCGAGATACCTAGCCGATCTGCATCTGCAACTGTCTCAACGTCCAACCCAGCTTTCCGCAGAGCCTCCACAAAGGAAATACGCATAGCATCTTCATCAACGTACCAACGAATTCGAGACATTAGTTAGCCACTTACTCAGCTATTAGCCGATCGTATTCGGCAATTTCTTCGGCCAGATACGCTTCAATTTCTGACTGATTAGCATAGTAATAAGCAAGAGCAGCATAAATCTGCGCCAAATTGAGAAACTCATAGTCGTTAAGAATCTCAGTTGGGCTAAGTCCCTCATGATGTAACATCGCAACCTGCTGCACAGATACGCGGGTTCCGGCAATACGGGGTCTGTTGCCACAGATTTCAGGCGACTTCACGATCAGAGTAGCAATGTCGGTCGTAGTTGCCATAGTGAATATAACGATGATGTTCTAATTGTAGCGAGGGCAAGCTATTAAAGTAGTTGTGCGATCGCGTCATCCAAAAAGATGGGGACTGACTAACATCAGCCCCCACATCACAGTTCATACCCAGATTGAGCAAAGCCTAAAAATGCTCTTCTGAATAAGACGGATCGTGCTGGGACGCTGACGATCCATCCGGCGATTGGCCATCAGCACCATCGTATCCATTACCTGCCGGGCCATCGTAGGCATAGTCCGAATGGTGTGACCGATCCGGACTGAGCCGATCGGTCGTTTGCTTAATCACAATGTAGAGAATCGGCACAACAAACAAGCTCAAGAACGTCGAAATCAACATGCCGCCAAATACGGCTGTTCCTAACGACTGACGGCTGGCTGCTCCGGCACCCGTTGCAATTACCAAGGGGAAAATACCGCTCAGTGTTGAAATCGCCGTCATCAAAATTGGGCGAAGCCGCTGCTGAGATGCTTCTAAAGCGGCTCTAGTGATAGACAAGCCCTGCTCACGTAGCTGGTTGGCAAACTCCACAATCAGAATCGAGTTTTTACTGGCCAGTCCGATCAGCATCACCAGACCAATCTGGCAATACACATCATTCGAAAATCCGCGTAGAGCTTGAGCAACCAGCGCTCCCAAAACCGCCAGCGGCACCGCAAACATAATGATTGTTGGGTCAACATAGCTTTCATACTGAGCCGCTAAGACTAGGAAGACCAGCACCAAGCCTAGACTGAAAATAATCGGTGCTTGACCACCGGATTCAATTTCTTCCAGCGAAGTGCCTGACCATTCAAAGCCCAAGCTAGGCGGTAGCACCTGTGCCGCCACCTGCTCCATTGCCTGAATTGCTCTGCCGGAGCTGGCTCCTGGTGCTGCCTGACCGTTAATTTCAATTGAGCGGAAGAGGTTGTAATGGTTAATTGTTTGTGCCCCAGTAGTTGATGTGACCGTGACCAAGTTGGCCATCGGAATCATCTGCCCTTCGCTAGACCGCACATAAAGCTGATTGATGTCGTCGGGATTGGAGCGAAATGGCTCATCTGCTTGGACGTAAACGCGATAGGTTCGTCGTTCCAGGTTGAAGTTATTGACAAACTGAGAACCCAGATAGATTTGCAGCGTTGAGAAAATGTCATCTACATTCACACCTAAGCTCTTGGCGCGATCGCGGTTTACTTCTACCAATAACTGAGGTGTATTCGCCGCATAGGTGCTAAACACATTCTGCAAATTGGGGTTCTGATTGGCAGCCCCCAGCAGCGCACCCATGTTTTCCACCAGGGTTTGCAAGTCAACGCCGCGCCGATCCTGAAGCTGGAACTGGAAGCCACCAAAACTACCTAAACCCTGAATAGAGGGTGGATTGACGGGCAGTACCCTGGCGTCTGTTAGTCCCATCAGCGGGCCACGGACGCGCTCAATAATGGCCTGAGCCGATTGATCTGGATCTTTGCGTTCTGACCAAGGTGTTAGCGTGGTAAATACAACACCGCTGTTGGCCGTACCGCCACCAAAGCTGAAGCCACCCACCGCAAAGGTGGCTTGTACTTCGTCCAGCGGCAGCAAGATTTGCTCAATCTGCTCCATCACGTCACGGGTGTAGTTGAGCGATACGCCCTCTGGCCCCTGCACAATGGTAATGAAATAGCCCTGGTCTTCATCGGGCAAAAAGGCTGATGGGACGCTGCGGTAGAGCCAAAACGTACAGAGCAGCAGCAGGATAAAGATGCCAATCACCACTGACTTGAGCCGCACCAAAAAGTTTAAAGCGTGTCCATAGCCGTTACGGACGGCATCTAAAAAGCGGTTAAAGACATCAAAAATGCGGCCAATCCAGCCGTGCCGAGGGGGATTGCGTCGTAGTAGTAAACCTGAGAGCGTTGGGGTGAGGGTGAGGGCGTTAAAGGTAGAAACTGCGATCGCAAATGCAATCGTCAGCGCAAACTGGCGATACAGCGCTCCCGTCGTGCCTGGAAAGAAGGCCACTGGGATAAACACCGCCATCAGAACAAGTGACGTAGCAATGACCGCTCCGGTTAGCTCCCGCATCGCCACAATCGCGGCTTTACGAGGGTGCATACCCTGCTCAATTTTGGCCGCCACGTTTTCCACAACGACGATGGCATCGTCAACCACCATCCCGGTCGCCAGCGTTAGACCAAACAGAGTCAGGCTGTTAATTGAAAAACCAAAGATTCGCACAAAGAAGAACGTACCGATGAGGGAAATCGGAATGGTGACTGCTGGAATGACGGTCGTACGCCAATCCTGCAAAAAGATGAAGATCACGGCAACAACCAGACCCACGGCTGCAAGCAGTGTCCAAACCACCTCAGACAGCGACTGCTCAACATAGTCCGTAGTATCAAAACCAATGTCGTACTGCATGCCCGGCGGAAAATCCTCTGCCAGCTCCGCCATCCGTGCCCTAACGCCCCGCGCCACGTCAAGCGCATTACTGCCTGGAACCTGATTAATACCCAGACCGACAGCTTCATTCCCGCGAAAGCGCAAAAAGCTGCTGTAGTCTTCTGCTCCCAACTCGGCTCGACCCACATCCTTTAGCTGAGTCAGCGCTCCAGTCTCGCTGGTGGCAATGATGATACTCTCAAACTCTTCAACACTTTCTAGCCGACTTTCGGCCCGCACGTCGATTTGAAAGGGTTGATCAGACGGCTGTTGCCCAATCCGACCCGCACCAATCTGAATATTCTGTTCTTGTAGAGCATTCGTGACATCCTGAGCAGTTAAATTCCGAGCCGCCAGCCGATTGGGGTCTAACCAGAGCCGCATGGCGTATCGGCGCTCACCAAAAATCTGCACATTGCCGACGCCATTCACCCGCTTCAACTCATCAACAATGTAGAGATCGGCATAGTTACTCAAAAAGGTGCTGTCATATTCACCATCTTCTGCAAAGAGGCCAAAACCCATTAACAAGCTGCTGGACTGCTTGCTAACGCTGATACCTGTCCGGGTAACCGCTTCAGGTAGCTGTGACTCGGCTATGGAAACCCGATTTTGTACATCAACTGCAGCAATATCCTGGTCGCGAGTGGCCTCAAAGGTGACGGTGATATTGCTGGTGCCGCTGTTGGTGCTGTTGGACGTGATGTAGCGCAGTCCCTCAACGCCGTTAATTTCCCGCTCCAGGATATTGGTAACGGCTTCTTCCACTGTTTGAGCGTCAGCACCGATATAGTTGGCCGTGACGGAAACCTGTTTGGGGCTGATGTCGGGATATTGGGCAACGGGCAGCGTCGGAATGCTAACCACTCCAATCAGCAGCACAATCAAGGCACAAACAGTGGCGAAAACTGGGCGTTTGATGAAGTAGTCAACAAACATAAAGCTTAGGAATTAGGAAATAAATACGGTTGGCTCGAAACTATCGAAACGCGGGGACTGCACGGCTCAACACCCCTATGTAGGAGTTCAGCGTATCTCGGTTCACGCTTAAGGCGAGGGTGGCTGTCCCTGCGGTGGAGCTGCGTCAGCAGGCTGAATGGGTGCGCCATCGGTCAGATTGAGGATGCCAGACACCACAATAGTTTCACCGGGTTCTAAGCCGCTGATGATTTGATAGCGATCGCCCTGAATGTCGCCGAGTTCCACTGCTCGCTGCTGTGCCACCAGTTGAGGTGCGTCACCTGCCGGATTTGCTGCTGCACCACCACCTGTGCCTGCACCACCTGATGGATTGCCGCCAGCGTCGTTTTCTGGGCTATTTTCTGGGCTATTTTCGGGAGACTGAGCCACAAACACAAATGCTTGATTGCCTAAGCGGGAAACTGCCGTTACTGGAACTAAAACTCCAGGTTGCTCACGCCAAATCACCGTTGCTTCCACCCGCTGATCGTCCTGGAGTCGTCCCTGTGCGTTGTTAAACTGGGCTTTTGCCAAGATTGATTGGGTTGTTGCATCAACCTGAGGTGAAACGAACCGAATTTGTCCAGTGGCCAGCGGAGTTGTTTCACCCGGTCGCCGCAGTTGTACTTCTAATCCGGGCCGTAAGCGTTCCCGCTCTTCGACTGGAATTGATAGATTCAGTTCTAAAGTCTGGTTTTGGGTGATTGTCGTCAGCGGGTTCCCCGTTTGCACAAATTCTCCTAGCTTGACGGGAATGTCACCAATCATGCCTGCAATCGGGGCTACGATGCGTGTATCTTGAAGATCTTCCTGCGCGGCAGTGGCTTGGGCTTGGGCGCGATTGAAGGCAGCTTGGGCTTCGGCAACGGCGGACTGAGCGGCTTCAACTTGCCGTTCAGCGGCGGTGTAGGTCGCTTGAGCCGTGTCGCGATCGCGGCGGGCAATATCTAACTGCTGAGCCGATTGTGCACCTTCAGATGTGAGATAGGCCGTTCGCTGATAGTCCTGCTGCTGAAGCTCTAGATCGGCTTGGGCGCGGGACTGTTCGGCTCGGGCTGACTGGAGCTGTGCCTGCGCTGTATTGTATGCCGCACGAGCAGCACTGACGCTAGCTTCGGCAGCACTGTACTCGGCCTGGCTGCGATCGGGGCTGAGTTCCACAATCGGATCGCCAGCGGCAACCTCATCGCCTGGTACCGCAAAGATCTGCGTGACTCGACCATCTACTTCAGGCCGCAGCACCACGCCCTGCTGTGCGTCCAAAACACCTAAAAAATCGGAGCTATCTTCAATGGTGCCGGATGCGATTTCTTCTAATTCAACGGGAATGGCTTGCCCCTGCATCATCTGCTGCTGTGGTGGCTCGCCTCGACGCAGCGCAAACAGGGCAACACCTCCCCCACCGAGTAGCAAAACTAGTGCCCCTAGTAACCACGGCCATCCCCTTTGCCCCAGAGTCCGGAGCGCGCGCTGTGAGGCATCACTCGTTGTAGCTGGATAGGATTGTGAAGACTTCATAGCGCAATTCCGTTAAAAATAGCGTTTATAGCAGATACGAAGCAAACCGATGAGTAGTCGGGATTCTTAATTAACTAACTAGATAGTTATATTAGGTTATTCGCCAAACGTCGAACCCTGTTCTGGAAAAAGACGATGCTACTGCTTTTTCACAAGCTATCGTGTAAATCGTTTAACAGATCCTGTTGTAGAAAAGCCAAAGTCCTTGCGTGTGGGTTGTTGTGTGTAGGTTGTGTATCGGGGAGTTTGGCTACTTCTTCATGGCTATAGCGAAAGGAGTTGATAAATAAGTTGGTAATTAGAACCCGTTCCTACTGACTGTTTTTCCATGCTGAATTAACTCTTAGCCTGAGTTTATTAACATTTGCCGATTAATACAAGCTAACTACAATACAAGATCTGCGATCGCAGTGCAGTTTGGCTGGAACAGATCAGTTACTCTTCGGGTAGCTCCTGTACTGCAAGAGCTGCACGAAAAATGACTTGAGTCCTGATGCAGAATCTGGATACGACTAGCCTGTAGCTCAAACGGGACGGGCTAATCTAGATCGAAAACTTTTGTTAAGGATTGCCTGATTTTAACAGAATCCTTCCCAGGATTACGACCTGCCAACCTGTTCTCTATCTTTGGATAGATTTACGCCAGCTTCAGTGGCAAAAAACTAGAAATTTTGCTTGGACTTACCACGCAGCAAGCGAGCCACCAGTCCCGGACTAAACCGATGTAGCCACTCCTGCACTTGCATCATCCCCACCGGAATATGCTCATTATTGTGCTCCAGTCCATGCATAAGCGCTGCGGCCACCTCATCGGGATGGATTTTCCAGCCGCCACGCCCTTGCGTCATCGCTGTGTCCACTAGTGGTGGTACTAGCTCAAATACCTGAATGGGTGACCCCTCTAGCTGATAGCGGAGTGCCTGAGTGAAATTCTTCAGCGCCGCTTTGGTAGCGGAGTAAACCGGGGCAGACTGCTTGGGACTTTGGGCAACAGCAGACGTAACGTTGATAATCGCTGCCGCCGATTGTAGGCGTAACAGCGGAATGAACTGGTGACAGAGCTGAAGCGGCGCGAGCAGGTTCACCAAAATTTCCTCTCGCATTCGGTTCATTGTCGTGGTTTCCGTCCCAAATTGGCACTGGAACTGGACGGCAGCATTATTCACCAGCACATTCAGATTGGGGTAAGAATCCGCCACGGTCGCGACCATTTTCTGCACCGCATCCGCATGTCCCAAATCGCAGCAAAATGGGATTAACTCTGGATGTTCTTGGCCTGTGGCCTGTAACTGGGCTGGGTCTTTGTCAACAATGATCACCTTGTTGTCGCGTTTCAAGAACTCAACTGCGATCGCACGACCGATACCAGCCGCTCCTCCGGTAATTAAAACTGTGTTGCCTTGAATCTGCACAATAATGGGTCACTCGCTTCAGAAAGTTGGTTGAGGGTTGGTGGATTTACCTCGGTGGCGGGGTGGGATTGCTGGGGTTAATAGTTAATGGTATTTATTTAGCTCAATCACCGCTTTCAAGTCCGCCCCAAGGCTTGGTTGTAGATACGCTCGTTGGCTTTGACGGACTGCTGTAGATTCACAACCGGATTGGGATAATCAACTCCCAGCGTCACGCCATAGCGCTTTTGCTCCTCGCGGCTCAGCGTCCAGGGTTCATGTACCTTGTTGGCCGGAACCTTCGCTAGCTCCGGTAGCCAATGCTTTACGTATTGACCCTTGGCATCGTACTTGCTGGCCTGCACCGGAATATTGAAATAGCGGAATCCCCGCGCGTCGTTACCAACTCCCGCAGTGTAGTTCCAGTTTCCATAGTTACTGCAAACGTCGTAGTCGATCAGTAAGGATTCGAACCACTCAGCCCCCATGCGCCAGTCAATGCCTAGGTTCTTGGTCAGGAAGCTAGCGACATTCTGCCGTCCCCGATTGGACATAAAGCCTGAAACCTTCAGCTCTTGCATATTGGCATCCACCAGCGGAATCCCCGTTGTACCGTTTTGCCAGCGTTCAAACCGCTCCCAGTCCTGCTGCCAGGGAATTGAGATGCCTTGTAGCCCTGACGGATAAAAAATGCGATCGCAATGTTTGGCACAAATAAACCGAAAATAGTCCCGCCACAGCAGTTCAAACACTAACCAATAGGTCGAATCATTGCGGGTTCTTTGCTCCTCATACTCCTGCACCTGGTCGTGAATATAGCGCGGCGACAAGCAGCCCATCGCCAGCCAGGGCGAGAACTTCGACGAATAATCTGCCCCCAACATGCCGTTGCGGGTTTCCTTGTACCGCTTCAGGTGATCGCCCTGCCAAAAGTAGTCGTGCAGACGCCGCATACCAGCCGTTTCGCCACCGTCGAAGACCATGGCCGATCGCGGATCGGGTTCGGCAGGTTCCAACCCCAAATCAGCCAGCGTCGGAATCTCACCGACTGCTAAATCCTCTGGTAATGAGGGCAATTTCTCTGGCGTTGGCAGCGCGACATTGATAGCTGCATCCTTTTCCACCGCCTTGCGAAACTGGGTAAACACTTCCGGAATGCGGGGAATCGGAAACGGCAAATCATCCGGATGATAGAGCGTTGCGCCCCAGTAGCCGACCAGCTTTGTGCCTAGCGGTTCCAGCGCGTCTTTCAGCTCATGCTCAACCGCCAGTTCTTCCGCCGTCACCTCTCGGTGATAGTAAACCGCGTCAATTTGGTGAGTCTTAACCAGTTCGGGAATAACCGTTTCCGGCTGCCCCTGACGTATAACTAGATTATTGCCGCGCGACTGGAGCGACTGTCTCAAATCGGCCAAGCTCTCGATTAAAAAACGCGCTCGGTGAGCACCCGTTTTGGAAAATCCGAAGGAAGTCTGCTCAAAATGGCGGGGGTCAACGCAATACAGCGGCACAATCTGCGCGGTTGCGTCTACGGCATCATATAGCGGCTCATGATCATGCAGTCTCAGATCATTGCGAAACCAAATTAGAACTTTCTTCCCCACGGCCAATCTTTATCGCGACGACTCCATCCGCCAAGCAATGGCTAATCCCTAAGATAGGATACATTTCTTAATTTTTCATTGCATCGGTCGGGAGAGGCATGTCGATTTTGGATTTTGGATTTTGGATTGGGTGATGTAGGTCTGTTGGTGGGGTGTAAAGTGCGATCGCACCCAAATTGCATCAGCGAGCGATTATGTGTTGCTGTAACCATCCCAGAAATGCTGTGCGGTTCATTTCGCCAGAGGCAGTTGCCAAGATAATACGCTCTTGTTCATCAAGAGAAGCATTAATTTCCATCCATTCATAACGAGAAATGTTTCTACCGCAGCATGCCCTGTACGCTTGTTTCCATCCACAAACGGGTGATTCATAATGATCGAAAACCCTAATGCTGCTGACTTCTCAGTCAAACTTGAATAAAGATCGTCTCCACCAAATGCCATTTGCGGTTGCGCGATTGCTGACTCTAGTAGACCAAAATCGCGAACACCCAAAGCACCACCAGATTGCTCAATAATTCTACGATGCAGTTCGAGTACTTCTACAAGCGTTAGATAACGCATCACGCTAGCCGCTTGTATAGTTCAGCGTTTTTCGTCAGTACATAGTCGGCTGCATCAACAAAGTCAGTTGTTTGGCTGCTTAGCCAGCTTTTTAGACTAGAACGTAAAAGTACTTCAAGCGGAAGACCATGTATTTCTGCTAAATCTTGCAGTGTTTGCAGGTCATCATCTGAAATATCAATTGTAATAGAAGCCATGCCGATTCTCTTCAATGCTGTTTTGGGCTAAGTTTAGCATTGCCCTCTGCCCGATCTACAGACTAACGATTTAGGGCGATCGCAGTTTGCCAAACCTCGCTGTGAAAAAGTGCGATCGCGCTAACAACTAGGATTCTGCTGATTCATTTTCAGTTTCAGTAGCTTTCATGTTGGAATCAACAACCTTCAGAGGATGTACAATCTCGATTCCTGGCATACCCGAAAAATCATTTGGATTTAACGTTAAAACGTGACTAATGTTGGAAGCTAACATAACTGCCACGATCCGGGCATCATGAGTCCGTTTACCTTTGATTTGGTTCTCCGTTGCTAAGCTCAGCCAGTTTGAGAAAATCTGGGGTGTCTCCTCAGCCATCGGGAAACGGTCGAGCATTTGATCGATCACGTTGCGCGTTTGTTCAACCGACCACCCTAGACCATTAACATCAACTGGACGGGTAGCAACAACCCAAAGCTCAATTAATACCTGCGCTGTTAAATAACACTCATCAGCCTGCATCAGCAGGGTCGCAACTGCCTCGGTTACTAAGCTGTGCTGTTCATCCGATGAATTACAGAACCGCAGGGCAATGTTGGTGTCCAACAAGTACTTGGTCATTATTCGTCGTACAGGTTGCCACGGTCAAAAGCTTCATCTGGAAGACTGATGTGTGTTTCAGGCAGTTGTGAAACCCATGTTCGGAAATCTTCTGCCCGTTCAGAGGGCATCGCACGCTGCCAAAACGGGATAGCGTCGGGTAATTGCTGAGCCTGAGTTTTGATCAATGCAACGAAATCTGCAATCCTTCTAAGCTGACTATCGCTGAGTTTATCAATTTCGCGCTTTAGGGTTTCTCTCAACATATTTCAGGCTTGCTCAACTAGAGATGAACTCCATACGTTGATGATAATCGCAGTTTGCCAACCCTCGCTGTGAAAAAGTGCGATCGCAAAAATCTAGGGTTCTGCTGCCTGATTTAATAACACAACAGCAAAGGTATTGGCTTCACGCTACATCAACACCAGAAGGCTTTCTGTTTCGCTATGTTCAAACTGAAGGATTATTTCCAAGTTGTTTCTCAGAATTTGAACAATTTTTGATGTTGGGCAATTACCGATCCGCAGGTAGATAAATTTAGGTGGATGGCCATAGAGTAAACTGCGCTGATGAAAATCAGCATCTTTGGAAAGAATCACAAACTCATTTGCCTTTGCGTATTCCCAAATCTCCGCATCCTCTGTATTAATCAATCCCAAGTTTTTTACATGTTGAGAATTTGGATACAAATCGATAATTCTTGGAATTATTCGGTCTGATAGATTTTCATCTAGTAGCAGTTTCACAGCGGTGCCACAAATAGCTTTTTCTCACGATCTGCTGCGAATGCAAGGCAGGCTTTAATATCTTCCGAGGTGAGTTCAGAAAAGTCTTCCAGAATTTCCGCCTCGGTCATTCCACCAGCCAAATATTCTAGGATGTCATAAACTGTGATTCTCATTCTCCGAATACACGGTTTACCACTGCGCTTTCCGGGTTCAATTGTAATGATGTGTTGGTAGTCCATAAGAGCTGGCCAAGAGAAAATAGCTGTCTACATTATTACATCCGGCACTCTTGATGCTAAGTTGCGATCGCGCTTTACCAACTCCTAAACGGAACATGGGTTACTGTAACATCCGTTGCGCTGAACAGTTAGTGTGCAAACAAGCCAGCACGTTTTGCATGGTAGATGTAGGCAAAACTTGAGTTTCTCAATTCAGCTCGATTATCCTCATTTTTCTTGAGCCAAGATAGTCCAACTTCAATTGAACCTGAAAGTGCTACACCACCTAAAGAATAGATAAGGGGAATATCGCTTATATTTAATGCATCACCAGCAGCAACTGCTACTGAAGCCCACAGAATAGGTGAGCGAGCTGTCATCAGCCCTTTTAGAGATCCCATAATCGTAGCAATTCCAAAGCCCTCTAATGCCCTTTTAAGATCTATGATTCCATGCGCAGTCTCGTTTTTAAATTGCGCTAGTGTGCCTTTAATATCTATATCTGACTCAGCTTTTGATAGCTTATCTTCAATTTCAGAAAACACTTTTCTCAGTGCATATAGCTCGCTTTGATAGCGCTGTTTAAATTCTAAGATATCTGAGTATGGGACGCTGGATTTCGGCAATGGAAGACAATCAAAAAATCTAATATCTAAACATGGGACACCACTTACTTCATGCTTGGACTTGCTTTTTCCGAAAGTGAAATTCTCATCTAAGATATTATCGGTTCCAACTGTCGTAAATTGATCGTCATTTAGAGCAATGTGTTTGGCCAATATAGACATCAATGTTCTAGCTGTACGTTCTTCTACAGCAAGCCAAGAAGAATCTTTTGTTGCTTTTGCCAAACCATGATGACGCAGATAGGGAAGTATATCATTCGTGACTTTATCATAATGAATCTCAAAATTGAAGTTCCAGCTGTTTTTAGAGCCTAGTGAATCTTTAAAACTTTTGGAACCCATAATTGATTTCAATTCGTCATTAAATTTTCTGACTGCTTGCCGTTTATTCTTTAACCTCTCTGGTGATATGGGACGATATACACCTTCCTCTAAAAGAAAGGCCATATCTGGATCTAAGGGTTGTTCCTCTCTGTAATAAGAAGCATTAGGAACAATAGAGCCTATTTGATCCCAATACAGCAGAGCATGTTTTATCCATGTACTGTTTAAAATATCAATACTTGGGTAATAAAGTATTGTTCTATTCATAGTGAGTACTCACAGACGTGTCGCTGATAACAATCACAATCGCCCCAGCTCGTGTAGGTTTTTCAAATCCAACTCAAAATCTTCAACATCGTAGGAATACAGTAAACCTTATCGGAAATTGAGCCGATAGAATTGGAATCAGGAGCATGAGCAGGGT
>CBKWJC010000122.1:0-15563 GCA_966674685.1 uncultured bacterium
TTCTGAACTCTCTGCCTCAATTCTACTCAACACAAACTTGGGTGGAACTAGGGCTGAATTAATCTATAAACGTCAACTCGTAATCTCATCTTGTATAGTAGGATTGCAAATCTTATGGATCGAGTTAAAATGTGAAACCTCATATCCGCATAGATTGCGCTTTTCGAACCTAGTCTTAAAAAACTAATTGTCTAAACCGCGATACAGGTCAGAAATCGCAAATCTCGAACCCATGCTTTTCAGCCAAACCAAATCATCTGCTTTGTAAACAATGACTTCCCAAGTATTTTCAGCGGAATGGCAGTCATCGCGTTCGCCATTAGAGATAGTTGGCCTTAATTGTGGCGAGACCGTTGCCTGGAGAGTATTTGCTGGTTGTGGGATTGGGTGGGACATGCACTGAGATCGCACATCCATCCTGATCAACCCCTATCAACCCCAACCGATGCCAGTACACCGCTATCATCGGAAGCTTGCTTGGTTGAATATATATTGAGCTTAGTTAAGTCTCGCTCACGATCAGATACAAAAGTCAAGGGATTTGTGCTAGTTCAGTCCAGCCTTTCAGTATCAGTGCTAGGATTTGCCAAGAAGAAGAAAGGTTGAAAGAAAAAAAGGACAGAGTTCTAAATGGCAGAAATTGAAAAGTCGATATCCATTGATGGACGGGATATTCGACTCCGGTTAAACCTGCTCGCACCTCAGGCAGGTGGTTCGGTACTCATTGAATCCGGCGACACCGCCGTATTGGTGACAGCGACCCGGTCGGGTGGTCGCGAAGGAATCGACTTTTTACCGCTACTGGTTGACTACGAAGAGCGCCTCTATGCAGCAGGCCGTATCCCCGGTGGTTTCCTACGGCGGGAAGGTCGCCCCCCTGAAAAAGCGACTCTAGTGAGTCGTCTGATTGACCGCCCCATGCGGCCCCTGTTCCCCTCGTGGCTGCGGGACGATATTCAAATTGTTGCCACGACTTTATCAATGGATGAAGGGGTGCCGCCTGATGTGCTGGCCGTAACCGCAGCATCAATGGCAGTGCTGCTGGCGCAGATTCCATTTAATGGGCCAATGGCTGCCGTGCGTGTCGGTTTGCTGGGCGACGATTTCGTGATCAATCCCACTTACGATGAAGTTGAAAAAGGGGATTTGGATCTGGTCGTGGCGGGTTCGCCCGATGGCGTGATCATGGTGGAAGCTGGTGCAAATCAGCTACCGGAGCAGGACATGATCGAGGCGATCGATTTTGGCTACGAAGTGGTTCAAGATCTGATCAAGGCGCAACAGCAGATTTTGTCTGAACTAGGGCTGTCGGTTGTGACAGAAGAACCGCCCGAAGTGGATTCGACGCTGGAGGACTTTATTCGCGATCGCGCAACCGATCCGATCAAAGGCATCTTGACTCAGTTTAAGTACACCAAGGCTGAGCGGGATGCTGAGCTAGATAAAGTCAAAGAGCAAATTTCCATCGAGATTGAAGAGCTACCGGACGAGCATCCGGTCTACCTGGCCACTGTGGAAGATCCGAAAGCGGTTGGCAAGGTGTTCAAAGATGTGACGAAGCAGCTCATGCGCGCCCAGATCATCAACGACAATGTGCGGGTTGATGGTCGCAAGCTGGATGAAGTACGCCCCATTTCCTGTCAAGTCGGCATCCTGCCGAAGCGGGTGCATGGTTGCGGTTTATTCCAGCGGGGCTTAACCCAGGTGATGTCGGTTGTCACCCTGGGTACTCCCGGTGACGCGCAGGAAATGGATGACCTGCATCCGGATGAGCAGAAACGCTATCTGCACCACTACAATTTCCCACCTTACTCTGTAGGCGAAACGCGTCCGATGCGCTCCCCCGGTCGGCGGGAGATTGGGCACGGTGCGCTAGCGGAGCGGGCACTCGTTCCGGTGCTGCCAGATCAAGTTGACTTCCCCTACGTGATCCGGGTGGTTTCCGAGGTTCTTTCCTCCAATGGTTCCACCTCAATGGGTTCAGTCTGTGGTTCGACGCTGTCTCTGATGGACGCTGGCGTGCCCATTTCCAAGCCCGTCAGCGGTGCCGCGATGGGTCTGATTAAGGAAGGCGACGAGGTACGCATTCTGACCGATATCCAGGGAATTGAAGACTTTCTGGGCGACATGGACTTCAAGGTGGCTGGCACCGACAGCGGTATTACAGCGCTGCAAATGGATATGAAGATTACGGGTCTGCCCATGAAGGTCATTGCGGAGGCCATTCAGCAGGCCAAACCCGCTCGTCTCCACATCCTCAGCAAGATGCTTGAAGCAATTGACCAGCCTCGACCCCAGCTTTCTGCTTATGCGCCGCGTCTGATCAGCTTCAAGATTGATCCAGACCTGATTGGGATGGTAATTGGCCCTGGCGGTAAGACGATTAAGGGAATTACTGAGCAAACGGGCGCGAAGGTCGATATCGATAATGACGGTACCGTTACGGTTTCCTCGGTTGATGGAGAAAGCGCGGAGAAAGCCCAGCGAATTATCCAGGGGATGACCAAGAAGCTAGAAGCTGGCGAGGTCTATGCGGGTAAGGTGACGCGGATTATTCCCATCGGTGCGTTTGTGGAAGTGCTACCCGGCAAGGAAGGCATGATCCATATCTCGCAGATTGCCGATTATCGCGTGGGCAAAGTCGAAGATGAACTGTCAGTGGGCGAAGACGTGATCGTCAAGATTCGCGATATTGACAACAAGGGGCGGATTAACCTAACTCGGTTGAATATCCATCCCGACGAAGCGGCAGCAGCACGAGCAGCAGCGACGACCTAAGTGACCCCAGCCATTCATGGCTAGGTAAGGGGCAAATGGCTATTTGCCCCTGTATAAGTTGATAAAAAGGGAGCGTGAGACAATCTCACGCTCCCTTTTTTATCAACTTATGTAGCACTGACAAAATTCAGTGATTCACTTTTCGAGAGATGACCTAGAATGGCAGCCATTACTGTGGGACTCAATCGTAAAGCCATGATTGTTCTGCCAAAAAACAGACATCAAAATCCAGATGCAAAAGGTACTATAGCCATCCGCGATCGCATTTTTCTCTTCGGTGCCAAACTTGTAGGCGTGGCCGCAACGGTGATGCTGATCGGTGTATGCGGTGGAAGTGCGATCGCAGCACTTCAGCTTGAGGATAGCGGTGCAGAAGTTGAATATTTGCAGCGTCAGCTCCAGGCGGCTGGGTTTTATAGCGGCTCAATTACGGGCTACTTTGGAACACAGACTCAATCAGCAGTTGAGCAGTTTCAAGCGGCTTATAACCTGACCGTTGATGGTATTGCAGGTAATCAAACCCTAGAGATTCTGTCGGCTGCCGTCAGCGAAGCCGAGGCAGGGCGCGACCTGAGCCAAACGGGGGGACTCGCCCAGGGTAGTCAGGGGCCAAGCGTAGCCGAACTTCAAACCTTGCTGAGGGATGCAGGCATCTACAGCGGTTCCATCACCGGATTTTATGGCGAGGAAACCGAAGCCGCCGTCCGCCAGTTCCAATCTTCAGCCGGACTAGGCGTTGATGGCATCGCTGGGCAGCAAACAGTCGCAGCATTGCGTTCAACATCAGCCAGCTCAGGCGACGATCAACCGCTGAGCCTGAATCCCGGCTTAGATGTAGATCAAGTGCGACGGCTGCAAGAAGATTTAGCCAGTCTTGGCTATTACGCAGGCTCAGTTGATGGGGTGTATGGGCCGCAGACTGAAGCCGCTGTGCGAGAGTTTCAAGCCGCGTCGCAGCTCACCGTTGATGGCATTGCCGGATCGAATACCCGTGCAGTGCTGGAGCAGCAAACCGAAACGGCTAGCGTCTCCGATCCATCTGAAACGATACCGGAGTTTGACCCCGAGCCTAGTCCCTCTGTGTCAACCCCCAGCCCAGCGGTTTCGGCTGCTCCCACATTTGAGATGCCCTCACCGAATGTGCCCGTACCCGTTACGCCCATTCCGATGCATTCTGAGCCTTTGGCTGAACCGATCACGCCGATTCCGGTTCAAGCGACCACCCCTGGCCAGCCTGCTATTCCCCAAGTTGCTCCCGGCTCTGTAGAATTGCCGCCAGCAAATTTAGCACCCACGGCTCCCGGTTCTCTTCGGCAGGATTCACCCTATACTCCCCAGATGTTGCAGCAGCGGCTCCAGCAAATGCAGATCAATCAGGGACAGCCCGGTGCAGCAACTGAGGATGCGATTCGCCAAGTGCAGCAGCAATATGGTGTTAGTCCCAATGATATTCAGAATGAGTAATATTGTTGCTCTTAGTGTGGCTAGGCAGCAATGCTGAGTAACGTGAGGCGCGTTACAGCTGGTCACTCAATCTTCAGCACTGAATGTATCGGTAGTGCCAAATAATTTTCAGTTGAAATAATCAGTTTGGTAAAAAATTGGAATCTAAAACGTCTGTAACTGAATACAGACAGAATTCTGGAAACGTATCTGAAGACAATCCTGTTTCCGCACTGGCCTGTTCTACTGCATCGGCGTAGCATTCAGCCAACACCTCTGTTATGTAAGGCTTGAGGCTGGGGGAATCACGCAGGAGTTTGCGAATCCGTCGGCGATGTTCAACAATACTGCCATGCCAGCTACCGCTGCGGTGTTGAAGCTGATATTGCCACTTCAGCAAATGTGTCAAGACAACTACGAGATTGCTTTCTAAAGCTTGGCGATCCCGTCGCGCCATGTCCTTGAATTCCTCAATCACATTCTCCCAGTCAACGCTGGCATAGTTTTGCCGCTGCAACTGCTCAACCGTTGTCTCAATCCACTGGAGATAATCGGCATTGTATAGACTAGACTGATTAACCTCTGGATCTTTCACCATTGCCAATACTGATTCGCCAAATTGCAACTACACATAATCTCGGTAGACAAGGGGCTTAAGCCCCTTGTTCTGTAGTCCGATTTTGAAGATAAGCCTCGCTTATTTTGGCTTGATTGCAACCGCTGTTAACTCCGGCTACTAGCCAGATTACGGAATAGCGTAAACTGCGGCTCAAACAGCAGGCGCACGGTGCCGACGGGGCCATTCCGGTGCTTGGTGATGATCACCTCAGCAATACCGCGATCGGGAGTATCTGGATCGTAATACTCTTCCCGATACAGCATCATGATTAAGTCTGCATCCTGCTCAATTGCACCTGAGTTGTGAGATACAAGTCCATCCGCTAGCCAGGATGCAGTACCAGGAACCGTCAAGTCATAAACCATCTCTTCACCAACAGGTTCGATTGATACAATCTCGTCCCAAAATAAATCAGTTGTAGCTAAGTCCGCCAAAAGACTGCTATTGAGCAGTTCTGCATAATTTACAACAACAGTACGAGAAGGTGCAAAGTTGGAATGAGTGCTACCACTAACATGATGTTCTGGTAATTGCCTTGCAACCGCAATCCGATGACCAGGTTTTAGGCTTTGCAGTCTTTGCCAACCATCTAGGGTGTAGAGCCGATGTTTTGCGGTTGCTCGGAGAACTTTACCACTGCGAGTTTTTAGCTCGTAGATTGGTTTACGACCAACAGCCCAGACTAAGTCAGACTTAGCTTTGACCAATTTACCCTTAGCGTCCATGCTGAGTACTTCAGGGGTCGTACCAACCAACTCTTGAATCGGCACTCGCCGACCATCAGCTAGCACAACAAGCGTGTCACCCGTGACACATTCCCGTAGGTCGCTCATCATTGGGCGTTTATTCGTCCGTGACTCAACGCCTCGGCTGAGCTGAGATAGGGCGATTACAGGTACATTTAATTCCCGCGCCATTCCCTTTAGCGATCGCGTTATTTTCGACAGTTCTTGTACCCGGTTGTCACCCGAACCTTCCATGAGCTGGAGGTAGTCAATCAAGATCAAACCCAGCGCACCACCGGATTCGGCCTGGAGACGACGTGCTTTTGAGCGCATTTCGGTCACAGAAATATTGGGCGTATCGTCAATGAAAATTGGTAGTTGAGACAGACCGCTAATGCCGTGCCCCAGGGGTTCCCATTCGTTTTGGCTAATCCGTCCAGCCCGCAGACGACCGCTCTCGATTTGTACTTCACTGGAGAGCATCCGGTAAACGAGCTGCTCTTTTGACATCTCCAAGCTGTAGACAGCAACAGGTAACTTATGGAATGCGGCGATATTACGAGCAATGTTGAGTACAAAGCTGGTGTTGTGAACACAGATGTCGTTGGCGACGAAGTTATGGGTTTCTGGGATGGTCAAGTCATAGACCTGCTTTTCGCCCTGTGGCTCAATCGCGACAATTTCATCCCAGTACACATCGCTGGTGGCGATATCCTGTAGTTCGCGGTGTTCCAGCACAGTCGCCAGCGCAAATAAGCGATCGCGACTGAGTGCCCGTTTGCCAACGTGAATATTGCTGGTGCCTTGAAGTCCTGCCCGAGTTGCTAATGACTTCCACGACTCGGTTCCTTTCGCCGTTTGCAGCACGTCCCAGATTTCAACTGGGATCAGATCCCGGTTTGTCTGGTAGCGACGATTCATCAATGCTGCTTGGACAGTTGCGATCGCAGTTTCTTTGCCGAAAATTCCAATCTCGCTCATAAATGTCTTGATGGAATTTGCATCGGTGATATCCAGTTGCCAAGCGGGACGCTGACCGTCGAGATACTTGACCTGCCGAGCTTTCAACCGAGCAACAATGCCAAACCGTAAAAGTAGGTGCTGAACTTGACGAGCCAGCTTTTCACTAACTGAAGCAAAACCTAACTGTGCTTGACCACTGGTTAATACCGTTGCCCAGCCATCGGTGGCAAATAAGCGGTTTAAGAACAGAGCAAGTTGCGATCGCACTAGCTTAAACACGCCATCTGGCACTGTTTTGTTATGAGCAGACTTACCCCATAGCCCTTGTTCATTGAGCCATAGTGTCATTGAGTTAGGACTCATCCAGCGGATAGCAGCAAGACCATTTGGCGCAAAGTGAGCTGGAGAAACCTCCAACACTGTGCATAGCTGTTCAAATGTTTCTGGTCTGGGAGCACAAACTCCCTGCTGCCACTGAGTAATCAGAGATGGATTGACTCCCAATTGTTCAGCCAACCATCGCCCAGTTTTGCCCGCTAGCTGTAACTGCTGCTTTAACGCTTGTCCAAACGCGAGTCGCTGCTGCTGAACCTGTTCATTGTCTGATGTGACATATAGCGTCGGTGTACGCTGACCTTGCGAGGTTTCAAGCCGCACTTTGACACCCGGAAACTGTAGAGCGGCGGCTGTAAAGTCCTCTTGTAGCTGAGGATTCTGATTCGTGAACTGGGGTGACGTGCCAGTCAAACAGCCATCGCCAATCAAATAAGCCAGCAGTTTAACCTGATGCTCAGGCCAAACGTCTTGACCAAACACGGGTAAGGAACGAGGCACCGCAACTTTTTGGCCAACCTGTAAATTCGCCAGTGGTTGCCAACCTTGAATGGTCAAATAGGGGTGGCTGAGTGTCGTTTCAATCGTGCGACCGGAGCGAGTGCGAACTTTGAAGACGGGTTTAATCCCATCATCAACATAGGCACTCGGCTGAGCAAGTTGAAATCGCCAATGCTCGTCCAGCGTGAGCAGATCAGCCTGTTGAGCTGCATAAATTTCGGCAATGGTTTTAATGCTGCCGTCAGCGAGCAAGATCTTGGCGTCATAGCTGAGGCACTTACCCATTGACGGTCTGCCAGCCGCGATAATCAGGTCAGAGCGCTGAAAACCCTGGGTCATGGCGTCCAGATCGTAGAACCCACAGGAAATTCCCGGCATGACCATGCCAGTGGCTCGCCCTTCGATGTCGGCAAACGTGTCCGTCAAAATATCAGATGTGGAGGTCAAACCCTGAGTGGGCCGATCCTGAGTGATGCTAAAAACCTTCTGTTCCGCCAGGTCTAAGATTTGCTCCAGGGGTATGTCGCCCTCATAGCCCATCTGGGCTACTTCGCCGCCAATTTGGATCATCTTGCGGCGAATCGCCTTGTCCATCACCAAAGCGGCGTACTGGTCAATATTGACCGCACTGACCGTGCGATCGACCAGTTGGGCGAGGCGGCTCTGTCCACCGACCTTTTCTAACTGATTTTGGTCTTTCAGCCACGCCGTTAGGCTCATCAGGTCAGTTGGTCGCCCCTGGCCGTGGAGCGCAAGCATCGCTTTATAAATTTGCTGATGGGCACTGATATAAAAGGCATCCGGGCGCAGAATTTCCATCACCCGCGTGATGGCTTCCGGATCCAGCAGAATCCCTCCTAAGATGGCCTCCTCGGCATCAATGTTCTGGGGCGGTAAACGGTCGAGATAGGTCTGAAACTTTGGCTCTTGAACCATTGGTGATGAGGAGGTTTGCTCAGGTTGTTGGGTACGACGCAGCCGGGGCTGCTGGCGCTGAAGCTTTATATTACCGTCTTGGTTCGAAACTTGAGCAGACATACGCAGAACTTATAATAATAGTTTTTATGTACTACTATTATAGATTCTGCGATCGCAAACCTGCCAAATCTACCAAAGCAGAATAGGTGCGATCGCGCATTATCCGCATAATATTCCAGGCAATTCTGTTCGTGTGTAGATGTACAGCAGCGGCTTTAGCAATTATGATGACCTAGCTTTATGTTCCAGCTAGATATCTTGGATACGATTGAAGCTATCAATCAAAACTAGTTTTCGTTTTCGTGAGCGCACACTGCCTGTCCGTTTACAAAAATGATTCCAGGTTTTCGCGCTAGATAGCATGGGTGTTCAACCTGTGTACGTTACGTGTATGAGAACTCAGTTGTTGTGTGTCAATGTCTGCAACACACGCTGTTGACAGGTGGTAACTATAGGTTTGCAATCAAGCTTGATAGGTAATCCCGATTCTCTCAATTGAGACTACAAGTGAGGTTCCCCTGCCCCTGCCTAAATCCTCACTATTTTCCTTAATCTGTAGTTCCATCACCGAGAAGCAGTGTAAGGTACGACTCAAGCTGTTCTGCTTTCTACAATTGCGAAATGCCGAAATTTTCTTTCAAGCGATTGATCCAATCTTCTGCTGACTCAGGAGACACAAGTTCAACCGAAAATAGCTCCAAGCTGGGTACCTTTGGGGGAGTTTACACTCCTTCAATTCTCACCATCCTGGGCGTCATCATGTACCTGCGCTTCGGCTGGGTCGTGGGCAATGTGGGTCTAGTTGGTACCCTGATCATCGTCACGCTGTCAACGACGATCACGTTTTTGACGGCTCTCTCCGTATCTGCGATCGCAACCGATCAGGTAGTGCGAGCGGGTGGTGCCTACTATATGATCAGCCGCTCTCTGGGAATCGAGACCGGAGGCGCAGTTGGGATTCCGCTGTATCTGGCCCAGGCATTTTCCGTGGCGCTCTATACGCTCGGTTTTGCCGAAAGCTTGAAGGAAACGTTTCCGGTTCTGAACCTAACGGTCGTGGCGTTGATTACCACGGTATTAGTGGCAGCACTAGCGATTCAGTCGGCCAATATTGCGATTAAGGCTCAGTATTTCATCATGGCTGCGATCGCGCTTTCGCTGTTGTCGCTGATCTTTGGTCACGCGATTGAGCCTTCGACAATTGAACCCTTTGGTGCCGCTCCGGCCCGATCCGAAGGATTTTGGAAAGTATTCGCCGTCTTTTTCCCCGCTGTGACAGGCATCATGGCGGGCGTCAACATGTCAGGAGATTTAAAAGATCCCACCAAGTCACTCCCCTGGGGCACCTTGGCGGCAGTTGGTACAGGCTACGTCATCTACATGGTGCTGCCTGTTATCCTGGCCAGTCGGGCTGATGCGGTTACGCTGATTGAAAACCCGCTGATTATGCGGGAGATGGCGCTTTGGGGTGATGCGATCCTGCTCGGCGTTTGGGGTGCAACGCTGTCTAGCGCTATCGGCTCAATTCTAGGTGCGCCGAGAGTTTTACAAGCCTTAGCGCGGGATGGCATTTTGCCTAGGCCGCTGCGCTGGCTAGGACAGGGTCACGGCCCTGGTGATGAACCCCGGCTGGGGACGTTCTTCACGCTCGGTATTGCGCTGGCCGTGGTGACAATTGGCGATTTGAACCTGATTGCGCCCGTTCTGACCATGTTTTTTCTCACCACGTATTTGGTGTTGAATGTGACGGCAGGGGTCGAAAGCTTTCTTCAAAGCCCGTCCTTCCGACCCGCATTTAAAGTGCATTGGGCCTTATCGCTGCTGGGGGCGATCGGTTGCGTTGCTGTCATGTTTTTGATCAACCCGGTTGCGACCGTGGTTGCAGCGGCCATTGTCTTGGGGATTTATATTTGGTTGGAGCGACGAGAGCTGGAAAGCACCTGGGGTGATGTGCGCCGGGGTTTGTGGATGACGCTAGTGCGGGCGGGCATTCTACAGCTCGATAATTCCCCTGATCCGCGTAACTGGCGGCCTAATATCCTGGTTCTATCCGGTGCGCCGACCAAGCGCTGGCACCTGATTCAACTGGCTGATTTTTTGACCCATAATCGTGGGTTAGTGACCGTTTCCAGCGTTTTACCCAGTGGTTCTCGCGATGTTTCACAGCAGGCCAAACTGGAATCTACCATTCGTGAGTATCTGAACCGACGCGGCATTCAGGCACTTGTACGCCTGATCACGGCACCCGAACCGTTTAAGGGGGCAGAGAAACTGGTAGAAGCTTACGGGTTTGGCCCACTGGTTCCTAATACCATTCTGCTAGGGGATACGGAAAACGAAGCCAGTCGCGATCGCTATTGCCAGATGATCACCAACTTCCATCGTGCCCAGCGCAACGTAGTCATTTTTCGCGAAAATCTGGACTTCCCGCTAGATAACAACAAGTTAGGCCGCCATCGTCGAATAGATGTGTGGTGGGGCGGCTTGCAGCACAATGGCGGTCTAATGGTGATTTTGGCTGACTTATTACGCACTAGTTGGAAATGGCGGGGAGCCGAGATCCAGATCAAGCTGGTTGCACCGAACTCAATGGCGGCGGCGGCAGCAGAAACTAATCTTGAATCAATGGCGAAAAGTCTTCGGATCGAGGCTACGTCAAAAGTTTTAGTGGCAGAGGGCCGCACATTCGATGAAATTCTCCAGGAATCATCGCAAAATGCTGACCTAGTTTTCTTAGGAATGGCCACGCCACAAGATGACTTGGAACAGCTAAATGACTATTGTCAGTACTATCAGCAGGTTCAACAGCGAACTGCCGAATTACCAACGACCGTGTTGGTACTGGCCGGACAAAACGTTGCGTTTGCTGAAGTCTTGCAAAAAGATGGATAGAGGGTTGTATAGGGTGTAAAGGGAGTCTAGGAAATCATGGGGAATGGGGTGAGATGAAACATTAGTTCTAGAGCTGTAGAGGAAATCGAAGAAAGGAGGATATTAATTTGCTAATTCAGCTACAGATAAGACTCCTTTGCTCACGATCATAGTCTCAGCACTCAGCACTCAGCCACTCAGTACTTCAACCATCTACATCATTAATGTGCCTATCTTTTGGCGTAGTGGTGATTGATTGCTTTCCGTCTTGCTGTTGATGAGTCATGCGCCAGGAATCCATAAGGTGAAGGTAAGCATGTATTCAACCCCAGGTATTTATGGTCAATCAGCCTAATCGTTTAGACGATAATACTCACACAGCTCAAGATGAACTTCTTGATCAAGAGATAGAGCTTACAGATGGTGATCGTCCCGTTTCTCGATCTAGCCTGAGCGATCGCAATGTTGGCACGGGTGAGCAAGTGAATCGCACGACCGAAACCAGAGCTACGGGCAGCGTTCCGACTGCTGGTGATATCGACGCAAATGCTTATCAGGCTCAAGTGGTTGGGGAAGAAGCTGTTGGTGGCACAACACCCACACCGGATCAGGACAGCACCGAAGCGCTGGCTGAAGCGGCTGGCATTGAAGTGCGCGATCGCAAACCGATCCAAACGCGAGATGATCTAGAGCGTCGCGACCAAAATCGCTGGCAGCTCGATCCAGATTCGGCTGAGGATCATTGACCAACTGGTGATCAAATGGTGATCAAACAGCTATCAAACAGGGCTGGCTACGGCTAGCCCTGTTTGTTTGATGGCTCATACTTATTTGAAGAGCCGATTCTCCAGCTTTCTTAGTGTGCCGAGGGTAAACCAGGCGAATAGGGTACCCACCAGCACCAGTTGTGACAGCCCACAACCAGCCGCTAGTCCGAGCGCTGAAGAAACCCAAATTCCTGCCGCAGTGGTGACGCCTCGAACCGGAGATTTCTCTTTGTGCTCGTGGTACCAAATAACACCACCGCCAATGAAGCCAACTCCAGCCACCAGTCCCTGAATGACGCGGGTGAAATCCCCTGGGTTTTCTTGAACAATCCCAAGTTGGATCGGAACGAGTGCAAAAAAGGCGGTTCCTAAACTCACTAGAATATAGGTTCTGAGACCAGCTGGTTTATCTCTAGTTTCTCGGTTGTAGCCTAATACAGCACCAGCAGCTAATGCCATTACTAGCCGACCAATTAAGTGCCAAAAATCAACTGGATTGATGAGATCAAGTCCGTTCAACTTACCAATTTTCGCTCATTGACATCTTGCTGAACACAGCAAGTAAATTGACATAAATCAACGCACTCAAAAAAACGAGGGAGCTTCCCTCTGGGGCATTCCCCGGTTTTTTAATAGGCATTAATCTATGTGCAGATACTTAACTATAGCGAAGCGATAGCTAGTTAAGCTCAAGTACTTTAGCTCATAACTTGCACTAAAACCCGGGATTGGTCTTTGGCTGTTGCGACGCAGCAACCAAAGACCGACCTCGGGTTTTACTTTGATATAGTCCAAACTGTGAGTAATACGAAACGCTATCTGCCTTTGCGATCGCGTTCTTGACGACGGCGATCGCGCCATTCGGCAGCCGTCAGATATGCGGCTCCGCCCGTTACGGTTACGAGCAGTCCTAGCGCTATCACAACGAGAACACTATAAGCAGTTGTTTCAAAACCCATATCGCTAATCGATACTAAAAGCCATTCCGTGCCCAGACAACGAGAGAGATGGAGAAGGTGAACATTACCAACAGTGAAATCCAGCCAAGAGTCAAAATGTCCATATTTATACGGGTTCTATACGAGTTGCAATTCAGGATGAATACAACCCTTATGATAAAGGACGCGTGACCCAATTTGTTCTAACTTGTTCTGCATCGCTGTAGTTAGTTGGACTTCATATCAGTAGCTGCATATAGATAAGTACACCTCTAAAAAACCGGGGGAGCGCCCTTTCGGGGCGCTCCCCCGGTTTCTTAGAGGGGAAGATCACACTTTATTTTTCGGCATGGGGCGCATGGCGTGAATCCGCTGGACATGGGGATAATAATCGCGCTGGAAGGCGGTCTTTAGCGCTGGGGAGGGGGGAAGCAGATGCTGAGTTACGGGTTTAGAGCGGGTCACTGGGACAGCGGGGCTGCGTCGCTGTGGCATCTGGATGCGATTTCGCTCAACGGCTAGCAGAAGGGATTTATGGGGCGGCACCAGCGGCTGATAAACAGGTGCAGGCTGATACTGATACAGCATCATCTGCGAGGCTAGTTCTTGACGTTTACGCTGGTGGGCAGCTAGCAACAGCGGCAGGCTATTTGCGATCGCACCTAGCAAAATGCCGCTCACTAATAGCCCAGTACCAAATAAAAACAGCGTGAGCGAAGGCTTCACCATCCATGCCTGAGCGGTTAAAGCTGACAGCGCCAAAATAATAATGCTGCCGCTAAACAACAGAATCGCGCTGGAAAAACAGAAGCGCCCCGCTTTTACTCCCCAGTAAATCCGCTTAGCAAATCGCAGTTCATATTTCAGCCGACCCACATAGAATCGCGGTATGTGCGGCTGCTGGAGCGCTTGCCGATAGCGATGATACGTTTGCCGAACTCTGGCTAAGTGACTCGGACGGGTGTAAACCAACCCAAGCCACAGCAGGGCACAGGCCACAATCATCAGGGCAGAATTCAGCATGAGTTGGATAACTTGAGACATTTGGTAGGTATCCATTGAGATTCCGCCCTCAATAAATTAAGTTCAATTGTACTATGATTAAGTAAAAATTGAACTTAACTGGGCACAAATATACGAGTCGGATCGTTGATCCTGTAGGTTGGGTTGACGAAGGAAACCCAACATCAATCGGGGGTTTGTTTCTTTTGTCAGTTGATTGCAAATTCGGAGATTCAATAAACCTCCACCTGTTGGGTTTCGCGTTGCTCAACCCAACCTACAACTACAACTACAAACAGCTAGCAAACCGGACGCCAAATTCTACCTCAGATATTTGCAGGTTTGTTTAAAAGTCGATTAATTTCTGTTTGCAGGTGCGATCGCAGATGCTGCGCCTGTTGGTAAGCGACCCGCCGCGTCAGCGGTTGGGCAGCTTTTACATCCGGAATAGCAGCCTGAGTAGCGGCATCCGTTAAGCAGCATTGTACTGACTGAACAAAATAGTGCAACCGACTTTTTGCGGCCCAAACGCCCATTGATGGGAAGAGCAGAAATAGGGGCATGAGGGGCGAAATCGGCAGAAACGGCATATTTAGCAGCCGCTGTACAGATTTGAGGTTATGGGCAATTGGATGTAGCGTTTCATTACCCACGCAGGCAATCGGCAAGACAGGAATATCGTAGCGCTGGCTCAGTTCAACAAAGCTAGGGTGAAACGTTTGCAGTTGATATCGTTGCCGCCATCCTTTCTGTGGCCCCCGCAGTCCCTCTGGTGCGTAGAGCAAAATCAACCGATCTGCGATCGCAGCTTCAAAATCATCCGCCTCCGCTCGAATGCCGCCCAATATCTGCGACCAACCCGGCGGCAACCACCAAATCACCCACGGATGTTCAAACAAGGACGCTCCCGCCAGCGGATGCAGCGTCCAGTCCTGCTCACGCCCCAGCAGATAGGCCAGACTCATAAAGTCCCAGGGAAAGCACATCCCCGCGTGATTCATGGCGATCACCAACGGCCCTTGGGCAGGTAAGTTTTCAACTTGGTGCAGCTCCGCCTGGAAATGCCGCTGCACGATGGGAGCCAGCACCTCATCCCGAAAGGCAGTTTGGTAAACCGGATCAAATTCAGGTTTAACCACTGACTTTGGTAACCGACAGCCCAACCGCAGCCAGCGAATCAGAACCGCCACGTAAAACCCCAGTGGAATCAGAAACAGCGCATATTCAAACCAGCGCCAACCATCTGGATCATCGTGGTAGTGCTGCCAGTGGCGATTAAACAAAATTAGCCAAGCGGGTGGATACCAGAGGCAAAACTGATCAAACCAGCCGAAAGGATAAGAACCAGTCTGCTGAGAAGGCTGAGATGCAATCTGACTAGTCATAGACAGGGGCAATTTTAAGTCGCGTTACTTTCTAGTGTGGCGCACAATTCTGGCAACGTTGTTGGCAACATTACTTATAGCCCATTAGCCAAGAAAGGATCGAGTGATGCCGGGACTCGATAAATTGATACGTCGGCAACTGCAAAAACTGACAAATTGCCTGTGCGATCGCACTCACAGATGCTCGTGAATAAACGCCATACAGAAGACTTTATCGGAAATAGGAGAGAAATGGCTGCAAGTCAACTTCACCCGTGGTT
>CBKWJC010000123.1:0-15231 GCA_966674685.1 uncultured bacterium
TCCCGGTCTTATGTGACCTTCTCAAACCCCACACGCTAACTTTTGCCGTGTCGCGGCGGCGGCAAATTCCCGCTTCTGGGTTTATTAGCTGCGAAATAAGCGTGAATAGAGCGTTTCGTGTTGCATACTTGCCAGGGATAAACCCCAACTGCCGCTGCTGAGGTCAGCGTCATCCAGTGCCATGACATCAATAACAGCCTGATCAATCAAGGGATGCAGTTGATGCAGCAAGATTTGTCCCTCGGTTTGTCCCAGTGGTACCAGTCGAATTCCGGCATTGATTAAGTTACTAGCCCAGCTATGCAGATAGCCCTGCACGGTCATCTCCAGCGGCACTTGGCTCACGGCAGCGGCAGCGGCAAATGCGATCGCAAAATTGCAGGGCGTTCCTGCCGATTCAATCCAGTGACGCGTATCCGAGTTTAACTCTGGCAGTAGGCGAGTCAGTGCCCGTCCCATTTGCCAGCTTTGCTGCCGCAGTTCTTCCGTTTCGCGAGCGGCGGATAGCCAATGATTCCAATAGGCTAACTGACTGGGCTGGTTGGCCTGTATAGCTCGATAGGCGCGAATCAAGATAGCCGCTTCCGTTTGAATGCCGCCATGTTGAAGTTCTTGGCTGAGCCAGTGGTGTAAATCAGTGGCAGTTGCGATCGCGCCTGTTTCCACAAGCGTCTCAATCCCTTCCGAGTAACTGTAGGCTCCGACGGGCAGCGATGCATTAGTTAACTGCATCAGAGATAGAAAAGCTGTGGAAGAAAAATTCACGGGTCATTCCTTACAAGATTAGAGCCTTTTGCCACCACATCGCGGCGGCAAAAGGCTCTTTGGATTTAACTTAATTACCATGAACAGCATGGTAATGATAAGCCCCAACTTCCGGATTAAAGGGGGCAACTTCCGTAGTGATGAACAAGCCAAGCTGCTGTAGCATGGCTTCCAACACTGGATCGGGGGATAACCGCAGCCAATCGGAGGTAATTTCCAGCGAAACGTGACGATTGCCCAAGTGATACGCCGCTCGCAGCAAGAGTAAGGGGGATGCTGCCGTAACGGTCATAACAGGTTCCGGTTTTGCAATCACGCGAATGTAAATTGAATGGGCGGTTTTGCCAGAATCAGCAGCGGGCGCATTGGTCAACAAATCGCCATCGCGCAGCACCGTTCCTCTAGGCAAGTTGAGATGAACCGATTGTCCAGATACGGTGGTAAAGCGATGCCGCGATCGCATCCGTTCCTCAGCGGTCAGCGCCAGTTGATCGTGAACCAGCGGGATGGTATTTTCAGCCGATCGGCTCATTAGAGACAAAACAGACACAAAAGTTTAAACTCCACTTTCTAAAGTGTCTCTAGTACAGTCAACAAATCACAACATAAGTAACTGTGATAAGTCAGCGTGACTGTCTGACGTTAACTATTGATTTCCTAAAGAATGCTGAACATTGTACAGAGTTTTTGGTCTGGCCAACGGACAAAGCGCTGGTCTAAATTAACCAGACAAAATTTTAAGTGTCACAGAGAAAAAGGGTTATTGTCCGGATTAGGCAACGTTTGGAGTGGAGTTTTCCACAGGCACATGAGACAAACCCTTGTTTCATCCCTGTAGTCACTCTGCTTGTCGAGTCTCAACGTGTAAGACCGAATAGTGTATTCCTTGACAGCATTTTCCAGTCTAGTGAGGTTGATAGGACTGTTTCTCCGCCGGAGGCGGAGAAACAGTCCTGTACTCCACCAGCGTGAAAAACGCTGTATTAAATTCAATTCACTTTAACGGCTTTGCGTTATTGCCCCTGACTCAACAAAAGAGTGGTTTTAACTCTCTGTTGTTCATCTCAAAGCCCCCCTTAAATAATGAACACTCAAACCATTTCCCCAGATTTATATGATCTAGTAACTGTTGACAACCAGGAGGACAAAGATAGCGGCTCAGCTAATGTTCCGTCTGATCTCTTGATGCTGCATGCTGTGGTAGAAGGACTATTTGACGGTGTATTGATTCTGTCGCCAGATGGAAAAGTGATTCAGTCCAATTCCTATGGTGCTGTAATTTTAGACGAGCTATACCAACGACAACCAACCAGCAATCCCCTGCCGGAACCGCTTTGGCGCATCTGCCAGCTTTTAGTAGAAAGCCGAGTTGATTTTCCGGACCAGGTGGTGATGGTGGAAGATGAAATTCAAACGGATTGCCCTGCCCCAATTCGAGTCCGCGCTCGCTGGCTCACGCTGGCTACGGCGGAGCAGCCCTGCATTCTAGTGACGCTGGAAGACTGCTATCAAACGGCTTGCCAACGTGCGATCGCAGAAAGCCATCAATACGGTTTAACGCAACGGGAATCAGAAGTTTGGCTGCTGAAACGAGCCAACTATAGCTACGAACAAATTGCATCACAGTTGTATATTGCAATTAATACGGTGAAGAAACATCTCAAAAGCATTTATGCAAAACAGCAGGATGTGATCAACAGCCGTACAGCTTATTAGATACAGCCATAGACCAGGCGCTACCGCACAAGTCGCGAACGATCATCTTTATGTGATTCGGAGTACGTGATTTGGAAACAGACGAAATATTTATAAGTCATCGGGTTAAACAGGTTTAATATCCAACACTACAATCCCCCGTAAGGTGGGCAGTGCCCACCTTACGCTATGTTTAACGCCTCTAGAACCAGTAAAGGCATTTTGCCACCACATTGCGGTGGCAAAATGCCCTTTGACGATGATGACGATATCAGGTTGAGCCCAGTTAGCTCCCCGCGCAGGGATCTCCCTTGCTGGCGCAGGGATCAGCCGATGCACAAGGATTAGCAGACGCGCAGGGATTTTCCTTACCCGCGCAGGGATTTTCCTTACCCGCGCAGGGATCAGCCGACGCACAGGGATTCGAGTCCGTTTGTTCAGTGGCATCTGGACTCGTCGTCGATTCAGGATTGGCGCAGCCCGTTACCATGCCAATACTGAGGACAGACGCCGCAGCCATCATGCCGAGATACTTCGCTTGCATATTAAGTCTCCTCTCAAGATCTCAAGAATTTAATGTCCTCTATGCCCACTCACCATAGAAGGCTTAAATTGGGACTCAATTGGAACGGAATAAATTTTCCCTGAAAGAAGGCTGAGAACGAATTAAATATGACTGCTTTATTTGTATCTGCCAACTGGTTAGCCGCCCATCTGGACGATCCCAACGTCTGCATTGTAGACTGCCGATTTTCGCTGCCGGAACCGGATTTGGGGCGTAACCAATACGAACAAGCTCATATTCCAGGCGCTTACTATCTGAGTTTAGACCAGGATTTGTCTAGCCCCGTCCAGACTCACGGCGGACGCCATCCGCTGCCCGATCCGGCTCAGTTTGCGCGGCGCATGAATGAGTTGGGCATTCATGCGGCCCAAGATGGTCAACCTGCAAAACCCGCAACGATGGTTGTGGCCTACGATGACTCGAACTTTGCCTTTGCAGCGCGGCTCTGGTGGCTGCTGCACTACTTTGGCCATGACCAAGTGGCGGTACTGAACGGCGGCTGGTCGAGCTGGCAGGCTGGTGGGTATCCCACAGCGACAGAACAGCCCCAGCCCCAATCCGGTTCGTTCCAACCCGACATTCGCGATCGCACTGTCCTCAATATCGAACAGGTCAAACAGCGTAAAGACCAACCGGGTGTAACGGTGATTGACTCGCGCGCACCGGAACGCTACCGAGGTGAAGTGGAGCCGATTGATCCGATTGCCGGACATATTCCCGGTGCATTGAATTACCCCTGGATGCAGGTGGTGGATGAGAACCATCAGCTGCGATCGCAACCGGAATTAGCTCAGCATTACGCGGATTTACGGTCTGCTGAAGACGTGATTGTCTACTGTGGTTCCGGCGTCACGGCCTGCGTCAATTTGCTAGCGATGGAGGCCGCTGGGTTAAAAAACGGCAAGCTGTACGCTGGGAGCTGGAGCGACTGGTGTTCCTATGAGGACACGGTTAAGGTGCAATCAAGCAATCTGTAATTTGGGAACGTAGGATTTTGCAGTTACACTATGGCCGCAATATTCTGTGCCCTAATTTGCAAAGCCCTTGTAACATTTGGTTGGTGCCCTTTCACGGCTCAACGTACAGTAAGGTGAGAGCTTTGTAGGTTTGTTGCAGATTGTGGGCGATCGCAATCGTCGGGGAAAACTAACACTACAATCTCACTGTTTGTATTTTATATTTCGCACCTTGCACATTGAAAACCCGAAGTGATGACTTTGCCGCCGCGTTGCGGCGGCAAAGTCATCCTTCTGGGTTCTGGTCCAAGCTGTGAGTATTCGTATTTGCCGTTCAAATTCGCGCCCAAGCCGGATCGTGTAAACCAACCATGAGCGAGGTGGATGTCATGGCTCAACCTCCTTCCGAACGTCGATCCAATTCCCCACCGCATGATCACCCTGCCTCATCCAACGGCACGGGGGCAAATGGCGCACGTCCAGATGAATTTGCCAATGAATTCACTGAGTCTGCTGAATCTGCGATCGCATCCACCCATGCAGACGTAGATCAGGTTGAGCTAACGGAAGCTGAACTAGCCGAATTAGAACAGTCCGCTCCTAACATCCCAAACCCAACCAACGGGTTCTCGACTGCCGATCACGCTGTCTTAGAGCAAGAGTCACGGGATAGCAATGGTTCCAGCAATGGTTTGCGTCCCGGTTTTGGTGACAATCCTAGCCACAGATCAGATGCCGAAGAGTTTGACGCCGAATTTGAATTAGAACCTCCGGCAACAGAGCAAAATGAAGAACAGCAATTCATAGCTATACCGCCGTATTCCTTGCCCCGTCCGCCATTCTGGCATCGTCTCGAAACCAAAGCGGCTGCGATCGCAATGCTCTGCGGCTTGCTGTCCGGCGCACTGGTCGGTGGTGGCGTTTACCTGGCAACCAGCCGTTTGCTGTCTGAGCAGGCTCAGCAAATTCAAACGCAGCAAACCGAGCAGCTAGCCGAAAATATTGCCGCATTTCTGCGCGATCGCACGCAAGAGGTGAACCAAATCGCCAGCAGCACAACCCTGGCCAGTGCTGGATTCTGGAATCAGCCCCTAGCCAACAAGCAGCAGGTACTCAACCGTTTGCAGGTGCAGCAAACTAACTATGCAGCGCTGACGATTTTCAATGATCAGGGTCAGATAGTGGTGCAGGCTCCAGGCCAAGTCCCACCCGATCCCGCACCAGCGGCAACTGATGTTGCACCGCCACTGAATCTAGGCAATGCCGATACCGCCAATGCGCCTGCGGCTCCTGAACCGACCGCTGAACCAGTGGCCGTTCCAGAATCCGTGAACGCCGCCGTTCATCAGGTTTTAACCTCGCAGCAGGTTACACTGTCACCTGCCACGAGTCCCGGTGCTGTATTCAATATTGCGGCTCCGATTCGGGTTAACGGTCAGTTTGTCGGCGTATTGCAGGCTCAGATAGCCGAGAAAACGGTTCAGCCTGCCCTGGTTCCCGCCGCCGCTGAGCCGAACCAGAGCTACCTCGTTCAGTCAGACGGTACGCTTTTAACTCCGTCAGATCCCCAATCGACAGACCCGCTACCCGCCTCGGTGACTGAAGCCTGGACGCAGTTGGCGCAGGCCGATGAAACGCTAGTGCAGCAGAATGGTTTCTGGGTCAGCGCCGTTCCAGTTCCGCCGCCTGTGGCGGAACTCGCTGAAGACTCAGCACTCAGCGCGGTCTGGGTGCAGCCAGAGTTTGGCGTACAGCGACTACCTGCCAGTGTGGCCTACACCATCGGCATCGGCGCGCTTTTAGCCGGACTGGGTTCCGGCGCACTGGGCGCGTGGGCCGCCAGTCGGACGGTGCGATCGCTGCGGCAAACTACACAGGCTATTCAAGATTTAGAGCGAGATCGCAGATCGCCAGCCCTGCCCATCACGGGTCGCGATGACGTGGCGGTTCTAGGACGGTCGGTGCAATCCCTAGCCACTCACCTGGATCAAACTCGTCAAACCCACGTTTTAGAGCTGGCCGAGCTTCAGGATGATGTCGATGCGGCCCGCCAGCAGGCAGAGACCATCCGCGATCGCATTCAGCAGCTTCAGCAGGAGCACCAGATCCAGCTCGATCAGCTCCAGGCCAACACAGACCAGCAGCAAACCATCTGGCAGCAGGCGACAGATCAACTGCGAGCCGACCATGCCCGCCAAATTGACGCCGTTCGAGCTGACTATCTCCAGCAGATTGAGCGACTCCAGCAGGATGCTCAGCATGGTCGCCAGCAGCAAGCAGCCATCGTCCAGCAGCTTGAAGACCAGCGGCGACTCCAGCTCGAAGAACTGCGCGTAGCGATGCAGTCCGTTAATCAGGGTGATTTTGATCAGCCGCTGCCAGAACTGGCTGGCGAACTCCAGGACATGGCCCAGGCGTACAGCCTCACGGTGCGGCAACTGCATCAGGCTAAACAGCAGCAGGCGCGATCGCAAACTCGGCTGGCTGAAATCATTGCCCAGCTTGACCAGGAAATTCAGTCGCTACAGGTGATTGAGCAGTCATTTGATCCGCTGTCCTTGTGGCCGACTGCCGATCAGTCACTGCGCGCCGTCAGTACAACGCTGCAAAACCTCGCGCACAATATGCAGCAGCTCAAACAGCTAGCCCAGTCCACTGAAACGACATTAGCTGACACCTCTGCAACCCAGCCCATTGCCAGTTTGAGAACCCTGCACCAGTCATCTGATAACTTGCAGCAGCAGCTTGAGCAGATTCAGCCCGACCTGCAGCAGATGACCCAAACGGTGCTGGAACTGAGCCAAATTACCGGACAGATGACCCTGCTTACATTCAATGCGTCGCTGAATCTATCCCGTTTACCGGGTGATGCTGGAGATGCTCGACAACCTCTGGCAACGCGGCTAGGTCAATTGCGATCGCTCAGTCAGCAGTCCACCCAGAAAACCCATAGCCTCACCCAGCAAATGGCGCAGTTCCAACAGGCCATCACCCACGTTTCGCCCCAAGTCGGCCAAATTGCTACTCAGGTTTTAGACAACGCCCAGTCCCTTACCCAGCTTCAGCAGCAGCTCGACCAGCTAGCCCAACTCCAGCAAACCCTCCTGCCCCAGATCGAACAAACCCAGCAAACCCTCGCTGATCAGCCCCAACTGATCCTGGGTACCCTAGAAGCGATGCAAGATCCCCCCAGCCAAATTCGACACACCCGCACCCAACTCGCCCAAATCACAACCACCCTCCAAGCCATTCTCACCACCGCCCAAGACCTCAACTCCCACCCACCCACCACCCCCTAACCCATTCCGCCCAACCACTAACCATCAACCATTAACTATCAACCGTTAACCATCAACCCCTCCCCACTGCCCCCCTGCTCCCTCTCCCCCTTTCCCTCCCGCCCCATCAGCCGTTCATCTTGCCTAAACCTATGGCGATCTCACCGAATTCTTCCAACGCTCAAACCTTTGCTGAAAACGACGCTCTCCCGCTGCTGGAAACCCTAGAGAGTCAACTATCCGACTTATCCTCTAATTCGTCTGATGTGCGGTTTCGTGAACTGGATAGCCTGTTAGATCGGTTTATCCTTCAGGCTAATCAGGCTAGAGTAACGGTACTAAGTGCGATCACAACTCGCTTGCGCGCCGTTCTTCAGCAATTTGACCAGCATCAGCAGACCGTGCCGATTGACTCGCTGATTCAGCAGTTGTTAATGCAAGCCCATGAATGCTTACAGTTGCCCGTCACGGAACTCAGCATGTTTGGCGAGTTTGATGCTCAACAGGCCATCGCCAAAGCCGAACCAATCTTGCAGCAGCTAGAAGCTCGTTTGACTCAAGTGAATCCAGCATTCACCGCAGCGGCGGCAGATTCATTGAGTGGTTTGGAGCATTCCAGTAATCAGTCGGATGATTGGCTAGATCATCATTTGGGCTTTGATGACCTGAACGACTTTGCCTCTAGTGAGACCGATGCGGCTTCGGCTATTGGATCAGTCGGTGATTTGATTGATGATTTGTTCAGCACGGATGAGGATGTGAACGATGCAGATGCGGACGATTGGCTGATGGCGGATGATGTCTTATCGAATGCAAGGCGTTCCCCGATTTCTGATTTAGAATTGGCGGCATTAGAAGAACCGGGACTTGATATAGATAAGCTATTTCACTCTGGGTTTGCGACTGATGAAGAGGACAGTGCGGACTGGTTGAACGAGGCAGATGCAGCACTGGATGAGCCTGCCCAAATAGTCGATTCACCAGTGATTGATACGTTCGGTGGGTTTGCTCCGGACTTGCAGGTAGAGGCGACAATAGACTCGTCTGTTCCCGAACCGTTGAACACCCCTAATTCAGAGCTAAATCAGGATCTAGTGACACCAGCTAACCTCTTTGACGATTTCTCCGAGGCTGGACTCGATGATCCTCTAGAAGATGTGCAGGACAGGGAGCAAGCTCTCGCGGATACCCCTGTTATTTCAGAAACCGATCTGTCACTAGAGTCGTTTGAAGGCAATTTACCCACAGAGCGCAATGTGGTGACTCCCAGTAATCTGTTTGACTGGACAGAAGACTCTGATGCGCCTGTCAAATCGACGGCTAATCCGATGAGTGATGAAGTCGATGATGATGTTCTACTGGGTCAACTGTTTGCAGATAAACAATCAGTTAATCAATTAGTCAAGCCATCAATCGGCCAATCGACAAATCAACCAGAATCAAAGTTGGAATCCGCGATCGCACCTCCTCCTGCTCTAGACTCTACGGATATCAATACAACGGATATTAATACAACGAATACCAATACAGAGGACTCGATATTCTCGGATTTCATCGTGCCGGAGCAGCCGACCGAGCGTGCAAGCCTGCCCAGCGAGGAGAACGAGGTATTGCTAGCGGCACTATTTGCCAATGATGCCGCTGTGTCAGAGGAGCAGGCGGTAACGGCAGAACCAACCAGCACCATTCTCTCCCCCCGGTCGGTCAACCGTTCTGATACCCGTTTTCGGTCAGCCTCGCCACTAACATCCAGTGAGCCAGAGATGGCTGATGCTGGGGGATTGGTCGCTTCGTTTTGGCATTCGCCGGAATCCGTGGCCGATCAGGGGCTGATTCACTTAAATCGCGATCGCGTTGAGGCACTGAACCAGCAAATCGTCCAGCTCACCGTTCATCAGTCCTGGCTGCACCATCAGCACCAGTCGCTGCATCATACAATCACTGAACTTCAGCTTCGCACCGATTCCACCACTGACGCAGCCGTTTCCACGTCGATTCAAGCCATGCTGACCAACGCGACGACGCAGCTTCAGCAGATGGAGCAAACCCTGGCCCAGCAGCAGGAAACCATTTCGAGGCTGCGCGACCAGTGGATTGATGCCCAAACGCTGCCGATTCACCAGTTTCTTCAGCGCTTTCCCACCTGGCTAAGTCAGTCCGTCTTGACGCAGCACAAGCCTGTTCAGATTAGCATGCAGGCAATTTCAGCCCGTCTGGATCGGGCGACGCTGGAAACGCTGCAAGATGCGATCGCACAATTGTTGCAGTACAGCATTGAGTACAGCATTGAACCCCAAGACATCCGACGGCGGCGGGGCAAGCCAGAAGTTGCTCAGCTTACGCTCAAAGTGCAGGTGCAGGGACGGCAGGTGAGTTTTGAACTCGCTGACGATGGCTGGGGCTTGGATTTGGATGCAATTCGCCAGGATGCAGCAGAGCTGGGCTGGGGCGATGAGCAAACTCTAGCAAATCTAAGCCTGACTGAGCTAATTCAGCAGGGGGCTGGCAAGTTGCGATCGCTAACAACAGCAACCCGCCAGGTTTCGACGCTATCGCTGGTACAGACGCGGCTCCAGGATCAGCAGGGTCAGCTTTCGGCCACGACCACTCCCGGTCAGGGCTTAACGTTTACGATTCAACTGCCGCTACCACTAATCAAGCTGGATGGTCTGCTCTGTCAGGTCAACGATCAGTTTCTGGCCTTCTCGGCTGCGGCAATTGAAGAAATTGTCGTACCTGCGGCCAATCAGCTTGATGCAGCGAGTCAGCGACTTGTATGGAATGGGAAACCAATTCCGGTAATAGCACTGACGGATCATCTAGCCGATATCTGTGACGGGAATCTCGCGCAGCAGCTTGACTTGCCACCTGTGTCACTGCCGGAAACCTGGCATTCACCGCTGCTGATTGTGCAAACGGCTACCCATCCAGTTGCGATCGCAGTTGATGCCTTTGTCGCCCAGGAAGCTCTAGTGATTCAAGCGCTGTCGCCAGCATCAGCGTCAGGTTTACCAGACCACATCCAGGGCTGTGCAGCATTACGCAACGGTCAGCAGGTGGTGATGCTCGATGCAGTGTTGCTCGCAGAACAGTTGAGCCAAACTGCGATCGCGGTTTAACCGAATCTCAGGTCATCGCCGTCGCCATTAGGTTGATTAACCTAACTCACCATTCATAACTCAACACTGGACTTACTTGTAGCGCTAAATTGCAGAACTGATATTAGCGCTCCATGAATCTGTGGGATTAAGTAGACTGGTGAAGAGCGCGATCATCTTGGGGCGCTAGGTGTTATGTTGATCTCAGTATGAGAGACTTGGAACACTGCTACCGCATTCTAGAGCTAGAGCCTGGTGCTTCGATGGAAGACATCAACCAGGCTTATAAAGACTTGGTGTTTATTTGGCACCCCGATCGCATTCCCAAAGATAACGAACGGCTGCACCAAAAAGCCCAGGAAAAAATTAAGGCGATCAATCACGCACGGGACGAACTGCGACGGCATCGGCGGGAAGAACGGCGATCTAGTCGCACCACTTCGTCTACCAATGCTGCTAACAATGCCGCTGGTAGTGCCGCCAATAGTGCCAATGGATCGCGGGCAGATGCCCGTACCCGCAGTGATGCGAATCGCGATGCGAACCGCAGCTATCAAAACGGCTATTCTAACCGCTATGCCAACGGCAGCGCCTATCGTCGGGATGCCTCTCAGTCGGCATCAGCACGATCGGCCTATGACCAAGGCTATCCTCGGTCGTATAAGTCGCAGCCGCAGCCGCAGGCACCCTACGATACAGGCTGGGAGTACAACTCCAACTATGCTCAGCAGTATCCGCCTCGACCCTCCTCGGCCTATACACCACCGCCGCACTATTGGCGCAATACTCACTCCTATCAACCGCCAGAGCCACCTCAATCTTCATCCGCCAATCCATCAACCAGTCCATCGGAACTGAGCCATCAAAACTTGGCGGGCACCGATCTGCACGAGCGGGATTTGTCCGGTCAAAACCTAAGCGGCTGTGACCTGAGCGGCTGTGACCTGAGCGATGCCTTTTTGCACAAAATTGACCTGAGCGGTGCAAATCTCTCAAAAGCTCGCCTATTTCGTGCGAATTTGCTCCAGGCAAATTTGCGGGGCGCAAACTTACGGGAAGCGGATTTAATCGGCGCGGATTTATCGGGGGCGGATTTATCGGGGGCGGATATGACCGGGGCACGGGTTGGCTTCTCCGACAAAATTATGGTGAAGCTAACTGGGGCAATTCTAACGGGCGTGATTATGCCGGATGGTTCGGTTCATAGCTGATGCTGAATCAGCAGCTTGGGGTAAAACCGTTTGCCCCTAAAGTTTTCCACAATTTTATATGCTGTTTCGTCAGACTGGGTGCGATCGCACTATGGCTTTTTTCTATCAACGTACCGTGCGCTTTCAGGATACAGACGCGGCAGGCGTGGTTTATTTTGCGAATCTTCTCAGCCTTTGCCACGAAGCGTATGAGGCATCTCTGGCAGATTCAGGCATTGTGCTGCGAGACTTTTTCAACAGTCAGGGAATCATAGCCGTACCGATTGTTCATGCCAGTGCCGATTTTCATCAGCCGCTGTTCTGTGGCGATCAGCTCACGGTGCAGCTCTTGCCTGTCAAACTTGGTGAGGCAGTATTTGAAATTAGTTACCAAATTTTTTCTGTAACCGATAAGCCTGCTGCGATCGCAAAAACCCGTCACGTTTGCATTGATCCCCGCAGCCGCACAAAGCAACCGATTCCGAATGAGCTACTGCGCTGGCTCAAGCAGACGCGGGATGAGGCTACAGCAGAGGCTACAGCATCTGAATCAGAATTGGACTAGCTTCGTGACGCTGGGGCGCTTCCGCTGCTTCGACGGTAATGGCAATCGCCTTTACCCATTCGCGATCGCGATAGACCGGAGGGAGCGCAATTTGCTGCAACTGCGTGTCCTGATCATCAACCCTGAAGGTTTCGGTCAGAATTGCATTCTTGGCGTCCGTAGTGAATGGCGCATCCGCCTCTAGCACCGTCCACAGCACGTAGACCTGGCCTTCCGGTAGTGGCGGCAGGTTTTCAATATTTAAAGTGGCCTGCAGATTTGCTGGGTCAAGCGCAACGGTAGCGGCTACTGGGCTACCATCTGCCGTTGGTTCCAGCGCAACAACCACGGCCTCAGAGGGTTGCAGTTGAGAACGGGCAAACTGCAACGAGCGCCACAGCGCGTAATTACTAATGCTTAATCCCACAATCAGGGAAGCCGCGATCGCACCTAGACCAATGAGCAAACCCCGCCGTTGAGTCCGTCGCGGTGCAGGTAAGGAAATTGGTGCTTCGTTGATCACTGAAGATATGACTGTTTGCTGAGACTCCGGGTGAGCCAAATTTAGGATCTGCGATCGCAGATCTGTAGGTGGCTGCACTTCAGGCGGCATAAACGTGAGTTCCAGCGCTGTTTGCATCCGCTCAATCTCTTTCTGAACCTCTGGATTGTTACGCATCAATTCTTCTAAAATGGCCGATTCTTCTGGGCCAAGCGTGTAAAGAACATAGCCTGCAATTAACTGCTGTAACTCTTCTGGAGACATCGACATGGTCATACTGTCATCGACACAATGATTTGTTTAATCCAACTGATCCTGTAAAACCTGACGCAATTTGAGCAGCCCTCGGCGCACTTTTGACTTCACCGTTCCAAGCGGCAAATTCAACCGCTCAGCAATCGCTGATTGGGTCAAGCCATCGTAGTAACTCATTCTCAAAAGCTGCTGTTGCTGTTCTGAAAGCTGGGCAAGAGCAGAGCGAACGTCTTGATTTTGCTCTTGCTGAAATAATTTATCGATTGAAGATGATGAATAAAGCGATTCTTGTAACACCTGTGATTGATTTTTTCGCTGTCGTTGACGTTCTCGCTGCTGCGATCGCACCCGATCAAGCGCGCGAGATCGAGTTAAAATCGCCAGGAATGTTCTTAACGAACCGCGCTGCGGATCATAGGATGAACCATCGATCAGCTTGATAAAAATATCCTGGGTTAAATCCTCTGCTTCTTGAGAATTTCCGAGTACCTTGAACGCAATTCCATAGACCAGACTCGCATGGCGATCATAAAGCACCCCCAATGCATTTGTCTGACCCTGCTGAGTTGCCTGCCATAGTTGCACATCTGTCAGGCTAGTCTGCTCAGCATAGCTAGATTGTTCGGAATCCATAGACTCTAATTATGCAGAACCGCTATGACATATCTTACTCCGGCAGATGATTTTTCATCGATACTGATAAAATCGCATCCCAAATTAACATTAGAAGTACGTCATTGACAGCTGTTTGGATTCATCAAAAAATTCTGTCCTATCTGTTGGCACTATAGATAGGATCAGTGCTGAGAATCGAGTGCTGGGTACTAAAAATTAATAGGTAAGCCCAAGTTTGGAGAACGATAAATAGTTGCATTTTTTCATGTCCACCTACTTACGTAATTATTGTTTATAAAATCACCGTATTTTTAACCAAATTCAAAAGAGAAAGCACCCCGTCGGGGTGCTTTCTCTTTTGAATTTGGGTTGTGTAAAGGTTATTGACCCAGTACTTCACTTGCAGCGGCAATACCTGAACCCGGAGTAAAGCCATCGTGACCAAGTTCAAACAGAGTGGCTTCCAACGCTGCGATCGCAGTTAAGATATCGCGATCGTTCACAAAGCCCAGATGACCAATCCGGAAGATCTTGCCCTTCAGATCGTCCTGACCACCCGCGAGAGCAATGTCATACTTCTTCTTCATGATGCCGCGCACGGCTTCCGCGTCTACAGACTGGGGCATAACAGCCGTAATGGCGGGGCTAGCACAGTCATCACCACCGAACAGCGGCAGGCTCATCGCTTTCACAGCGGCACGGGTCGCGGTCTTGTGACGAGCGTGACGGGCAAAAATTGCCTCTAGTCCTTCTGCCTTCATCATCTCTAGTGCGGCATGTAGGCCAAAGTAGAGGTTGATCGGCGGCGTGAACGGGGTGGAGTTCTTGGTCGCAGCTTTACGATACTTGCCAAGGTCAAGGTAGAACTTAGGCAGCGTAGCGGTTTCGTACGCCTGCCACGCTTTTTCACTGACGCTGACGAAGCCCAATCCGGGCGGCATCATAAAGCCCTTTTGGGAACCGGAACCCACTACGTCAAGGCCCCACTCGTCAATGGGGATGTTGTACGCACCGAGGCTGGTCACAGCGTCCACGATAATCAGCGCACCATGAGCTTTCACGTGGCTGTTGATGGCTTCTAGGTCGTTCAGTACACCGGTTGAGGTTTCGCTGTGGGTGATAATGACGGCTTTAATCGTTTTCTCGGTGTCGGCTTCCAGGGCTTGCCGGAAATCCTCAGGATTCAGCGGTTTGCCCCATTCAGCAGAAATAACTTCGGTGTTGACGCCATAAGCCTGACAAATTTTGGCCCAGCGATCGCCAAATTTGCCGTTGACGCCGACCAATACGCGATCGCCTGCGCTCAAAAAGTTTATAATGCCTGCTTCCATTGCGCCAGTGCCGCTGGCGGCCAGGGTCAGCACGTCGTTCTTCGTCTGGTGGAGCCACTGCAAACTGGCGTTAATTTCGCCAATCATGGCGCTAAATTCACCGCTGCGATGGCCAATGGGGTGTTGTGCGATCGCACGTAGTACTCGCTCTGGCACCGGAGTAGGGCCAGGAATCATCAGCATCAGCTTGTCGTCCATGTGTCTGTCCTGTCTGTACAAATGTGAGTCAATTTTTTGGCGTATTATCCAGGATCGCACAAGTTGCTCAGGACGGACGACTGAGATATCCACTAGATGTCAGCAAGGCATGAGTAGGATGCGATCGCGCTCAGAATAGTCGAGATAGAACGGTCACGGTTTAAATTTCCGGCTTTTTTACAACAGACTTTATCGGAAATAGGAGAGAAATGGCTGCAAGTCAACTTCACCCGTGGTTG
>CBKWJC010000124.1:0-14969 GCA_966674685.1 uncultured bacterium
CGAAATTGCGCCACTGTCACAGGTGGTGCAATTTGGCCTTAGTCTAAACTCCAGTCAATATTGTTATGCAAGAAAATCCAGAGCCTGCTCATGTAACTCTAAATTTAAAACAGAAAAATAGTATAAAAATAGCTTTGGGTTAACAGAAAACCATGAGCAACATTGGCCGAATAGGAGAACGTGAATTTGGAAAATGGTGTGATGCTGTTTATATAACGGCAAATAAAACTGATGTCGATGAAAGGGGTTGGGATTTTTTCTTAGAGTTTCCTGATCAGTTAAATAGTGGTATGCCAAGAGATATGGCTCCTACTCCTATTGAATGTAAAGTTCAAGTCAAGTCTAAGGTCGGCTCAAATAAGCGCAAAGGGCGACAAGTCAAACTATCTAATCTGGAGAGATTTGTAAAGGCTAAAATACTTACATTTTTCTGCTTTATTGAGTTTGACAATCAACACGAAGCAAAAGCAGCCTACTTAGTGCATGTAGGCAAAGAGATAATTGAGCGCACTTTAAGGAAAATTAGAGAGCTAAATAGTGAGGGAATAACGGATGACTTGCACAATCATGAAATGTGGATTGGATACACCAAAAATGATCAATTGATGGAAACAAATGGCAAGTGTCTAAAGAGAGCTATTGAGCACTATATACCTGAGACAGTAGAAAAATACATTGAGGAGAAAATCAGACTTTTAAATACGTTAGGATTTGAAAATGGTCGAGGACAATTTACTTTTCAGATAACTGGCCGTGATCCTGTCAATGATTTGATTGATTTATCACTAGGTATTCGAGAAGATGTTGATATAGATAGAGGCTTTGGGAACCACCTTAGATTTGAAATTCCAATAGAAGATCCAAGCTTAACTCTTCAGGAGGCTATTTTAAGCATCAAAACTAAACCTGAGCTAGCAACTCTTTGTTTCAGAAAGCACGCTTTTGCGAAGGAAATAGTTTTGCCAGCCGACCTGTATCTTGCCCAAATTAATAGGTTGCTGCCTAAAGAATACATAAAGTTTAGAGTTAAGACTTCAGTCTGTGACATTGTTATCAAACCACTTGACAAAGAAGAAGCAGTTGACTACTCATTTAATTTGGGAGATAAAGAAAGACATACGTTAAAAGACCTCAAAGGCCATTTAGAAGTACTTGCTTTATTTCAGGAAACAAATCATCCACTGCTTGTAGATATCAAAGATAAAAATCAAGAAGTCATAATATCTCTTGATTTTAGCATGGGCAGTAAAGCAGATGATTGGATCTATATTTATGATATTGCCGAGAAAGCTTCATTAGTATGTCAGCAGTTTTCTGTATTAGAAGATAATGTTTTAGTAAGCATTGATGAACTAATAAACTCTTCGTACAACATTGAGCTTGTTTGTTCAGTTCTCCATGCAAATCTGAACGACATCAATTTCCGTGTTTCATCTGATTCAGAAGAATGTAATCAAGGAGATAAATTCGCTTGCATCTCTTGTGCAACAACAACGATTGGAAATTATAATGTTGGATGCTTTTGGGCAATAGTTGGCTTTCTGGATTTGGCAAAGGAAAAGCAATATAAATTCGTTGCAGAAGATATTTTTTGGGGAGATAAATTAGTATCTTTTGAAGATGAAGTAACTTATATTAATGACTTTAAAGAGAAATTCGATGATTTTGAGGATCAGTTGAGGAACATGGGCTTTGAAACAATTAGACTAATGCCAACCAAGAAAAAGTGTGAGGAACAATAAAACAGTTGCAGATATCGCAGCAACAGATTGATGGAATGGAAAGGGCAATCATGAAGAGCGCGATCATGAAAATTGAGATCGCACTTCAACCTAAGTCTGCACAGCATCCATCAACTATGATCAAAGCAAGCGCTGCTATCTGTTGAGGTCTGTCCTGTGAACATCAGCTTAGATTTACCCGCAGAACTAGAAACCGAGCTATCCCAAGAAGCCGCTCGGCTCAACTTGCCCTTAGCAGACTACATCTTGCGTATCCTCACCGTCCGACCTCCATTGCAAAATCCGCCGAAAAACGGAGCAGAGCTTGTTGCCTACTGGGAAAAGGTTGGTGTGATCGGTTCTCGTCCTGATATTACAGATAGCCAGGAATATGCACGCCAGTTGCGCCAAGAACCCAAAACCGCAGTCGGGAATAGTTTATCTAACTGAAACTGACTGTGCCAATGCTTTATCCGACTTTACGGCATATCATTTGTCTCACAGTGTTGGACTAATTGATGCCTTAATCGCTGCTTGTGCTGTTGGGCGTAATGCTACACTTTGCACTTTTAATGTGAAACATTATCGAGCTATTCCAAATCTAGTCATTGAACAACCCTACAGTCGCTAAATGTTGCTCGACAGAACCCTTGCCAGAACCCAGCACAGTCTGTGCGGTTGCTTAATTATCGTGAGATGAGCAGAGGGAGTTTTGGCGAATGAAGTGCGATCTCATTTCATCGTAGTCTAGACAAATCACGACCTGTATCCAAAATCAATGTCTGCTTTGATTGAGCAGATTGTTTATGTTCGAGCGATTCGTTATAAACCGCCAGGGCAAACAACCGAGGAGATTGTGGGATGAGGCACTTAAATTAGAACAGCTCTCAGAACAGCTACAGGACTACGTGCAATCTGCACAGCACGAACAAATTCTGATTACTCAAAACGGTAAACCCATTGCCCTTCTCTTGGGATTGGAAAACATTGATCCAGAAGACTGGAATTTACAGCTCTCATCAGATTTCTGGCGAATGATTTGCGATCGCAGACAGCGCCCCACGATGCCCCTGTCTCAAGTAGAAGCCGAACTAGAGGAATGACGACTAAACTTTAAGTACCCGATGGTGATTGAATGCCACCGCTAGAAACCTGGGGGTTAGACCTGTCATGATTGCTCAGCCAGAGACTCAACGCTATACCACTGAAGAATACCTAGAACTCGAAGTTGCCGCTGACATCCGCAACGAGTACCGTGATGGAGAAATTGTCCCAATGACAGGTGGTACCCCAAACCATAATGAAATAGTCAGCATTCTCAACGCTGCTTTCAGAGTTGCTCTAAAGGGAAAACCCTACAGTATTTTTATCGCCGATCAGCGACTTTGGATTCCTGATGCCAATCTCTACACATACCCTGACGTAATGGTGTTACCCAAACCCATCAAGCTGCAAACTGGGCGTAAAGATACGGTCGTTAATCCTTGCTTCATTGCCGAGGTTCTCTCTAAATCTACGCAAAACTATGATCGCGGCGAAAAGTTTGTTGCTTATCGAACGATTCCGACATTTCAAGAATATTTGTTAGTTGACCAGTACAAAATTCATGTGGAGCATCACGTGAAAGTCGCTGACAATCAGTGGTTATTTTCAGAATATGATGATCCAAACGTTACACTGTCTCTTCGCACCCTAGAGATTGAGATTCAAATTACCGAACTTTATGAAGACATTGATTTTTCAGACGTTTAGTTTCTAGATGGAATGACTACTGATGTGCGATCGCGCTTCTTGCCCATTAATATAAAGTCTGATTGAAAGCACATAATTTATTTTTTGTGAAACGTTTGCAGAGCAAACGTTTCACAAAAAATAAATTGGGTTCTTATACGCAGATTTGATATAAGGCTATGCAATAAAATGCAGCATAATGTTGTGATTGATACGATAGCTGCTGTTGATTAGTGAAACGATAAGGTGTTTCAGATTGCAGAACTCGCAGTCATCACCGCTGTGATTTGCCTCTAGGACAGAACGCAACTATGAGCCTTACCCGCATTTTCAACAGTTCTCAGTTTTTTCAACCAGCAGATGGAGAACCCATCCGTTCAGTCATCACAGAATCTGAAGAGGCTGTCGTCGTAGCCTGGTACGTCAAACCAGGGCAAGAAATCGCTCCGCATATCCACCCCGCTGGACAAGATACGTGGACTATTTTGGCTGGACAAGGAGACTATTATTTGGATGACGTGGGCACTAAAAAGCCGATTATGGCTGGAGATGTTGTAGTGGCTCAAGTGGGATGTGTGCATGGAGTATTCAACAGTGGTGATGAACCACTGGTATTTATCTCCGTTGTTGCACCATTCAACGCAGGATATCAGCCGATCGCGCTCAAACAGCAGGATTCTCCATCACTGACATTGCCCTGCTAAACATAGCCGTAGTCCTATTGGTTAGAACGTTTTTGTGGCGCGACTTCGCCGCGCCACAAAAACGTCTATGTCTTAATAATTCAAAATCCTAAGCAATTGTCGATGAGCCAAAGTTGGGCGGCACATCCTGTAATCGTCCTTGGCCTACCGCTTGCACGGCCTCTTTCAGCGACACGGCATTGGTGTAGAGCGCTCGACCAATAATCATGCCTGAAACGCCAACAGGCACCAGCGAGAACAGGCTCAGCACGTCCGTAAGTGAACTGACGCCGCCCGACGCGATTACGGGAATTGAGATTGCACTGGCCAGTTCCCGCAGCGCTTCTTTATTGGGGCCTTGCAGAGTGCCGTCGCGGTGGATATCGGTGTAGATAATGGCAGCCGCGCCCAGTTGCGCCATCTGCTGCGCTAGATCGGTTGCCAACACTTCGGAGGTTTCCAACCAGCCGCGCGTCGCCACCTTGCCGTTACGGGCATCAATCCCAACTACAATCTGGCCCGGAAACTCTTGGCAAAGTTCTGCCACCAAATCCGGTGATTCAACCGCTACTGTGCCCAGAATGGTCTGTTGTACACCTAGGTCAAGAAGCGTTTTGACACTGTTGCGATCGCGCAATCCACCACCCACCTGTACAGGCACCGACACCGCCTGCACAATGGCTTCAATTGCAGCCTGATTCACCGGATGTCCAACTTTGGCTCCATCCAGGTCAACTAGGTGAATCCGAGGCGCACCCTGATCAACCCACTGCTGAGCCACCTCAACTGGGTCGTCATTGAACACTTCCGACTGGTTGTAATCGCCCTGATAAAGCCGGACACACTTGCCATCTAGCAGATCAATAGCGGGAATCACATCCATGAGAGTTTGCCTCCGAGTGCAGTAAACGGTTGTTGGGTCGGGAATGGTTATGATACCGAATCTGGGGGAGGGGGGAAAGACTGTAGCGGGATTTGAGGCTGTACAGGGTCTTGAGGCTGTACAGGGTCTTGAGGCTGTACAGGCTGGAGTAAGATGAAGTGGATTCGATAGGCGGTGCCCGCCTTACTTTACAGCCCTCTACAGCCTTTACAGCCTCCTAGAACACCTTCAACCGCTGCAACGCCTGCTGTACTGACGGGACAACTGCCGCAGGCCAAGTGGCTTCTGCGCCGCGTCCCTGGAGCAGGATGAACCGCAGATCATAGTTATCGGGAAATCCTTCGACTTCGACCCAAATGCGTTCTGTTTCAGCTTCGCAGGCGATGCGTTCCTCGTCCATGAGTTCAGCAGCCATTTGCGCGATCGCAGTTGCTAATTGCGCTGACAAGCGACAGAGATCATCAATTTCGGCTTCGGTGAGTTCCAGTGACCAGTCTGTGCCAGCGACTAAGCCGCAGTAAGTCTCTGCCTCCGAATTCCAGCCGATCCGCCAGCCGTTTCCTTCCTGAATTTGACGCGCCATTTTAGCCTTATATCACTTCTAAAAATCGAACTACAGATTCAGATGCTGTGAGCGTCGGGGCAGGAGAGCAAGGGGGATGATGATTTGTCGTCATAATTCAGAGAATTAATATGACGAACTTAAGTTAGGACAGGTCGTATTTAAGAAGCTGGCGCGGAGCGCGGCTTCCCAAATACTACTTTTCTGGTTCTAAGCGCTTAGCGCAATACCTCATCAACGCAGCAGATCGGCGGAACCGCGTCCTGGTAGAGGTGAGGACGCTGGATTGGGCGTAGGGCTATCGGTTGTGGCAGGAGCGGCAGGTTCAGACTGCATCTCTGGCGTGATCCGAGGTGAGCTGAATGCTTCCGGATAGGTGCGCCAGCTCGGTTGTTCGGCAAATTCAGGATTATAGATAGCTACCAGTGTATTAACCAACGCATTGCGCTGTTCAGGGGAGAGAGTTGCGATCGCAGCTTTATCACCGCTCACTGGATTTGTCTCGTAACGGGATGCGCCAGGATAGGTGCTAACAATAATGATCTCGTTTTCGTCTAAATAGTCAGCAAGGGTTAGCTTCCAGTCAAAGCGATAGCGGGTGGGACGGCGCACAGTCCGGGTATGATAGTCAATCATGCGGCTGACTAAGGTACCGTCGGTATCCACTTCATTGTTATCGTCATCGATATACTCGTTTTCCAGCGGCAAATCGGGCACCTGGTCATACACATAGGTCGCGATCTGTTCAGGTGTTAAGCGCCGCAGTTCTCGTGGGTCAGGAAGTTGTGCGATCGCAGATTGTCCTTGCCACCAGTGGCCTGCTTGGATTGCGCTGGAATTGGACAGCAAACTCATCGGATTTAGCAATGTAAATCCAGCCATCACAACCAGACAGCTCAAAATGCTCAGGACAACGTGAAATCGCTTCATGGGGTCAGACTATCTAGAAATCGAATAATAAGACGCAGTTCATGCTAAAAGGTTCGTGCAGAACCAGCGGTACTTACCACTATTCCACACGAACCTTGATTAGATACAGATTAGACATCCTGTGAATAGACTTACTCGCCAATAATCTCAGGCTGAGTTAGCTCGTCCGACATTTCGATGATGGCGCGAATGACGGGCTTCATTTTGGGATCGTCGAGGTTCTCAAAATCTTCAAAACGGCGACGCTGTGCCCGATTTGCCACCTGAACTGTAATCCGATAGCGGTTAGAAGCTGCCTCAATTAGGTCTTCTGAACGACGCATGAGCTGAGCAGAATCGAACGGAGAGCGCTTCTTTAGCATAGAAAACCTGCTGGTTGAAAATTCAGTATTTGTTCTTTCCCAGTTTAACGGATGAATGAGCTGGACTCACGTTTTGCCCCAAAACCCAAAGGGTAACTGTATCGCCGCGACGCGGCGGCAACATTTCCCTTCCTAATTCTTTTTACCCGTAGGGACGAATGGCTATTCGCCCTGATGAATGTCTACTGGTGTCTAGAAGTTAATAGGACTCGCAGCCAATACCATCGTCATCACCATCAAAGCGATGCGGATCAGCGCCAGTCACCCGGAAATTGCGGTACTCAATATCGCCGCAGTCCAAGTCGGGCGGGGGTGGCGCAATGCAAACGTCGGGATAGGAGGGATCGCAGTTGGTTTGGTTGCTGACTTGAGCCAAGCTCAGAGGAGCGTGCAGGATGGTAACACTGACTGCGATCGCAATTCCAATAACAAACACAAAAAATCGACGTAGCATAGAAAAAACATCCCAGATCATGACACTCTAGGATGCCCCCAAAAACTCAAATATTGGCAACTGACGGCAAGCTTAAATGGACGTTGATCAACCTCCAACATCAGATCTAGATTCTGATCCGTTTCTATCTGTAATCGCTGAGATATCCCATTGTCTACAAAGTCCGGGCGATATCCATGATCAACTTGCTGATGTTGTTCAACTGACTAAAACGGCGTTGCAGTGCGATCGCATGTTGGTATATCGCCTACTGCCCAATCAGGATGGAGTCGTCGCTGCTGAGGCCGTCGATCCACAATGGATCGCCATTTTGGGTCAGTTCATTTACGATCCATGTTTTCAGGGCAAATGGGCGTCCGCCTACGAGCAGGGTCGCATCAGCGCGATCGCAGATATTCATAACAGTCAAATTAATCCCTGTCACATTGATTTACTCCAGCGATTTCAGGTAAAAGCCAATCTGGTTGTCCCCGTGCTGGTTAATCAACGCCTATGGGGACTCTTGATCGCGCATCACTGTCGGGCACCGCGTCAGTGGAGCAGCCTGGATCAAACCTTTTTACAGCAGGTTGCCATGCAGCTCAGCTTAGCCGCGCGGTGCGCCGACCTACAGCAGCGCGTGCAAACCCTGGAGCAGCAAGGCTTACCGCTAGCTGAATCCACCGGAGCACAGCCGGATTTCCATCCATTCACAGAGGTGGTCATTCAACAAGCCCATGATCAAAACCAGCGATTTATCAACAGCATTCTCGAAACCAGCCCCAGCACAATTTACATCTACGATCTAGAGCAGCAGCGGAATGTCTACAGCAACCGCAACATGCTGGAACTGCTCGGCTATTCGCAAGCCGCCGTTCAGGCAATGGGCAGCAATATCATGCTCTACCTCTGTCATCCCGATGATCTAGAGCGGGTGATACAGCATCTCCAGCGCTGTCAGACCTTGGGTGGTCATGAAGTAGTCGAAATTGAGTATCGCTTTCGCCATGCCAACGGATATTGGGTCTGGCTTCATAGCCGCGAAACCGTATTTCTGAGAAATGAGCAGGGACAGGTGGTGCAGCTTTTGGGGATGGCTCAGGATATTAGCGATCGCAAACAGGCCGAGGTAATTCTGCAAACGCAGTTTGAGCGGGAACATCTGCTGCATCAAATTACCAAGCAAATCCGCAAGTCGCTCGATTTAGACGGTATTTTGGCCACAGCCGTAAACGAAATTCGGCAGGTTTTGCAGGCCGATCGGGTGCTGATTTTTCGGCTGCTGTCGGACGGGTCAGGGCAGGTGATTCAAGAGTCCGTCCAGCCCGATTATCCAGTCACAAACGAGATGCGCTGGTTAGATGAACATTTTCCACCAGCCTGCTATGAACACTACCGCAGCGGCAAGCCGCGAATTGTGCCGGATATTGCGGCAGACGACTGGGGTTCCTGTCTAGTGGAGTTCATGCAGTCGGTGGGCGTGCAGTCTAAGATGGTTGCTCCCATCGTTCAAATTCTGCCGAATTCACCAAATTCACCGAATTCAACCTCTCGCCCTAAGCGCTGGGTTTGGGGATTGCTGATTATTCACGCTTGTGCCGAGCGCCGCCTGTGGCAACCGGATGAAGCCAACCTGTTGCAGCAGACTGCCGATCAGCTTGCGATCGCAATTCAACAGGCCGAACTCTATCAGCAGGTTCAGCAGATCAACGTCAATCTGGAGATCCAGGTGCGGGAACGGACAGCCCAGATTCGGCAAGCGCTGATGTATGGGGAAATGCTCAAACGAGTGAGCGACCGGGTGCGCGACAGTCTGGATGAGCAGCAGATTTTGCAGACCGCAGTGGCCGAACTGGGGCGCGCCTTGGACGCCGAAGCCTGCGATTTGGGACTCTATGACCTAGAGCAAAAAACCGTCACGATTCATCATGATTGGGTGAAAGACGATCTACCGTCAGTGCAAGGATTGGTCATACCTATCGACACTTTCATTGGCATTCACCAGCAGACGCTGCGGGGGCAGAGTACTCAATTTTGCTCACTGCCGCTTCCGCCTGCGCCCGCCCGAATCTTAAAGCAGCCATTCACTGTTCTAGCCTGTCCGCTGATCGGTGAGACCCAAGTGATGGGGATGCTGTGGATTTTGCGTGCCGCAAAATGCAGCTTTTCAGATCGGGAAATTTGGCTAGCGGAACAGTTGGCGAATCAATGTGCGATCGCGCTTCGACAGGCTCGCCTTTACCAAGTAGCTCAGTCGCAAGTAACCGAGCTAGAGCGCTTAAATCAGCTCAAAGACGATTTCCTCAGCACGGTGTCTCATGAACTGCGTACCCCAATGTCAAACATTAAACTGGCGACGCACATGCTGGAGATCAGCTTGGCTTCGCCAGAGATATTTCAAGATGCCAAAGACGACAAAATATCAATGATTCAGCGCTATCTCAGCATTTTGCAGGAAGAGTGTCAGCGGGAGACCACTTTAATCAACAATTTGCTGGACTTAACCCGCTTAGAGGCCGCAACGGAACCCCTCCAACTGACACCCATTCAGCTCCAGTCACTCATTCCGCACATCGGCGAACCGTTTATAGCGCGATCGCAACAGCAGCAGCAGCAACTGGAATTTGAGCTATCTGACAATCTGCCTACGATTGTGACGGATTTGGCTTATCTGGAGCGTATTTTGCTGGAGCTGCTCAATAACGCCTGCAAATATACCCCCACCCACGAAACAATTACCGTTACCTGCACCGCAACTGCCAATAATGTCGCGATTCGAGTCAGCAACTCTGGCATCGAAATTTCGCCAGCAGAATGCGATCGCATTTTCGATCGGTTCTACCGCATCCCCAACAGCGACCCCTGGAAGCATGGCGGCACAGGTTTAGGCTTAGCACTAGTGAAACAGCTCGTTGCAGCCCTACAGGGAACCATTGACATCGAAAGTCACAATAACCAAACGCACTTCATCGTGCAGCTACCGCTTACGATCGACACCCAATCCAACGATCCGCTGGGCTAATTCGGAGAACTGGTATACCGCATATGACTATCGCTATAGTCTTCTTAATATTTCGCAAAAGTTTAGATGAACCCACCGCTGAACGAGCAGTCGGGAATGGTTACATCCATTACGATTTTGAGCAGTGGTGCAACCAATAACAAAACTGTGAATGTAGAGCCAACGCCAATTTTATTAGTTGAAGATGATCCAAACGACATTGAGCTAATTCAGCTAGCGCTGGAAAACTATAACTTTGTCAACCAAATCGACATCGTCACGGATGGAGAGCAAGCGCTGAACTACCTGCTCGGTTTGGCTGACAATGACGCTCTCCGCCCCTTGCCCCGCCTTGTTTTACTGGATCTGAAGCTGCCCAAAATAAATGGAGTCGAAGTTTTACGAGCAATTCGCAGCCATCCCCGCACCCAGGAACTCGTGATCGTCGTGATGACCTCTTCCATTGAGGATCAAGACCTCAATGCCTGCTATGAGCTAGGCGTAAACAGCTACATTGTCAAACCACTGGATTTTCAGCAATTTGTTCATGTTACGCGCCAAGTTGGGTTCTACTGGATGATGCTCAACCAGGTGCCACCACAAAGCTAAGAGAGAAAGCTAAGAGAGTTTGCTATTGCCGTGCTTGGTCTAATCGCTCAGGGTTGTCAACACCAATCAGGCGGTTCCACAGTGAATATGGCACCTGATCTTTGGGCACGATGAAGTCGTTTTTCTGGACATTCATATTGCCCATGCCCTTGAATTCCTTGCGCTCTGAGTCACCCAGATTGATATAAACCGATCCCTGTTCTAGGCGGGCACCTGGATGGAGAACTGGAATTTGTCGTAAATCGTCGCGTGAAAAGTCTTGCATACGTTCGTGTAGTTCCTTAATGTCATCAGCGGTGCGGTCAAACCGTCCGGGTTCTTCTGTCCGAGGCCCGTGGTTTTGTCCGGCCATTGGATTGGGATTTAAATCGTTTTGCCATTGATCAGGCTGCTGATCGTTTGGGCGACCTTGTTTTTCTGCGGTTGCCATATCGAATCTCCGAATTGTCAACATATAACTCCGTTCGGCATTCAGAAATCTGAGTGCCGCAGCCAAGTTGATTGTTTAAATGCTGTTGGTAGGCTTAAGCTAACTGTCCAATAACGTGCAGTTATCTATGCAGCTAGTGTTTGAGAAACCTACTCTTGTGGTGAATGAATTGTCTTGATTTTAAGAGTTTCTTAAGCGCCATGTGCCTATCATCTGGGAGACTTCCTGCCCAGATTGTCTCTGTCGCAACAAGGAGATGGTCTGTAGCTTTAGATGCAGTGCTAGGTGCGATCGCAGTCTCTATCGCAATTTCTATCGCATCTCTATACAACCATTCACCGCAGTGTATCCATTAGCCAACGCATCAGAGCGCTATCATCTTCAGTCTGGGAACGCTGTAGCGTTTCCTCCACCAAGGTAATTTCCAAACCAGGCAGCACTTCAGATGTACGGATCTCACCGCTGCGGCTGTTAGCAATACTAAAGGCGATGACCTGTTTCTCTGCGACATTCACCACCCAGTATTCCGCCACACCTAAACGTTCATAGAGCAACCGCTTGGCTCCCAAGTCATCTTTGAAGGAACTGCTACCAATTTCGACCACTAGGGTTGGTGGCCCAAATCGATCGACATCAATCGGTGAGTTATCTTGATCCGGTAATTGAAAGTCGTCACCAATGTAGAAGGCAACATCAGGCTGGCAGCCTCGCACTCCTATTTTGTAGAAGCTGCAACTCAGGAACGTCGCTAAACGAACATTGTGCAAAGCGGCAAATAAACTGACAACGTTCATGACTACGGCGTTTTGCCGACTGTGACCAGCACCCAATGGAGCCATTTCAACCCTCATGTAGCCGTTATCAAAATAGCCTCTGCCCTCTTCATACTGAGGCTCATCCATCACGGTCACAAAGTTGTCCCAGGTAGACTTTACCCAGGTATCAGTCTGAATAGATTGAGAGCTAGACAAGGTCATAGCTGTACATGTGAACTGAATACTGCAATTCTAGTTCATTGCTGTGAAAGACGCGATCGCACTTCTCATAAGGCAAGTTGACATCAGGTTCATGCACTGTAGAATCCATTGAATGTGCAGCAAATACATCCTGATTTGGCTGATTTGATGGGATGCATTGTATGGAATTTCACTAAAAATCAGCACCCTCGTTATACTCAATTCGAATTTGTTCTGCGATTGCTTCGTCTACTTCTAAGTCTCCGTCTTCGCTGAGATAATATGCTCCTGTTTCATAGCATTCTGCGATGGTTTGCATCATTCCAGTGAGACTTGTGTATTCAACTGCTGCCCCTGAATCTCCACTCATTACCGTTACTAAGGAGGAGGTTGAGGATGCTTCTTTATTACCTAAAATACAAAGATGCTGCTCATTATCTACTGTAAAGATAGGAAGCCACTCTCGGCTCCAGAATAGGGATGAATCACAGTTGTGGCTCATTGCAAAAGACTCTGCATACTCCAACTGATCAGCATAAAGATCTAAAGCATACTCTAGAGAATTAAACGTATAGCCAGGAAAGAATTGTACAAATTCTTCTTCTCCAAACACTGTTCCATTGCGCCACTGATAGAGTTCATAGAATTCCATAGGTAAATAAAATGGAAATTCGTGCTCTACCATTTCTCGAATTTCTGATTTGCTTAAACCGGGTTCCAACGCCGAAGCAAATGATGGCTGATTTTGTTCTAGCCAGTTCAGAATTCGTTCCAGCGATTCTGTCAAAACGGACATTTTTTTACCTATTCAACAAAATTGAACCCCTCTATTTAAGTGTCAGTTATAGCACTGGAATTTTGCCGGGTTTGGGTGGATTGGTAATGCTTTGAATGCGACGGTTGAAGTAATCCTCGCGGTAGCTAATTTGTTCTGCGATCGCAAGTCCTAGTCGAAACGCACTGAGCGCTTGAGTTGGATTTCCTTGACGCAGGTGAATGAGGCCAATATTGTCATAGGTTTCCATTTGGCCGTAGCGGTTGTAGGACTGGCTATCGACATCTACTAGAAGCTGATAGACGTACAGGGCATCATCCGGGCGCTCTAACGAGAGATACATTTCAGCCAGAGCATTCAGCGCATCGCTGGCCAGGCCATACTGCTGCTGAGCTTGAGCAATCGTAAAGGCTTCCTGATAGGCGCGGGCAGCTTGCTGATATTGGCCTAATGCTTCGTGATTGGCTGCGATCGCAATTTTCAGAGCAGGCACATCTTGCGGGCTTTTGGTTTGAAAGTTTTCAGCCAGTTGCTCTTGGGTGACGATGGCCTGCTGATAGATATCGCCGCGATCGTAGGTTTTAGCTAGTAGTTCCAGGTAATCGAGTTCACTGGCGGCATCATTGCGATTTTGGGCAAACGCCATGAGCTCTTGATAAACCGAAGCGGCTGAGGAGTACTTAAACCAGGCCAAGTGAATTTCAGCCAGCGTATTCAGCGCTGTTTCTTGAATGGCATCCTCATTGCGGCGTCGCGCCTCGAACGCGATTTGCTCATAGGATGTAACGGCATCATCGTAAGAGCGCACTGTGGCGAAGGCTTCGCCAACGGCCTGGAGCAGTTCAAAGTCTACCGGAATCGTTGCGTCAATGGTTTCGTCGGGGTCGAGTTCAGCGGTGCGAATTTGCTGAAGCCGCTCGGTGATGATGTTCACGTCAGTGGTTTGATTCTCATCCCAAACAATTAAACCCACCCGATCCAACGCCTGCACTTCTTCCATCGGCGGCAGCAACCGCCACAGCCGCAGTTCTCGCCGCCAGATCGCTAGCGCCGCTTCCAATTCGCCTGCTTCATATTGAGCCATACCTTCGGCGTGAAGCTGGTTCAAATCTTCGCGTAATTCAGCTTGTTCTGATTCGTCAAGGGGGCGATTGACCGCCGCTGACGGGATGAGCGGGTCGAGCGGATCATCCTCTAGTGGGTTGCTGAAAAATTCGTCGCGAATTTCGAATCGATTGGGTTCTTCCGCATCTGCGGTCTCGTCGTCAGACTCATCATCATCTTCGTCTGAGACTTCTACTTGATCCGCGTCTTCTGCATCACCGAACTCTGCATCCTCGACCGCGTCCTCATCCAGAGCCGGATCAATCTGATCATCGTCCCCATCTAGCTCGAAAGCTGGCTCAAAATTGAACTCTCTACCGTCGAAGACCTCATACGCCCCCGATTCTGCACCTGATTCTGATTCCGCGGGGACTGTATCGTCGCTCGAATCACCCATAGAATCGGCTTGGGCAATCGTTAAATGCGCTGAATCTGAATTAGGATGGGACGGATTTGCGATCGCAAGTTGACCGTTCATGAGCAGGCTTAGCACGCTAATTAGTCCCGCGCGGCTGATATGGGTTAGCCTACAATTGAATGACTTCGGTTCCAGATTGTGATAAATCATGACGGGCAAGTTACGTCAGGGTCTCTGCATCGTTATAAGATGATTGTTGCTTAAATTGAACATTACAAGTCGAATCTTTGCAGCAAAGACGCCGTTAATGCAGATTTTAGGATTGCTGATTTAAGGAGCGAGTTGTGATGTGGGGGAGTGCCCCCCACCCCAACCCGCTTTCCCAAACCAAAAACAGGCCAAGCTCCATGGACACCAGTTTGTGGGTTGTT
>CBKWJC010000125.1:0-14330 GCA_966674685.1 uncultured bacterium
CTACAGATACAGCTTTTCCCACGCGGGTGGAGTATGGAGGTTTTTCTCTCCCAGAGGCAGAGAAACACTTCTATGCACCTCACGAGGTTGAAAAATGCTGTAATACGAAATTTGCACATCAAACCAGTTTGTATAGCGGTTCTTGCTCGTTGATATGGTCTGAGATGGCTTGAATATTAGGTAGGGAAGCGAGACATCTCATTTTTAGCCTCAACTTAGGGAATATCGCGATAAACAGAGAGGAAGCAGCGCATTGCGCTGCTTCCTCTCTGTTTAAGTATCGAATTGAGTACTGAGCTTTAATATAGCCATAGTCCTAACCAATATGACTACAGTGATAGATGCTTGATTAGTGAGTCCAGGGTGAGGGTTCATTGAGTGCGTCTTTGACGGCTGCACGGCGTTCGTCGCGATCGCGGCGGGGGCGGCGAGTAGCAATCGAAACCACATCGGCTTCGCTACTTTCGCGGGCAACTCGAACCAGTAAAGCCGCTGTAATTAAGCTAGCTAGGATTGAATTGCCGCCATAGCTGAACATGGGAAAGGGTAACCCCGTTGTCGGCAGTGCCCCGGTGGCGACGCCAATATTCAGAAACGCTTGGCCGACGAGTAGAATCGTGCAGCCCATCGCAATTAACCGATAAACCTGCTGCTGTGATTTAAGGGCAACTCGTAATGCCACAGTGGCATAAGCAACCAGCATGAGCAGCATGAAGGTGCAGCCAACTAGGCCGAATTCTTCTGCAAATACGGCAAAAATGAAATCTGTGTACTGGATCGGCAGATAGAACTGCTTTTGCTGCGATAGGCCAAAGCCAGTGCCCCAGATGCGTCCAGACCCAACAGCTAGCAGGCTTTGCACAAGCTGATAGCCATCTTGACGTGGATCGGCCCAGGGATCGAGAAATGACATGACCCGTCGGCGCTGATAGTCATTACTGCCAATGCTAATTACTGCCAGCATTAATCCTGCGATCGCAGTTCCGGCTAGATATAAATAGGGAATATCAGCAGCCAGCGCAATCAGCCACAGCAGCATACCGCAGAGGGCAGCCGTACTGAGATTGGGCTGGAGCAGAATACAGCCAAGGGTCAATACAAATAAGCTGAGCCAAAAGCCACGGACTAGCGGCGTGAGGCGATGCCATTTGCCGAAGATGTAGGCGCCCTGCAAAATTAGGAAAGGTTTGATTAGCTCCGATGGTTGAACTAGAAATTTACCTAGAGAGAGCCAGCGGGTAGCCCCGTTAACTGTCGTTCCGGAACCCGGCAGTAGCGTAGCGATAATCATGCAGAGGCAAATAATCAGGCCAATGCCCGCAATACCCATCAGATATCGCACCGATGTCCGCACGATAAAGCTAAAGCCAACCAGACCAATGGCGACCCAGACAAGCTGGCGTTTGACGTAGTACAGGCCATCACCAAAGTCAGCATCTGCGATCGGATAGGAAGCTGAAAACAGAATAATAAGTCCAACCGAGAGCCACAGAAAGGTCAACCACTGCAAGAGTCGAGCTTCAAATGACCAGTTTTTGACGGCAGGATCGAGAAAGGGGATAAAACGACGAACGTCCACAGGGCAAAGATGAAGGTAAGTTGGCCGACAAAAGTTAGCGCTATTGCACAACCGGAATATCGTTGAGCTGTAGCCGCAGACGTTGATCCGGATAATCCGTAAGCGTCAGCGATAGGGACTTTGAATTTTGTAGTAGGTCAGCAGGAACACGCACTTCGCCAGCGAAGACGGGACTCTCAGGTTCAATCTCGGTGGGCAGACCTTCGGTACTGACGCTGAGCGACTGACCGTTTTCATTCGTAACGTTCATGAAGCTGTAGAGAAATTCAAAGGGTTCTACGCCCGTATTCTGCATTTTGACATCCAGAATCAAGGTTGCACCCTGCCGCCGCACATCTTCAATTTCAAAGGTCACACCGCGATCTTCTGCTTTGAGCGGCAGCTTTTCAGAGCTGGCTGTGGTGCTCTCTTCTGTCGTCGCCGGAGCGGCAGCCGCTTGCTGCTGAGCCTGTTGCTGCCGCTGGGCGGTAATCGGGCCAGTTTTACCGTCCATCCGGGCTTGCACTTCGGCCAGGATGTCACTTTCTTTCAAGAACACCAGGGTTCCCTCGCCCGTGCTATTGCGGCGCGCCATGTTGTTGGTCGGGCGCGTATCTGGCTGGGTAATGCCTTTCAGCGCCTCGCGACCCAACCGATAGCCCCATGCGGAACTGACGACCCCGGCTCCAACCATCAGCGAGAGCAGGATGAAGGTAAAAACAACGGCTGAATTGATTCTCATAGTAAGCGCTGGCCTCAAGCCCTATCGTGAGTTGCGGGTAACCGATCGAAAGTGTGCCTTGCTGGATCGGGTTAGAAATTTGTGCTGCCAGTATATCGAACTCTTTTGAATCTGCGGCAGCATCTGTGTATTTTGTATCCTCACGGTTTTGAGTTGAGACTCTGAGCCAGTCATTCGGTTAGGCCGCTAGCTTGAAGCCGGGTTTAAGCCGCTCGATAGGTGCGATCGCACTGATGGAAATAAACGTGATTCCAGGGTTGATAAGCGTTCAGTACGTCTTGCAGACGGGGGATGTCACCGCTGTTGTAGACGCGGAATTCGCTGGTGACGGTGGCGCGTTGGGTGCGGACAGCTTGGTTCAGCACGAGAGAACCATCGGGGTCAGACACGGAGCGATGGAACGTGCCCGGTGGAATTCTTAAAATATCCTGATTGGCATCCAGTCGCACAATATGCACGGGCTGCTCCCAGACAAAATTGACCAAACAAAACGTGCGGCCACCGCTGAGGGCAAGCAGATTGTCTTCTTGGTTGGGATGCAGATAAAACTGCCAGTCACCTGTCGCGGAGTTGTTGGGACTGGTGGCTGGGCCGTCATGAAAAACTAAGTCACGGGCATTGGAACTGGAAATCGTGATATCAAAAAAGCGCACGTTGGGCGTATCGCGGAATTTTTCAAAGGGTATCAACTCGTACATGATCCAATTGGCCACCTTGCTAAATGTAAATAAAAGTCAAGAATTTTACAGGTAGCTACACGCTAACGTGCTCGTTTCTCGAAGATCAAAACCCCTAGCGATTCACATCTATGCAGAAAGCGAATAGATAGCTTAGATGAACATTTTTCACCTGCGGATTTTTTTGGCGGTTGCCGATTGCGGCAGTTTTTCCCTAGCGGCTCAGACGCTGGATCTGTCCCAGTCAGCCGTCAGTCGTGCGATCGCAGCTTTGGAAGACGAGTTAGGTGTGGCGCTGCTGTCGCGGGGGCGATTTGGCGCACGTCCCACACCGATTGGGGAACGGGTGATTGCCCATGCGGAGCAGATAGTGCAGTTGCGGGACAGCATGGAGCATGAGGTGAATCGCGAGAAGGGACTGCACGGTGGGCGGGTGCGGATTGCCTCGATTCGCAGCGTCGCGACTCATATCCTGCCGCAGAAAATCGCTCAGTTTTGTCATCGGTTTCCCACCGTAGAAGTGGAAATCGTGGAAAACGATCCGGCGGGGATTGAGCAGGCACTGCGGGAAGGCCAAGTCGATATTGGCCTGGTGCCTCTACCGCGATCGGAGGAATTTGATAGCTGGGAAATTGTGCGCGATGAGTACGTGGCGCTGCTGTCAGAAGCCGCTGGCCCCGTCCCCGACCTGCTGACCTGGAATGCCCTGGCAATGCACTCGTTTATCTTGCTCAACTATGCCGAATGCACCTCTGCCGTGCGCGAACACTGGGCCAGATGGAACCAACCGCTAACCGTGGCCTACACCATCAAGGAAGATTCCACCATTGTCAGCATGGTCGCCCAGGGACTCGGTGCCGCCATCCTACCTCGTTTGGCCGCACTGCCAATTCCTGACGGGGTGCAAGTGCGATCGCTACCTGCCCCCCTCGAACGTGTCATCGGTGCCGTCACGCTGTCTGATACACTGCTCTCGCCCGCTGTCTTCATGTTCCTGGACTTGCTGCGCGGACATGGTATGTTTCGGCAAGCATCTTGAAGAGGTGAGGAGTGAGGCGAGAGGAGTGAGGCGTAAAAAGGGCTGTAGAGGCTGTAAAGGGCTGTAAGGCTCAGAGCCTAATACTCGTCCTCAGCTTGGTACTCAAGCCTTAGTCCTCTAAATCTAAAGTCCAAAATCCAAAATCTAAAATCCAAAATTCACACCACACCAATTCGTAAAACCAATACTTTTCCCCTTATGACGACTTCTCCTTGGATCTACTTTGCTGGCCCGCTGTTTACGCAGGCGGAAATGGCGTTTAACCAGTCGCTGGCTGACGAGTTGCGATCGCAGGGTTATCGTGTCTATCTACCGCAGCAGGAATGTATGGGCACAACTGACCCCAAGGAGCTGTATCGCCGCTGCATGGTGGGGTTAGAGCAAGCTTGTCTGGTGCTGGTGATACTGGATGGTACCGATGCGGATTCGGGGAGCTGTTTTGAAATGGGCTATGCCTACGCGAAAGGGCTACCGATTGTTGGCCTGCGGACGGACTTTCGCGGCAGTGGGGAGCACATGGGTCTGAACCTGATGCTGACGAATAGCTGTACGCACCTGATTTTGAGAACGACGGATACGGATCGAGCCGAGCTGGATACGGTGACGTACATCGGCATGGACGCTGATATTGCGGCTGAGGTGCTGCTGCGGTTGTCCTATATGCCGGGGGCGGAACAAGCCAAAGGTTGAGGGATAAATTCTGAAGCATGTGGTTGCATGACAGTGTCGGTGGTTTTGCCCTCACCCTAAATCCCTCTCCCGCAGGAGAGGGACTTCCAATCCGGCTCCTCTTCTCCTGTGGGAGAAGGGGTTGGGGGATGAGGGCATCATAATGCCTACGCTAAACACATACCTGCCGCACAATGATGGTTCATTTACTAGGCCAACTCATTACCGCTTTCGGGCTAGCGTTACCCCATCGCCAATCGGGACTAGACTGAGCGATATCCGCTGATCCTGGTGCAGCTTGGCGTTGAATGCCTGAATCGTGCGGGTGCTGGGTGCGTCCGTCTGCGGATTGGCTACTCGACCTGACCACAACACGTTGTCTACTGCGATTAGTCCACCCGGACGAACTAGCTCCAGTGCCCGCTCGTAATAGGCTTCGTAGTTAATTTTGTCCGCATCGATAAAGGCAAAATCGAAGGTGTTGGCCTTGCCCGCCGCCAGTAGATCCGCCAGCGTATCCAGCGCAGGCGCAATTCGCAGATCAATTTTGTCCGCTACGCCTGCTTGCTGCCAGTAGCGCTGTGCGATCGCAGTATATTCCTCACTCACGTCACAGGCGACCAGTTTGCCATTCGGCGGCAGCGCCAAAGCTACACTCAAGGCGCTGTAGCCCGTGAACACCCCAACTTCTAGCGCCTGTTTAACACCTAGCAACTCCACCAGCAATCGCATAAACTGCCCCTGCTCTGGCGCAATTTGCATCTGCGATCGCGGATGCTGAGCAGTTTCTTCGCGCAGTTGGCGCAGGAGTTCCGGTTCCCGCAGCGAGACGGAGAGGAGATAGTCGTACAGTTCGGGAGTGAGATTGAGGGTTTGGTTGGTCATAAGTAGATGGGTGGGTGGGTGATCGGGTGGATGGGTGATGGATGGATGAGTAGATTTTGTAGGGTGTGTTGAGCAATGCGAAACGCACCGAGTTACGGAGAAACAAGGAATGGGAGGAGTTGGGAAAAGCTCAAAGTTTTGAAAATTGGGGGCTGGATTGGTTGGATACCTGAAGTTGAGGAAGGACATCTAGCAAATCTGGAGATACTCGATCAGCAAGATTGAGGGATTCGATAAGCTCGGTGATGTCGTCTTCCGATGCAGATTCAGACGAATTAGCTCTGAGAGTGCGATCGCACATTTGCTCCCGAATCGCTTCAATCTCGGCCCAGGTTAAATCACTTTCCACAAAAGCCCGCACCAGTTGAATGAGCTGAATCGTGTCGTCTGGAGCAAGGCCACCGATCATCAGTTGGCGCGGCAAATCGAGCATTGTCGAAACACGGTGGTACCAAGTTTTAGGCTGGCGTTTTAGTACCTGTTGAAAGAGGTCGGTCGTATCGGTCAGGTCTAAAGCTCGCTCGCTTTCACTGGCCAGAATCAACATCGGGGCGGCGGTCTGCTGTTGGCTGCGCTCTAGCACCCGCTGTCCCAGTTCTTGAATGACCTGAAGCGTAGGCAGCGTAAATCCGGAATAGAACGGCGTTTCAACTTCCGGTTTGTGGGGCGTAGCGGTCTGCAAAACGGCATCAATCCAGGTGCAATAGTCATCCTGCTGCTGTACAAACAGGTTAACCACTGCCGGACTGTTGGCCAAATAGGGCGCGAATAGAATGGTGCGGTGAATTGCCTTCGGCTGGTGCGTTGCCAGCCATGCCGCCAACGTGCCGCCGCTGCCCACGCCGCCTACGATCACCTGTTGGCCCATCACTTGCGCTTGTCGCAGCCATGCGATCGCAAATCGCTGATAGGTTTCGGACTTGAGAGTGAGCGGTGGGGGTTGATCCACATACCAGCTCCCGGCCCGCCCGTGTCCCGGCATCAGCGGCACCAGCACGTTATAGCCCGCTTGATACAGCGCTTGTCCAATGGTCTTAAATTCGTAAGGAGCCGCTGTCCAGCCGTGAAACAGCAGGCACACTTTGGCAGTGGGACGGCTACGGAGAAAGAAACGAGAACGACTGTGCTCACTGCTGACGGGTAGCGCATCTTCGCGCGCCTTAATATTGCGCTTGAGGGCGGCGATGGTGGCGGCATAACTTGCCATAGGATGTTCTCCTGACCTGGATCTCCCATGTTATAGCGCCAGCCACAAGGATTTCCGAGTATTAACACTCCTTCAGGGAATCTCCCCGTCTGTCCCCCATCTCACTACAATTAAAACGAAAACCAAATTCAAAAGTTGTGTTAGGGGGGAGGAGCACAGCTCCTCCCACCTAACACAACTTGAAGATAACGATTGATTTTTAAGGCTCCTCCGGAGGAACTCAGTTTGACTTTTTCAGCAGAAGATTTTGCCAAAGCGCTCGAAGAACAGAGCTTTGATTTTCAAAAGGGAAGCACCGTGCGCGGTGTGATTTATAGCCACGAATCCGAAGGCGCATACGTTGACATCGGGGGCAAATCCGCTGCGTTTTTGCCCTTGCGAGAAGCGGCTGTCGAACAAATCACCGCTGCCGAAATGAAAGAGCGGCTGCCCCTGGGCGAGACTCAGGAATTTATGGTGATTCGCGATCAAAACGATGAAGGTCAGGTCGTCGTCTCCATTCGGCGCATGGAAATTGAGCGCGTATGGAAGACACTGAAGGACATGGCCGACAACGACGAGTCCATCACGGTCAAGGTCACGGGTACCAATAAGGGTGGCGTCACTGTAGACGTGAAAGGACTGCGGGGCTTCATTCCGCGATCGCACTTGGTCGATTCGTCCGACATGGAATCGCTGATCAAAGCGAAAATCACCGCTAGTTTTCTGGAAGTGGATCGCGATCGCAACCGAGTTGTGCTATCTCAACGCGAAGCCGCCAAGACAGAAACCATGCGGGCGCTGGAAATTGGCCAATTGGTTGAGGGCACAGTGGTCAACATCAAACCTTACGGCGCATTTGTGGAATTTGGCGGTACGACGGGTTTGCTACATGTCAACCAAATCAGCCGCAAGCGGGTCGAATCGGTGGCCAATTTGCTCACAGTTGGCCAGGAAATCAGCGTCGTCGTGGTCGATGTCGATGAACTCAAGGGGCGCATTTCCCTCTCCACGCGAGTTCTGGAAAAACATCTCGGCGAAATCCTGGAAAACATGCAAACCGTCATGGATGAAGCTCCAGAGCGCGTCAAGCAAATGGACAGTGTCCTCGCTGATCGCGATTAGTATCCCAATTAACCTCAATTCTGCCCTTATACGAAGTTTGTGTATAAGAACCCAGTTGATTTTTTGTGAACGTTTGCTCAGCCAACGGTTCACAAAAAATCAACTGGGTTTTCAGCCAGACTTCATATCAGCTCCTACAGATGGCGCTCAGGAGACTGGGCTAAATCAGCAGAACTCGTATGATCGCAATGGTGGCAGCAAAACGGCGGCTCCCAAACTTGCTACAGTCAAACTAGCCAATTCCCTTTTGAGTTCAGTTTGATGAATATTCTCGTAAGTAACGACGACGGTGTTTTTGCCCTTGGCATTCGCACGCTAGCCAATACCGTAGCCCAAGCCGGACATCGAGTAACCGTAGTTTGTCCAGACCGAGAACGCTCAGCAACCGGACATGGTTTGACGCTGCATGATCCAATTCGCGCCGAGCAGGTCGATCATGTATTTCATCCAGATGTCAAAGCCTGGGCCTGTTCGGGTACCCCGTCAGACTGCGTCAAACTTGCGCTGGGCGCTCTTTTGCCAGAGCCGCCTGACTATGTGCTTTCGGGCATCAACCACGGTAGTAACTTAGGCACCGATGTCCTTTACTCCGGTACCGTTTCCGCCGCAATGGAAGGACTGATCGAAGGCATACCTGCGATCGCATTTAGCCTAGCCAGCTTTGCCTACCAAAATTTTCAGCCCGCAGCCGATTTTGCGGTCAAGCTTTTAGAGCAACTGGAACAGCAGCCGCTCAACCAGCCCATGCTGCTGAACGTCAATGTTCCACCCATCGAAGCGTCAGATATTCGGGGCGTGAAAGTGACTCAGCAGGGTGTGCGTCGCTACTTTGATCTATTCGAGAAGCGGATCGACCCACGGGGCAAAACCTACTATTGGCTAGCAGGCGAACTGCTGGAAGAAACAGAGGATGATCTAAATTCCAGCGCCGCAGAACCGAGATCACAGCCAAATTCGCAGCCATCCGCTTCAATAAAGAAAAATACGGTTGCGGCAGATGTACATGCAATTCGCGAGAATTACATCACAATTACGCCACTTCAATACAACTTGACCTGTCTGAGAGGAGTTGCCGAATTGGGAACACGACATTTTGTTGCTTTTGATGGAGCAACATTACGTTCTACAGCAGATTCTTAATCGGCGGATGCCTAAACAGGGTGACATCACAGTGGAGCATCAATTCTGGTTCATCAGCCCAGTGTGTTGTAAACGCTCAAAATGTGGGCACCATCAGCATTAGACAGACGCCTATCTAAACCTCATTTCTCAATAACGAACAACTCGATGACGCAAGTTGTCAATCTGTTGTAAATCGGCCAGACTTGTTGCAAGATTTGGCTACTTAGATTCGCATTTAGCGATACCTTTCTTGAGGTATTAAGATAGAGAAATGCTTTATCTACGATTAGGGACTTAATTAGTAAGTAAGTAGCTGTATATAAGAAATGCATAACCTAAAGAACCGGGGGACACCCCTCCGGGGCGTCCCCCGGTTCTTTAGATGTAGATGCGTTGATTGATGCCAACTCACTCAACACTAATTAACTAATCGCTTAGTATCTCTCAGCTTGTGGTGCCTCTCCATCTTTGTAATCACACCAACTGACGCTGAATACCTGCTAGACCGCTGAAAGATGGTGTAACGGAAAACCTTGGTGAAGCCTGGTAAAACGATCTCATGGCTGATACACAGAATCGGTTCACAATACATTTCTGGGGAGTCCGGGGCAGCATCGCCTGTCCGGGCGAAAATACCGTTCGTTATGGCGGTAACACCTCCTGCATTGAGATGCGGGTAGGTGATCATGATTTAATCTTTGACGGTGGGACGGGGCTGCGCGTTTTGGGCCAGCAGATGCTCTCTCGGATGCCCGTTGAGGCCAATATGTTTTTCACCCACTCACACTGGGATCATATTCAAGGCTTTCCGTTCTTTACGCCCGCCTTTATCAAGGGCAATCGCTTTAAAATCTACGGTGCGATCGCACCCAACGGTTCGACGATTGAGCAGCGGCTGAACGACCAGATGCTCCATCCCAATTTCCCAGTGCCGCTCCAGATTATGGGGGCTGACCTCAAATTCTGCGACATCGAAGTGGGCGAGTCGGTTCACATTGATGACGTTGTGGTGGAAAATGCCCTGCTGAATCATCCCGGCGAAGCGGTTGGCTATCGGGTTAGCTGGCGCGGGCAGTCAGCGGCCTACATCACAGACACCGAGCATTTCCATGATCGGCTGGATGAGAACGTGCTCTGGCTCTGCCGCAACGCTGATGTGATGGTCTACGATGCCACTTACACAGACGAAGAGTACTACAACGAGCGAACTAGCAAAGTCGGTTGGGGACACTCAACTTGGCAAGAAGCCGTTAAAGTCGCGAAAGCGGCCAACGTGAAAAAACTCGTAATTTTCCACCACGATCCGGCTCATGGCGATGAGTTTATGGACGAGATTGAGCGGTTGACTCAGGCTCACTTCCCTAACAGCATTGTCGCCAAGGAAGGCATGGTGCTCGATATCAGTCCCGACGCTGACCCAGCCATGTCGATTTCGACCAAGACCGTTTCAGCATAGGTTCTATTGCCTGCATGGTAGGGGCGGGTTTCGTTGATCAATTTGATTCAAACCAATTGTGTTTCAGCTAAACCCGCCCCTACGGATTGAATATATGTATACCTCACGGTTGCAGAAACTGTAAGGTGAGGCCAATTACGCCACCAACCAGCACTAGCCAAGCTGAGTTGATGCGAAAGCGAAAGACTGCGATCGCACTTGCCACTGCCAGAATAATCGTGACCCAATCGATCAGTGCGGTGCGGCTCAGCGTGTAGGTAACAACAGCCATCAGTCCCAGTGATGCGGCATTAACTCCGTCTAGGAAACCTGCTGTCCACGGCGAGCGGCGCAGTTTGGGCACCCAGGGATTAATCAATCCCACTAACAAAAAGGCGGGCAGAAAAATACCGATTGTAGCCGCGATCGCGCCTGTCGAACCCGCCAGCAGGTAGCCGATAAACGTTGCCGTCGTAAACACTGGGCCTGGGGTGATTTGCCCGATAGCTACGGCATCCAAAAGCTGCTGGGAGGTCAGCCACTGGTGCCGCTCGACCAAATCGCGCTGGAGAAACGCCAACAGCACATAGCCACTGCCGTACAGCACGGAGCCGACTTTCAAGAAGAATAAAAAGACGCTTGTCCAGTGGGGCGATGTTGCGATCGCAGTTGTGGCTGGACTGACCTGAGCCAACGCTCCTGGGGCTGATAGCGGCACCAGCCAAAGTCCTGCCTTTTGACTGCGAATGTGCTGCCAGTTTCGCACCAGCATGACGGCTAATCCGGCCAGTAGTAAGAGCAGGATTTCGTTGATGCCCAGAAAAAACGCCGCAATCACGGCAATGCCAGCCGCGATCGTGGAAGTGTCTTTCAACGCCTTCCGACCCAGTTTCCACAGCGCTTGCAGCACAATTGCAATAATCACGGGTTTAATGCCATAGAGCAGCCACTCCGCCTGCGGCAGGGTTTGATAGCGGACGTAGAGCGCTGCCAACAACCAAACCAGCGTCATTGCAGGCAAAATGAAGCAGGTTCCCGCAACCGCTAAGCCGCGCCAACCCGCTCGTTCGTAGCCAATGTGAATCGCCAGTTCGGTTGAATTCGGCCCCGGAATCAAACTGGTGACACCCAGCAAATCCAGCAGCGCTTCGTGACTCATCCAGCGCCGACGCTTGACCACCTCATCGTCCATCATGGCGATATGAGCCGCTGGGCCACCAAATGCGATCGCACCTAATTTTAGAAACACCGCCGCTAATTCCTGTAATCGCTGGTGCTGTTCGTGGGCGGGCAGACTGGCGTAGGGAATAGGGGAGTCGGGTTTGGTTTCGGTCATGATAGGGCGTGGGAGAGTAGGAGGGTGGATGAGTAGATGGGTGGATGAGTGATGGGGTCAAAGGGTAATGGAGTAGATTTTTTATCACATCATCACGTGATGTCCCTTGACTCATCTACCCATCCACGCTTATGCCCATTGACTCTCCCATTTCTCAATACTCAATTAATCACAATTGCAGCTTGAGATTAGGGGTAGATTAAGAGACGTGCGCGATCGCAGCTAATTGTGTCAAAATGTAAAGCGTGTGGGTAACATCTTCTCTTCAAACAGTTAAAACACCAACTGCGATCGCGCTCGGCAATTTTGACGGCGTTCACTGCGGTCATCGACGCGTGATCGATCCGGTTTTGCCAAGGCCAGCAAAACCACCCATTGTGGTGCCTGATTCGCATCGGCATCCGCTCCAGTGCCTTTCCAGTTGGGAACGACCGCGCTACAGTTTTTCGGACGGCATCGAGTGGAGCGAGGAGCTAGAGTGGGTCGCGAATGGCATCGATCAGCCTTCATCAACGCGGGCTTGCGCTTCAACTCTTAATCGAGATCCGCTTTCCGCTGAAACGGTGGATGCAGCAAATCTGGGAGATGAGATCGCAACGGTGGTGACGTTTTTTCCCCATCCGCAGGAATTTTTTACGGGTCAATCTCGTGCTCTGCTGACTCCCCTACGAGAAAAAGCGCTTCAGCTCCAGTCGATGGGGGTTGAGCAGCTTGTGCTGCTGCCGTTTAATCATGAATTAGCCAGTCTCAGTCCGCGTGCATTTGTGGAAGAAATTCTAGTGCGACGGCTACAGGCGCAGCGGATTAGCGTGGGTATGGACTTTCGGTTTGGCCATCGTCGGGCTGGTCAGGTGACCGATTTAGTTGAATTTGCCACGGCGCTGGGTGTGGAGGTTCACACCGTACCGCTGCAACTCGACGATCACGAGCGAATCAGCAGTTCCGCCATTCGTCAAGCGCTGCAAACTGGACGGCTTGAGCAGGCCAATCGCCTGCTGGGTCGTCCCTACACGCTGACGGGTCGAGTGGTCGAAGGTCAACAGCTAGGCCGCACGATTGGTTTTCCAACCGCCAATCTGAAACTACCGCCCGAAAAGTTCCTGCCCCGCGATGGGGTCTACAGCACCAAGGTATATCTAGAGTTAGACCACCACCACATTAGTCCAGTACCTGGAGTGATGAACATCGGCCATCGTCCGACCGTACAGGGCGTTCAGCGCACGATTGAAGTGCATCTACTAGACTGGTCAGGCAATCTGTATGGCCAGACCCTAACGGTGAGCCTGGAGCAGTGCCTGCGGCCTGAGCAAAAATTTGCGTCGCTGGATGAGCTGAAGCAGCAAATTCAGCAGGATTGCCAGCAAGCCAGAGCCGGACTGACTGTGCGCGATCGCAAGTTAGATGGGTAGACTAGAGCAGTCCCGTTTGCAAAGCCCGATTGAAACCGATTGGAATGTGCGTCATGAGAGACCGAGTTGAACAGTTAATCGCGAACTTGCACCAAACCGTTGTGGGAAAAGAGGAAGCGATTCGGCTTGTCCTCGTAGCGATTCTAGCGGGCGGTCATGTGCTGCTGGAAGATGTCCCAGGCGTCGGTAAAACGCTGTTAGCGAAATCTCTAGCACGTTCCATTGACGGAAAGTTTCAGCGGGTGCAGTGTACGCCTGATCTGCTGCCCAGTGACATTACGGGCACCAATATTTGGAATCCGCAGTCCGGCGAATTTCAGTTTATGCCGGGGCCAGTGTTTGCCAATGTGCTGCTGGCAGATGAAATCAACCGCGCCACACCTCGCACGCAGTCGGCGCTGCTAGAGGTGATGGAAGAGCAGCAGGTGACCACGGATGGACAGTCCCGCCGTGTACCCGCCCCCTTTTTCGTGATTGCTACTCAAAACCCAGTGGAATACCAGGGCACGTTCCCGCTACCCGAAGCGCAAATGGATCGCTTTGCCCTCTCGCTATCTCTGGGCTATCCCAGTGAAGCCGAGGAGCTGCAGATGCTCCAGCAGCTTCAGGGCAACATGACGCCGATGGAACTGAAGCCCTGTATCTCCCTCGAAGAGATTGCGGCACTGCGACAGCAGTGTGCCCAAGTCAAAGTCGAAACCTCGCTTCAGCAGTATATTTTAGATTTGATTCGCGCTAGCCGCACCGATGAAGCGGTGACGCTGGGGGTCAGCCCGCGCGGCAGCGTGGCGCTCTACCGAACGGCTCAGGCACTGGCTTTTCTAGAAAATCGAGATTATGCTCTGCCCGATGACGTGAAGCGACTGGCCCATCCGGTACTTAGCCACCGCATGATTCCGGCGGGAGGACAGCGGTCGTCAGCAATTGTCAGCCGTTTGCTAGAGACAACGCCGATTCCATAGGATGCATAATTCACTTAAGCGGATCTTGCTCAGAGTCGGGATTGCTGATTTCAAGTACTCACATCTTGCACCAAAACCCAGAAGGGTTGTTTTGGGGCCGCGAGGTGGGGGGAAAAAAAAAGATTCGGGGGTTCGAAATGTAAAGGGGAAAAAATGAGAAAGATGGAAACCTTATGTGGGGGAGG
>CBKWJC010000126.1:0-14038 GCA_966674685.1 uncultured bacterium
TTAGCGCAACAGTTTGATCGGCCTGTCTTGCTTTGGTCAGGGCAAGCAAGTTCACGCAATTTTCCGGCCAATACCTATCCGTTTCGCGCCAGCAGTCATTTTCTATATTTTGCAGGTCTGCCCCTCCAGAAGGCCGCGATTCATCTCGATCAGGGCCGCCTGACGCTGTTTATGGATGACCCCACACCGGATGACATTCTTTGGCACGGGCCAACTACGAGTCGGGCAGAGATCGCCGAACAGATTGGGGCAGACGCCGACTATCCCTATGCCGATTTGCCTCACTGGACAGCAGGTGTCGCTACTCTGCCGCTGCAAAATCCCTTGGTTGTGGCTGAGCAACAGCAGGTGCTCAATCGCAAACTGGACCTTGCCGTTGATCCCAATGATCAAAAATTGGCAATCGCGATCGCACATTTGCGATTAGTTCACGATCAGGGTGCGATCGCAGAAATCCGGCGAGCGGCGGCTGTTACCATTAAAGCTCATCGGGCGGGCATGGCCGCAACGCGATCGGCTAAGACAGAAGCGGATATTCGAGCAGCGATGGAGCAGGTGATTCAAGCGCACAATATGGCCTGCGCCTACACCAGCATTGTCACGGTGCATGGCGAAGTGCTGCACAACAATCACTATCATCATCCGGTTCAGCCTGGAGATCTCTTACTCGCTGACGTTGGAGCCGAAACCGAGAGCGGCTGGGCTTCTGACGTAACGCGAACCTGGCCAGTCTCCGGTCAGTTTTCTGCAACTCAGCGGGATATTTATCAGGTTGTCCTGGCCGCCCATGATGCCTGTATTGCCGCTGCCAAACCGGGTGTGGAATATCAGGATCTGCATCTGCTGGCCTGCCGCATCATCGCTGAAGGCTTGGTCGATCTCGGTATCCTCAACGGCCAACCGGATTCCCTGGTTGAACAAGATGCCCATGCCCTCTTTTTCCCGCACGGGGTCGGGCATTTGCTCGGTTTGGATGTTCACGACATGGAAGATCTGGGCGATCTCGCGGGTTACGCCACAGGACGCCAACGCAGTCAGCGGTTTGGCCTCGGCTTCCTGCGCCTGAATCGACCGCTTCAGGCTGGTATGGTGGTGACGATTGAGCCTGGGTTCTATCAAGTGCCTGCGATTTTAAATAATCCAGAAAAGTGCGATCGCTATCGAGAAATGATCAATTGGGATCGCCTAGCCACGTTCGCTGACGTGCGCGGCATCCGCATTGAAGACGATATCTTGATTACGGATGCTGGCTGCGAGGTAATTACTGCCGATCTGCCAACACAGGCCGATGAAATTGCAGCGTTGGTCAATGCCCAAACGTGATCAGCCTTTAAGGTATGCTTATCCCCCAAATATTACTGTAGCAGGGCGATTTCATTTATACAGGAAATAATTTAGAACCATAAACGTTGCATAGGGGCGAATGGCCATTCGCCCCTACCACATACGTGAAATGGCGACTCTAGAATTTATTTTGGCAAAATGAAACCACCCTATCCCAAAAACATAACTGTAGGGGCGGGTTTAGCCATCACTTAAGCACTCTGAGCCACAATTGGTGAACGAAATCCGCCCCTAAGGTAAGACATACGACCATAGGATGCCTAAAACCGCTCTAGCGGCTGCACCTGCTGCAAAACATCCTGCATCGCCTGATGTAGATGAACATTAGAGGCCAAAATTCGCCCCGATTGGATATCAAACGAACTGCCATCGTAAGCCGTCACCTTGCCGCCTGCTTCTTCCACAATCACAACGCCTGCCGCCAAATCCCACGGCGACAGACCCCGCTCCCAGTAGCCGTCTAGCCGACCGCAGGCCACGTATGCCAGGTCAATCGAGGCGGAACCGCCGCGCCGTACACCCTGCGTCAGATGGGTAAAGCGGCAAAATTCAGCATAGTTATTGTCGTTCGTTTCCCGTCGATCGTAGGCAAATCCAGTTACTAGCAGACTGTTCTTCAGTTCTGCCGTTTTGGATACCTGAATTGGCCGACGATTGCGGGTGGCACCTATTCCTTTGGCTGCACGGAACAGCTCGCGATGAAAGGGATCGTAAATGGCGCCCACAGCAGGCATCCCATTGATTAACAGCCCAACCGATGTCGAGGAAAAGGGATATTGATGGGCAAAATTTGTGGTGCCATCCAGGGGATCAATTGCCCAAAGGAGTGGTGCTGCTTGGTCGCCGAGTTGACCTGACTCTTCTGCCAAAATTGCGTGATCGGGAAAATGGCGCTGAATGACTGCCAAAACAGCGGCTTCAGCTTCTTTATCAGCAATCGTGACCAGATCGCCTGAACGTCCCTTTTCTTCGACCGTGTCCAGGTTGCCCCAGTAGCTTTCGAGCACCACACCGCCTGCCAGCGCGGCTTCAGTGGCAATATCCAGAAAGGTTTGCAGTTCAGTAGGGTTGTATCGCTCAGACATAAAAATCGGATTCAACTGATCGCCTTAGCCATCATAGTTGACCCTGTTTCCTTTAGTCGTCGGTCAAATTTGTTTTAGCGGGTTTTGATAGTTGATGTGCTGCGCTCCGCGCGACATATCAACTATCAAAACTTAATTTACAGAGTTAGGACTTACGTACTTCAATCTACTAAAGATGATGGTTCTAGACGATTTTCGGAGCGCGAAGCGCTCCGAAAATCGTCTAACTGCGTAAGTCCTAAGAGTACTTAGTCGTCCTCTAATGGCAGGCCAAAGCGGACTTTGCCTTTGCCAAAGTAGCGACCGAACTGGAGTTCGTACACTTCATCTTCATCTTGGGTTTCGACGAGCAAATCAGAGCGGGGATAGCTGACGCACAGCAGCGCATAGCCCTGGCGACGCAGATCGGGAGATAGCCCCATTGCTTCTGGCTGCTCTAGATCACCTGAAATGACCCGTACAGCACAGCTTGTGCAAGCTCCATTGCGACAGGAAAAAGGTAAATTAGCTCCCTGATTCTCAGCAGTTTGGAGAATGTAGCGATCTTCAGGGACTTGCACGGTGTACTCTTCGCCCCGTTGACGGTGGCGAATGCGGATGGTGTGGGTGCGGGTTGCAGGTTTAGATAAAGTCATTAAGGCTGAATACCAACGCAAATCACGGTAGGTCAGCTTTGATCTTACGCAAAAGTCATGTCGTTTGGTGCGATCGCACCAAACGCTGGCAAAAATTTCCGACAAAATCACCAAATAAGTTGCGATCGCCATTTTCACGGGTACCAGAGTTTGCTAGGATAAAGTTCGCGTGTCAAACGCAACAATCGAATACCCCCTGGAGAGGTGGCCGAGTGGTTGAAGGCGCAGCACTGGAAATGCTGTTTAGGGGTAACTCTAACGAGGGTTCGAATCCCTCCCTCTCCGTTGAAAAGCAGAAAGGCACTGTGTTAGCACAGTGCCTTTCTTTTTACACAATCAGTTTAGAAAGAGTTTTTGAGCAACCGCGCTGAACGCGGTTGCTCAAAAACTCTTTCTGGTTCTAAAGGCATGGCGTTATCCATAGCTAGGGAAGCGTGCGAATTCCTTCGAACAGGCCCAAACAGTTTTGGGTTAGAAAATCCAGATCCAGCGTTTCCAGCGTGTCGCTAGGCTTGTGGTAGTTCGGATTGCGTAGATTGGCCGTGTCAGTCACCATAATGGCGCGATCGCCCCGATCCCAGAATGGGGAATGGTCGCTGCGGCGGGTATCCGGTACAGCCCAGCCCAGGAGCGGCACAGGCAACCAGTAGCATTCCGGTTGAATCGGCTGCATCGCCCTTCGCAAATGACGCAAATCGGGAATGGCGCGCAGATTGCCAATCAGACCAATGAAATCGCCCCGATCGGGATACAGAAGCCGCAGCCCAGGCGAATAGAGCGGATAGGACTGCGATCGCGGATCTGAACTGCGGTACCCCAGCATCTCCAGACCCAGCATCAAGCGCAGCTTTTGCCGCTGCTGTTTGAGGTGAGCCGCGTAGGCACGGCTCCCCAGCAAACCATATTCCTCCATATCAAAGGCGACCAGTTGAATCGGCCAGTTGCCCGGTGATTCTTTCAGCAGACGACCCAGTTCCAGCAAAACCGCTACGCCGCTGGCGTTATCATCGGCACCGGGCGAACCGGGCACCGTATCGTAATGAGCACCAATCAGGATGGGTCGATTCTGTCGATTGCTCTGGGAAGTAGAGGACGCTGGAAACGGTAAATTGACGATCCAGTTGGTGTGAGTGCGTCCCCTGACCTCGAACTCGTGAGTCGTGACGGTGCCCAAATTCTCAAACTGCTGCTGGATGTACTGCTGCACCAGAAAATGATCCCCTTGCTTGAGGTAGGGGTTGCGATCGCGCACCATCTCCGCTAAATGCGCGACCAAATAATGTCGTACAGATAACCAGCCAATTTTTTCCATAAGAAATTTTAATCAGAGGGTTGATCATCACCTAAATCTTCAAAAATCTTGCCTGTTTTTGTCCGTAAAAACACATAAATTTGCCACCAGTCATGATGGGTGTAACCCCTACCCGACAAGGGATTACTCACTAACAAGTTTTTTAAGATGTCTCCACATCAACAGCTTGCAGCATACAGTCAACCCATATTTCGCCACGGGGATCATCCACCATACAAGGGATTTGCAATGATCCCCAGTCCGTTATACTAAACCACTATGCAAATGAACGCGAAATGACTTCGAGTTAGTTGTTAAGTACAGGGTTATTGAAATGAGCTTTTTTGAGCTTGTTTTGGTTGCATCAATTGAAAGCGACCCGATGATCAAGCCGCATCAGCTTGAACCATCCAAAACATCACTAATCTCAACTGTTGAAGACTGGATAAAACCTTCTGGGTTGATTACTAACCTAGCAAACTCAGTTTCTCCCGCGCTCACCCACGAGACCGCCTCCCCCTCAGCCCAACCAACAGCCGCTGAGGCACCCATTGATAAATCCGTTGACATCGATCCCCAAACGACTCACCCGCCTTCTCACTGGCGTATACTATCCACCGTCGTTGAGCTAGCGACAGAACAAACCGAGCTAATGACAGGTGTAGACGTACAGTTTCAGCCAGATCAGCTAGCCAAACACTCCGAAACCTGGTTAAGCCAAGCTGGAAAACAACTCATTGATTCCGCTAAATCAACACCTGATCCCGTCGCGACCAGTTCCTCAAGCAATGCAACGTATTTATCATCAGCTCAGCATTCTCAGCCTCCATCCACCCAACAATCCGACACATCCAATTCAGGGATTGAAACAGCCTCAGTCAGACGCACAGGACGTGCAGAACGCTTCATCCCCCCTACATCAAACACACAAATTACCGTCAAGACACTCGATTCATCAACTGCTGTTCTCATCGGGCAATCACAGCATGTTAGCTGTGCCCACCGTTCTACCCTACCCAAAGATTCGCGGGTATTTCAGGTTTGGGTTGGCAAAGAGGTCGCGCTGAATTTGCTGAATGCAGAACAGGCGGAAGCGGTGGCTCAGAAACTACGTACCGTTTTAGCCCAGGACTCCATGCTTGAGCCAGACAGGTTTCAGCTTCGCCTGCATGACAACCAGCCTGCTATTTATATCGCCAATGCGCTAGACGGCGAACCCCTGTTAGTCGTCACCGATGAACTGGCCACAGCCTTTAGCAACAACAAAACGCTGCTCGCTATTGATTGGATTAACCACCTACGCATGACATTTAACGGTACACCGCTAGATGTTGCTCAAGTGCAGGCAGAACTGCATGACCTCAAGGAAACGCCTAAACAGGTAGAAGGTCATGCATCATGGTATGGCCCTTGGTTTCACGGTCGGCTCACTGCTACGGGAGAAGTATTTGACAAAGGTGAGTTAACCGCAGCCCATCCGTCTTTGCCCTTTGATACCTATCTGAGAGTCACCAACCTCGAAAACAACCGATCGTTAATTGTGCGGATTAACGATCGCGGCCCTTACATTGAGGGTCGTAACCTGGATTTATCCCATCGAGCGGCCCAATGTTTAGGCAGCGAGAAGAGGGGGGTTGTTCCATTTAAAGCAGTGGTGATGGAGTCTCCGGTTGATATTGCGGCAGCGGAGTAGGGAAAAACGAGGAGTCAGGAGTCAGCAATAGTGACTAGGTAAGGATCGGTGGGCAGTGCCCAGCAACCCTCACCTAGTCCTATGCCGAAACAGTGAGAGCAGCAGGTGCGCTAGAAAAAGCGGCTACTGTAGCGCTCTTCGGCCCAGGGTTCACCGCGTCGATGGTAGCCGTTGCGTTCCCAAAAACCGAGTTCTTCGTGATCTAGAAACTCAATGCCGTTAATCCACTTGGCACTTTTCCAGGCGTATAGATGAGGTACCACCGTTCGCATTGGGCCACCATGATCGGGCGGCAGGGGTTCACCGAATAGCGTATGGGCAAAGAAGTTTTCTTCCCGCCCAAAATCCTCTAGCGTCAGGTTCGTCGTGTAGCCACCGTAGCAGTGCTGCTGAATATGAGTGGCTTTGGGGTCAACTTGAATGGCTTGCATGAAGTCGGTGACTTTGACACCTGTCCATTTGACATCTAGTTTTGACCAGGTGGTGACGCAGTGAAAATCAGCCGTGAAGTCGCTTTGCGGCAAATCCATAAAGTCTTGCCAGGTAAACGTTTTTTCCTCTACTAAACCCCAAACTTTAAATTCCCAAGCCGCTCGGGTTATTTCCGGCGTTTGTCCATAGGTCAAAACGGGAAATCCCTTGGCAAGATGCTGTCCGGGTGGAACGCGATCGCGCTGGTCGGGTTCAGGTTTAGTGAAGAATTTCATGGCTAGAAAACGGTAGCGACTACGCCTGAATGTAGCCAATCCTAGCAAAATTGGCTACTGGCGTTAGTTAGATCAGCCGAAAAACAGCTTCAGCACATTAGGCACGCGGCGATGCCAGGAGACTTCGGAATGAACCCCCTCTGCATCTTCGACGACGAAGAGATCCTGATTAAGCGTGTAGCCGTATCGACTGGTTAATAAATCACGCAGTTGTCGGCCACGGGTGGTGGTGCGGGCTTCAATGAAATTGTTGTGGAATTGACCATCGCGGACTAAGCCCCAGTCCATATAGATCTTGGGATGGAGGCTAGATTGGCTCAGGGTCGGTTCGGATAGGCGAATCAGCTTAGAGGAACTGAGCGGACGTAAAAACGGCAGTGCTAGAGGGTTAGAATCTAATCCGACCCAAAATGAGGGGGAAAAGGCGGCAACGTTGCCAAAGGCTTTGGGACTGAGCATGCCCATGAGATAGGCTGCGAGGCCGCCATGTGATGCGCCGATGATCAGCGTTTGGCTGGCTGCGGGTTTTGTCCGATAGTTGTTGTCGATAAAGGCTTTGACGTGATTTGTGACGTAGTCGGTATACGCTTCGATGCCGCCGCCGCGACTGGTGCCGATGTTGGTGTGGGTATATTCATATTCGCGATCGCGGGGATGGATGGCCACGACGATCGCGGGCTGCATTTGGTTGGCCTGGTATAGGTTGCTCAGGACAGAGCCAAGATACCAGGATTCATTAATCGCACCACCTTTAAAGAAGGCTGTATCGCCGTCATTCATATAGATGACTGGATAATGTGCTTGGCTAGTTTCATAGTCTCGCGGAATGAAGACATGAACTTTGTGAGGATTATCACCAACCGTAAGGGGGTCATAGGTATGAAAGAGGCCAGCCGGATCGCCCTCATCGTGAAACCAAGCAGTCTGTCCACCTTTTGTAAATGAATCACTCATCATGAATTACCTGGATGCGATCGCAGTTCAAAGTTCAGACACCACAGTGAACAATTTATTTTACGAAACGTTATTGCGGCTCCAGCTTAACCGAAACACCATAACCGCTTCATGACCCCGTTGAGTAATTGTGATTATGGTTTAACCATGCGCCAAAACCTTAAAACCCAGATTTTGTGGTATCGGTGCGGCTGCGCGTACCGACACCACAAAATCTGAGATGACTAATACTCAATTCCGGCTTGAGCTTTGACATTCTGTTCACGGAAGGGATGCTTGACCAGCTTCATTTCTGTCACGAGGTCGGCACGTTCAATCAGCGCATCGGGGGCACCACGACCCGTCAGAATCACATGACTATCAGCGGGTTTATCTTCCAATCCGGCTAACACCTGCTCTACTGTCAAATAGCCCAGCTTCAGCGCTACGTTAACTTCGTCGAGCAAAACCGTGCGGAAATCGGGGTTGCGAATGCACTTGGCTGCCTGTTGCCAAGCCTCCTGAGCCATGTCGGTATCTCGCTGCCGATCTTGAGTCTCCCACGTAAATCCTTCACCCATCGCGTGGAACTCAATTTGCTCGCTCCACTGTTCTAGCACCCGCTTTTCCGCAGGTTCCCAGGCTCCTTTAATGAATTGAACAATGGCGACCTGATAGCCATGACCTAGCGATCGCAACACCATGCCCAACGCAGCGGTGGTTTTACCTTTACCGTTTCCCGTGTGGACGATAATCAACCCTTTTTCGATCTTGTCGGCTAGACGCTGATCTTGCACTTCCTTACGGCGCTGCATCTTGCGCTTGTACTGTTCATCATCTAGCCCAGACAGAGCCTCTGTATTTTCGGTTACGGTAAATGACTCGTCGTGAAGAGTAGAATTAGCGGTCATGTTGCACCTCGCTTGAACCTGTTCGGGCTACTGCCTCTGTCATGGTATAGCAGTGTCGTGCAAATCAACTTTAAGCTTTGCTATTCAATTCGACAGCGTCCGGCTGTATCACAATCTGCCGCTTGCTGACGATTGGCCATAATCGTTACTAAGTCAGGTCTGCCAGTTAACTTCAAGCGCCAATCAGCCCAGATACCGTACAGAAAATCTGCGATCGCACCCACAACGGGCAGTTTCGTAATCGCATACACCCAGCCCATACCAAGAACTTCATACACCCGGCGAAAGACCTCCACATTTTTGATCACCGTGCCGTCCGGCAACACCGCATGAATCCGTCCCATCGCCGTTTCAAAATCAACGCCGCCATTCTCAGCCGCACTGTAGTCATCGGCAGCGATATCAACAAACTTGACCCATCCACGCCCAGCATCCCGCTTTTGCAAAAAATTCACCTCGCGCATACACAGTGGACATGCACCGTCATAAAGCAGCTTAATTTGCCAGCTTGGCGAGTGAGTTGGAGCAGCATCGGGAGTGGTTGGAGTAGGGGGCGGAGGTGTGATCATGGGTTAAAGTTAAAGGCTTGATTGATGGTTGACAGTCACTGTGAACCTAAATAACTGAGATTTATCTCACTTCTATTTTATAAAACTTAACAAATACCGAAAGCCATTCGGACGCTCCTTCATCACTTCACGCCTCTCATCGCCTCAAAAACAAAGCTCCCCTGCCCAATGGACAAAGGAGCCTTATGCTTGCGTTCCCCGCAACGCCGTCTTACCTCAGCTTTCGACCTGGAAAAACCAGGTGGGTACTTTTTCCTCGATTTGAAGTTTCCGAGTGACAGGGCAAAGCGCAACGCTTCACGCCTGCTCGGTATACTGCCATCGAGACTTTTAGTTCCCTTTCACATAAAGCATAGATCGTAAAACATTGTTGGTAGTCACCAACGCCGCAGTGGAACTGTTCGACATCATAGCGAATTTCAGGGGGGCAGTGACAAGGGGTAAACCGAAAAAATTATTCTTCTATCTGACGGTTCTCCGAAAAAGAGGGAACTTTGCCTGTAGAGCATTCGTATAGGGAAATACGAAGCTGGCTTTACGGTTTCCCCGGTTCCACGCATCGATGGAACTGCGTCAGACTAGAGCCACTTCCTAGTATTCGGCTGAGTTGAAACATCACGGTTGGGATAAGGCAACAGAGTTGCCTTGCCTCACTGTTGCGCGTCTGATTGCGCTTTCAACTCAACGAATAAATCCTTGTTGAAACGATTCATACATTTTTTAAAACACGATCGAGGTCTAACCATGTTCAATCCCACACACATTTTAGTTTCCCGCGCCCGCAAGACTCCTGTGCAGCTTGTGCCCAAAGCTAATGGCTTTGACATTCTGACCGAGATGGAATGGCAGCAAAAGCGCAAGCCCGCCTTCGAGATGCGGCCCAAGCAGGGCATTTTTTGTCAGGGTATGTCGGTTGTCGGCTATCACTTGGAGCCGATTGCAGCCAAAGCAGAATCTACTGCTGAGGTGAAAAAGGCGGAGTCGGTTTCGGCATCTGCATCTGCGATCGCGCATGCATAGGCATCAGTCAATCCCATATGCGATCGCACAATCACCAGAGCAGGGGCTTACGCAATTCAGCTAAACCGATGCCCATTCCCGCGTAAGCCTTAACTGCTTTATACTGAAAAGCCGTGTCGATGCGACCCTGGTTTATTATTCAGTGCCAAGCCGTCCTACTATGACTCAAGCTTCCTCTCTTCAGCCAGCCGTGTACATTGTCGGAGCGGGGCCGGGTGATCCAGAGCTGCTGACGGTTAAGGGGCAGCGGATTCTGGCTCAGGCAGAGGTGGTGCTTTACGCCAATTCTCTTGTGCCGCCGCAAATGCTGGATTGGGTCAATCCAGAGGCCGAGGTGATTGGAACAGCAAATAAAACATTAGAAGATATTTTGCCCCTGATGATCGCGCGGGTACAGGCCGGAAAATCGGTGGTGCGATTGCATTCAGGCGACCCTAGCTTATACAGCGCCATTCACGAGCAAATGGAGGCGCTGAGGGAAGCAGATGTTCCCTTTGAAGTCATTCCCGGTATTAGTACATTTCAGGCTGCGGCTGCGACGCTCCAGGTTGAATTGACCATTCCCAACCTTGTGCAGTCGATTATCCTGACCCGCATTAGTGGTCGCACTCAGGTTCCGCCGACTGAGGAGCTATCCAGCTTGGCCGCACATCAAGCTAGTTTGTGTTTGTACCTCAGTGCCCGCCACGTCGAAGCCGCACAAGCAAAGCTCTTAGAGCACTATGCGTCGGATACTCCCGTGGCAATTTGTTATCGCTTGGGCTGGCCAGATGAGCGGATTGTGGTGGTGCCGCTGGCGCAAATGGCAACAACGACTCAACAAGAAGATTTAATTCGCACAACGCTTTACGTTATCAGTCCTGCGTTAAAGCAAAATCACGGACTGCGATCGCGCCTCTACAACCCAGAACACCAGCATTTGTTTCGACCAAAAGCCAAATAAACAGTGCTTTTGCCAATTGAAAAACGCTGCCAAATAAAAAGCCGACCCTCCCACAGGTCGGCTTGCACCTCAAATTACTTGAGTTCCGTTGTTTCTTGAAGCTTGGAAGAAATCCAAACTGTACTCCTAAACACCAAGCATGGCGCTAATGTTTAGAATTGTTAACTAGCTTCTGTCAGCATTGTATCAAGAGACACAGACGTTACCCTGTCAGTTTTCCATAAAACTTTCTGGCGATTTAATCTAATTCCATAATCTAGTCTCATCAGTCATGGAATTTGATCAGCCGGAAACGGTGCTTGCAGAAGTAGCTATACCGATACTAATGGCAACTGAATCCAGCAGTTAGGTGTAAAAACCGCACAATCTTGGCCGAATTTCACTCTATCCTGGGTCAGGTTTTGCTTAATATCTTCTAAATCTATTAAGCCCAAATACTAAGGTAAAAGTGACAGGCTGTGCAGATAAAAAAGTTGTTTGGTGAAGAGTGAGGCGCATGAAGTAGAAAGTGAGGAGTGAGGCGAGAGGAGTGAAGTGTATGAAGTAGAAAGTGAAAAGGCTGGCTGTGCCAGCCCGTTTAAGTAATCAGAATTAGGTTGATGATTTGCGGTGGCGCGCGATCGCAAATCCAGCTCCTAGTACGCCTAAAGCAGCAGCCGTTCCAGGTTCTGGCACAGCGTATGGATAGTAGGTGATGCCAATGGAGCGCTGTAGCTGCGGGTTAGCATTAGTGAGTACGACAAAATCAGTGCCGCTGCTAGGGTCGTAGCGCAAAATTGAACCAACGTCACCATTAAAGAAATCAAATCCGGTTGTATAGAGATTACCGTCTGGATCAAAGACTAGACTGCCGATGAAGTTATTGCTAGGAGTGGTGCCCGTAAAGTTGGTGGGAAATACCTCTAGTAAATTAGCTGATTCAAAGTCATAGCGCAGCAGATCGTTAGCAAAGTCGCTGACATACAAATCCCCATCATCTGGGCCGATGGCTAGACCCAAAAAGCTGATAAATCCAAAACCTGCGGGTGACGGATCGGGTCGAGTTGCAAAGACTTCACTTTCGCCAGTGGCAACGTCATACCGCAGAATTTGACTGGGAAACCCGTTGCTAAAATCGGGGACTCCATCAACAGCAACGCTGCCTTGCGTCGTGACATAAAGTGCGCCATCTGGCCCAAACAGCAGACCATTGGGCCCATTCAGTCCAGTCGGCGTGACACCATCCCCAGCTGCAAATACATCCACAAATTCGCCAGTAGTACCGTCATAGCGCAGAATTTCATCGCTCAGGAAGCTGCTGACATAGAGGTAGCCATCGGGGCCAAAGGCAAGACCATAGGGACGATACAGCCCTCCACCAGTTGCAAATTTGTCAATAAACTCTCCCGTTTTACCGTCAAAGCGAAATATTGCCGAATTTTCAGGCGTCGTACCGCTGCTGATGTACAAGTTGCCGTCTGGCCCATAAACGATCGCATCCGGTCGATCAAGACCTACATCAGCGGAGATAAATTCTCCTAGGAAACTACCCGTTTTTTCGCTAAATAAAACGATATTGCTGGTTTCGGTGTTGCCCACCAGCAACGCGGCATTTGCAGCTAGCTGCCCAGCCGTTAATCCAACTAGGCAGCCCACGAACAGAGCAGTGCCCTGGCGAAGAAATGATTTGATTTTCATCCTAAAAAGGTGATGAGGTAAAAGGTACTCCGTAAAGGTACTGAAATTCTCTGCAAGAATAGTGTTCAGGACTAAACAAAGAGCAAGAACTTCACGAAAGATTTGCAGCATTTACCGTAACGTCATCCATTCACGAATCAATTGCAGATTGCTGACGAATAGCCCGTGCGATCGCAGATATATCTTCGTCACCATAGCCTTGTGCCATCAAACCAACTTCAACTTGATCCACATGAGCCGCAACAGGCAGCGTCACGCCAAGCTCCCGCGCCGCTTCCAGGGCAATTTTCAGATCTTTTTGATGCAGTCGTAGCCGAAATCCTAAGGGATACGTGTTGTTGATCATGTTGCCAGAGCGATGGGTTAAGCCCCAGGAACCTGCCGCACCACCACCAACGGCTTGCACCACCTTATCCATATCCAGTCCGGCTTTCAGCCCCAGCGCCATGCCTTCGGCAATTGACCAGTAGGTGCCCGCCACGATAATTTGATTGATCGCCTTGGTAATCTGTCCGGCTCCGATGCCGCCGACGTGGGTAATCGTTTGGCCCATTGCGGACAAGACAGGTATCGCCCGCTCCACATCCTCGGCATCACCGCCAATCATGATCGACAATGTGCCGTTTTTTGCGCCCTCGGAACCACCGGATACAGGCGCGTCCAGCATTTTGATCTGACGAGTGGCCAGTTCTGCGGCAATGTGGCGAGTGGTAATCGGGCTGATTGTGGACATATCAATCACTAGCGACCCAGCCTCGGCACCGTGCATCACGCCCTGTTCACCCAGGATGACGGCTTCCACATCGGCGCTGTCGCTGACGCAGGTGATGATGATCTCCGCTCCGACGGCTGCCGCTTGGGGCGTTTCGGCTCGGCTGGCTCCCGCTTCGGCAACGGGCAATTCGCGATCGCGGGTGCGATTATGCACGGTCACGTCATGTCCCGCTTTGAGGAGATTCAGCGCCATCGGTGCGCCCATTGTCCCCATGCCAATAAATGCAACCTTCACGATGATTTATCCTCTGCACTACATTTTGTGGATTAGATTGATGTGCTGCGCTTCAACGCAGCACATCAATCTAACCTTAGTGGCGAACACTACTGGGCTGCATTGTATAGCAAAGGTTAGGTTGCTCTAAACCCAAAGGAGTTGAGTGGGGGGCAGCAAGCGCCCCCCCCACCACTTTTGGTTTTTTGTGCGGGAATAGAAAAAACCGAGAACGGTACATT
>CBKWJC010000127.1:0-13942 GCA_966674685.1 uncultured bacterium
GTCAGTATCTACCCTCATCCTACTTCCCTCTAATCAGAGTGACAAAAGAGGGATAGATCATTGGCCACACGCCCATTAGCCAAAAGATGGCAAACAGATAGGCATTGACTTCCGTGACCTGAAAGGTGAGTAACTGACGAACAATGGGCCAGGTTTCGGGCTGGTCGAGGGGAGCCAGCCAGATGATGTAAACCGTAAACCATAGCCAGATCAGGTTAATGACGACGTTGCGCGCCGACTGTTGAATACCCTGAATAAATCTCATAGCGATACGATCAAACCCTAGTGTTTGATGACAGAAGCTGATCGCCCTAAATCCCCTGTCTGGTAGGGGCTACTGCTTATACATAAGTCTCCTAGACTTCGTTTCGACGTTGAGATCCCCTCTAGCCCCCCTTAAAAAGGGGGAATTGGCTCAAAGTTCCTCCTTTTTTCTAGCGTTGGCGGCGCGAAGCGCGGGGATTTAGGGGGATCAGTCTGGGATTTAGACGAACCATGCAGATATGTATAAGCAGCAGCCCACAGGAGAGGGACTTCTGATCCGGCTCCCCTTCTCCCGTGAGAGAAGGGGCTGGGGGATGAGGGCAAAATACCCCTTCAACGTACCAATCACGGATGTAGCAACCGTCTACCGCTAGCAAGAAGTCATCCATTTCCCATCCTTGAGCACGAACCTGTTAGTCCACCGCTCAAAATGCCTATCCTAAAAGGGCAGGTATTAATATCAAGTCCGTGTGTAAGAACCCTGTTTATTTTGTGTGACATGCCTGCTGAGCAAACCTTTCACAAAATATAAACAATGGGTTTTCAACCGGATTTCATATCACTCACAGATTAGGGAGCGCGATCGCACGGTGTCTAGGCAACATTACTTGTATTACAGTCAGCAGCTTTCGTTGCAACCCGGTTCAGCACATGAAATTCATGATGTGCTGTGTGCTAATGCGGCAGCGAATTTGGGCTATGGGGCAATTTTGGCCTATCCCAATGCGGCAGCAAACTGGTTGAATCCGCTGAACTGGGTTGCTCCCGCTCGTCCTCAGTCGCCGGACACATACTTTCAGGAGTTCTACAATACCGATCCCGCACTGACGGTTGCGCCGTTGCCTGTTCCGCCACCTGCGCTGCAAAAGAAGAGCAAGCTGTTCGACGCCAATACGCTGGCCTGTAAGTATTACTTGCCTGTTCATTTGGCAAAGAAAAGTGCGATCGCGCATACCCGCAACTGGAATTTCGTCAAAGCCTGCGTCAAAAATAATCTGCCCGTCGTATTTGAGCAGCACTACTATCGTAAGCAGCCGTTTGAACCCGACATCGTCAACCATCCCTGCTTTCAGGTAGCCATTACTCAGTCGCCGCTGACTCGCAATAGTTTAATTGAGTGTGGAATGCCTACCGAAAAAGCGGTCTGGATGCACAACGGTTTCAGCCCGTCGTTTCTGCAACGTCAACCCGCCGAAGCGCAGAAGTGGCGAGATCAGCTACTCAGCCCCAATCGACAAAAGCTGGTGCTGTATTCTGGCGCATTGGAAAAGTTTAAAGGAATTGACGTGCTGATTGCGGCAGCGAAAGAGCTACCCGAGGTGCAGGTAGCGATGACGGGCGGCACACCAGAGCAGGTGGCGCACTATCAGCAAAAGGCGCAAGATTTAGGGGTCGATAATGTCAAATTTCTGGGCTGGATTCATCCCCGCAGTCGGTTGATCAGCCTGTTCCAAGCCGCAGACGTGCTGGCGCATCCCCACTGTTCAGGCCATTCGGCAGATTTCACCAATCCGGTGAAGCTATTCCAGTATTTTTCGTCCGGTACACCAATTGCCGCCACGGAAATCCTGCCGCTGAAGGAGTTTCAAACGCCCCAGCTAGCCGTTACCTGGTGTCCACCGGATGATCCAACCCAGTTTGCCCACTGTGTACGACAGGCGCTCGAAACCTATCCGCGTCGGCAAGAGGGCTACGCTCAAAATATTGATTTCGCCGCTCAGTTTACCTGGGAAAACCGAATTGAGCGGATTTTGAGCTACGTGGATGAGAAGGTGCGATCGCAGTTACGACCTTGATTCAGTCAAGCCTCGTTAACATCAGGGTATGTCTAGTGTGGCAAACCTTATGTTTAATCATCAAACCATCAAAACTAACGGCATCCAGCTCCACTACGTCACCGAAGGCGAAGGGCCACTCATGCTCATGCTGCACGGATTTCCTGAATTTTGGTACTCCTGGCGGCATCAGATTCCAGAATTTGCCCCACAGTACAAAGTTGTTGCGCTCGATCTGCGGGGCTACAACGACAGCGACAAACCCGCCCAAACATCCGATTACGAGATCAACGAACTCATTCAAGACGTGAAAGGTGTGATCACAGGATTGGGATACGACCGCTGCATTTTAGTTGGTCACGACTGGGGAGGTGCGATCGCATGGACATTTGCCGAAGCCTATCCCGAAATGGTCGAACGGCTAATCGTACTCAATTTGCCCCATCCAGCCAAATTTGCCGAAGCGTTTCAAAAATTCAACCTGCAACAAATTGGCCGCAGTTGGTATACCTTTTTCTTTCAGCTTCCCTGGCTACCGGAATTCCTATTTCAGCAAAATAACTATCAACTCATTGCTGAAATGTTCAGTAACAGCACGGTACAAAAGGATGTCTTCACTCAGGAAGACCTAAACGCCTATCGCCAAGCAATGGCCAAACCCGGAGCCATCACCGCCGCATTGAACTATTATCGCAGTGCCCTCTGGCCAATTTTGACACAGCCGCGCACTTGGTCAGTTTTACCCATGCCCACGCTGCTAATCTGGGGCGAACAGGATATCGCTTTGGGCAAAGAGCTAACCTACGGCACCGACCAGTATGTGCGGGATCTACAAGTCCGCTACATCCCCGACTCAGGCCACTGGGTACAGCAAGAAAAACCCGCCCTCGTCAACCAATACATCCACGAATTCCTCACCCCCAACCCTTAAATATTCCCTGCTACTCACCCACCATCCCATCACTCATCCACCTATCTACCCATCACCCTCACCACAAATAAACTCTTATTACCAAACCCTCTTATCCTGCAAATTCAGCTCGTATAGTGGCGTTGTCCTCTGTCTACAGTTGCGCTATGCAGGATTCACTCAATCACCCGCCCCAGCGCCCTGCGGTTGTTATTTGGCTGAAAGTTTACTGCGGAGTGCTGGCCGCAATCTATTTGTTGATTGCGCTGTTGTCACTGATCTTTTTCTCCATCAATCCAGCCGATTTGGAGATGACTGCCGAGGAAACAACCATCATCGGCACGATCCTTCTTTTGATCGGTAGCATACTGTGCATTGTGTTCTTAATTCCGATTCTCTTCAGGCCGCGACCGTGGTTATGGGTCTATGACATCGTTGTGATCTGTCTGGGCTTGACGAGTTTTTGCATTTTGCCGTTTTCAGTCGCACTGCTGATTTTCTGGCTGAAGCCAGAGGTGAAACGATATTTCGGCATGACGACATGATTAATCTGAAATTCATCGTTTGCCCGTCATCACCATTGGCACTCCGCCCGCTGGAGCCAGCGTGAACCCACGGCGCTGGAGCTGAACGGGTTTATCCTCTGCTAAGGCCAGTTGATACTGAGACAAAATCGTTGCCAGAACCAGCTTCATTTCCAATTGAGCCAGCGCATAGCCCAAACAGCGACGATTGCCGCCCCCAAATGGTAAATACTCAGACGGCAAATATTCACGCTCAAAAAAGCGTTCTGGCTTAAAGTGCTTAGGATTGGGATACAAATCTTCTCGATAATGCACTAGGTAAATACTCGGCATTAGCGTTGTTTCAGGATCAAACTTGTAGCCTGCGATCGCAACAGATGACTTTGTGATGCGGGGAAAGAGAACCGGGATAACCGGATACATCCGTAGCGTTTCTTGACAAACTACCGTCAGATAGGCAAGTTTAGCAATCTCCAACGGAGTTGCATCATGTCCTAAACTATCCAGTTCACTCAGCAGTTTTTCCCGCACATCAGGGTGCCGATGAATTTGGTAGAGCGCCCAAGCCAGGGTTGTAGCGGTGGTTTCGTGACCAGCAAACAAAATTGTCAGCAGTTCGTCCCGGAGTTCCTCATCGGCCATCGCCTGCCCATTTTCATCGCGTGCCGCCATCATCAGACTAAGGACATCCGTTCCGCCCTGCTTACCCTGTGTTCGTCGTTCGTCAATCTCGGCTTGCAGCAAATCGTGAACCTGGCTCTGTCTCCGTCTCATCCGCCCCCAAGGCGACCAAGTTCCCCAATCTTGTTGTAAAAATTGAAAAAACAGCACACTCGATCGCAGGGGAGAATCGGTCATATTCAGCCAAGCGGCCAGCAGCGGTTTGAGTTGTGTATATCGCTCCCCGGTGCTCAGGCCAAAGACCACCTGCAAAATTACCTCCAGGCTGATCTGCTGCATAGCCGTCCGCGCAATGAAGGGCTGACTGACTTGCCACTGCCCCGCCACCTGTTCAGTAATCCAACAAATTTGTTCAGCATAGGTTTGCAGCCGTTCGCCATGAAAGGGAGGCATGAGCAACTTGCGCTCGCGTTGATGGCGTTCACCATCCAGCAGCATGAGCGAATTTGCGCCGACGAGCGGTTCTGCCAGGGCATTGCCGCGACCCACATCAAACTTGGCGCTTTGGCTAAAAATCTCCTGAATCGCTTGCGGATTCCCCGTGATTACATAGGTGCCAATTTGCCCCAATTGCACGGTGAAGGTATCGCCATACTGCTGGCTGTACTTGTCCTGAGATCCAAGCGGATCGGCAATCCAGGTGATCAATTGCCACCAAGAGGGACTCGTGATGCAGTTTGGTAGTTGACTCACAATGATTCGCTCTCTCCTGTGTTCAACATGGTGATTCAACTCTACATTAGCGATAGATGCTTTTATTCGTCTGATGCGATTTAGGCAAACTGGGTGATAGGGAAGCCGCGATCGCAAATTGGGTGATAGGAAAACGGGGAAAGTGCGATCGCACACTAATGAGCCATTTGCGAATCCAGATTAAAAGGCAAAGAATCTGAGTCATCCCCACAGCCACTGTTTAGGACAGTGATGAGGACTGAAAACACTCTTTTGTAAAGGTTTGTAGAGATGTAGAGGTTTGTAGAGATATTAAGTGTTGCAAAACACTTTTATTTTCGGCACACAAGATCAGGCTGGATTGATTAAGCTTGGGTGTACAACTCGTAGTGAGTATGACTTAATACATGCTTGAGTTCCTGAGCCTAATTAATTGCTTGGTAACCCCCCAGCTCTGCTGGGACGACTCGAATAGTTCTGGCCAGATCAGCCAACACCGCGCACAAGCTGGCAGCTAACGAGTCATCGTTCTAAGGTCACAGTTGTTCGACCGTAGTGATTGTAACCATTCCTAACCAAAGGGATGAGGGCAGGTCGCTGTTGTCCGTAGGGTAGTGTTTCTACTCGTTAATCTCGCAGTTAAGAAGGGTCTAACTGATGTTGAATGCGAGTAAGGAGTTGGGCAAATGGTGTTCAATCGTGAGGGCCAGCCTGTCCCTCAAATAACCTTTCGGATGTTTGCAGAGATGGGTTGGTACGACCTTTCGACGACAGATCTCTTCGAACACAAAACGGTAGTGGCGTTTGCGGTGCCGGGAGCCTTTACCTGCCCGTATTCTCCGATTCAACTGTTAGCCTACAGCGAGTATGCTAAGGCATTTCGAGCGAACGGGGTCGATGAGATTCTCTGCATTTCAGTCAATGATCCGTTTTCGCTAGCGGCCTGGGCTCAAGAAGAAGGAGCCGACCAGGTGCGCTTTATTCCCGATGTGAATGGTGACTTTACCCGCGCAATGGGGATGATCGTGAACCTTTCTGATAGAGGGATGGGATATCGCTCTCGGCGCTATTCCATGCTGGTAAAAAACGGAATGATTGAAAAAATGTTTGTCGAACGGGATGACTTTGAAGCAATGCCCGCAGTGTCGAATGCCGAGACCATGTTGAACTACATCAATCCAAAGACCCACAAACCCAAGCAGACGGCTGTGCTGATGCACATGTGGCAAACGATGCTCTCTACCTAGAAAAGCGGTATAGAGCAGAACAAATAGACCAGAATACGCAACAGGAAAAGAATTATGACGAGTAGTGAAATGAGATGTCCATTTCCAATGAGCAGCAAGCTAATGAAACTGTGGCGGGCGCTGACGTCCGTCTTGGAATCCAGTAGTGCAGACAATGCTGGAAATAGTACGCCACAGGCCACAACACCGAGTCCAGTCGATAGCACCAGTGGTTGTCCGGTGATGGGCGGCACACGCTCTTTTCGCAGCGGCACATCAAACCGAGACTGGTGGCCCAATCAGTTGAATTTGAACATGCTTCACCAGCACTCATCCAAATCCAATCCGATGGATGAGTCATTTAACTATGCTGAAGAGTTCAAGAGCCTTGATTTAGCAGCACTACGAGCAGATATCTTCGAGCTAATGACCACCTCACAAGACTGGTGGCCAGCTGACTATGGTCATTACGGGCCGCTCTTTATCCGGATGGCGTGGCACAGTGCGGGCACGTATCGGATTGGCGACGGTCGCGGCGGCGCAGGTTCGGGTAGCCAGCGGTTTGAGCCGCTCAACAGTTGGCCCGATAACGCCAACCTCGACAAAGCCCGTATGCTGCTCTGGCCGATCAAGCAGAAGTACGGCAAGAAAATTTCCTGGGCCGATTTGATGATCTTCGCGGGCAACTGCGCTCTGGAGTCGATGGGCTTTAAGACATTGGGCTTTGCAGGCGGGCGCGTGGACGTTTGGGAACCTGAGGAAGACATCTACTGGGGTTCTGAGCAGACCTGGCTGGGCAATGAGCGCTATGAAGGCGATCGCGTACTGCTGAATCCTCTCGCTGCCGTTCAGATGGGCCTGATTTACGTGAACCCAGAGGGGCCAGACGGCGAACCGGATCCACTAGGTTCAGGGCGCGACATTCGCGAGACCTTTAAGCGGATGGCGATGAACGATGAGGAGACCGTCGCCCTCACTGCTGGTGGACATACCTTTGGTAAATGTCACGGTGCGGGCGAAGCAACACACGTTGGGCCTGAGCCAGGGGGAGCCACCATCATCGACCAGGGCCTTGGCTGGAAGAGCACCTTCAACACAGGTGTCGGCGTCGATGCAATCACCAGCGGCATTGAAGGCGCTTGGACTCCTACGCCGACGCAGTGGGACAACAGTTATCTCGAAACCCTGTTCAAATATGACTGGGAGTTGACCAAGAGTCCGGCTGGCGCGTGGCAGTGGAAACCCAAGGGTGATGCGGGTGCAGGCACGGTGCCCGATGCCCATGATCCATCGAAGCGGCACGCTCCGATGATGACGACGGCAGACATGTCGATGAAGATGGATCCGATCTACAACCCGATTGCGAAGCGCTACCACGATAATCCAGACGAGTTTGCAGAGCAGTTTGCCAAGGCGTGGTTCAAGCTCACCCACCGCGACATGGGACCGCGATCGCGCTATCTTGGCCCAGAAGTTCCCCAGGAAGAGTTCTTGTGGCAAGACCCGATCCCCGCAGTTGACCATGAGCTGATTGATGAGCAGGACATTGCTGCTCTGAAGGCTAAAATTTTACAGTCGGGCTTGTCAGTTTCCCAATTGGTTTCAACCGCTTGGGCATCAGCATCCACCTTCCGCTGCTCCGACATGCGCGGTGGTGCAAACGGGGGTCGCATTCGCCTAGCCCCGCAAAAGGATTGGGAAGTCAACCAGCCGGATCAACTGGCAACGGTGCTGCAAACCCTGGAGGGCATCCAGCAGGAGTTCAACAACTCACAGTCCGGCGGTAAGCGGGTTTCGATCGCAGACCTGATCGTGCTGGGCGGCTGTGCAGGCATCGAGCAAGCGGCGAAGAACGCTGGACTCGACGTGACCGTTCCCTTTACGCCCGGACGCACGGATGCGCTACAGGAGAAAACGGATGTCGAATCCTTTGCTCCACTGGAGCCGAGGGCTGACGGATTCCGCAACTACACCAACGGCAAACATAGCGAATCGCTTGAGGAGCTACTGATCGATCGGGCGCAACTGCTGTCCCTAACATCTCCTGAAATGACGGTTCTGGTGGGCGGTTTGCGTGTCCTGGGTGCAAACTTTGGCGGCTACAAGCATGGTGTCTTCACTGAGCGGCCAGAAACGTTAACCAATGACTTCTTCGTCAATCTGCTCGACCTGGGCACAACGTGGAAGGCGACCTCTGAAGAGGAATATGAGTTCGAGGGGCGCGATCGCAAATCGGGTGACCTGAAGTGGACGGCTACCCGTGTGGATCTCATCTTCGGCTCTAACTCTCAGCTCCGCGCTCTGGCGGAAGTTTACGGCAGTACAGACTCGCAGCCAAAATTTGTGCATGACTTTGTGAAGGCATGGGACAAGGTAATGAACCTTGACCGCTATGACCTTCGCTCCGTCCAAGCGCAAAGCGCTGCAAGGAGTTTCTAAGCGTAACTTCCACTGATCATCGATGATCTTTGGTGATCGATGGTCGAGGCTACACTAACCTGCGGCAATTTTGAACACAGGTAGAAGCCAAAGACAAAACAAAGGGCGGTGTTTCGACTTATTATGAAACACCGCCCTTTGCAGCTCTTACACGCTTGACGCCCTTGACAGCTTTCTATAGACCTCATTAAGACGGAAGTATCGCTTATTGAGTTTTCGGCTATGCCCAACTGCTTACTTCATCAATACTGGTGCATTGAACTGGTGCATTGAGATATTGTGCCGCCGTGTTTGATTGATTAGCAGCAAGAAGCTGGTAAACGCCGTAGTAAAGCGAACCAGTTGTAACGGGAAGCCGTTGTTACAGCTGCAAAAGCGCAAGTAGAACGAATGGTTTTGGGTGAGGAAACAGTTGAGTAAAGCAAATAAACAACGGAAGTTAGAACCATGAGTTTAGTCATTCCTGATGAGTTTTTGCAAACGGCACATATTACTGAAGCCGATCTCAAACTCGAAATTGCCATTCTGCTATTTCAGCAGGAAAAGATTACTCTGGGCACCGCTAGCCAGTTTGCGGAGATGAATCAACTGGAGTTTCAACAAATCTTAGGAAGTCGTAAAATACCCATTCACTACGGTGTTGAGGATTTCCGGCAAGATCTCAGAACCCTAGAGGCAAACGATTGGCGATGATCGTAGTCAGCAATACATCACCGATCTTTTATCTCATGGATGAACGATTGGGGAGAGCGGCGGCAATGCGAGCAGGGCTATAAGTCACAGGTGTCTTGGGTATCTTGGTTGCCGCCAAGCGCAATAACTTAATCCAAGAGGTCAAACCGTTACTTAATGCCTTAATTGAACAAGTTGGGTTTTGGATTGATGCGCGGCTTTATGCAGAGGTCTTGCAAGCAGTTGACGAATCAGCATGAAGCCCAGAAGCAAGTACTATTAACTCTTTGAGCACTTGCAGTACTGCCATCAAGCGGTAGTGGCGCTGACTTTTACCGAAATCGCAGCCCTGATAGGTTGCTTACTCCCCGAATCAGCACGTAGCAGAAAAAACTGGTGGAGCAGTCGAAGTTGAACGGTAATAACAATCTCAACTTCAGCACTAAGGCTGGATTTCATCCGCTCCAATGCCGTGTTGTGATCCGCTCTCACTAACCATTCTTAGTGCTTCCTCCATAATTTCTTTGTACCCATAATTTGGTCTGGATAAGTCTTCTAGCTCATCAGAGCGAAAAACATTTAGCTGAGACTTTGTAGTAATCATGTCTTGAACTACATCTTCAGAGACATCTATTTTCTCCTCAAACATTAGCTCAGCACCATGTTCTAATTCATCGTGAATAACATTCAAGTCTCGCAATCCTCGGTAGACCCAAACGGTTTTCTGGTTGGTGTGATTAAGGTATGAATCTTCACCTTCTCTACCAAGTTGTTCAGCCTTCTCAAACGCTTCTTCAGGGGAATCAGCACGAATAAGAACGATGTTGATATGAACAACATTGCGCAAATCCCCCTCGATCCGGCACTCCATCACAAGCTCTGCAACATACCATTTTGCATCTTTGGGAATGTACGCCATTTTTCGTTCTGTCAGCGTTTCAATCTGCCTCATCGCTCCAACCTTAACAAATCTCTTGTTGATTGCGTCCTCACCACTAACTAAGCGGAAAAATTATGTATTCAACATCAGAGTACATCTCACAGTTATACGTCAATATAATTATTAATATTGGAAATACAGGGTTTTATCTCTCGAAAATGCTAGATAACGTTCCATATACCGAAGTCATCAAGCGTCTATAACGGTGTTGATAAGTGATTGTGAAAGCGCGATCGCACCTTTCACAATCAATGCAACTATAAACTTGCGATCGCACCTGCAACCTATGGCTACGCCTCACTCACACCCAGCACTTGCCGCGCCATCTGCTTATACTCATCCAAGTTTGACTTCAGCGCAAATTCCGCAATGGCTACCGGATAAGCAGCAGCCAGCTCTGCGACATGTTCAGCCATGCCCGACCAGGTGTAACCGCCCATTCTGTCGTAGGCCGAAATTAGCTTTTTGAGAGCATCTTCACCAAAGGTGCGGAGATGCGCCACAAAATCCACGGCTGGATCGGTCACAGCCGCTTCCGTCCAATCGATCAAGCCAGTGACCTGGGCTTGTGGGTCAACCAGGATATGCCCAGAGTGTAAATCGCCATGAGTCAGCACTGCCATTTGCGGCCAAATCTTGTCTTTTTGCAGCCACGATTGCCAGCGCTGCCATAACTCCGCACTCACGCCAAACTCGCGCTTGACGAAATCCATCCGCCGCTGCATGGCCGTGCGGGTTTCGCTGATTGTTGCCACAGGCAGACCTGCCGCGCGGGCTTGCTCACAGTCAACGTGGTGCAGCGACACCATTCCTCTAGCTAGCGATTCATGAAACTGATCCGGCAGATGAGTGATATCAATGCTCCACACGTAGGCTTTGGCGTCTACATCAATCGTGCCTGCGGGTGTACCGCTCAATGCCCGATACGCAATCAGTTCATCCGTGCAAACTGTCCATTGCGGCGCTTCTACAGCCAGCAGCGGCACAACTAGCTCCAGCGTTCGCTTTTCCTGCTCGACCGATGGCAGAACGTCCTCGCGTCTTGGAAGGCGCAAAACCCAGCGGTCTCCCGTCGCATCCGTCGCGAACACAACTTGAAAATCAAGTCCTGACTCATTAAATTGCAGCGAATCAGCTTGAAGAGTTAAACCATGCTGGTGAGCAAGTGTGAGTATGTCTTGGCGCGATCTCATTTCGTTAATCATGTCTTTTCACGAGCTGAATCGAATCAAAAACTGGCTCCCACGCCCGCAGCGACAGATGAATCACAGCATCAAGGTGGTAAGAGCTTATGGTTCAATTTGCACTACCACATGAACTTCCAGTTAGCGTTACAGGCTTCATTGGTATAATACATCATACTACAAAATGGCGTGAGGAGAGGGAGGTGTAGGGTGTATTAAACGGAGCGAAACACACCGAGAAAGAGGCTGCAAAAGAAGTCGAACGAATCTCACTCCTCTCGCCTCACGATACTGACAATTGATATGTCGCCATAGTTAAGAGAAACGATACTACTCTTCTGCCACAAAAAGTTTGATGGGTAATGTGCCGCGCGGCACATCACCCATCAAAACACAGTGAGCAAACTATTCTCTACTGTTTAGGAGTGGCATAAAGTTTGGGATTAGGAATGGGTGCTTCTGCGGCTGGGCCTTGAGGCTCTGGATTTTCCAGATACTTAAATTCACCCTTACCGTCCGGGGTAGTTCCTTGTGCCCAACGCCCCTGCTTACTTTCACTGCCTTCAGACAAGTTCCAGAATTCGTAAGATGTTTCCTGCTTCTCCTGCGACTGTGGGAAGCGGCTGGGAACGGGCAGACTTTCTAATCCATCGGCTTTCAGTTCTTCAATAGCGGCTAGCCACTGGTTTTGGTGCATGGTATCGCGGGCAATCATGTAGCTCAGCGTATCTTTGACACCGGGGTCAGTTGCCATCTCGTACAACCGCACCGCCTGTAGACGACCCTGGGCTTCAGCCTGCACGTTTGAGTAGAAGTCGGCCATCAAGTTACCCGATGCCACAATGTAGTTTCCATTCCAGGGATATCCCACACTGTCAGCAGGCAAAGCACCGCCACCCGACATCACAGCATGTTTAGGATTCATACTCGCCATGATGATGTCCTTAGCATTCATCCCGCCCATAACCCCTTCAACAATTGGGTCGGCAGCAGATTTTTCTTGAACATCCGGTGGAGCTTTATCTACTAAATGAGCAATTAAATTAGCCAGCATTTCAATATGGCCAATTTCTTCAGTACCAATATCTAGCATCATGTCTTTGTACTTTGCAGGGCCACGACAATTCCAGCCTTGAAAAAGGTACTGCATCATTACTGACATTTCACCAAACGGGCCGCCAATCAGCTCTTGTAGCTGTTTAGCATAAACTGGATCTGGGCTTTCTGGCTTAGTGAAATATTGCAGGCGTTTCTTGTGGTAAAACATACAAATCTTTTAGTAACAGCATTGAAAAAGCAGTCAAAATTTCTGCTCTTTCCTATACTTGTATGTTCGCTACTCAAAACTGTTTCCCCATCCCTCAAAGGGACAATAAAGCATGTTTTTAATCAATCTGTTACTCTTGTTAGAGAGAGCTTAGTCCTAAAGATTCATCCCTTCATCATGCTTTAGCAAGTTAACATCTTGATGCTGGCTCACTTTGCAATTCAGTATTGAGTAATTCGTGTATCCTTAGTACTTAAGTCGCTACTTCAATCACATCATGAATGTTCGCGCACTGTTTCAAGCTGTAACTGTTCCAGGGGTTGCTGCTCCCTACAACACTATTCATCTCAAAGTTTTCTATCCAGCTCGGTCATCTGGCAGTGAGTCAGAACAAAATATGGGCGTTGTACCTGCTGACTCCCAGCAGGCTCCGTTTAAGATTGTGATTCTGTTTAATGGAATTAACTGTGGAGCCGAGTTGTATCAATGGTTGGCGATTCGGTTGGCAGAGCGTGGATTGGTTGTTGTTACCTTTTTATGGGTGGCTGAAAACCTGCCAGGTTTTGTAGCGCTGACTCCAGGGGTTGACATCGAAATGCTTATGCCACAGCGGTATGGCACTGGGCCGACGGCTTCTGCTTTGCCTAGCCTCTTAGCAGCTCTCGATCGTTTACAGCAGACGGGTGTTTTGGCAGGGTTGTTAGACCTCGATCAAATTGTGGTCGGCGGACATTCTGCGGGTGGACGGGTTGCAATTGAAAGCGCTAGTCCTGCGTTTTTTCCAGCGGTCAAGGCAGCGTTTGCTTATGGAGCGCATACGGCTGCCGCTGTACAGATGGGCTACGAAGCGGGCAAGGTGTTATCGCTGCCGGATGCGTTACCGTTGCTGCTGATGGGAGGAACCTGTGATGGTGTGATTGCTCAAAGTAGCCATCGGTATGGTGTGTCGTGGGACGAGGCTACGACCCCGGTGCAGCGTACGTTTACAGAAGCGATCGCAGGTGGCCGAGAGGACAGCTATTTACTGTTGCTGGAGGGAGCCAATCATTTTGCGATCGCAGATCCGCTTGATGCCACGACCGGACGACCCTTTTTGGATTTTCCGGCAGCCCAACCTGCCGATCAACTACGCAGTTTGATGGCTGAAACCATTGGATTATTTATTGAAGCCCATGTTTGTTCTCAGCCAACAGCTCGTCAAGAACTGGCTCGGCTGCTCAATACGCCGCATCCACTGATTGCCAAATTTGAGCGGAAGTAATACTGTTTCTCTTGACTGTGGCTACAGATCGATTCTCAGTCACGTAAGGCGAGAGGAGTGAGGAGTAACGAGTGGGAGCGTGTCACCTTCTGAGTAGAAAAACCAGAATGGAAGAATCCTCAATCGC
>CBKWJC010000128.1:0-13294 GCA_966674685.1 uncultured bacterium
CTACAAACTTTTGCCCCATTCGCAATAAGACAGTTTCGTTGCGGTGACTAATTACTCCGAATCGTTATATGTTGTCGTAATGCAGCGGTAAAATAACCCTTCTGGGTTTGGGTACAAGATATGAGCATACAAAAAAGCTCCCGTCTTTCGATGGAAGCTTTGATAGCGAATGCCTAGAGGCATTAAGGAGGAGAGAGTTGGTTGAGCATGTTGGGGTTTAGTTATATGCAACCCGGTTGAAATTTTATTGTTTATTGTTTGTGAAACGGTTGCTGAGCAACCGTTTCACAAACAATAAATAGGGTTCTTATACGCGGACTCGATGTTATACCAAGCCGAAAGTGGGAGTAGCAGTTGCCACATAGCGTTTACCCATAAATCGCATGGTGCGCCAGTTAAGATGATCGGGCTTGGCAACTTGGAACTGGTACTGTTGAACAGTTGTTGGAACACCACGATAGGTAGTGGTCAATTTCAATTCACTCTTAACGATGGGCATTGCTGCAACGGGGGCGTTGTAAGAGTGACCGCGATAGGTGAGTTGGATACTCATGGTGGCTCCTGTATGGTTGGGGGCTTTCAATATATTTAGTTTGCCGTTTTGGTCAGGCAGGTACCACCAATGTTTTTGAATTTAAGCAGAAGATAAGCAAGTAGTTTAACTTTGGTTTTGTAGACCCATTCTCGCGTTACTAATAAAAAATCCCCTACCGCTAGCAGTAAGGGATAGCTTGAAGTTTTAGAGAAGGAACATGCCTCAGTTTTGACTGTAACAATTTATTATTAAGTCCCAAATTAGAGATGGTTAAACTTATGACGTGGGACGGCGCTATTTAATCTGGATACAAGTGGTGATGTGGAGACGCTGCCCTCACATCACCATTCAGGCTTAGAATCAGCAATCCCCTTGCATCAGTTATGGAAGTACATCACGGCTGATGCTGTCTTAAATCGAGCGGTAAGAAGATGGTCATGACTTCGCCCTGCTTTGGTCGCTGCTTGACAATTAGCTTGCCGCCGAGAGCCTGGAATAGGTTTTTGGTGGCTGAGAGATTGAGGCTCAAATTGCCCGTTTCTGGCTGCACCATGAGCAGTTGACCAATCGATTTGAATGCTGCATGGGGGTTGATGGCCATGTTGGCAAATGTGTACGGATTGCTCGATTGGAATCCATCTGAATTAGCTGCATCACTGGCTGCATCATCTGGCAAACTCGATTTGAACTGGAGCTTGAGCTGATGTCCAGCGGGCGTTACACCCAATTGCAGATGGCTGCCACCGGGTAAGCTGAGGGCAAAGCGCTCGATTAGATTCGTGAGCACCTGATTCAGCATCACCGGATCGCTAACCACCCAAGGCAACGTATGCGGCAGTGTCACATCGAGCTGAATATTGCGCTGCTGCGCCTGCTGCTGCCACTTGGGAATGTTGTCTTCGAATACCTGATCAAGCGCGATCGCACTTAGCGATCCCATTGACTGGTTAGGCTGCTGCGTTTCTAGCTCAACCGCGCGGAAAATTAGGCCAAACCGATCGATTTGCTGGGTACATTCCTGATCGATTTGCTTCAGCCGATAGAGTACCTTTTCGCCCAGTTCAGTGCGGCGCATCAGCGAACGAGTCAGGGTGCGAATGGTTGTCAGTGGCGTGCGAATCTCGTGCGCCATTGCTCGCAAGAGTTCAGCATCCAAGGAGAGGGACGAGGCCACATCGCTTAGTGGATTGGAGGTTGCAGCATCGTTGGATGGAGTTGAAGAGGTGCGATCGCACTCTTGACCATCCTGTTTCACATGACCATTGGTCTGAGCTTGAGTTTGGGATACTTGCTGCCGTACCGTATTTGCTTGCGCTGCTGTACGAGCGGCTTCCACTGCCGAGAGGTTCGCTGCCACTACGGGCAGTTGCTTCAGCATCAGCCGCTGAAACTGCATGACAAGCTGATAGTCTGGCTCCACAGGGGCAAACTGCTGGATGTAGGTTTCCATCTGCTGCATCTGATGGGGACTAGTCAGCGACAGGCGAATACGCAGCGTTTGCCAAGCCCGTTCCACAATGGCAGGATTGAACGAAAACTGAAATTCAACTGGCCCCTTATCTGGCTGACCGAGAGCTAGCACCAAACAGAAGTCGGCAGTCAGCACCAGGCAAAACTGCTCGTCAATAATCGGATCGCTCTGCGAGATCGGCAGCGACACGACTCGCGCGGGTTCTTGAGCCTGTTCCTGGAGGTTGGGCGGAAGCTGGAGTGATACTTGCGCGGGTTCCGAAGTCAACACCCAATCGGCAAAGTGCTCACTCAGGGTTGGCGACTCCAGGATTGGCGCTGGCCCAGAAAGCACGACACCTTTAACGGGTGTGGCTCCGTCCCAGACGGCCATTGAATAGTTGTCAACATTTTGATTTAGGAGCTGATTCAAAGCCGCGATCGCAGCATACCATTCCTGTTCAGCCCGGTTCTGCTGCTGGCGTGTCGTCACAGCTTGAGGTTCAGCCGCATCATGACCATGTCCTTGCACATTTTCGACCTTGTCCAAGAACAAAACCTGACTAAGTGTGGGTAGCCTCCTCGCTTGACCTGACATTCGTTCTGCCTTCAATTGCGACTTGTGGAAATCAGACTGTAAATCAACGTTTGGGTGAGTCTTATTGCAAAATGAATTGCGATCGCGGATTGCTATAACCATTGATGCTTATGACGCTTATCATCGGTTGGAGCAGCAGTAATAGCTGAAATATCTTGATTAAAATTAAGCTGTGATGCTTCAGCAACTGCACACTTTCCCTGCTTGAAAACTGAATAAATTACTATGCTTCCACACTATCGGTATTTCGGCAGCAGGAGTAGCCGTAGAACCGAACCTCTCCAGCGCAATCTCCGCTGCGATCGCAAAACAGGACAGCAGATTCGGTTACCATGCTGTATGTTTGCCCTTTGCATGGAACTCAAGCATGTCACCCGCCAAACGCATTTGCATTACGTTGGGAACACGACCGGAAGCGATTAAGCTGGCTCCGGTGATTCAGCACTTTCAGCAGTCAGCCGACTTTGAAACCCATGTCGTCCTGACGGGGCAGCACCGCGAAATGGTCGATCAGGTGATGCAGCTGTTTGACCTAAAAGCAACCCATGATTTGGACATCATGCAGCCCAAGCAAACGCTGACGGACATCACCCAGCGCAGTCTGCAAGGGTTGGAGTCTCTATTTCAAACGATTCAGCCGCAAATGGTGCTGGTGCAGGGCGACACGACGACGGCCTTTGCCGCCGCGCTGGCTGCGTTCTACCAAAAAATCCCGGTCGGTCACGTTGAGGCTGGTTTGCGTACCGACGACCTTTATAATCCCTATCCGGAAGAAGCCAATCGACGGTTGATTTCACAGCTTAGCTTTCTGCACTTTGCGCCCACGGAAACCGCCGTGCAGCATCTGAAACACTCCAGCGTCGTCGGCGAAATTCACCACACGGGCAACACGGTGATTGACGCACTGCTGACAGTGGCCGACAGGTCGCCAGAGTGTGACGTGCCGGGACTGGATTGGACTCAGCACCGCGTCATGCTAGCCACCGTTCATCGGCGGGAGAACTGGGGCGAACCGCTGCACAGCATTGCCCAGGGCTTTCTCAATACGCTGAACCAGTTCCCGGATACCGCACTGTTACTGCCGCTGCACCGCAATCCCACCGTGCGCGAGCCACTGACGGCCATTCTGGGCGATCATCCCCGCGTCTTTTTGACGGAACCACTGGATTATGCGGCTCTGGTTGGTGCGATTCAGCGCTGTTACTTACTGCTTACAGATTCCGGTGGTCTCCAAGAAGAAGCGCCCAGTCTCGGCAAACCCGTGCTGGTGCTGCGCGAAACCACCGAGCGTCCAGAAGCGATCGCAGCAGGTACTGCCAAATTAATCGGTACGGATGCTGCTACCATCACTGCTGAAGCCTCAAAATTACTGGAATCTGAAACGGCCTACCAAGAGATGGCGAATGCGGTGAATCCCTTTGGTGACGGGCAGGCAGCTCGACGGATTCTCAAAATTGTGGGCGACTATCTCGGCGCTTAGCCGTCTGTCAACTTTGCTTTAATGGGTTTTGCTGGTTGATGTGCTGCGCTCAGTGCGGCACATCAACCAGCAAAACGTAATTTGCAGAGTATTCAGTTATCGTGAACTTTTTGATTAAGGAAAGGTTAAAGCCAATTTTTTTAACGGATTCAGCAATCGGCTGGAAGCACGGTATACTCCTTTGGGGTTAATGGAGTATACAGGCATGGTAGCGGTAGCAATTTTGGCGGCAGGTCGTGGCACACGCATGAAGTCAAACCTGCCCAAGGTCTTGCACGCATTAGGTTCAAAGTCACTGGTTGAACGGGTACTGGACAGCGCAGAAGCATTGCAGCCCAGCCGTCGCCTAGTGATTGTAGGCTATCGGAGCGACTTGATCCGCGAAGCACTGGGTCAAAACGGCGCGATTGAATTTGTCGAGCAAACCGAGCAGTTGGGAACGGGACACGCCATTCAGCAGGTGATTCCTTACCTGAAAGGTTTTCAGGAGGACTTGCTGGTACTCAACGGCGATGTCCCACTCTTGAGGGCTGAATCTCTCCAGAAGCTGCTCGAAGCTCATCGCACCCATCAGAATGCCGCTACGATCTTGACGGCTCAACTGCCAAACCCCCAAGGCTACGGTCGCGTGTTCTGCAATGGCAACAACATCGTCACTCAAATTGTGGAAGACCGCGATTGCAGTCCCGCCCAGAAGCAAAACCACCGGATTAACGCTGGCGTGTACTGCTTCCGCTGGACGGCACTGGCAGAAGTATTGCCCCAGCTCACCTCTAACAATGACCAGCAAGAGTACTATCTGACCGATACGGTGCAGTATCTGAAGCCCGTGATGGCCGTTGATGTGGAAGACTATCAGGAAATCGTCGGCATCAACAACCGCAAGCAGTTAGCGGCGGCCTATGGCATTTTGCAGCAGCGCATCAAAGACAACTGGATGGCGGCGGGCGTGACGATGGTTGACCCCAATAGCATCACGATTGAAGATATGGTTGAGCTCGAGCCAGACGTGATTTTGGAGCCGCAAACCCATCTGCGTGGCCAAACCCGCATCGGTTCAGGCAGCCGGATTGGCCCCGGTACGCTGGTGGAGAACAGCCAGCTAGGCCAAAACGTGACGGCTCATTACTCGGTCATTTCCGATAGCGAAGTGGCCGATAACACCCGCGTTGGCCCCTATGCCCATCTGCGCGGTCATGCTCAAGTCGGAGAGCGCTGCCGGATTGGGAACTTTGTCGAGCTGAAGAATGCTGAAATTGGCGATCGCACAAATGTGGCCCACCTGTCCTATCTCGGTGATGCCACGTTGGGCAACCAAGTAAACGTCGGCGCTGGCACGATTACCGCCAATTATGACGGCTTCAAGAAGCACCGCACCACGATTGGCGATCGCACGAAGACCGGATCGAATTCGGTTTTTGTTGCCCCCGTCACCATCGGCACCGATGTCACTGTCGCCGCTGGATCAGTGGTAACTGAAGATGTTCCCGATGAAGCACTGGTGATTGCCCGCGCTCGACAGGTGGTGAAACCGGACTGGCAGCCAAAATCTGCCCAGTAGTCTTGCTGCGAGTCTTGATAAGCGAGGCAAAACCTAACTTTTGAATTATGCGATCGCATCCATCGCCGTTCTGGCGATGGACGTTCTTTTAGCTGCGCTTTCCTAACCTGAAAGGTGATCACCCCCCACAACAGCGATCATCCACTCGGAGGCTCTAGCTACTATGAACTATCTCATTGCAGTCCTGTCCGACCGTCAACAGGTCGAGGCAGCCCAAACCGCTCTTCAAGCAGACGGCATCGCACCAGAAAATATCACTCTGGTCGGCGAAGGATACCAGAGCGCTGATGAATTTGGCTTGATTGAACCCAATCAGCAAGCCCAAAAGAGTTCGCGGCGACTGTCCTACTGGGTGATTCCCTTCGGTTTTATCGCCGGATATGCGTTTAATTACCTGACTGGGATTGAAATCTTTTCTGCCCTTGGTCCCATCGGTAACCACATGCTAGGCGGCATTTTAGGTGCCTTGGCTGGCGCACTGGGTGCAATCCTAATTGGTGGTGCAGTTGGCTGGACAGTTGGCAGTGGTGATGCCTTGCCGTATCGCAATCGCCTCAACGCAGGTAAATACCTAATCGTGGTGACAGGCTCAGAAACGCTCACGCGTGAAGCGACGCGAATCTTACGCCAGTTTGAACCCGAAAATTTGCAGGGCTATCATCAACCCGCTTAGGCATCCATCACGTTTTAATGTGAAATCCGGTTGAAAAACCATTATTTATTTTTTGTGAAATGCTTGCTTAGCAAGCATTTCACAAAAAATAAACAGGGTTCTTACACACGGATTTGATATAACTTTGACTTTTTTGACGAATTCTAGTTTCGATTTATGGCTTTACTGACAAAATCTGAATTGCAAACCCTGGCCGAAATGCAGGCAGAACCATGCATTTCCATCTACATGCCGACCCACGTAGCTGGCCCAGAAATCCGGCAAGATCCGATTCGATTTAAAAATCGGCTGAATGAAGCCCGCAAGCGGTTAGAACAAGCTGGCATCAATTCAGATGATGTCAATTCCCTGTTAGATCAGGCTCAGCAACTGACTGAGCAAATGGAGTTTTGGCGGCATCAAAAAGAAGGGCTAGCGCTATTTATCGCACCTAATTTTTTCCGTCTATATCGCCTACCGCTGGAGTTTGAAGAGAAAACGATCGTTAGCGATCGCATGCATCTCAAACCGCTGATGCCCATGCTGTCCGGCGATGGTTATTTCTATCTACTCTCACTCAGCCAAAATCAGGTACAGCTCTTTCAGGGCACTCACTACACCATTAGTGAGATCGATCCAGCCGACATGCCCCGTAGCTTGGCAGAAGCACTACAGTACGACGATCCAGAAAAGCAGCTTCAGTTTCATAATGTTAGTGGTGATGGGTCATCTCCTATCTATCACGGTCACGGAGTTGGCACTACTCAAGATAAGACCAATATCTTACGGTTCTGTCAAAAACTAGACAGCTCATTGATTTCATTCTTGAACAACGAAACTGCACCATTGATAGTTGCTGGAGTTGAATATCTCCATCCGATTTATCGCGAAGCTAACTCTTATCCCCACTTGCTTGAACAAGGCGTAGTAGGTAATCCAGAACATCTTAAGCCTGAAGAACTCCATCAAAAAGCCTGGCAGGTTGTTCAGCCCTCTTTCCAGCAGGCACAGAAGCACGCTTTTAGCACCTACCGGGACTTGCTTACGAAACCAGAGTCTTCCAGCGATGTGGTCGACGTGGTGAAAGCAGCCTACGATCGCCAGATTGATACGCTATTTGTGCGGGCTGACCAGCACTGCTGGGGTCGGTTCAACCCACAAAATCATACAGTTCAACTCCACGATCAGGAGCAAGCCGAAGATACTGATTTACTCGACTTTGCGGCTGTGCAGACCTTTCTCAACGGCGGTAAGGTGTTCGCAGTTGATACTGATGAAGCCATGCCCGCTGATGAACCCGTCGCTGCAATTTTGCGATTTGTTGCTTAGTATCAAGTCTGTATATAGTCATTCCAGTTAGAAATGAGAGAACGAGAGAGGAAAGTCCCCAAGGATGAGCCCCTCTCCTCTCTCGTTCTTATCTAAAACCACTATATAAGGAGCTGCATATAAACCATAGTGCCCCAACGATAAATGGGCTGGCGCAGTGCGCCAGCCCATTTATCGTTTGAGGATTTAGTCAATTAACGCAAAAAGCTGCTCATCAACCAGAATAAGAAGCAGGTGAATGCCGCTGCAGAACCATTTGGATCAATCGCGAACTCAGCCCCCTGAGGAGTGAGTAAATTACCCAACTGGAGACCCACAACGATACCAACAATCAAACCGACCACTGTCAGCAGTACTGCCCGGACAAACCGCTTCTCTTTGCGATTGAGGAAGTAAATATTGAAACCAGCACTGAGGGCAAGGGCAAACGAGGTGTAGTAAAAACCCAGTAATCCTAAACAGATAAAGGCCAGTGCGGGCCACAGAATTTCTTCTCGGCTCGGGTTGTCGAGAAAACCCTGGAGCCAATTAGGCGGATTGTCTGGAATGACAGAGACAACTTTTGCTGGAGTTGATTGGGTTGTGGATTCTTCTGGAAAGCGGATGCGATCGGGCACCTTAATTTTGCCCTCTTGGCGCAGTCGTAGGCGTTCCATCAGAATTGCATCGTAGGCAGCCTCAATGGTTTCGACCTGCTTGAGATCGCTTTCATGTTGTTGAGTGAGACGATTCCGTGCCTCTTGAATCTCATCAAATGATGCGGCCTCTGTGATTCCCAACGTGTCGTAAGGATTTTGCTCGCTCATTCAAAACCTCCAAGCATTTGCTGCCAGCAGCCCTCGTTCATCATCAAGTGTAACTAGCGAAGCTCAGAATCGAAAACTAAAATCCGTTAAAACTTATGAGGATTCACACTTGAGGCTGATAAATTTAAGCTGTGGCTGACCGTTATCTCAGCTTCTCCTCTCATTCTCCCTTAGCATGGAAACAAAAACCTGAAAACGAAAACCTGATACGACTTACGCAATTCGATCTAGAAACGCTGGTTCTAGATGATTTGGAGGGTGCTCCGCGTTCTGAACATCAATTCAACTGGTAGACATCCTGACCAAATTTAAGTTAAACGCCAAATTTTCCTAAGCAAGCCCGATTTAGCAACTTAAACGAGTTCAAACTGGTGATATCTGATGATATATTTAGGCTTCATTTGTGTATTTCCCAGAATTTTTTTAAAAGTGGGTGGGTGATTTTTCTGAACTGGTTTATAACTGGGTTAGCTTTGCTATAAATAGCCTAGCGGTATAATTAAGCGCTTTGTTTTAACTTTGCCCACTGTTCATGCACTCAGTCACGAAAAGTTATGGCTACGGCTCCCGCCAAGATATTAGTTGTTGATGATGATCCTGCGATTCGGAATCTTATCCATCGCTTTCTTGCAAAGCAGGGATATGAAATGGAGTCTGCAGAAGATGGTAAAAGTGCGATCGCTCTGTTCGAGGATTTCAATCCAGATCTCGTCGTTTTGGACGTTAATTTGCCCGATGCGACCGGATACAGTCTCTGTGAAGAGATGCAGGGGCGCACAGGCGTATTTGTGTTGATGCTGACGAGTCGTGCCGATGAGGCGGATAAGATTCGCGGCTTTGCCCAGGGAGCTGATGACTATATCACGAAGCCGTTTAGCCTCAGTGAACTAGAGATGAGAGTTGGCGCAATTCTCAAGCGGCAGCGGCCCGTGACGACGGCTGAACAGCAGCGGCTACAGTTTGAGCAGTTGGTCATCGATCCGGTTCGTCGAGAAGTGACGCTGGCGGAAGAACCCGTGCTGCTGACGGCACTCGAGTTTGACTTACTCCATTTCCTAGCTAGCCATCCGGGCCGGGTTTGGCGGCGGGCTGAGTTGATTCAGAAAGTTTGGGATTATGAGTACGTGGGTGATCAGCGCGTGGTTGATGTCCACATCGGCCAAATTCGCAAAAAGATTGAGCGGAGTACTGAACAGCCAGCGCTGATTCAAACCGTTCGGGGTGTAGGATATAAGTTTGAGCCACCTGAGCTAGAGGGTGAAAGTAGCTAGTCAATACAGCTAATCAATGTTGTGTAAAAGGCATGCCACACATGCCTTTTACACAACATTGATTTGAGATTTATAGACAGACTCCGTTCAGGGTTGGGCATTGCGATATTGCCATGCTAGATCGAGTAGTTTGATCCAGCGGCGCTGTACTTGTTTGGGGGTGCAGCGGAGAATTTTGGCGATTTCGGTATCGCTTGGGGTTTCCCGATCGGCGGATTGGGATTGTGCTGATTTGAGTTCCAGTAGCTGCTGTTGAAACGGGGTGAGCGAGGCTGTAAAGGTTTGCCAGTCGGATTCCGATAGACCTAGATTTTGGTCTACGTCTGCGCCAATCCACTGATGAACCAACTGCCAGCGGTGCGATCGCGAAAATTTTTCGACATGATACTTAAACCGCTGCTGGAGATAGTCGCGTTCACGAGCCGTTAAACCAAGAATTTCATCGATTTCTGCCGCGGCAAAATCCTGGAGTTTCAAAACAAAGTAGTCAATGCAGTCGGTTTGGTCTTGTTCCTGCAAGTAGTTGATTAACTCTTGAATGACGCGATCGCGCAGTACCTGATCGGTTGGGTCAACGGCATCGGAGACCATTTGCTCCCGAATTTGGTTGATGACTTGCGAACGACCGTAACCCTGCGCGTCATCTTCGCGGGGCGATTCGACGGCGAGTTCCAGATCGACGCTGGCTTCTTCGGGCTGGCGATTGGCAAAGTTTTGCGCTCGCAGAATAATTAACTGCTGGTTGCGGCGTCCGGGCAGGGTGATTTTGCGCTTGGCGTAGTGTTCACAGAAGGCCATATATTCGGCCAGTTCCAAGCGCGATCGCGGTGTGTAGTCAGCGGGTAGATGATATTCGCGGCGGAAGGCTTTCAGCGCTTCAATATAGAAGCTTTGTAGAAAATCATCCAGCAGCACGCAGCGGCCCTGGAAGCCCAAGCGAGAGCGGGTGGGTGCCACGTAGCGATAGACGATGGAACTCAGGTAGCTGTGTAGCTCAACCCGTCCCTGCTGAGAGCCGAGCTGATAGTAGTCCAGGCACTTTTTAATCCGGTGGCGGGCTAGCGTGATTTGCCAAGCAAAGGGATCTTGAGAGCGCTGGATGCGATCGCTTTTTTGGCAGATCCGCTCCACCTCAGTGGCAATTCGGTGGGCAACGGCTAAACGAGGTGGTGATAGGGGTTTGATCTGGGATGCCGCCGCTGATGGATCACTCGGCTTCACCGCAGAGAGATTAACGTGGTGGATTTGCTGCGCCATTTCGTCCTGAATAAACTGGAGCAGTCTGGAATTAGGAGAGGGAGACTGAACACAGTCGGGAGTCTCATCGGTGGAAGTCGGGGCAGCAGAATCGCGATCGCAAATGTGGGTGCGGGTAGCAGAACAGGTAGGCTGGATATTCATAGCAAACTCTCTGGTGATGCACAGGTGATGCACTGGTCATACCGGATCAGCAGGTCAGTTGAATCCGGTAGTCAATAGTCGAATGTTCTGTACCGACTGTAGGGACATCCACCCCCAATCTTGACCCGCCCTGTGTCACTATTCAAACCCAACTGTCACATTAGCATCGTCCAGTTTTTCACGGAGACATGCTGCTGTTGATAAAGAAATGCTATAAAGCTGATTCCTAAAGGGTTTGAGCCGGATCAGAGAGGCTTGATTAGGGATGCGATCGCAGATTTTGATTCCGTAAAGTCTAGGACAGTCTTTTAACTGGTTTGGAGGGACTCCGCACCCCACTCCACAGCAGCTTTCCAACCCAGTCCTTGGCGAATGATTTGCGGATTCATCGTCGTTAGATCCAGCACGGTGGAGACCTTAGTCTCTAAAACCGTTGATCCATCGTCCACAATGATGTCAACTAAACTATCCAGTTGATCAAACAGAGCAGCCGGAGACTTTTTACTAATCTCAAAATTATCTAAATCGGGAAATCCAGCCGACAGAGCAGAGGTGGAAATCACCGGATTGCCTAATGCATCCATCAGCGACTGACAAATGGCATTATCCGGAACGCGAATTCCGGTTGTGCGCCGCTTCGGACTCATCACCATGCGGGGAACTTCTTTGGTTGCGGGCAATAGAAACGTGTAGGGGCCAGGAATCAGCCGTTTGACCAAGCGATAAGCTGGATCGCTCACCACCGCAAAATCGGCAATATTCGACAGAGAGGAACACAGAAAAGTCAACGGCTTATCATTGGACATTTGCTTAATCCAGCGAACCCGCTTGACTGCCGTTTTAGAATTGAGATCGCAACCAATGGCATATACCGTATCGGTGGGATACAGCATAATCGCGCCACCTCGTAGCGCGGCTCTAATCTCCTCTATTCGACGATCTTGGGGCGTATCCGGATGAAGTTCGTAAATAGTAGCCATGAATTCCCCTCACTGTCAGTCATCAAACAACCACTGAGAGTAATTACGGGTGCAGCTTGTTACTGTGGCGCATCAGCCGCACTGCTGAAGATCGTTCTGATCTTGGTTGTTACTCTCAATCTTTTTATAGTGTGACATCCTAAAAGCAAGGGTGACTGGGTTTTTATGAAGAAAATTGCCTATCTAGATTGTCCATCTGGCTTAGCAGGAGACATGTGCCTAGGAGCACTCGTCCATGCCGGAGTTCCATTCGACTATCTCAGCCAGCAGCTCGCACGCCTAGGTCTCAACGACGAATACGAACTGCTCGTTGAAACCGTCCACCACAATGGCCTAGTCGCGACCAAAGTTAAGGTCAAACTCCTACAGGCCGATCAGCCGTATGAGCTGTCGGAGTCTGTGGGGCTGGGAGAGGTTCATGGTGAAAGGGTTGATGGTGGAATAGTTCATGGTGAAAGGGTTGATGGTGAAAAAGTTGATGATCATCATCAGGCCGATAATCATGAAGATGCTTACGATCATGACAACGGGAGTGATGTAGCTGCGATCGCACATTCACACCCTCATCCCCATCCTCGCTCACACCCTCACGATCATACCCACTCCCCCACTCCTCACTCCCCCACTCCTCACTCCTCACTCCTCACTCCTCACTCTCACTCCCGCCACCTGCCCGAAATCGAACAGCTCATCCAATCCGCCCAACTGCCGCCCCGCGCCACCGCCTGGAGCCTAGCCGTTTTTCGTAAGCTGGCCGAAGCCGAAGCCGCTGTGCACGGCGTCACACCCGACCAAGTCCACTTTCACGAAGTCGGCGCAACCGATGCCATTGTCGATATCGTCGGCACCTGCCTGGGGCTTGACTGGTTAGGCATTGATGAACTGCACTGCTCTCCCCTGCCCACTGGCGGCGGCACCGTCCGGGCAGCCCATGGCATTCTGCCAGTCCCCACTCCGGCTGTTCTGAAGCTCTACGAAATGAGCCAAGTCCCGGTTTACAGCAACGGCATTCAGCGCGAACTGGTGACCCCCACCGGGGCAGCGATCGCAGTTGCGATCGCAACCCACTTCGGCGACCCGCCTGCCATGACCCTACAAAAAATTGGCCTCGGCGCAGGCACCCGCAGCCTCCCCATTCCCAACATGGTGCGCCTCTGGCTCGGCACTGTCCCCGCTACCGCTAAAAACACCCACACTACTTCCCACATCCATCCCATCCACCCATCTAACCA
>CBKWJC010000129.1:0-13021 GCA_966674685.1 uncultured bacterium
TATCTCATTATCTTTTTTCTCTCATCAATAAATCAGCCCTGCTTTTTTAAGGGGGCGGCGACAGCGGGGGATCGTACGCCCACGCTATAAGCAAATAACCTGGTTATTCGGAGCCGATCATGATTAAGCCAGAGCTATTAGACGTTGTTGAACTGCTGGTTGAGTTGCCCGATGTCGATGTGCAGCCAGGAGAACTGGGTACAATCGTGGAAGTTTATGGCAATCGGGAAAATCCGCAGGCTAGTCCGCGAGCTTACGAAGTTGAGTTTGCTAATTCTCAAGGAGAAACGATTGCGATGAAAGCATTGACTCCTGATCAGTTCGTTGTGGTGTGGAAAAATGAGACGCGCACCTGGGTATCTTTGCCTGAGCGCATCACAGACATGATGGAGAAGCTTCCCGAAGATAAGCAAGAACAAGTTGTGAACTTTACTCGTGCGCTCTACAAAACTCCAGCATAGTAAACAGATATTAGGTTTAGGTGAAGAGCAAATGGTTCAGTCTCCTCAACAATTGCTTTCGCTCGATGAGTTTCTGGCGCTGCCTCAGGATGATGTGGCGCATGAGCTAATTGATGGTGTGGCTGTTCCTAAAATGTCTCCTCAACGATTTCACTCACGGACTCAGAAAGCACTTTTGTTTTTACTGGATGCTTGGGGACAAAATCGGGGAGAAGTGGGAGTTGAGTGGTCAGTGGCGTTGAAGCGACATGGCAAGGACTGGGTGCCTGTGCCAGATGTTCTCTATGTTTCTAACGAACGATTGCCAGATGGGTTTGAGGGGGATGGCCCTTGTCCGGTGCCGCCTGAACTGGTGGTTGAGATTATTTCACCGGATCAATCGTTTGGCAGCATGACGGAGAAAGCGCTGGATTATTTGGCGGCAGACGTGTTGCGAGTTTGGATTGTTGATCCCAGTTCTCAAAGCATTACGGTGTTTATGCCGGACACCGTGCCGCAGTTGTATCGCGATGAACGTGTGCTAGATGATGCTCAGCTACCGGAACTCGTATTAACCGCGCAACAGGTTTTTCAACGGGCTGGATTAAGATCAAACGATTAAGGCTCAGAGGATTATGAGGTGATGGGGATTGCGGAGTATTGGATTGTGGACTACAAGGGGCTGGGTGGTCGCCGCTACGTTGGCAGTCCAAAGCAGCCGACGATTACAGTTTGTCAGTTGGTGGATGGAATATATGAAACGCGGCTTTTTCGGCGGGGTGAGTCGCTGGTGTCACCAAGTTTTCCGAAGTTGAGGCTGACGACGAATCAGGTGTTTGCGATAGGAGAGATGATCTGATGTCCGCAAATGATTATTGCAGTATAAGCTAATTTAATTTATCAAATTATTTGTCAAGGTTAATTTTAGCCAGGTGTTCAGATGCCCAGCTTCTAAGATACTTATCGTTATCATGTTGTGTCCTATCTGTTAACAGCTCATATGTTTTAGGGTGACATGGAAATTGTTGTACAAGCGCTTTTAGAGCATGGAAGCGAGGATTATAATCTAAAGGACGGTAATAGAATCTTCTTCTAAAAATGAGGCTATCGCGGGGCTTGTAGGGATCATGATAAACGCAATTATGTAGTAATTCGTACAAACCAAGATCATCCTTAAGCCCTCTTGCTAACGTTTTCATCGCTGCATTTCGTACCAAATAAAATTTATCTAATTCAGCTCGCTCTTTAAGAAGCGATAAAACATTTGGCTCGTCTTTATAGTGTATTGTTAGTGCCTGCACTGCAATACATCGCGTAGAAGCGTTTTCTGACTGAGCAAGCAGTTTGAGTAAATGTAAAGTATCAGGATGATCTTTAAGGCTTCTAGTTAACTCACGCACTGCTGTCTCTTGTACGTGGATATCTTTGTCCAACTCAGCTCGTTTCTTAAGGATGTTTAAAGTATCCGGATCATCTTTGAAACCTTTTGATAGTTCTTCTAATGCTGTTTGTCGTAAGTACTTATATTCTTCAGATTGAGCATACAACTTAAGAAAGATTAAGGTGTCAGGATCGTCCTTAAAGTGTTTTGACAAGAGATATATCATTAAACTACGGCTGTGGTCAGGTGTATGTTCAGATTGAATTTGCTTTTTAAGAATAGGTAAGGTATCTGGATCATCTTTGAATACTTGCACTAATTCTCGCAATGCGACATATCGTACATAAAAATTACTAGCAAATTGAGCTCGTTTCTTTAAAGTAGATAGAGTATCTGGATCATCCTTAAAACATTGAGCTAACTTCTCTAAGGCTATCTCCTTTACAAAATTATCCCTATCGTATTTAGCTCGTTTTTTTAGAATAGGTAGCGTATCTGGATCGTCTTTGAACCATTGCGTCAACTGCTGTAATGCTTCCCTTCTTACAGCAAGATCTTCATCATGTTTAGCTCGTTTTTTTAGAATAGGTAGCGTATCTGGATCGTCTTTGAAAAAGCAAACTAATCCCTTTAGCGCTACGCTACGTACTGTTCGACATATAGTAATGTCTTTATTTGTAGATAAATCTTCATTACTTTGAATAAGTTCTTTTAGCAAAGGCATAATATCAGGATTGTCATTGAAACCTTTGGCTAATTCATCTACTGCGGCTTCTCGTACATAAGGATCTTCTTCAGAGCGAATACATGTTTTGAGTAACAGTAAGGTATCGGGATCATCTTTGAAACTTTGGGCTAACTCTTGTATTGCAGCTCTTCTCACAAAGTAATCCTTATCGGATTGAGCATAGTTTCTGAGAATAGGTAATATATCCGGATCATCTTTGAAGTTTCGAGCTAACTCCTGCACCGCTGCTATCCGCACATAATAATTATCATCAAATTGAGCACAAGCTTTAAGCCACGCTATAGTTCGTGGGCTCTCTGTCCAAGTTGAACTAATAGTTGTAACAGCTTTAGTTCGAATATCTATTATTCGTTTTTCTTCTTCATGCCATTTGTAGTAATAGTCCAAATCGAATTGTACTAATGCTTCTACTGAGTTCCATACTCGTTCAGCAATTTCATTTAATTCACTTCGCTGTCTTATCCCAGCCAAACAATCAGCCGCCAAAAATACATTAGACGGTTCATTTCGTATATTCTGTGTCAATAAAAACTCAATAATTTTCTCAACATGCTGAGGCTTTAACATGCCAGAAATTAACCTCAAGACTTTATGCCAATGTTCGTCTTGCCAATGAGCAACAAACGTCTGCTCTAGCAATTCATGAAAACTAATCTCCTTTACTTTCTCAAGTTTAAAGACAAACGTCCATGCTACAAAATATTCCCAAGATGCAGAATCCGGCTCAATTCCCACCAGGGACTTAACGCCTTGGCGAATCGCTTCCTGATTATGTAGTGTCAGCAACTCCCGTAATTCCGGCGACTCGCGCCAAATACCTTTTACTTTCCGCACATACTGCTTGCTAATCTGCTCCCAATCAAAATCGTTGGGTAATTCTCGCAGATCTAGCTCCGTCCACCGCGCCTGCAATTGTTCATGATTAATCGCCTTGCAATCCGGCTCAAACGCTGCCCCTAATGTCGCTTTCACATCGGCATCTTTCATATATGCCCGCAGCGCTGGCTGATAAAAATCCCGAATCTCCACTCCCGTCAACCCTGCATATTCCAGCTCCGCCGACATCAGCTCCACAAACGCCTTCAGCGCCTTCCCCATTGCCTTCTGCACGGGTTCCTGCTCCGCCAAACCCGCCACATCTTCAATGCAGCCCTTGAAAAAATCCTTCGTGTAATCCTCCAAACTGCTCTTAAGCAGCGGCCCAAGCACCTCTTTCGCCAAACCCGTCAGACCAACTGCAACAGCAAAGTCATCAAATCCAAAGGCCATATCGTTTCACTGCGATCGCACAATTTTCTCCCATCGTAACCTCATCCATCCAGCATGAGATGGCAATGAGATGCGATCGCACGTTTGTCATTATTGCGATGTGGAATCGCGGTTGATTGTTCTGATATCGTTAACGTGAACATTTTTCTCGCAAAAACAGGAGCACAGATGTGTGAAACTCAGAGATGTTGTCAATCAAATTTTGATTGATCCTAGAAAAATCACAGACTATGCTCTGAATCCAAACAATTTACAAGGTCGAGATAAAGCTCTTTTATTTAGAGAATACTTAGGCTTTACGAGAGAAAACTATCAGTCTTTGCTCCAGCAGATTGAAGAACAGGCAATGGATGCTGAAGCTATTCCCAGGCAATACAATGAGTATGGGCAACGCTATCGAGTAGATATTACCGTCGTTGGCATAGAGCCAACACAACAGGAGGTTGTACGCACGGGATGGATTGTCAAACCGAATGAAGATATTGCAAGACTCGTTACGTTGTATATTCCGAGGCAAAAATGACGAAACCAGAATTATTTGACGTGGTTGAATTGATTGTAGATCTACCTGGTTTAGATCTACACGCAGGCGATCGGGGTGCCATTGTTGAACAACATACCGACACAGTTTTTGAAGTTGAATTTACTAATGCCTATGGAGAGACCCTGGAATACACGTCTCTGTCCACTCAGCAATTTATTATAGTTTGGCGCAGCAAAACAGAAACTTGGGTACCCATATCTGAGCGAATCACGGCCATGATCGATGCGTTGCCCGAAAGTAGGCAAGAAGAAGTGCTCAATTTTGCCCGTTCTCTTTATAAAGCCCCAGTCTAAATGCGATCGCACAATTTTCTCCCATCGTAACCTCATCCATTCAGCATGAGATGGCAATGGGATGCGATCGCACCTTCGCACCTTTGCCACTATTGCGATCGCGCTTGATTATTCTGTTGCCGCTGGGCAATCTGCATCAGCAGTCGTAGCGCATCATTGACCGACTTCTCATCTGGAAAAGCCTCTGCCACATCTGGATCGAGCAGTACCAAATTCGTGCCTGCACGATAGCGCTCAACGTATTTTCCTCGTACTCCACCCTTCATTTGAGCAAAGTCATACTCTGAACGCAGTTCATCCGTCATTTCGTTCTCAGGATTCTGACTCATAAAACCTTCTCTCAGAACGTGTTGCCTTCCGAGCACTAATGATTCGGGTGCGGTCTGCTCTGTCCGTATGTGCAACTACCAAAACCTGCCCAAACCGAGACATCCCAATGATAACGTAGCGACTTTCACCAATTGAATGATCAGGATCAGGAAACGTAACAGAGAGTGGATCATTGAAAACGGTCATTGCCTCTTGAAATGAGACACCGTGTTTCTCAAGATTTCGAGCCGCTTTATCTGAATTCCATTCAAACTTCATCGTCTCATCGCAACCACAAAGGATTCAAACACGATCTCGCTTGCCAGCCAGCACAATTTTCTCCCATCGTAACCTCATCCATTCAGCATGAGATGGCAATGGGATGCGATCGCACCTTTGCCATTATTAAGATCGCATCTCGGCATCAAAATCGATACCATTTAAATACGATCAACCAAGTACCAATGCCATAATGAGTACCGCAGAAGTTATTTATGAACTGGTGAAAACCTTGCCAGAGGACAAAGCACGCCTAGTCCTCATTTTTACGAAATTTGTGCAGCAGCACGATGAGTCATCATCATCACAGATTCCTCCAGGAACACTGACAGGTTTACGTGGGATAGCTAAATCCTCTGATGCTCCACCTACAGAGGTAGAAATTACCAATGGCTACACCGACTACCTAATCGAGAAGTATCAATGAAAGTTTTGATTGATACCAACGTCGTGCTAGATATCATCTTAGAACGCGAACCGTTTGTCGAATCTGCGATCGCGCTGTTTGCTCTTATCGAAGCCGGAAAGCTTCAAGGGTATATCACAGCCACAACAATTACCAACATTTTCTACATCGTGCGTAAGCTCAGGAATCGAGAAACTGCACTGCAAGCAATATCTAGACTCGTGAAAGGATTAAATCTGTGTGCTGTAAATCTTCAAGTTATTCAACAAGCGGTGTCAATCAACTTGCAGGATTTTGAAGATGGCGTACAAGTAGCTTGTGCTATTTCAGACAACTTGGATGCAATTATCACTCGCGATCAGAATGATTTTCAGATGGTTAATTTTCCAGTTCTGTCTACAACTGATTTGCTTAATCGTTTGTCTAATACAAATGACTAATCCCCAAAAATCTCATTCGTCAAACTTTGTATTTCCAAAAGCGATTTAAGCAGGCGGAATAATTTCAATTCCGTACTTCGGTGCCGTCGCCATAATATTCCCTAGATCCTCCGGCGTTAGATCTGCCCCTGGCGTAACCGAACCATTCACCGCCTTGCCTACTTCCGCCATAAACTTTTCAAATCCCGCAGGCGTCACCCAAATCAGCATTTTGGCATCTGTAGACGTTTTGTTCGTAAAGCAGTGTAATTGTCCCTTGGGCGAATGCAAAAACGTTCCTGCTGTTGCTACCAGTGTTGCATCATCCAGCCGAAACTCAATCTCTCCTTCCTGGACATAAAACGCCTCATCTTCACGCTGATGACGATGTAATGGCGCACCACTTTGGGGCGTCACAATCACCTCGCAGAGCGCATAGGCTTGACCCGTCTCCTCACCAATTGCCTTGAACGTATACAAATCGCGGCCAAAGTAATAGGAACGACCTTGCCCTGGATCAACGAAAAGCCCCTGCTGCGGCACTGTCATAACAACCAAGCTCCTTTATGAGATAAGCGGGTATTCCTAATAAACACCCGCTAATTCACAGACACAATCAATTGAGAAAATACTTAATCGCACTTTTACCATTTGTCTAAAAAGTGCCACGCTCTACACTCTGCAAAGCTTCGAGATATTCAACAGCGGCTTCTAAGCGTGATTCGTAATTGCAGGCGAACTCGTCAAACCATAGCCCTTCCTGGGAACGGGGGTTGAGCTGCCGAAGCCATTCCTTTGCATAGTCAGTCAGTTCCGCTCGGCGCTGGGCTTTCAGTGCCTCCAGACGACGCTGCTTCTCTCGTTCCTGCTGCTGTTGCTGCCGCTCAGCTTCCTGCTGCTGCTGTTGCTGCCTGATCTGCTCGGCTCGGCTCTGAGCCTCCTGTTCAGACTTGAGCTTTGCAATTAGTGGATCGACTGCGGGCGGAATGCTGGACTGAGCGCGAGGGGGTGACGGCTGCGCTGATGAGGTTGGGCGCAGTGGCTTGGGCGGATGTTTCAATAGCTCCGCTCGCACAGCCTGCTTTTTACCCTCTGCCAACTGGTTCAAAAGCTGATCCAGTGACTGAGACGGAGCGGCAGGCTGCGGTTCAGGATTATTAGGCGTAGGCGTTGGCTGCTGGTGCAGCTGGTTGTCCAACTTAGCCAGCAAGCGATCGATCTCATCCATAACTCAAAGGGTGCTAATCTGCGATCGCATTCATCAACACTTCAGCCAAACTCAGATCGGCCATGTCATCCATCGTGATCGTGTCACAGATGTCGAACTTAGCGCCCACCGAGCTGAGCTGATCATCCAAAGCTTTTAGGAACTTGGTTGCGCCTGCATCATTGCCAACTTGGATAAACGAAATTGCCAGTTCTTCATCCCGATCCATGTGTTGAGTGCCCGCAATGATCACTTCCATGACGGCGCGGCGATCATCCGGTTCGCCATCCGTAACCACCAAAATGGTTTCACCGTTTGGTTTGGTCTGTCCGGCTGCTTTGCGCTGAAGGTAATTTTGAATGGCATCATTCAGAACGGCGGCCAGATCCGTCGTACCCACCGGATCATTTTCCATAAAGATTTGCTCGACTTTGCTGGAAGTCACGTCATCGTAGCGCTTGAACCGACTGGAGAAGAGATAGACGGTAATGCCATCGGGGTCAAACTGCTCACACTTGCGAGCCAGCGCCAGCGTTGATTCTTCAGCGGCTTGCCAACGAGTTCGGCCACTGGGCTGGTCGGGCGTAGACATGCTACCGCTTTTATCGAGAATCAGCGTATAGTCACGATCTTTCATGAGGGGGCGTCCTGTACGTAACTGTCCCCAATCTAGCTCGAATTGCTAGGGTTGTCCGGAAGGTAAAGAATGCTTTAACTCAACGCCATCCGATAACAGCGCATTGCACCCTATGATCAGTGCGATTGATCAGCGCGATCGCATTCATCAAAAACCCAATACCGTTTCACAGAGGAAAAATATGGTTTATCAGGAATACATTAACCTGCCAACCAAAGGACACGGGGATATGCATGATCTGACTGAGCAGATCAGCCAGATTGTGCAACAAGCAGGCATTCAAACGGGCATGGTCAATGTGTTCAATATCGGCAGTACCGGAGCAATCGGCGCAATTGAGTTTGAGCCAGGGCTACAGCGCGATTTACCGCAAATTCTCAATCAGCTAATTCCACCCAGCCGAGACTATGGGCATGAACAAACCTGGCATGACGGCAACGGTCACTCCCACCTCCAAGCAACCTGGCTGGGGCCATCGCTGACTATACCCATTGCTCAGGGTGCGTTAGTGCTCGGCACCTGGCAGCAGATTTTTCATCTAGAATGCGACATCAAAGCGCGTCAGCGCAAAGTAATGGTGACGGTCTACGGAGAGTAGTCTGGACAACTTCTCCTTTCCTGCTGGGGCAGAAGGATTGAGGGAGAGAACAAAGCGTGGCGGTTGATACGGACGCTATCATTCGTTACGTCATACAACAGGAGCAGTAGCGAGTATTGCCCAGTTAGCTAGTGGCCGAAAATCAGCAACAGACTACGTTGTGAGGTGAGGTTGGCTTATGCCCGTTGAAACGCGGTTGGATATTCCGCTGATTGACTTTTCCCCATTCTTAATAGATGACCCCGATGGACAGCAACGAGTCGCGGCAGACATTTACCGCGCCTGTCGAGAGGTCGGTTTTCTGTATCTAACCCATCACGGCATCCCGCAATCCGCGATTGAGCAAGCCTTTAAGCAGTCGAAGCAGTTTTTTGCCCTGCCGCTGGCTGAAAAACAGCAGCTTGCCTGGTCAAGCGCGTTCAGCAATCGAGGCTATGTAGGTATCGAACGAGAACGACTCGATGAAAATCGGCCTGGAGACTTGAAAGAAGCCTTCAATATGGGTCAAGAGGTGACACCAGAGGAGGCCGAAGCAACAGGAGTGGAACTGGTGCTCAATCGCTGGCCAGAGGGTCAAGAGGAGTTTCAAGCTACCATTACTGGGTTTTTTACGATCTGTGCAGAAGCGGCGGCTCGGATCTTTCGCGCCTTTGCGATCGCGCTTGCCATGCCCGAGGAGTTCATTGTGGCAAAGCACGCTACCCAGAACTATACGCTGCGGCTGCTGCACTATCCACCCCTTGCTGCGCCACCCAAACCCGGACAGATTCGGGCTGGAGCGCATTCGGACTACGGCACCTTAACCCTACTGTTTCAGGATAATGTGGGCGGTCTAGAGGTGATGAATTGTCAAGGCGATTGGATTTCTGCTCCGTCGCTACCCGGCGCGGTATTGATTAATACAGGTGACTTGATGGAACGCTGGAGCAATGATGTGTTCCGCTCCACTCAACATCGAGTGGGTTTGCCACCAGCGGATCAGGCCATGTGCGATCGCTATTCCATCGCCTTCTTCTGTCAACCGGATGCCGAAGCAGAAATTGCCTGTCTACCCACCTGCCAAAGCGAAAAGAATCCGCCCAAGTACCCACCTGTCAAATCGGGAACGTACCTGCTCAGTCGCCTAGAGGCTACCTATCATACGGATCTGATCTCTAGTGCTAACTTCGATAGCTACAGTCATTCCAGTTCAGAATGAGACAGCGAGAGAGGAGAGTGCCTTATCCTGAGGCACTCTCCTCTCTCGTTCGTATCTAGAACCACTAAAGTAGCCCTTTCAAGGTGTTATTTTTTGGAACGGGCAATAATCTGAAATCCCAGTTTTCCGTTCTTGGTTTTCAGCTTCTGGTAAAAGAAAAAAAGAAGCTATGATTTTTGCGGCTAGAATGCGAGGATTCAAGTCCGGTAATTGCATTGGTAGCATTGAAAATACAAGGCTTAGCCGCTCATTTTTCTCCGTTCTGGATTTAACACCTTGAAAGGGCTAGAACCACTAAAGTATTCGGGTTGTTGGCGGCGCAAACGTTTACAAATCAATTGTGGATGTTCCACCAGACTTGGATATTAGACCTTTGCCCTTGTCGCGTTTGATCCTTTGCGATTCTTCACGCTTTCGACAATCTGACCCATAATCAGCGGCACCAGACTAGTGCCCAAAATCAACAGCCAACCATTAACGCTGACATTGACCGTCTGAAGGGCATCCGATAGCCCTGGTAAATAGACTGCAATCACCAGTAGAACCGTACAAAAAGCAAGCGCGCCCCAAACGTACTTATTCTGAGTGATTTCATTACGAAATATGCCCGTACCGGGTTCTCGCATATTAAATACGTGCCAGAGTCGCGTGAAGCCCAGAGAAATAAACGAGATGGTTGTTGCAGCTTCTTCGTCTAGTCCAAGCCACTGTCGCGCCAGCACGAATGACCCCAAGATAGTGCCTGAAATAATTGCGCCATAGCCGACAATCCGAATCCAGTGCTGCCGCGTCAATATGGATTCCTTGCGGCGACGAGGGGGCTGCTGCATCAGTTGAGGAGTGCCTTCACCAACCCCCAGTGCCAGGGCAGGAAAGGCATCGTTCACCACGTTGATATAGAGAATCTGGAGCGGCAGCAGTGGTAGCGGCGCATTGAGAATAGAGGCTAGACCAACGGCAATAATTTCGCCCAAATTACCTGACAGCAGGTAAATCGTGAACTTACGAATATTGGTAAAAATGGCGCGACCCTGCTCCACTGCCGCCACGATTGACGAAAAGGAATCGTCTTGCAGCACCATATCCGCCGCTTCTTTGGCGACTTCAGTGCCCCGTTGCCCCATTGCGATCCCAATATCGGCTTTCTTCAGTGCAGGCGCATCGTTTACACCGTCACCCGTCATCGCAACGACAGACCCATCTTGCTGATGCACCGCAATTAAGTTCAGTTTGTCTTCTGGGTTAACCCGCGCAAAAATCGGTGTTTCAATTAGGTGCTGGCGCTGATCGGCGGGGAGCTGGTCGGCATTCTTCAGATCCTTGCCCTGTAGCGCTTGAGCATTGTTATTTTCAACTAAACCGACTGCAACCCCAATATTGCGCGCCGTAACCGCTTGGTCTCCGGTCACCATGATCACGCGGATGCCTGCATCTTGGCACTCTCGAATGGCATCGCGCACGGTTTGGCGCGGTGGATCAAGCAGCCCGACAACACCCAGAAGCGTCAGATCTTGATACGGATTGGCATCAGGTTGATTTGTCACTTTCTGTGCCAGTGCCAAAACCCGTAGCCCTTCTCCGGCTAGCTCATTAGCGCGATCGCGCCACTGCCGCCGCAGATCGTCTGTCATCTCTTTTTCGCCGGATTCTGTGCGTAGAGCAGTACAAACCTCAAACACGGCTTCCGGTGCGCCTTTCACCGCATAGCGATAGGACTTATCCGCTGCTGACGTATGATGATGTACCGTTGCCATCATTTTAGTGTCCGGATCAAATGCTTCTTCCCGCACCTCCGGTAACTGATGCAGTAGTGCATCCCGCGTGATATCAGCTTTTTGGCCCACAATCAACAGGGCTACTTCCATCGGATCGCCGACTACACGGCTCTCGTTTGAACCTTCAGGTTGGAGAGCGGCATTATTACACAGCACACCTACTTCCAATACATCCCGCAGTATTTCGTGCTCTTGGGGCTGGATGCGTTGGTCAGCCTGCTTAAATTCACCCTTTGGCTCTAAACCTTCGCCAGTGATTGCAATCTGGCCTGCGGCTAGGGCAATTCGCGCGACGGTCATTTGGTTTTCAGTTAGCGTCCCCGTTTTGTCCGTACAAATAACGCTTGTAGACCCCAGGGTCTCAACCGCTGAGAGCTGATTAATTAGCGCATTACGCTTGGCCATGCGCCACATGCCGCGAGCCAGTGCCACTGTCGCCACAATCGGTAAGCCCTCTGGCACCGCTGCTACCGAAAGCGCGATCGCAATTTCCACCATCAGCCGCAGATCCCGACCTGCAACAATGCCAGCAACAGCGACCAGTGCCGCCACTACAATCGTAATCCAGACCAGTTGGCGACCTAGCTTATCCAGGCGCTTTTCGAGTGGCGTTTGCTGCTCCATCCCTGCTTGTTCAGCCAGAGCAGAGATGTTTCCCAGTTCGGTTTTCATACCTGTAGCGACGACCACACCCGCACCACTGCCGCGCGTCAAAGCGGTACCTTTGTAGAGCATGTTTTTGCGCTCCGCTAGGGGAACTTCGTCTGCTGCTAGCGGTTCGATGGTCTTACCTACGGGCATAGACTCACCCGTTAGGGATGACTCATTCACCTGCATTCTGGAGGCTTCTAGCACGCGCAGGTCGGCTCCAATCACGTCACCGCTGTCGAGGATGACAATATCACCCGGAACGAGTTCTTCAACCGGAATTTCCTGGACTTTGCCGCTGCGTCGCACCGCAACGCTAGGACTGCTCAGCTTTTGCAGCGACTGCATGGATTGAATAGCTCGATACTCAGAAAAGAAGCCAATAACAGTGTTAACTGCGATCGCAATCAGTACCGCGATGCCTTCAATCCACTGACCGAAGCTAAACGATAAGACTGCCGCAACGGCCAGAATTGCAATGATCAAGCTTTTGAACTGGTCAATAAAAATCGACCAAGCGCTACGCTGTTTGGCTTGCTCTAGCTGGTTTTTGCCAAATTGATTACGTCTTTGTTGAGCATCGGATTCTGATAGGCCGACGTTAACATCAACAGCAAGCTGTTTAAGAACTTGGTCAACCGATTGAGTCCAAGGTCGATCGGGAGTCTGAACCATGCGGGCTTCCTAAGTATGAACTGGAAAATACCGTTGATACTAAACATGGGCTAAATAAAATTCATCTATACGATGACGGAGATTTTGTGTACAGTTGCGATCGCGCATCACATTCGGCATTAAAATTCAGCACTTAAACCAATAGACTTTATCGGAAATAGGAGAGAAATGGCTGCAAGTCAACTTCACCCGTGG
>CBKWJC010000130.1:0-12861 GCA_966674685.1 uncultured bacterium
TCTGTTGATGCTGAGCCTGTGGCTCTGCAGGCACCTGCCATCAACGGCTAATTGCCTCAAGGCATTCGTGCCTGAATAGATAACAAAGAGCGTCCCTCAGAGAGGGGCGCTTTTTTGTTGGTTGCTCTGACAAGTTTTGAAGAGTAAGTGCGATAGGTGGGGGTAATGCTGAGTGCTGAGTAGTGATCAGCACTGCCTAAGTCTATAGGCTATTCAACGTTATCAGCGTCAGTAGAACCGAACCCCAGGTCATCTGTGCTGGGTAAAGTTCCTTCATCGAAGGGATCGAATTCAGGTGGCGCAAATTGGGCTTCTAAACTTTGAATCAACTGTTGTGCCGACTCATAGGCTGATGTACCGGACGGAATTCGCTTAGCGGTTGCGATCGCACGTTCTGGATTTAGTGTGGCTTCTGCATTGGCCTGCCGCAGTAGTTCTTGGCTCCATACATTCCGCATTTGCTCTGCTTCGCTGCGGCTACTGCTGCCAGCAGGCACCTGATCGGCAATTTGAATCGCGTCGGCTAGACCATTCACGGTGCCGATGCTAGCAGAGCGATAGGCATCCTGAAGGGCTTGCTGTCCTCGGACTTGGTTGCGCCAGCGGCGAATTTCATCCTGCGCCTCATCGTAAAGCGCTCGTCTAGAGGAGATCCGCTCGGCTGTGGCAATTGCCGCATCGATATTGCCTGAACGGGCCAGCATTTTGGCTTCATCAAGCAGTGGTCGATCTTCTGCCGTTTCGACCCGCTGTCGCCAGCCGCGAATCTTGGTTTGAGCCTCGTCGTAGAGCGTCCGTCCCGAACGAATGTTACTCGCCTCTGCGATCGCGGTTTTGAGAGAGTTAATATCACCATTGGCCGCAATCTGCTCGGCTCGGTCAATATAGGGACGATCTTCAATAATCTCGACTTGGCGCGTCCATTCCGCGATCTCATCCTGAGCTTCTTCCCAGCGGGGATTAGTGCTAGGAATCAACTGAGCCTCTGCGATCGCAGCCGCTAGGTCACCGAGCGTACCGGGAGCCGCTAACTGGCGCGCCCAGTTTAGCCGCGCCAAATCCTGAATTTCCAGTTCCCAACGGCTGATCAACTGCTGGGCTTTGCCATATAGGGCACTGCTGGCGGTCAACTGCTGAACATCCAGAATAGCGCGCTGGAGGTCACCTTGCTGCCCCTCTCCGGCCTGACGAACGGCTCTAGCCAAAATCAGGAAGTCCCGCACTTTGGTTTTCATGTTGCCCTCAGCCGGAATTTTATTAGCGATGGAAATGGCGTCGTTGGAGTAGCCCTGATCGAGCGTATCAATTGCCAAAATATACATGCGCTCCGTGAACTCGCCGATGGCCTTTTGGGCTTCCTCGTAGACGTAGCTTTCTGGTTTGATGGCTTTGGCAATTTCAATCGCTTCCAGGATAGATTCTGCCGTATTGCGGCGCGCCTTGCTGCGGGCTTCAACTAGCTTTGCGCCGTCCCGTCGAGCAGAGGTGATGTTGTTCGTTAGTTCCTGGTAGCGCGTAGTTTCCCAGTAGGTATTGCCCACTTCCACCAAATCCACCGCTAGGGCGAAGGCTTCTCGGAAGTTACCGTCCCGTAAGGCATCCTCTGCTTGCTTGAAGATCGACTCCGCCTTAGACCAGATTGTTTTCCAACTCTGAATTCGCTCATCCACAAGCTTAGCCGATGAGGTTTGAGCAGGGATGCGCTGTGCCGTTGCGATCGCGGTTTCTAAATCACCTTTGTGGAAACTTTCTTCAGCTAGTTCCAGAATATCGACTGACCAGAGTTCCAGGTGATGCTCAATTTCCTGGCGCATGGGATGGCCTTCCGGCAGATCTTCGACCAGGGCGATCGCGGCCAGCAAATCCTCAATCGTGCGCTTATCAGCCGCAACTTGAGCACAGTAGATCCGCAGCGAGGCGGACGCCGTGGGTAAGAAAATAGCCGGACAATTGGGCAGTCCCGGTAACCGCAGTAAATAGGCTGCAGCAACTCCTCCGACCCCAGTTGTCGAGAGGAGCGCCACAACCCCCCAAAACTGCCAGCGTTTGAAGACGCCTAATGAGGGTAAAAAGGCCCGAAAGAACGTTCTAGAACTAGATTCCTGTCTGGGAGGCTGTCCCCGATAGTCCGATCGATCTGCGATCGCAGGATCGTCATCAGAGTCAGCATCATCGTATGCTTCCTGATCAACCCCATTTGTCCAGTTAACGTCCTGCTGCTGACCGTAGCCGCCGTAATTGTTGCCATCCATCGAATACTGGTTGGCTCCTGGCTGGGCTGACATCCGATAATTTCCTGCCCCATTGCCCGTATTGCCCGCGCCATCAGCCCGCGCCATGTAGCTTCCTGCCGTATAGCCTGGGGTCGGGTAGCCCGTCGCGGGAGGGGTGATCGGCTGACGCGGTACGGAATGGGCGCTCTTGCCGTGACCGTTTACCCCATAGTGCGTTCCATACCCGTTTGTTTGTTGACCCTGCTGCTGACCCTGAGGCTGGGTATGACGTGCGTCTTGAGGGGTACTGGGCGGGTTTATCCCATAGCCATTCGGCGGTTGCTGACGAGGAGCAGAGCGATCGGCATAGTACCGATTGGTTTCATACGCGTTGGTTGAGTGGCCCGTTGATTCATAATCGTTGACCTCATACCCGTTGAGCTGCGGTAAATTCGGCAAACGGGGAGACGGATGGTTTTTCGCCTGATAGCCGCGATTGGGAGTAGATTGAGCTGCGGAACCGGAAGCAGCGGTGCTCCACGGATCGGCAATGGGATTGGGTGGCTGGGCCGATTGAGGGTTCCCGCTGCTGTTTCGGCGTTCCTGCTGTTTGCTGTATCCGTTGCCACTGCCATGATCTGAAGATGACGGAGGAGACGGTTGCCCTCGTCGGGGGTCAAACTCTGGGTTCGATTGTCTACCGCGTTGAGTCATAGAGTTGTCGTCCACCAAATCTAAATAGGTAGAGGCCAAGTAAGGGCTTCGAATACAGATGCAATCTTACATCCTGGGTTTTTATTTTCTGTGAACGTCGTGCATAGCCTGACGTTCACAGAAAATAATTTGTTTTGTTTTTTAGTCAAATTTGGCATGGGAACCAATGTGGCTAGTATAGCGGTCAGCATCCGATTCCCGTTTCCGGCCAGTTTCTGCTGAATGAATGAGTGGCAATGCGTAACGGCCATTAAAGATACCAGCCTAAACTGAATTTGAACGCTGATGTTCGGATTTATTAAGGTGTGCGAGATTAGGACTGCTCCCGCCAGCGCTGGATTTCCTGCTGGGCCTGATTGTAGGCGACCGTATTGGCCGGGACGAGCTGTGCCGCTTGAATCGCTGAAGCAAACTGGCCTTGAGCTGCTCTGGCTCGTGCGATCGCAAGAATTTCTCGGCTCCACTGGCTAATCAGCGGCTGGGTTTGAGAATACTCCGGCTGTTCTGGGCGAATCGGCTGAAGCCAGCGAATCGCTTTTTGATAGGTATTAGCCTGTCCCGGCTGAATTAGCGCTTTTGCCTCGGCAATCCGCGCTTGGGCATCCTTTTGATTTTGCCACTGGGAGATGCGGGTCTGAGCTTGGCGATAGACCTCGGTTTGATCGGTGGGTACGAGTTCAGCGGCTGCGATCGCGGCATTGAGATTACCCTGTGCCGCCCGTCCCTCGGCTAGGTCGAGAATCACCTGGCTCCAGCGCTGAATATTTTGCTGTGCTTCATCATAAAGGGGCTGATTGGGCGGAATGCGCCGCGCCGCTTCAATCGCTTGATTAAAGGTGGACGCCTGGTTGGAGCGAATGGGGGCTTTGGCCGCATTGAGCAGTGTCCGATTGGCTCGGGTTGCGCTGTCGAGTTGAGTGGCAATCGACTGTCGTAAGGTCGTGTAGGAGTCATCTCGCCGTGATTCCGGCACTTGATCTAACCAAGTCAGTGCATCCTGATAGCGCCCCGCCGTGGCCGCAGTCTGGGCATTTTGAATGGCCTGACTGGGGCGGACGTTGCCGTTCTCGCCTCGATTAAACAGATTGGTTAGCGATCGCAACCCACCTGTTTCAGATGCGCCCGCGTCACCCGCCTCATCAGCCGTAGCTCCAGCATCCGGATCGTCAACTCCAGCCGAGTCATCAGTCGCATTGTCTCTGGTCGCCGATGCTTCAGGTGTCGTGCTTTCGGGCGGAGCTGGATTGGGAGTCGTTCCCCCATCAGTCGCTCCATCCGATTCGCCCTCTGCTGCATCGCCTGGAGTAATCGGCTCGACAACCGTATCGGTTTCAGCTTCGGTTTCGGCATCTGGATCAGAAAAGATAGGAAAATTGCGGGCAATCATCAGAACAGCAACGATCAGCGCTAGGCCACCCCACAGCAGAAGCTGTTTCCACAGTCCGTCTGAGGAATTGGTGCTAGTGGGTTCAGTGGTAGATGCAACCGCTACTAACGCCGAACTTTGGCCGGACGATGAATTGGGCGCAATTGGATTAGGCGGCACGGCAGGAATTGAGCCATTGGCACCGTTGTGAGATGACAGCGCAGTGGAACCTCCAGATGCGGCTCCTGCCCCAACCATGACGGGCACTGCACTGGGCAATAGCGCCATGTGCTGCATGCGCGCCGGAATCACGGTGGCGGGTTGCTGCACCGGACGCCAGTGGTGCTGGCTCAGCTCCGGTAAGCGATCGCGTAGGTAATTGGCAACCTGATCAAGCGTGGGAGGCTGAGTTTGGCGGAGACTTTCTAGCAGCGCATGGGTAAACAGTCCCGCCCGCAGCATGATAGTTTCGTGGGAAAACTGACCCGGTTGACAGGACAGAATGGTTGCCACATCTTGCTGGCTGGCTCGCTCTAACGTTTGCTGCCCCACCGGAATTTCATCAAGCTGGCCCTGACTGCGGTTAATGTCCAGCACCAGCAAGCGATTCGCGGTGGGTAATTGCTGCAACTGGTCGATTACCTCAGAAAGTGCGATCGCAGTTTGCGGCAGACGGTTGGGATCTCCATCGATCGGCACAAAATAGTCTTGGCCCTGCGATCGCACTCCATAGCCACAGAAATAGAGCCACACCACGTCATCAGCTTGTACAGCTCTGAGTACACGACTCAGCCAGTCCTGAACTGTCGCTTGCGAGGGATAGGTTGAAACGTCATTGATAGTGGGAGAGAAATCGCTGAGCAGAATACAGCGATCCGCTGCTATTTCCCCTTCTTCAATCAAAAAACGGTGCAGCGTCTGAGCATCTCGCTGTGCATAGAGCAGCGGTTGTAGATGCTGATAGTTATTAATTCCAACAATAAGCGCCCAATGCTGAGTCATGGCCAACTCGCTAGCAGTCTAGTTTTCGAATAATGTGCCCAGACAATAACACAGACTGACCAAGTCGGCAGGACTTCATGACGAAACTCTAAAGTCTGGTTTGCTTACGTCGTATATCAAAACCAAACGGCAGAGAGTGCCGACGTATCACGTCGGCACTCTCTGCCCTGTTCTTGATCACGAAACCTATGGTAGGAGCAGGTTTCGGTTACCAATTTTGATCTGAAGTCACAGTGTGGCGGCTAAACCCGCCCGTACACAATTAGTACTCTGTAAATTAAGCTTTGATGGTTGATGTGCCGCGCGGAGCGCGGCACATCAACCATCAAAACCCATAAAGTTGGCAAACTAAATTAGTTTGCAACCTGCAAATTCGTACCCGTCAAACATGCGCCTGACCAGTCCACGCCGTTGACATTGGCTCCGTCCAGCGTGGCGCAGAGCAGATTGGCATTGACAAACGAAGCTCCAGCCAGATTCGCACCTCGTAAATCGGCTTCTTCCAAATTCGCTTCACTCAGCAGGGCACCCTGAAGATCGGCGCGGCTGAGGTCGGCACCCCGCAGATTTGCGCCGCTGAGGTTGGCTCCCCGCAGATCCCCACCCCGGAAATCCACGCCCACCAGGCTAACCCCCATCAGATTGACGCCACTGAGAAAGGCTCCGGCAAAGGTGCTGCGCGAGAGATTGGTGCCCATCAGGTTCGCCCCCCGCAGATTTGCGCCCCGTAAGTCCGCTCCACTCAGATCGCTTTGCATCAGATTTGCGCCCCAGAGGTTGGCTCGCAGGTCGGCATTGACCAATGATGAACCAACTAGATTGGCTCCTTCTAAATGGGCGCGCAGTAGAGTAGATCGGTCAAAGTTGACGCCAACCAGGCTGGCACCCGCTAGGTAAATATCCGACAAATCGAGGTTCGATAAATCTTCATCGTCTAATTTGGCTCCGGGCAAGTGGCGCAATTCACCTGTACGAATGAGCTGAATATCGATAGGCATAGTGGGATAAAAAATATACGTTTAAAGCTTTTGGTAGGTAATGCTGAATCCGACTAGCCAAAAACCAAGTTGTTTTTTGTGAGAATTAGGCACAGCTTGACTCTCACACAGAATGAAAACTGGTTTTTATATCAAGCCCGCATATTAGAACCCAATTTATTTTTTGTGAAACGCTTGCGGAGCAAGCGTTTCACAAAAAATAAATCATGGGCTCTCAACCGGACTTCATATTACGAGCGGATTTTGTAGTCAGTAACGCCTGTGACAGGTGATACTTATACGTTCTATGGTAAAGCTCAGATGCAGAATCGTTAATGCTGTAGATGATTGCATCAAGGCGATTACACTATGCTGGGATCAAACTGTAGGATGCCAGCGGCTGTGACAGTCGCCACGTAAGATGTCTGATCCCGAAAAGAACCCCAACAAGCCTGACCCCAATTTGATCAAGATTGAGCCAGGTACACTGGTTGCGATTATTACCGTACTTTTGCTGCTGCCGCTATTGCTGACAGGCTTTATGTCGCAGTGATGCAACTTCAGTCGTCCGTGAGATGCAAGAAGATACCGCTGGGCTGCTGATTGCGATCGCGACCGTAGGTACTCAGCGTGACTGATTCTAGGTGATTGGTCAGCGGCTGGGCCAGAGTGTCCAGCACTTGGAACAGTGGTGAGCGTTTGGCGAGTCGCTGTTTGAGGCTGGGCCAGTTGAGGTAGACGTAGCCATCGTTGGGCGTGTCTAGATTTGCGATCGCGCGTTCAAAGTCAGCCTGATTCAGCACTGACTGATCGCCAGCCTCTAGTGCAGCTTCCAGAGCGGCGAGGGAACTGGCTAGGATTTCGTAGTTACCAACCTGCACATGGGCACCCGCTACGGATGCTTGCAGGACTTGTGACGTGTTCTGACGACGGCTAGAGGGTACCGTGGAGAGCTGTGTCCAAGCAGTAACAGCGCGATCGGCTAGATCCACCTGACCGACGCTGTAGCCCTGTTGAGTGGCAAGATCGTCCAAATGCTGAATGCCTTCAGTGGTTGTGTCGGCTTGGTGTTCGGTGACGAGTACCCAATCGAATGGCTGTGCGGCGTCTGAACGGGGCCGGAGGCTAAAGGCAAACTCGCCCTCTGTCCAGTTGAACAGCTCGGTTTCAGCGTCTAAATCCCAGCGAGTTTTGAGAGTTGTGATGACTTGATCGAGCAGGGTTTTAGTTTTGGTGTAGCCCTGTAGTGCATCCGATACCTTGTGCCAGTCGTCGCCCAAGTTGCGGCCACTAGTGAGCAAAATGCTGTCGGCAGGGATATAGCGCAGTAACTCCGATGGCTGCGTCAGGGCAGGCCGTTCGCGGTCTAGCTCGGTTCCGGGCGAGGTTAACAAGGTATTGTCTAATCGCAAACCGCTGGGGCTGAGGCTAATTGAGGCAATGATCCGATCAAACTGAGTTGATTCCGGCACGGTGGCGGCATTGATGGTAGCGGCATCATTGGGAAAAATCGACGTGCCGAGCCAATCCGCCAGTTCCGGCAGGTTTCCGTAAAGCAGCCCGACGCGCTGTTCCGGCAAATCCTGAAGTTGATCCTGGTACACCGAACTTTTCTCTAGGCTCAAGTCGGGAGCCTGCACATTTGCGATCGCGGCTCGCAAAATCTTGGGATGGTTGGCAAACAGCACAAACTGCTCGCCAATGGCTGCACTCGCCAGTCCCGGCTGCGTCTCAGGTTCGCCTTCAGTGCCGCCCTCAACCGCGATGGGACGAGAACGATTGCGATTCGCCACCGCGTCTTGCCGATAGATCAGCTTCACCCCGGCGTACTGTTCAAACACCAAATCGGTGCCTGCTTCAGCCTGCTGTTGCCAAAAGAGACGCAGAAATTCTTGCGATCGCGCTGGATCAGCGGTTGACAGCGCCAGTAAGTAACCCGGCTGCGCTCCATTTGTACCGTCACGATCTAGATCCGGTGTGGTGACGGCTAGAGTTAGCTCATCGCTCAGCCAGGGCTGCACATCGGTGTGATAGTCGAGGTCAAATCCAGATAGAACGCTCTGCCGGAGTCGCTCAATTTCTTTGGCGGCGCGTCGTCGCTGACCGGGTTGGGTGAACACTTGACGAGCCGTGATTAGCCGCTCAGGATTGACCAGCAGCGACACCATCAGCGGCGCTTGCTTGGACACAAACATCGTTGCAGCGGGTGCAGCGTTGACGCCACCTCCTTTCAGTAAAGACAGTGGACTCTGGGCCGTAATCCACACAGCTCCGCCAATCCCAGAGATCAGGAGGATGAGGACGAGCGCAATCAGGATGGAGAAAAATGAGCGAACCTTCATCGGAATGAGTCGAACCATGAGCGGCAGTTGGAGCAACACCGCCCAGTCATTGGCTCCTGATCAGTCGATGATCAGAACTGACGCAACGGTATGCCCAGTGACTACTGTAATACTCTGCGGTGACGGTCTCATCAATCCGTTGATAAGTAGCTACATTTAACTTGCACCAAAACCCAACGTGTTATTTAGCCGTCGCATCGCGACGGCTAAATAACACGTTGGGTTTTAATTTGCTAGACGTGAGTTTAATCAAAGTTGAGAAACCGGAAGGCGCTCTGCAAAATTTAGCTACCATCGGTAAAAACTGCTCAATTCAGGTCTTTCAACTATGTATGCCGAAGATTTACCGCAAATCACTGTTGAAGAATTTGCTCAGCGACTGGCTGACGTGCAACCGCCTCAGGCTCCACCACAGCTCGTGGATGTGCGGGAGCCAATGGAGTTGAGATTGGCGGCGATTGATGGGTTTATCAATTTGCCGCTGAGTGAGTATGCAAACTGGTCGGAGCAGATTCATTCGCTGCTGGATGCTGAGCAGGAAACAATTGTGATGTGTCATCACGGGATGCGCTCGGCTCAGATGACGCAGTGGTTGATCAGTCAGGGTTTTACGAATGTGCGGAATTTGACAGGTGGAATTGATGCCTATTCGGTGAAGGTTGATAGCTCAATTCCACGCTACTAATTTCTACTTGCTGAATAGGTTGTGGTGGTTGCGATCGCACCTCAAGATTCTGGTTGCGGATTGCAGATCTGCGATCGCGAGATAACTGATGTAGCCAATACAATGAAGGAAGTCTAATTGGAAAAGATAATATGGTTCAGGCAACAGAATATCGATATGTTGTCCGGGATGATGAGATTTTGCATGGAGAACCCATCATTCAAGGAACTCGTACGCCTGTCAGAGCCATTGTCGAAACGTGGCGAATGGGCGTTGCACCAGAGGAAATTCCTAAGGGGATGCCGCACCTGACACTAGGACAGGTTTTTGGAGCACTGACGTATTACAGTGATCACCAAGATGAAATCAATAGTTATATTGAAAAAAATCGCATTCCTGATGAATTGATCGACCCATTGGTTAGAGATCTGTGAGCAGTATTTTCATTCGCTTGTACTTAGATGAAGATGTTAATGTGTTGGTAGCTGATTTGCTTCAGGCAAAAGGTTTTGATGTAACTACAGCACGAGATGCAGGACAGCTTCATGCAACTGATGAAGAGCAACTTACACATGCAATTCGTCAAGAATTCAACCCTAGTCACTTACAAGCACAGCCTTTCAGGCTAGGTTAGCTTTCTATTTCTACTTTCCACTAAATCCTTACTGAGCGGAGAATAGTATTGACGTTCCCAATATTCGCTTTTGCCTTCGCTATTAACACCTTCATTAATCTCTGGTAGCTCTACCCAGCTAATGCTCTCTTTGTTATTTTCTTCATCTCTCTGAATTTCAAGATTAGTAACTCTACGAGCATAAAGCCAATAAGGACTGTTCCCAATCATGCCATTTTCATGTACAGGAAAAGGTATTTCATTGGGTCGATTAGCATAGTAAGCTATATCAAATGCGCTAAACATAGTACGAAGATAAAGCAATTTTGCGAATTCGATCACCGTTTTTTCTGATTTCCGCGAGCTTAAGATCGCTGCTATCCTATCAACATTTTTCTTGCTCGTTGGAGCAACTATCCAGGTGATGAGCCATGCATTGTTCATCTTCACATCAAACATAGAAATCTCCCAGACACTTGCTGATGCAAACACATAAGATAGTAAGGGTAACGAGGAATTTAGCTATGAGCATTGTTATTCCTGATGAAATTTTAACTGCGACTCGTATGACTGAGGCTGAAATGCGTCAAGAGATTGCTATCATGCTCTTTCAGCGAGAGAAGCTGACCCTTGCTCAAGCGAGTCGATTTGCAGGGATGCACCGTGTCGCCTTTCAACACCTGCTCGCTAGCCGCCAGATCCCCGTGCATTACGGAGTAGAAGATTTTGAACAGGATATTCAAAACCTGCGGGAAATGGGCCGGCTGTGATCATTGTCAGTGATACATCACCTATAAATAATCTGGCGGCAATTGATCAACTTCATCTCCTTCATCAACTGTATGGAACGGTTCTCATTCCCGAAGCCGTTTATCGAGAACTCACTGACCCCAACTTTCCTGTTGCAGGTGCCACTGAAGTCCAAACGTTTGACTGGATTCAAACCCGTACTATCTGCGATCGCACCTTAGTCGAAGCATTGAACAATGAACTTGATATTGGAGAAGCAGAAGCGATTGCCTTAGCTGTCGAAATCCAAGCGGATCAAGTTTTGATTGATGAACGTCGAGGTCGGCTAGTTGCAAGTCGTTTGAATCTTCGGTACACAGGCATCTTGGGAATATTGGTTGAAGCGAAAAGCCAAGGTTTGATTGCTGAGGTAAAGCCTTTATTGGATGCTTTGATCAAAGATGCTGGATTTTGGATTGCAGAACCCCTATACAACAGTGTTTTGCAACTGGTTAACGAAGCTGACTGATTTACTAGAGACCGCTTTTGTTGTTGCTGTGCGATCGCACCCTTCAGCATCGCTCCAAGCAAGCAGGATAGAATCCTGATCTGTGCCCCAAATAGTGAAATTCGATGCAGGATGCAGATGTAATTGTCATTGGTAGCGGTTTAGGTGGACTCACCGCTGCTGCCCTACTCGCTCGGTATGGTCAGCGGGTGATTGTTTGCGAGAGCCACACCATTCCCGGTGGTGCAGCGCATAGCTTTGAGCGGCAGGGGTTCGTCTTTGATTCTGGCCCCTCGTTTTACTGTGGACTAGGTGACGCTAATTCCCTCAATCCGCTGCGGCAGGTTCTAGACGTGCTGGGCGAAGAGATTGACGCAGTACCTTACGATCCGCTTGGCTACTATCATTTCCCGGACGGAACGCTGCCTGTGTATGGCGATGCCCAGAAGTATCGGCAGGCCATTGCCCAGTTTACGCCTCAAGGCGCAGCAGAATTCGAACGGCTAGAGCGGCAGATGATGGCGATTTACGAGGCGCTGCGGGGGATTCCGACGCTGGCCTTGCGGTCAGACTGGCAGTTGATTTTGACTCTGCTGACTCGTTATCCCTTGGCGCTGCTGAAGCTATTGCCCCATGTCGGTGCCATTCAAGGGCCATTTGGTGACTTGGTAGAGCGCACCGTGCGCGATCCGTGGGTGCAGCGACTGCTGGATGTGGAGTGCTTTTTGCTGTCGGGCTTAAAGGCAAAAGATACCGTTGCGCCCGAAATGGCGTTTATGTTCGGAGAGCGATCGCAATCTGTGGTGGATTATCCCAAAGGTGGTTCCGGCGCAATCATCTATGCGCTGGTACGAGGTTTAGAGCGTTACGGCGGTAAGTTGAGGCTAGGAACTCACGTTGAGCGCATTTTGGTTGAAAATAACCAAGCAGTTGGCGTAGAACTTCGCAATGGAGAGCAGTTGCGGGCAAAAACTATTATTTCCAACGCCACGATTTGGGACACCTACACCAAGCTATTACAGGCCGATCAGTTACCGTCTAACTATTGTCAGCAAGCGCTGCAAACTCAGCCAATTGAGAGCTTTATGCACCTGCATTTGGGTATTCGAGCAGATGGCTTATCGGATCTAGCCATTCATCACGTTGTCGTTCACGACGAGCGCGACATCACCACACCGGGCAACACCTGCATGATTTCGATTCCGACCGTGCTTGACCCCGGTTTGGCTCCTGACGGGCACCATGTGGTTCATGCCTACACACTGGAGCCGTGGGAGGGTTGGTCGGAGTTACGTAACGATCGGGTGGCCTATGAAGAACGAAAACGCGATCGCACTTCTACCCTTTTCCGTGCCGTTGAAAAAGTGATTCCCGATATTTGCGATCGCATTGTCCTGGAACTCATAGGTTCTCCATTGACCCATGCTCGATTTTTGCGACGATATCAAGGGACTTATGGGCCAGCGATTCCCGCTAAAGAAGGCATGTTTCCTAGTTGCCATACGCCAATTCAGGGACTGTATCGCGTGGGCGACAGTACGATACCGGGAATTGGCGTCCCTGCGGTGGTGGCATCGGGGATTTTGTGTGCGAATACGCTGGTGAGGCTTGAGGATACAGGAGAGTTATTGGAGTGTTTGGGATAATAGTTGGGCAATTTGTGGTTGAGTTGTTGCACAAACCCCGTTTGTGGGGGCGGCTTGCCCCCACGCCCCCGCTGGGAGACGGTTGCG
>CBKWJC010000131.1:0-12525 GCA_966674685.1 uncultured bacterium
TTTCGGTTCTGGGGGGTCCGGGAAAAACCAGAGCTTTTTTTTCTCCCCCGCGGCGCCACCCCGAGACGCTATTTCTGGCACCCGATGTGCAAGTACAACCGACACACTTAGCAAAGTTTGACGGCCTGTCTTTTGACTCAATGCTGATCGTCCAGCACAATCCAGAGAGATTCAACGCCAGTTGAACTGAACCCATTACACCTCATTGAGGGGCTGGAACCAACCTATGCACAACGATGCGAGTCCCTCTTTAATTCATTTGTTTTAATTTGTGTCTGACTGAAACATGACTGAAATAAAGCCGCCCGAGACTATACGTAGCATTAGCCAACCCAGAAAAACGCCAAAGTGGCTGTCGATTGGCATCGAAGCACATGGGCGCGTCGCGATCGGGGTTTCAGCTCACGGCATTGTTGCGATCGGAGTTTCAACGCACGGCATCATTTCCATTGGCTGCATCTCAATGGGCGTAATTTCATTTGGGTTGGTGTCAATGGGCATCGTTAGCACCGCATTGGTATCAATGGGCGTCGCCAGTTTTGGCTCTCAAACTATGGGCCTATTGCGCCCAATGCAGCACGGCCTGATTGAAGAGCAGGATCTGACTGAAGATGCCATACATAACCACATGAATCATTGAGCAAGTAGATTGGCATAATATAAACGCACTGAAACAACCGGGGAAGCGGCTCAGAGGGAGACTTCTCCGGTTGTTAGGTGTCCATCAAAGGTTTATAGCCTTACGTAATCAGGTAATGACGCAGATTTCGCAAGTTGATCCGCAATCCGTGATTCGCTTACAGCAACAGGCCGCTGCCCTGCTGCTCTACCGGGACGTTTTAGCGCATCCCATTGCTCAAGCTTGGCGGGATGTGCTGCAAGCGCTGAGCGTGCCTCAGCCTGATCCAATTCAGTGTCTGAGCGCCTATGGGCAGTGGTTTAACGCATTAGTCACAAACGGTCAAACCTGGCAGAGTTATCTGTTAGCGGCAATCTTGACAGCAGACAATCCATTCAGTCGTCAGGCGCAACAGACTGATTTCGCGTACCTATCCAGCACTCTGGTGCAAGCCGCTCAGCATGACCTCCAGCAGTTACAGGCGATTTATCAATGCGCTCCGGCAAAAATTGCGGCATGGATTCAGCCCATTATCCAGGTTGAAGTTGGCTCGATTCAAGTCACTGCGGGTCACCAGACGGCAACAGACCAGCGGCTTAACGCTGCCCAGGCGTCCCTCCGCCAACAATTTGAGCAGGCCACAGAATGGTCAAGTCTAGTAGAAGATTTAGGCCAACATTACAGAACATTTGGCATGGGTAAATTCGCCCATTATCGCGCCTTGCGCTGGCAGTCCGGTGAACTGGTTGGCGTTGTCCATCCCGATCCGATTTGTCTCAGCGAACTGGTGGGTTATGAGATTGCTCAGGCCGAGCTGGTAAAAAATACAGAATTCCTGCTCGCTGGCTCTCCGGCACTACATGTCTTGCTCTATGGCAGTCGCGGTTCCGGCAAGTCGTCGCGAGTGAAAGCGCTGGTAAATGAATATTGCGATCGCGGTTTGCGCCTGATTGAAGTTTCTAAACGTGATCTGCACGATCTGAGTCAAATTGTGGAGCAGCTACGGGATGCGCCCCAGAAATTTATTATTTTTGTCGATGACCTGTCATTTGAGGAAGACGATGATGCTTTCAAAGCGCTGAAAGTGGTGCTGGAAGGTAGCGTTACGGCTCGTCCCAAAAACGTTGTGGTTTACGCCACGTCGAATCGGCGGCATCTGGTGCGCGAGTTCTTTGAGGATCGGCCCCGTCCCAGCCAAGGTGATGAGGTTTATGCCTGGGATACCGTGCAGGAAAAACTGTCCTTTGGCGATCGCTTTGGCCTGACGCTGACGTTTGAACCCGCCGATCAAAATACCTATCTACAGATTGTGCAGCACTTGGCTCAGGAAGCAGGACTAGAGCTAGAACCGGAGGCGCTACAGCAGCGAGCGCTGCAATGGGCAACGCGCCATAACGGTCGCTCTGGCCGCACGGCGCGTCAGTTTGTGGACTTTATGCTGGGCGAGCAGAAGCGACATTAGTATGTAGACCGAATTTAGGTAAAACGCTTGCTGAGTAAGCGTTTTACCTAAATTGGTGGATTATCGCAGACTTGATATTAAGAATCAGCGGTATCGCGTGCGGTGCGTACCCAGCTCGATTCTGGGCCTTTGACAAACTTGAGATAGACCGGAATTTTCCACAGCAGGTAGACCGGAATCGCCAGCAGCACCTTGGCAGGCAAATCCTGACGGGCAAATCCAGCCCAGGCAATCAGAATCGCCAGAACCAGCAGCATACCGACTGAGATCGCACCTAAAGCAGGTAGCCAGGACAGACCGAGTACGCCGCTCACTAACGTTAATCCAGTCACACCCAACCACAGCATGACCAACAACGATAAGGGCGGCACACAGAGTTCCAGCGCTAAGCAAAACAAGTCGAAGCGACGCTGACGGAAGGCTTCCCAGAAGAGGTGGGGGCCATAGCTCAGCAGCGTTTGAATATGGCCATGCACCCAGCGAGTGCGCTGACTGGTGGCAGCCGCCTCCTGCTGCGGCAAACGACCCACGACGGCAGCAGAGGGAATGAACTTGGGTGAGTAACCCGCGATCGCAAGATCCAACCCCAGCTTCATGTCTTCTACAATGTTGCCCGTAGCTAGATCGACTGATTGAATGGCTGACCAGGGAAACGCCATGCCCGTGCCACCCAGCAGACAGGGCTGATTAATCTGCGCTAGTCCCAGTGAACGGACGAGATTCTTAACCCGAATCGCCAGAGCTGAAATCGTATCTTTTGCTGACGGATTGGGCGGAATTTCCATCAGATAAATAGATTGAGTGGGGCGCTGAGTTGCGATCGCATGTTGAGCTAACGTTGCGATCGCACCCGGTTGCACTTCACAATCGGCATCGACAATCACTACTACATCCAGGGGCACATCCAGGGGATTGGTTGCAGCTAAGTGACGTACCCCGTAGTCCAGTGCATAGCCTTTACCGCGCCGTTCTGTATCAAATCGCTCGATCACCTCTGCGCCCATTGAGCGAGCAATGTCAGCCGTTTTGTCCGTGCAGTTGTCGGCAACCACCAGCAGGCGCTGATGGGACTGAATCTGGGGTGTTAGAGCAGCTAGCGTGTCTCGAATCACCAACTCTTCATCGTGCGCGGGCACTAGGACAGCTAAGTTCGCAGTAGATTCTGGTGTAGAGCTTGGGGCGGAATGTGAGATCGCGCCAGTGGCTGGTTCAGCCGCAGTTCCCAATCGAACCTGCCGACGACCCAAAAGCGCTAAGCAGCATTCTGTAAACAGCACCGCGATCGGTACTCCCACGACGAAGACTGCTGCCCATAACAGAACACTCACACTGATTTGAACCCATCCAAATAGCACTGCGATTTGCCCCCTATATGCCAAACGTTACGTCACACACTACTACGCATCCTAGTTCGCCCTCTGCGATTTCAAACTATGTCAGCGGTGTGAGACATCAACTCTTTAACCGATCTAAAGGACTTTGCCGAATCCTTGAATGAAATTTATGATGGGAACACGATCCTCTCCTCTTGCGGTGGCGTGAGCAACAGGCGACACTGAAACGGGTAGGACAACTTCCCTGTTGATTTTGATTACGTAACGCCATTGCTAAAACCTAGTCATTACGCTTCCTCTTCTGTGTTTGCCTCCGATCAGCCACTCAAGATTGCACTTGAGAATGTGCATAAATCCTATGGTCGGCGAGCCGTTGTCAGTCGCGTCAGCTTAACGGTCGCGCAAGGTGAAATCGTTGGCTTACTGGGGCCAAATGGAGCCGGAAAAACAACCACGTTTTACATGACGACTGGGATTGAGAAGCCGGATGAGGGGAAAGTTTGGCTCAACGATAAGGATATTACGTCACTGCCGATGCACAAACGAGCCAAGCTCGGCATTGGTTACTTGGCTCAAGAACCGAGCATTTTTCGAAATTTAAGCGTCGCCGATAATATCCTGCTGATTTTGCAGCAGACGGGTGTGCCGCCTCACTTACGACCCAAGCGACTGCATCAACTTCTGCATGATTTTCGCCTCGAAACAGTTGCCAACACCAAAGGCGGGCAGGTTTCAGGAGGAGAGCGCCGCCGTACAGAACTGGCGCGAGCGTTAGCCACAGGACTGGAAGGGCCAAAGTTCCTATTACTCGATGAACCCTTTGCCGGAGTTGATCCGATTGCCGTCAAAGAAATTCAGGAGATTGTCGCTGGATTGCGCGATCGCAACATGGGTATTTTAATTACCGACCATAATGTACGCGAAACACTAGAAATTACCAGTCGTGCTTATATCATGCGCGATGGGCAAATCCTCGCTTCCGGCAGTGCTGCCGAGCTGTATAGCAATCCACTGGTGCGTCAACACTACCTGGGCGAAGATTTTCAGCCGTAGCTCAGCTTGCCCAGAGCCAATCCGGCAAAACGCTAAAATCGAGTTTTGTAAGCTGAAACCGTCCATTTCTTTGAGCAAGTTTTTGAACAAGCGCCATGACTGATTTTTCTACTCCTCGCCAGCGCTGGCAGACTCCCCGATGGGCCTCGTTTGGCATCTCCGTCATGGATCGCTATTTAGCGGCGGAACTACTGGCACCGTTTCTGTTTGGGGTGGGAGCGTTCACCTCTATCGGTGTTTCAGTCGATTCGCTGTTTGAACTGATTCGACGTGTCACTGAATCTGGCTTACCGTTCAGTCTAGCGGTCAAAATTTTTCTGCTCAAAATGCCAGAGTTTGTCGTGCTGGCCTTTCCCATGTCCACACTGTTGGCGACGCTGATGACCTTTGGCCGCTTATCCAGCGATAGCGAACTGGTGGCGATGCGGGGCTGTGGGGTCAGCGTTTATCGGATTGTCGCTCCGGCAGTTGCGCTTAGCTTCATCGTCACGGGTATGACCTTTGCTTTCAATGAGCTGATTACGCCAGCGGCTAACTACCGTGCGGCCATCACGCTCGAACAAGCATTAAATGAAGAACGGCCTCCCTTCCAAGAAGAAAATATTCTCTACCAAGAATTTCGAGATAGTCAGGAAGGGGGGGAGGAACTCTCTCGATTGTTCTATGCTCGCCGCTTTGACGGCAGAGAAATGCAGGGCTTGACGATCCTTGACTTATCTCAAGATGGACTCAATCAGATTGTCAGTGCTAGGTCTGCGACCTGGGATTTAAGCCAAAACGCCTGGGATTTTGAAGATGGCACCATCTATGTCGTGTCACCCGATGGCTCGTTCCGCAACATTGTGACGTTTGAGAACCAAACGCTGCAACTCCCCCGTACCCCCCTCGATCTCGCTTCACGGGGACGAGACTATGGCGAGATGAATATTGCACAATCCCAAGAAATGCTGCGGCTTTTAGAAAATAGCGGAGCCGAAGAACAAAAAATCCGTAAGCTTGAAGTACGCATTCAGCAAAAGTATGCGCTGCCCTTTGTCTGTGCGGTGATGGGTACCGTAGGAGCCGCTTTAGGAATTCGGTCGGGTCGCAACAGTGGACGCGCAACTAGCTTCGGCGTCAGCGTTGTAATTATTTTCGCCTACTATTTATTTTCTTACATCACCAACGCGATGGGGATTACGGGTTTCGTTTCGCCCTTTATGGCTGCTTGGATTCCCAATATTTTTGGCCTAGTTGTCGGTGTGCTGCTGCTAATGCGAGCCTCGCGTTAGTCTAGTCGCGATCGCACACTCAATTTCGCCTGTAACCATTGTTTCTTCATCCCCATCAAAGGAGTTAATTACCATCCGTGACCTCTAACCTGCTCGGGCTGCTTGTAGGTGGCATACTGCCCGCCATTTTGTACGGCGTTTCTGCCATTTTTGCCAAATCAAGTGCTAATGCGGGTATCCCCGTCGGGTGGCATCTCGTCTGGGTGGGTCTAGCCGTCAGCGCCACGGGTGCAGTGCTGCAATTGCTCCTGCCCGGAGAAACGCCATCGCGAGTTGCGATCGCATCTTCATCAATGCAGGGCGCACTCTGGGCACTCGGCACAGGCTGTGTCGTCCTCGGCATCCTCAAATTTCAAGCTCCCCTGGCCAAGCTTGCCCCCTTGTACAATATGAACACGCTGATCACCGTCGGTCTAGCGCTGCTCATTTTCGCCGAATGGCAGCAAGCACGCCCGTTTCAACTGCTCATTGGAGCCATTCTTATCACCATCGGCGGCATCTTCGTCTCCCGCGCCTAACCCATAGCAGAACCCCATCAAAATTCCACCCTCTACTGGCGTGTCAAGGCTAAGCTGATGCAGTATGATGCCAGTTGTTTATAACCTTCCTGGTGCGTTTCATTGCTGCACGAATAGCACCTACAGTAATGCACTTTTACGGCCCTCTACAGCCCTTCTCCTACCCTCCCACCCATCCACCCTTTCCCTCCCATGCCCTACCCCATCAGCGGCTTCCACCTGCCCTACGCCTCCGCCGAGGATAAGCTGCACCGCATTCTGAGCGCGGCGTTATCCGGTACATCTCAATGGGACATAGATTTCACAACTCCCGCCTGGGATGCAGCGCATTTCAATTTGGATCGAGTTCAAATCTTCCAGGATGCAATAGAGGAGGAGCAGCAACAGATTGTTGCGATCGCAAATCGGGCGCTATTGGAAGAAGCCTATTTTATTGAGCAGGCGGGCATTGGCTACATGGCCAAAATGGTGTTGATGGCGGAAACCCAGGAAGAGCGGATGCTGTATGGGCTATTTGCAGCGGATGAAACGCAGCATTTGGCGCAAATTCGCCAGTTTTTGCCCGATGCACCCCAGGCCACCCGCGATCCGTTTCTGCAATTGCTGGCTGAACTGGTCGAAAGTGAAGATCGCACGGTGATGCTGTTTGTCTTGCAGGTGGTGCTAGAGGGCTGGGGGCTGAGCCACTACCGCTCCCTAGCCAGCGATTGTCAGCAGCCTGTGTTGCAGCAGTGCTTGAAAGGATTTATCGACGCGGAATCCAGGCATCATGGAGCAGGCTTAGTGCTGTTTCAGCGATCGCACCTGTCCTCAGCCCAACAGCAGCTCATTCAAAACGTTCTGCGTCAGTTTTTGCGGATGATTCAGGTGGGGCCGCAGCGAGTGCTAAGTGCGATCGCACAGGTGAAAGGCCACCTATCTCAGTCTCAGAAAGCTCAAATTCTCACGGAGCTGGATACCCTCACTCACAGCGGCACGCGGCTGAAAACGCTGCACCATTTGATGCAAAGTCCTCAAACGCAGGATTTAATCGGCATCCTAGAGCAGGAGGGATACTTCCAGCCTTGGTCAGCGGCGGACTCGGCTGCTATTTAATGCATCGCCAAACATGCAGCAGCGTTAAGACAGCATTACCATAAACAACAGCATCAGAACTAATGCACGATGTTTAGACGTATCGATCAGGAGTAACGATGTCTAACGCAACGAATGTACTCGGAACTGAGCTTGCGACCTGTAGCACTGCGCCGATGACTGGATTCTACCGAGATGGTTGCTGCAACACGGGCGCAGGCGATATCGGTGCTCATACGGTTTGCGCCGAAGTGACCGAAGAGTTTCTGGCCTTCTCCAAAGCTCAGGGGAACGACTTGATCACGCCCCGCCCAGAATATGATTTTCCAGGCCTAAAACCGGGCGATCGCTGGTGCTTATGTGCCTCTCGCTGGAAAGAGGCGTTTGATGCAGGCATGGCTCCCAAAGTCGTGCTTTCTGCTACCCACGCCTCAACGCTGGAGTATGCCTCGATGAGCGAGCTAAAGCAGCACGCAGCAGAACAGGAATAATTTTGTAAAATTTGAAGCCATAATTCCATGCATCTGGTAGGGGCGAATGGCATTCGCCCCTACGTAACGTCGATGGTTTCAATTTTTTTGATGGACATGTAAACCAATCCCCATTTCCTGCAATTGCAACAGTTATCTCGTCTGACCCATGATCCAAACCATTGCCAATCAGCCTGCCCGTCTAACCCAGCAATTGCAGTTTGTCATGGAGATTGACAAGCTCAAGCGGGTGTTGCGTCAGACGTTGCTCACCGACAGTTCTCGCCAGGAAAACAGTGCGGAACATTCGTGGCATTTGGCGCTGATGGCGGTTTTGCTAGCGGAGTATGCGCCGCAGCCGATTAACGTGCTGCGCGTGATTCAGATGGTGCTGATTCACGACATTGTGGAAATCGACGCGGGAGATACCTTCTGCTACGACGTGCAAGGGAATGTAAATAAAGCCCAGCGAGAGCAGGAAGCCGCCGCGCGGTTGTTTGGGTTATTGCCAGATGTTCAGCGAGTCGAGTTGCGATCGCTATGGGACGAGTTTGAACACCAAACCACAGCCGATGCTCGGTTTGCGGCTTCTCTCGACCGCATTCAGCCGATTCTGCATAACTACTACACCCAGGGCGGCACCTGGAGAATTCACAATATATGCCGCAGTCAGGTCTTGAAACGCATGGCTCCTGTGCAGCAAGGCGCTCCTGCCCTCTGGCCGCTGGTGGAAGCCATTATTGAGGAATCAGTGACCGCAGGCTATTTGCGAGATGATTAGTTCGGTCAAGCAAACATGGAACTGAGTGAACTGCTGCGTCGCGATCGCACCATTCGCGTGATTGGCTTTGACGATGCACCCTTTCAACGGGGACAAACGGAGCCAGTTGCGATCGCAGGTGTGGTGTGTGGCGGCACCCGGTTTGAGGGCATGGTTTGGGGAGAAATAGAGGCCGATGGCTGGGACGCGACGGATACAATCTGCAAGCTGCTGATCGACGGCAAGTTTTTGCCCCAGCTTCATCTCGTCCTGCTAGATGGCATCTGCATGGGCGGGTTTAACGTGATTGATTTGCCGCAACTGGCCCAGCGGCTAGAGCGTCCCTGTGTGGCCGTCATGCGGCGCTTACCCCGCTTGGTGCGAATTCAGCAGGCGATGCAGCGCCTGCCCGAACCGGAAAAACGCTACGCCATCATGCAGCAGGCGGGAACCGTATACGAGTTTCCGCCGTTTTATTTTCAGGTCTACGGTGCCGATCCGAGCGTGATTGCTCAAGTGCTCCAGCGAATTAGCGATCGCGGCTATGTCCCTGAAGCCCTACGGCTGGCTCATCTCATCGGCGCGGCGGTGATCACAGGCGAAAGCGGTCGCCAAGCCTAACTCAAGCCCGTGTACAAAAAACCGATCTGTTGCTGAGGACGGAGTGATGCATTTTGATCGCCATCGTAAATAAACGTATCGCTGTGTGTCTGATTTTCACAGTTTGCCGTGTTGTTCGTAACTCGTGAAACCAGACGGGCACGCTAACAGCACATCGATCAGGGTTTAGCCTTTGGTCAGGGTTTGTGCAGATTAGCGAGGTATCACCTATGGACGTGTCGGAATTAGTCAAGCGCTATGAGCAAGGGGAACGGTCATTTCGGGAGCTCAACTTTATGGGCGCTAACTTCAACGGGGTGAAACTGGCCGGAGCAGATTTAACGGGTGCCTATCTCGGCTCGACCAATTTCAGTCATGCCTCCCTACGAGGTGCAGACTTAAAGGATGCTTTTTTGTATGGCGCAGATTTGAGCTATGCCAAATTAGATGATTGCAATTTGACGGGTGCCGATTTGACGAAAACTAACTTACAAGGAGCGTCATTAATTCGAGCCAATCTAACCGATGCCAAACTCAGCGGTGCGATTCTGAAGGCGGTAAATTTGCGGGGTGCCAACCTAGAGCGGGTAAATCTATGCGGCGCAAATTTGCAGGGCATTAACCTGCGAGGCAGCAATCTCAGATCAGCCAACCTCAACTGGACAAACCTGAGCGGAGCGCGATTAAGCGGTGCCTGTTTAGAAGATGCCGTGCTGAATGGCACCCGCTTAACTGAAGCCTGGTTAAACGGCGTTAATTTCAGTGGCTTTGATCTAGATGGCGTCAATTTAAGCGATGCTCATCTTTCGGGTACCAACTTCAGCAACGCTAATCTCTCAGCAGCTAATTTGAGTCATACTCAACTGCGCGTGGCCAACCTGATGCGATCGCAACTCCAGGCGGCCAATTTAACCGATGCCGATCTGCGTCGCGCTGACCTGAGTGAAGCGACGCTCAATAAAGCCGATTTGACCAACGCCAATCTTGCGATCGCAGACCTAACCGGAGCCAAGCTCAATTTAGCCGACCTCACAGCCGCCAACCTATCAGATGCCAGCTTGCGCGGTGCCTACCTCTGGGGCGCAAAGCTAATTGGCACCAATCTCCAGCGAGCCAACTTTAGTAAAGCGAGTCTGCGCGGTGCCGCATTGGATACCCTCTTGTCAGCCGAAGCCATCTTCTCAGAAGCCACCATGCCGGACGGCACTCTCCTCGACTAAGTCCTAATCCCCTCCCAGAACTGTCTGGAAGATTTGCAGAAACTTGAAGTTAAAGTGCGATCGCGTCCACACCAGAATGGCTGAAACAGGTATGGGACGATAGAAAATAATTCGTCGTGAGCTAAAAACCATGTATCAGTCCACCTCATCCACCGCCGATCAATTGACTGCTATTGCTGAACACGCGCAGACACTGGTTGGAGCCGAGACCTCTGTTTTGAGCCTGTCAGAAGCAGGTGGTGAAACAGTCTTTCATGCTGCTGCCGTTGGCAAAGACGCTGCAATCATCAAAGGCAAGCGAGCAACTAGTGCAACATCTGGTCTTTGCGGTGTCACGTTCAGGTCAAAACACGCAGAGTTAGTTTGCCAGCCCCAAGGCGATCCACGCGTCCGGCAGGATTGGGTCGAGAAACTGAGTATCACAACGGCACTAGCCGTACCGATCATCCGTGATGGTCAGGTACTTGGTACATTCATGATGCTCAATCGACAAGATGGCAGCTTGTACGATGAAGCGGATCAGGCTAAGCTGACAGCCTATGCTCAGGAAGTTGCCCAGGTGCTGTAAATTGTTGGGCAATCCTTTCGGCTCCAGCAGGCTGTTGCGGCGTCAAGTATCCATGACGCAGGCGTTTAGACCGATCACATCCTTGCCGTAATCGCTAGCGAACTACCAAGCTGCTAAAGTTGCGAACTAATAAGCATTTGGGCAGATGGCTCCACAGGAAATGAAGTAACTTGTTAGAGTGACAAACGTGACGTTTGGGCAAAAGTCGCACGCTTTCAGTCAAGATTTAATTAAAAACTGGGTTGGACGATGCTCCAAAACCTCACACAATAGAAAAAGAGTAAAACTGACTACAATTTGAAGATTAGTATCCCTGCCGATGCTTCTAGAACTTCCCATGCACAAGACCAGTGATCTGCACGTTGTCGATACCCGTCCGCTGATTAGCCCAGCGCTACTGCATCATGAGCTACCGATTACCGAGCAAGCGTCTGAGCTGGTCGCCGAAACCCGCGATCGCATTCGCAATATTCTACGCAATGAAGATCAGCGGCTGCTCGTCATCGTTGGTCCTTGCTCCGTTCACGACGTAAACGCAGCAATGGAATATGGTCACAAGCTGGTCAAAGTGCGGGAACAGTATCGAGACCAGCTTGAAATTGTCATGCGGGTATATTTCGAAAAGCCACGCACCAACATCGGTTGGAAAGGACTGATCAACGATCCCCATTTAGATGGCAGCTACGACATCAACAACGGCTTGCGGATCGCTCGCAAGCTGCTGCTAGATTTAGCCGAAATTGGTTTACCTGCGGCGACCGAACTACTTGACCCCATTACGCCGCAGTACATTGCTGACGTGATCTCTTGGTCAGCCATCGGCGCTCGCACCACCGAAAGTCAAACCCACCGCGAAATGGCTTCCGGTCTCTCCATGCCGATTGGCTTCAAAAACAGCACGGATGGCTCCGTACAAACGGCTGTTAACGCGATTTTGGCCGCAATCCGTCCCCACCATTTCCTGGGTATCAACAGCCACGGTCTAGCCAGCATTGTAGCCACCACGGGCAATCCGGACTGCCACCTGGTGCTGCGGGGCGGCAAGCATGGCCCCAATTTTGACTCAGAGCATGTGGAAGCAGCGGCGCAGGAACTCAGTAAGCATGGCATTAATGCGCGGGTTCTGGTCGATTGCAGCCACGCCAACGCCAACAAAGATCACAATCGTCAGGTTGGGGTGCTAGATGAAGTCGCTCAGCAAGTGGCCAGTGGTTCTCAGCATGTTCTGGGCGTGATGATTGAAAGCCATCTCGTCGCGGGCAACCAGCCCATTCCTACTGATCTCAGCCAGCTTCGCTACGGTCAGAGCATCACCGATGCCTGCGTTGATTTTGACACGACGGCTGAGATGCTGCATCGCTTGGCCCAATCGACGGCGGGCGCTGAGATGACGTCTGCCCGGTAGAACCGCCATCATCAGGAAACCGTTGTTTTCCCTCCTCACCCATCATGTCCAGGCATGTCTCTCCGCCGGAGGTGGAGAGACATGCCTATAAACCTCACTAGGCTGAAAAATACTGTAACCCACATTCCGCAGGTTTTGACGTGGAGTTATTGTATTTTTGATGCATGAATG
>CBKWJC010000132.1:0-12514 GCA_966674685.1 uncultured bacterium
CAACCTACTTATTATTAGTCTGTCAACTTTGTTTGAATGGGTTTTGCTGGTTGATGTGCCGCGCTCCACACGGCACATCAACCAGCAAAACTTAATTTGCAGAGTACTTATGGCTACACATCAGTTGTCAGGATCATGAGGCGTGAGGCATGAGGTGTTTTTAATGTTGAGTTTTGAGTTTTGAATGACTGACCTAACTCAGCACTCAATCCTCAGCACTGAACTTATTTGTAGCGCTAAATTGCAGAACTGATATTAGGAGAGGGTAAACCCTAAAATAGGCAAACACAACTGAAAAGGGGATTTTGCCGCTGGCAAAATCCCCTTTTTAATACCTAGCAATCAGTGCAGGTGGTAATTTAGCGGAAACTATCAGGATTCAGTTGGCGACCCGTAGGACGGCTGTGGCTCTCATTGAGGAATTCGCCTGTGCCGCGATCGGAGGCATCAAGGAATGGCTTGAGGTAAATGCCGTCACCCGAGTAGCCGGACGTATTGCCCAAACCATCGATTCCCGGCAGATTGATATCCAGTGCTTCACCGATTTGGTTGAGGATATTGCCGCCTTGATTGGAATCTTGGAAGGTATAAACGCTTTGGGTCAGTTCGCCGCTGTTAGCAGAGGCAATGTTGTCGAAAACGCGATCGCGCGTTTGCACAGGGTCTTGACCGGGGGGAACGGTGAAGACGATGCGGCAAGCGGGGTTATCTTCAGACGTGACGCAGACGATGTCGTAGCCGTTTTCGACGGAATTTTGCAGCTCAACTAGACCATCGGGGCGATATTCTTCCAGGCGGCGAGCAATTTCGGCACATCGCGCGTCTTCTGTCCAACCGCCACCCATTGCGGTGGGCGTTGCCCAAGCGTAGGCTTCTCCAGGTTGGCTCTCCGGCATGTACATGACGGTGTGCTGGCCGTTAATCATCTGGCAAGCAAAGCGCGGACTGTCTTCATCCGCAGATGATTCAGCCGCTGCTACGTCCTCTTCAGCTTCGGTTTGTGTGGACTGAGCGACAGCGGTTCCGGTCATGAATGCTGTGCTACCGATCATGAGAATGCTGCTGGTGCCTAAAGCAATCCAGCGCATCTGCGATCGCACCCCGTCAAATTTTGGCATTTGTGCCATGTTGTCCCCCTAAATTTTGGTGTGTGAATGAACAAGGATGAACGAGAGATATAACCGTAGTCTTCGTGACGCACGGCCTATCTTCAATGTTCCCTTTTATCTCAAAAAGAGGGAGTTTGTTACCGTGCAGCAGTAACAAACTCCCTCTTTCAAGTCTTAATGAAGAGAATAGTTCAACCAGAACTAGGCTGTTTGAATTCCAACTGGACAGGCTACCGAGGTTCCACCGAGACCGCAATAGCCGTTAGGATTCTTCGCCAAGTACTGTTGATGATAATCCTCAGCGTAGTAAAACTCAGGTGCATCTAAAATTTCGGTAGTGATTTCGCCGTAGCCAGCTTTTTTCAGCGCTTCTTGATAAGCCTGTTTGGATGCCTCTGCCAGTTTGCGCTGCTCGTCGGAGTAGACATAAATGCCAGAGCGGTACTGGGTGCCTACGTCGTTACCTTGGCGCATGCCCTGGGTTGGATTATGGCTTTCCCAGAAGACCTTGAGCAGTTGTTCGTAGCTAATCACGTTGGGGTCATATACTACGCGGACGACCTCGTTATGACCTGTACGGCCAGAGCAAACTTCTTGATAAGTTGGATTAGGCGTGTGGCCAGCCGCATAGCCAACGGAGGTGGAGTAAACGCCATCCTGCTGCCAGAACTTGCGCTCGGCTCCCCAGAAGCAGCCCAAGCCAAACAGGGCCAACTTCATGCCTTCGGGGAAGGGTGGAGTGAGCGAGTTACCGTTGACATAGTGCTTACTGGGCACAGGCATTGTTTCGCTGCGCCCCGGCAGTGCCTCATCGGCAGATGGCATTGACGTTTTTTTGTTAAATCCAAAGAGAACCATGCAGTGACACCTAAACCTTTTTCTTCAATGATTGCTTTAAGCGTTGTCTTTACAGTGTAACGACTGCGGCGAGTTTGCCGATGACGGAAAACCCAACTTTTAGGTTTGCTTGTGTTTGTTGTTCAGAAATTGGCTGTGATGAAGTGAGGAGTAAGGGCTGTAAAGGCTGTAAAGGGCTGTAGAGGCTGTAAAGGGTAGGGCTGTGCTGTGATTAAGAATACGCGCCAAGGAATCGGGGAGTTGAACCTAAAGTAGCTCATCAGCCCCCAGCGTGTGTTTGGCCTTGCCGTCTTGAAGAGAATCACAACTGAATGCCTTTCATCTTGAGTGCCTCCTCTGCTGTCTCAAATACGTATGATTCACCTTATGTCGGTCAGGAAGAAGCGCGATCGCGCTTCCTAATTCATTCAAGTTCATTCAATGTGTGGATATATAAAGATACCCATCTTGTATATGAACATTGCTGATTTTATCTATAGCCGTCTTCCCTCTTTGAAACTGAACTGTTCCAGCATCTGTGTTAAGCAGCATCGCTGGTGATTGAGATAATCCAAAAATAAAACGAATAAGTGTCGATACTTCTAAATTCCTATAGAATTCGGCACTTTTCTTCCATTCCCTTTCATATTCCATGACGGTTCTATGAACTTCTTGAGGATTACCAGATTCAGATGTGGTGAATTTAATTATTGCTCTTCGTGTTCGACAACCTTTTACACCAGGAGAAGAAGGCCACTGTAAGTATTTTTCCTCTATGAAATCTTTGTCAACATGATAATGAAGATAGGTTCCTGGTTTGTACTTATCTAATTGTATTCCTTTTGTTACAAGCGAGTTTATTTCATCCTTACTCAGAACAATATCAGTAGCTTCATCTTTTAAAACTGCCTCAATGAAGCTTTCTATTTTGTTTTGTGCAGATCGATAGTCTTCAAATGTTGCCTGGTGGACAGGAAAATCTTCAAGAATTTTGGGATAATTTCCAGCTTCAATACGAGTTTTATACCAATAAAAGTTTATTCCTTCCCATGCAAGAACTGGCAAAGAGAGTCCTAGTACTATCAAAATAATTTTGTCGAATAGACTAAATTGGCTCATGGCTATCCTTTTAGATTTTGAAGTTAAGTGCGATCGCAACTACAGGCTCTATGTGAGAGGTGTCGCTCCATTGGCGAGCAAAAGTTGAACAACTTCTAGCTGATTGGATTGTCTTGCAACTGATAGAGGTGTTTCACCGTTGACTTCACGGTTGATATCTGCACCTGCGTCTAATAGAACTTGCACAACTTCAGCATGACCCTTTTTACAAGCCTCATGAATGGCAACTTCTCCATTCACAGGATTAGCAGCATTGACATTCACACCCAATACGATGACTGCTTTAAGCTGTTCAATATTGCCATTTTGTGCAGCCAATATTAATGTATCTATTAAATATTGATTTCGTTCTTTTGCGAGTTTTTCTCCTCTGCTCAGGTGCGTTTTTGCTTTTTCTCGCAACTCTTTTCGTGTTAGAGGATACAAGTATTCAAAAATAGCTTTATGGCCTGTTACTGCCGCATAGTGGAGAGCAAAATCACCATCCTTATTGACAACATTGACATCAGCACCTGCTTCAACTAGGAATTTTACAAATTCTAGATTCCCAGCATAAGCCAGCTCCATCAGTATGGTTGATCCATCATCAGAGTCGTACCACGTATTGTTAACAAATGCGGTATCTCTATGAAAATCAAACTTCTCTTTGAAGACAGAAAAGTGTTCTAGAACAGTAAGTGAATAGATATACTCTGAGTCAATATATCCATTCAAATTGTGCTCATGAAATCTCTCTTCAAATGTGTCATACAAGTCAGTAATGCTCATTAGTCGATGTTGATTAATAATAGAAACTGGCTTTTTAGTGAAGCACGATCGCAGATCCCACAAATTGATTCAGCAACAGGTCAGCACCAACAATAAAGGATGCCGCTACGGTAGGTAACGACATCCTTCATGTTAGCTATTTAGCATGTGAGATTGGCGATCGCACTATTTCGATTCAACGAAATCAGCATCGATTACATCTTCGCCATTACCATTGCTAGAACCTGCGTCCCCTGCATCGGCGGCACCGTTGGCTTGAGCTTGCTGAGCTTGAGCGTAAACAGCACTACCCACTTGCATGAGCGCCTGTTGCAGATCATTAGTGAGGGACTGAATGCGATCGCGGTCTTCGCTGTTCACCGCTTCCCGCAGATCCTTGACCAGGGCTTCGACGCGAGTCTTATCGGCTTCAGGCACTTGACCGTTGAGATCCTTGAGCTGCTTCTCAGCCTGATAAGCTAGGGAATCAGCACTGTTTTTAGCATCGATTAGCTCACGCCGCTCACGGTCAGCTTCCGCATTGGTTTCAGCATCTTTAACCATGCGGTTGATTTCGTTCTCATCCAGCGTAGATGCACCAGTGATGGTAATCGACTGCTGTTTGCCGGATGCTTTGTCCTGAGCCGAGACGGACAGGATACCGTTGGCGTCAATATCAAAGGTGACTTCAATCTGCGGTACACCACGGGGGGCGGCAGGGATGCCGTCGAGACGGAACGTCCCCAGGCTCTTGTTATCCCTAGCCATTTCTCGCTCACCCTGGAGGACGTTAATTTCAACGCTGGTTTGACCATCTTGAGCGGTTGAGAAGATTTCAGACTTCTTGGCCGGAATGGTGGTGTTGCGTGGGATGAGCTTGGTCATGACGCTACCCATGGTTTCCACACCCAGGGACAGCGGCGTCACGTCAAGCAGCAGAATATCCTTCACTTCGCCTCCGAGGACGCCTGCCTGAACTGCGGCACCGATCGCAACCACTTCGTCAGGGTTAACGCCCTGGTTGGGGTCTTTGTTGGTAATCCGCTTCACCAGTTCCTGAACCGCCGGAATCCGGGTGGAACCACCTACCAGCACGACTTCATCTAGGTCAGAAGCCGAGAGCTTAGCATCCTTCAGCGCCTGCTCTACCGGGACGCGGCAGCGATCCAGCAGGTCAGAGCAGAGGGACTCAAACTGGGCGCGGGTCAAGGTCATGTCAACGTGCTTTGGCCCATCCTGGGTGGCAGTGATGAACGGCAGGCTGATGCTAGCCTGAGTTGCACTGGATAGCTCGATTTTGGCTTTCTCAGCGGCTTCGGTCAGTCGCTGGAGCGCTTGCTTATCCTTACGCAAGTCAACGCCTTCATTGCGCTGGAACTCTTCGGCAATCCAGTCCACGATTTTCTTGTCAAAGTCGTCACCCCCTAAGTGGGTGTCACCGGAGGTCGATAGTACTTCAAACACACCGTCGCCAACTTCTAAGACGGATACGTCGAACGTACCACCACCCAAGTCAAAGACCAGAATGGTTTCGTTACTCTTCTTGTCTAGACCGTAGGCCAGGGATGCGGCAGTCGGTTCGTTGATAATCCGCAGGACTTCAACACCCGCGATTTTACCTGCGTCTTTGGTGGCCTGTCGCTGCGAGTCGTTGAAGTATGCTGGGACGGTGATGACCGCTTGGGTTACGGTTTCGCCAAGATACTTGCTAGCATCATCGATTAGCTTGCGGAGTACCTGAGCAGAAACTTCTTCCGGCGCGAATTTCTTGCCCTGTTGCGGACAGTCAAGTTTGACATTGCCGCTGCTGTCTCGCTCAACGGTGTAAGAAACCTCGGTGGTTTCTTGCTTCACTTCGTCAGATTTCCGCCCGATGAATCGCTTCACTGAATAAAAAGTATTCTGCGGATTCATGACGGCCTGACGCTTGGCAATTTGGCCCACTAAGCGATCACCATTTTTAGCATAGGCGACAACGGATGGGGTTGTGCGTCCGCCTTCTGAGTTAGCAATTACAGTCGGCTTGCCGCCTTCCATAACCGCTACACAGGAGTTGGTTGTCCCTAAGTCAATTCCAACAATCTTAGCCATATTTATTCTCTAACTTCCCTAATCTGCGTCCTAAATTAAAAACTGCGGCTCAAAAAATGAATTGGTAAGAATTACACTGAGGTTGCTTTTTATGAGCGCTTAATTATTAGGATAGGCAAGCTTCTGGAGTAGCCAAATTCGGCTTTAAGCACTTTTGGAGTCGAATTGACCGAACTGATTGAGCATACTGTAGGGAAAGCCGATCAGACTTTTCGGGGAAACCGCAAAAAGAACATACAAAAGACCGCCGACCTGTGACCGCGTTGCGGTCACAGGTCGGCGGTCTTTTGCATCAGGAACTACATTTCGCGAATGGAAACTTGGCCGTCTTTGACTTCGCCGATCAGGACGAGGTCGGTGACATCGACAAACAGGCCGTTTTCTAATACGCCTGGAATATTGTTGATCCGCTGCTCCATCCCGGCGGGGTCGGTGATGGCTTCAAACTTCACGTCCAGCACCATGTTGCCCTGGTCGGTGATCACGGGGCCATCTTTCTTGACGCCCATGCGGAGTTCAACTTTGCCGCCGAGATTTTCTAGGGCACGGGTTACAGGTGCGATCGCAATTGGTAAAACTTCAACGGGCAGGGGAAAGGCACCCAGCTTATCGACAATCTTGGAGCTATCAACCACGACGATAAACTGCTTGGCCAGCGAGTCAACCACCTTCTCACGGGTATGAGCTGCGCCGCCGCCTTTAATCAAATTGCGCTGCGGATCAACTTCATCCGCCCCATCAATCGCAACATCAATGCCATCTACTTCATCCAGCGTCGTCAGCGGAATGCCATACTGCTTAGCCAATACAGATGCCTGAAACGAAGTCGGAATTCCCTTAATGTCCTTGAGTTCACCAGACTTCAGCCGCTCACCCAAAAATTGAATCGCAAAAGCGGTGGTTGATCCCGTCCCTAGTCCCACGATTGAGCCGGAGGTGACGCGGGCGGCTGCCGCTTTACCGACTTCTTGCTTCATCAACTTAACAGGATCCATTCCTTCGGTCATTCCAACACTCCTCTTATATGTGTATGTAAACCACGATGCTTGGTTCTAGAATGACGGAAAGTGGAACAGATGCCTAGTCTTTTAGTGGGGAATTCTGATGGGTTTTCCTGGCTGGGAACCTGCACAAAATCCCCAAAACGGTAGCTGCGTCGCCACCTTGCAGTGACAGAATCATCCTTTTAGGGATTTGATAAAAAATTCTTTATGAACCGATTAGAAAAGCATACATGTTGCTGCTATCGCCAAGATAGGACTCTTTCTTGCGAGCAGTAATGTAGTCTGCCAGATGCAATGCGTCACGGGCAATCCCAGAAAAGCGACCCGATCCCCAGGTGTAGAGCCAGGGTAAGCCCAAGAAATACAAACCCCAGATATCGGTGACGCCGCGATCGTGACCGGGATAGCCTTTGCCGTCAAAGACGGGTAGCTCAACCCAGCGGAAGTCCGGCTCGTAGCCGATGCTCCAAATCACGGTGCCGATGTTGGCTTGTTCATAATCTAGTGTCAGTATGGGTTCGGTCGGTTCCCAAGCCGGGACATAGGGCGGCTCCGTTGGGGCTGGAATCTGATGCTGGTCAATAAACTGGTCGATGGTGCGCTTAATGCTTTCGGCCACGGCATCGGCCTGATCGAGGTTCTGCTTCAGGTCGTCCTGGAATTCAAGCTGAGTGCTTTTGATGTCTTTCAATCTGCCGTAGAGCTGCATCCCCTCTAATGCCAACTGACGCAGATCGATTTCCCGTCCGCCATCCCGCCCAGTGACATAGTGATTGGTTTTGTGGCGAGCCTGTTCTTTTTGGGGGTGCTGATCAATCGTCAGGTCGTAGTAGCCCATCTGATCCAGCCAAGCGACTACGTCCTTACCGCGATAGGTGCGTGCCGAGCGGGGTGCGCCGCCGACACAGAGATGAACCTGCTTGCCCGCAAAGTGCAAATCTTCGGCAATCTGACAGCCGGATTGTCCTGTCCCGACCACCAATACAGCTTTATCCGGCAGCGATTCAGGATTTCTGTATTCCGATGAGTGCAGTTGAACAATATGCTCCGGTAGCCGAGTTGCGATCGCAGGTATTTTGGGCTGGTGATAGTAACCTGCTGCAATCACCACCTGATCAGCGGTGTAGTCGCCAATTGTGGTCGAAACTTCAAATACGTCCTGCGCCTTGTTCTTACGCAGCTTCAGCACTTCTACCCCTTCTTCAACCGGAGCCGCAAACGCCGCCGCATAGTCTTTGATGTACTGCACGATGTCATCCTTGGGCATGAAACCATGCGGGTCAGCACCGGGATAGGCGTAACCGGGCAACTGACACTGCCAATTCGGGGTGACCAGGCAAAAGGAATCCCAGCGCTTCGCCTTCCAGGAATAGCCAATCTCTTTTTTCTCAAAGACGATGTGGTCAATGCCTTTCTGCTTCAGGCAGTAGCTCATGGATAGGCCCGACTGCCCACCACCCACAATAATGACGGAGTAATGTTGCATGAATCGTAGAGCTGTGTGAGGGCTGATCACGAATCTGCGAAAACCAGTCTACTTTTCAGCAAGCTGCTCGCAATGTGAGCAGCTTGCTGAAAAGTAAATTAGGGTTTTATAACCAGATTCGTATTACTGCCAGACTACGAACGATTTACTAAGAGCGTTTGTATCTCTAACTACGAAAGCGTTTGAAACGGGCTAAGTTTAACGGTAAGCACAGGTGCGATCGCAAATCCCCCCCACTGTCACACCACATTAGGCCAAACATCCTCCGCAACCTGGTGATTTATCCAGGCAGTTGTCGCGTGTTGATCAAGAAAATTTGAATCATCGACATTCCGTAGGGGCGAATGCCATTCGCCCTCTGCAAGGTGCCTTACAGTAAATCCTGATGCTTAAAGGGTTTGGCATCTGCGCCAGAGTAGGTCGCAACAATATGGCCGTTGCCTTCCACCTGATATTTGTACGTTACCAGCCCTTCAAGCCCTACGGGGCCGCGCGGCGGCAGGCTTTGGGTGCTAATCCCTACTTCTGCGCCAAAGCCATAGCGGAAACCATCGGCAAAGCGAGTAGAACAGTTGCGATAGACGCCCGCCGCATTCACCTGATTCATGAACTGCGCCGCCGTCGCATCGTCAGCCGTGACAATGGCATCGGTATGGCGAGAACCATAGGTATTGATGTGGTCAATCGCTTGATCTACGCTCTCAACGATGCGAATGGAGAGAATCAGGTCGCTGTATTCCGTCTGCCAGTCGGTTTCAGTGGCGGGTACTACATCGGTTAACACCTGCGCCGTCTGAGCATCGCCGCGCAGTTCAACGCCCTTTGCTGTCAGCGCTTTTGCCACAGCGGGTAAAAACTGATCTGCGATCGCACGATGCACCAGCAGCGTTTCAATTGCATTACAGGCCGAAGGATAGCCCGTTTTAGCGTCTACGGCAATCTCGACCGCCTGATCGATATCTGCGGCCTGATCGACATACAGGTGACAAATGCCGTCCGCGTGACCCAAAACCGGAATACGCGTATTTTCCTGGACAAACCGAACAAAGGAGTTGGAGCCACGGGGAATGATCAAGTCAACGTACTCATCCAGTTCCAGCAGTGCCGCTGTCTCTTCACGCGTCGTGAGCAATTGCACCGCAGCGGGATTCACTCCAGCTTGCTCCAGACCGTGACGAATCGCTTTGACCAATGCCTGACAAGAACGCACGGCTTCTTTGCCGCCTTTGAGAATGACGCCGTTGCCGGACTTAATTGCCAGCGACGAGATTTGCATCACGGCATCGGGACGAGATTCAAAAATTACACCCAGTACCCCCAGTGGACAGGCGACGCGCTTCAGCTCTAAGCCATCATCCAACTGGCGATGAATTTGCACCGTACCGACTGGGTCGGGCAGTCGCGCCACGTCCTGTACACCTGCGATCGCACCTTGCAGCTTCACCTCATCCAGCTTCAAGCGACCGTAGAGCGGCTTGGCCAAACCTTCCCGCTCGGCTGTTTCGCAATCTTCTTTATTTGCCGCTAGGATTTCTGGGGCGTGGGATTGCAGAGCAGTTGCGATCGCTAAAATTGCCTGATTCTTTGCCTCAGTAGACATGACAGCCAATTGTTGAGCGGCCTGCCGAGTTTGCTGGGCGATTTCAACCAAGGAAGGAATTGGAGTGGTTTGAGACGCAGTCATGGTTATTGAGGTGTGAATCTAACGTTGATGCTTCGATAGAAGGCTAGTGTCGCAAAAAACTAAGCCCCTTAACAAGCTCTAATGATGCCAATTAGCGCAGTTTGCAGAAAAACGCTCTACATGATCATGTGCAACACTGCATCTTTACTATCGTAACTGGCGATCGGAGCTAACGTAAGCAATAGAACTTTCACCTCGAATACAGAGTGTTCCTTTATAGGCATTTCAGTGTGAGCGCAACTTGCATCAAATTAAAGTAGCAGTTTTGCTCTGCAATGCAGAGCAAAATCGCTACTTTGAACTCCCACTAGTTACACGCGCGCTAGCGTGACTTGCTCCGGCTGATCTTGATACTTCCCCCGACGGGCATCGTAGCTAATGGCGCAGGGTTCTCCTTCTAAGAACAGCAACTGCACGACTCCTTCGTTAGCGTAGATGCGGCAATCGGCGCTGGATGAGTTGGAAAATTCAAGCGTCAAATGACCGCGCCAAGCGGCTTCAGCCGGAGTGAGATTGGCAATGATGCCGCAGCGGGCGTAAGTGCTCTTGCCGATGCAGATGATGGTGATGTTGTCGGGCACCTCGATGCGCTCTAGGGCAACGCCCAGACCATAGGAGTGAGCGGGCAAAATAAAGAACTGACCGCTTTCATCTTCGTGTAGTGAAGTTGGCTCCAGGTTTTCAGGATTAAAGTTTTTCGGATCGACTACACGACCGGGAATATGGCGGAAAATGCGAAATTCTGACGGCGAGAGGCGAATGTCGTAGCCGTAGGAGGACAAGCCATAGCTGATTACGGGCTGTCCAGAATTGGCCGAGCCATTGGTTGAAATGCGGCGCACGAGAGATGGTTCAAAGGGCGCAATCATGCCCCGTGTGGACATTTGATGAATCCAGGTGTCGTTTTTAATCATCGGCTTAACTTAAAACTAGGGCGCTGAGTGAGTGAATCTTATAGCGCAACTTATGGGTTGACTCGGCAATATTACGCTGATTTCTGGGAAATTGTTACAGAAACAATTCTGAGTTAAGTACAAGAACACTATCTGTAGAACGCCACTACAGATAGTGTCCAATTCTGAATTCTGCGGGGGCTTTTTCAATAAGTAAAGGTGAAAAAGGTGAAATACAAGGCGCGATCGCATTCCACCTCCATTAATCGCATTCCACCTCCATTAATTAAATAAATGGATGGCGGCGCAGTTCGGTGATCTGGTCGGCCAAGTCCAGAATCGCAGCCGGAACTTCTGGTCCCGTCAGCACCACATCAATATGAGGCGGGCGTTTTTTCAAGAGTGCTACTACTTCGGCTTCGGGAATCAGGCCAAAATGCACCGCCAAGCTGAGTTCATCCAGGACAACAAAGCCATATCGTCCCTGCATCACCATATCTTGAGTATGCTGCCACAGCTCTTGCAGCGCTGACTGCTCTTTTGGCTCTACCTGTGGTGTATCGATGCAGCGAGGTAAATCGCAGCGATACCAGTCGAGATGCTGGCTAAGCTGAGTGGGATGATCAACGCCTTGATTCATGCCTCCTTTCAGAAACTGGACGATTAAGACAGGCATTCCCTGTCCGGCAGCCCTTAGCGCTTGCGACATGACGCTGGTAAAGAAACTGCGGTGAGGACTGGTGAAGACTTGGATACTGCCTTTAATCACATGTAGGTAGCGACGGTTTGAGGAAACCTGAGGCTTGGTGGCTGTCGATGGGGCTCCGAGCTGAGAAACCATAGAGGCAAGCGATAAGAGATTGAACGAAAACAGTCCAGCCAGAACAGCACTCAGCTTGATACAAGCGTATCATCATCTAGGTAACTGTTCTGACGCATGACGCACCGAAACGAAATCTAAAAGCGGGTATAAAAATAAGTAGCTTTAAATACCGAAGCTCAATACTTCTCAGTAAATCTTGATATATAGCGTAACGGCTCTATTTATCCATTATCAAAACACTAGATATACAGAACGTCAATAGAACTTCAGAAAGAGACGCAATTGCTAAGTTTGCCTGCGCTCTTACGGGTGAGCGGGTGCGATCGCACTTGTCAAAAACCAGTTTCCACTCGGATTGAAACGCCCCTGGACGGCGACTTGGCAACTGTCTGGGAGGTTTATCAACTGCTGATTCACCTGCGGCCACAGGGTCACGAGCGACAGCTTGGACGGCAATTCTAGGGGAGATAATGTGGTCTGGTTCAAACTGGGATTGACTAACCAGTATTGGTCATCCTGTTTCTGAAATATTCCGTTCAATTGCAGACCACCACCTGTAGGGGCGAATGGCCATTCGCCCTTGCGGTAACGGTAATTGTCCCAATACCCGTTGATTAATGGCGATTGAATGTTTTTGGGGGCGAATGGGCATTCGCCCCCACAATCAATAGAATTTTTTGCAAAAATGAATCGACTTTCTGGAAACGTAAAGGCTACCGGA
>CBKWJC010000133.1:0-12311 GCA_966674685.1 uncultured bacterium
AAGGGGGCTGGGGAATGAAGGCAAGTGTCGCAATTACAACAAACTAAATGAACTAGCTGAGCGTCGGCTGTAGCGGGATCACAGGCCGATCGCTGGTTTCTTCGCTCAGCACCCACTGAACTAGAGTACGTACCGCGAATCCCGTGCCGCCCGGATTGTTGTAGCCACCTTCCTTCTCTGTCCAAACGGGGCCAGCAATATCGAGGTGTGCCCAAGGCGTGTTCTCAATGAACTGCTGGAGGAACAGCGCGGCTGTGATTGAACCGCCTGCCCGTGGCCCGGTATTTTTCATGTCGGCCACCATTGACTTCATGCCCTCGAAGTATTTCTCTTCCATCGGCATTTGCCAGAACTTTTCGCCCGCCGCTTCCGCCGCATAGAGCAGTTGAGTAGCCAAAGCATCGTTATTGCTCCAAACACCCGCAATATCGTCACCCAGCGCGATAATGCAGGCTCCGGTCAGCGTTGCCAGGTCAACAATTGCATCTACACCCAGCTTTTCGGCAAAGACCAAGGCATCGGCCAAGGTTAAACGCCCCTCAGCATCAGTGTTGTTTACCTCGATAGTTTTGCCGTTGGAAGCGGTCAAAATATCGCCGGGATGCAGGGCATGACCGCTGATCATATTTTCCGTGGCGGCGCTGATGAAATGCACCTCGACATCGGGCTTAATTTGACCGATTGCCTTAGCCGCTCCCAGCGTCGCGGCAGCTCCACCCATGTCCATTTTCATGGTTTCGATGCCACTGCCAGAGGGTTTTAGGTTCAAACCACCGGAGTCAAAGGTGAGTCCCTTGCCGACAATTGCCAGTTTCTTGCGGGGCGTTCCCTCGGGCTTGTAGGTGAGGTGAATAAACTTCGGCGGCATATCGGAGGCTTGCGCTACGCCCAAATAAGCGCCCATGCCCAGCTTTTCGCAATCTTCCCGCTCCAGAATCTCTAGCTCCATGCCGGAGTCGCTGGCAATGGCCTGAGCGGTTTCCGCCAAGCTCATCGGTGTCACCACGTTGGGCGGAGCTGAAACCAGTTCTCGCGCCAGGATTGTACCGTCCGCCACAAATCGCGCCGTTGCGATCGCAGCCTCTTGGCCACCCAAGTCGAGTAAATCCACCCGCTCTAGCTTCAGCGCTCCATTCTCTTTATCCGACTTGAAGCGGTTGTCCTGATGCAGTGCCAGCAGCACGCCTTCCGCAATGGCCTGAGTCGTCATCGCCGGATTGTTGCCGCAGAGGGGCAGGCTGATGCCCAGCGTTTTGCACTTCTCTTTCTTGGCTAAACGTGCGATCGCAGCGGCGGCTCGTCTCAGCCCGTCAAATTTGAGGATATCAGGCTTGCCGAGACCAACTAGCCCGACTTTCTTGATTTCGCCTTGGCCAACCCGCGTAATCACGCTGTTGCCTTCGGTGGCTTTGAATTCTGACTCTTCAATCAGCTCACTGAGCAGCCCCGATAGATTGCCATCCAGCTCAGCCAATGCGCCTGTTAGCTGCTCGGTATCTTCAAACAGGCCAATAATCAAGCAGTCGCCAAACCAATTTAGGATGGATTGATCTGTTACCCGAAGTTCCATTCCTAACCCTTTTCCTTCACATCAATTGTTCGTTCTTGTTCCAGTATTACGCACTTCCATCGGATTATGATGTTGGGCTGCCGAGCTTAGCTGGCGCAGCCCAACATCATGACTAAATACTCGATTACAAGCGCGATCGCGCATTTTGTACCGCACTGCGAACCTGCTCAAAGCCCGTGCCGCCAAAGCTGTTGCGAGCCGCGACCACTTGCCGAGGTGCGATCGCATCATAGATATCTTTCTCAAAAGCTGGATGAATCTGCTGCCATTCTTGCAGGGTCAGATCCTTGAGCAGTTTGCCTGCGGCCAGCGAAGTCTTGACCACTTTGCCAACTAGGTTGTACGCCTCGCGGAACGGCACGCCTTTAGCCGCCAGATAATCTGCCACATCAGTCGCGTTAGAGAAATCTTCTGACACCGCTTCAGCCAGTCGCGCCGCGCGAAACTCCAGCCCTTCCTGAAAGAGAATCGTCATCGCTTCAAGACAAGCTTTGACGGTTTTAACCGCATCAAACAGCGCTTCTTTATCTTCCTGCAAATCCTTGTTGTAAGCCAGCGGCAAACCTTTCATCAGCACCAGCAGCCCTTGCAGATGCCCGAACACGCGCCCAGTCTTGCCCCGCACCAGTTCCGGCACATCAGGATTCTTCTTCTGCGGCATAATACTCGACCCCGTCGAGCAGCTATCCTTCAGCGAGATGAAGCGAAACTCTTCCGACGCCCAGAGAATTACTTCTTCAGACAGCCGCGACAGATGCACCATAATCAGGCTGGCCGCGCAGAGGAATTCAATCGCAAAATCGCGATCGCTAACGCCATCCAAGCTATTGGTATAAACCTGGCCAAACTCCAGCAGGTTAGCTGTGTAGTGGCGATCAATCGGAAACGTCGTACCCGCCAGCGCACCGCTGCCCAAGGGACAGGTGTTGACCCGCTGATAGACATCGCCCAAGCGCTCCCAGTCCCGCTGCGCCATATCGCAGTAGGCCAGCAGATGGTGGGCCAAGCTCAACGGCTGCGCCCGCTGAAGATGGGTATAGCCCGGAATTAGCGTTTCAATATTGCGCTCAGCCTGATCAAGTAGAACGGACTGAAACTGCTTGAGCTGCTCGCGAATTTGATCAATCTGATCCCGCAGATAGAGCCGGATATCGGTGCCAACTTGGTCATTGCGCGATCGCGCCGTGTGCAGTTTTTTACCGACATCGCCCACCAGCTCCGTCAGACGCCGCTCAACCGCAAAGTGAACATCCTCAGCTTCAATACCAGGATTAAACTTGCCGTCCCGATATTCCTGCCGAACCTGCTCCAATCCTTCGATCAGAGTTTTGCCCTCTTCCTGCGAAATGATACCTGTATAGGCCAACATCTCCGCATGGGCTTGAGAACCCGTAATGTCATATTCAATCAGCTCAATATCGAAGCCGATGCTGGCATTAAACCGCGCGATCGCAGGATGGAGAGCCGTTTCAAATCGCTGGCTCCAGGTTTGAGACGCCGATTGAGAAGGATTATTCATGCAGTGCTATCAGAAAGTAATCAAACAGCCAGTTGGGGAGTCAAAATCGACCACCGTCCCAACGCTTTAGTAACAATACCGGAATAAAGCTAGAAATTGAACTAGCTAACTTTCGTCCTGCGCTACGAGACCATGACACAGAGTTATCGCCGTAGTCAGCTTGGTTAGGATGTTGGGAAACCTGAAGTCGTTCAAACGTTCAAACACTAATTTTGTAAATGCCTCAACCAATATGGCTATCGCTCCTGGGTTTAATCCTGTAGCGCCATAAATAACTAAGCGATAATTTTGCCGTGCTGCGATCGCAAAATTACCGCTTAGAGACTTAAGGCCAATTGTGCATCTGATTGAATGCAAGCTACTGCAAGTTATGCATCCACAGAAGTATCAATTAGGCTGATCTAAACATTAGCCAAAAGAAGTTAACCCCCTCAAGAGATAGCCCATCACAATACCAATTAACAAGGCCCAAAGCTGACCCGACTCAACAAAATTGTTGAATGCACCGCTAACATCACCCCAAAGATCCTGCTCAAACTGCGCCAGAACAAGATCCTGGGCATCAGTCATGAAAAACTGATCCATGTGCCAATCGATTTGCATCGGCTTGTAATTGACTTCTAATTCAACTGGATGAACGATGATCAAGTCCGCGAAATCTGCGATCGCGCCTAATCCTTCAACTGTATGCTCGACCATAACATTTACCTCACACAACAACCATTCTGACCACAGAGCTTACCAGAAACTATGATGCCCAGATTGCTTTATTGAAAGAACGCTACGTTAGGCAATCTACCTCAGAAAATGAGGCAGTTGTGGCTCCCGACCCGCCTCTTTTTTCTTCGCTGCCTCTAGCCCATCATCAGATGACTCATCTGTCGCAGTCTCATCAGCTTCCGCATCTTTATTCTGGGCTGCTCGTAGCGTTCGATCAGAATCAACTCGCATCACAATCAGCGTCATGTCATCTTCATTGTGGCGCGCCGAGCCAATGAACTGCTGGAGCCGAGTAAATAAATAATCCAGAATTTCTTCGGGATGATCAAAATTTTCGCAGGCCCAACAGAAGCTCTGAATCAGGTTTTCCTCATCAAACCGCTCACCGCTCTGATTCGCAGCATCCGTAAAACCATCGGTATAGTAAATAATCGTATCCCCTGGCTGGAGATGAACCTGAGCATCGTGATATTGCGTATCTCGATCCAAACCAATCAGCATACCCAATGTATCGAGCCGCTTGACCGTTTTCTTTGACTCACGCCACAGCAGCGGCGGATTATGGGCCGCATTGCTATAGCGCAAAATTTGCGTTTCTGGATCGTATTCCGAATAAAACAGCGTCACAAATCGATTCGAGTTTTCCAAATCGGCATACATAACTCGATTCAGATGCTGTAAAATCCGCGCTGGAGAGTGTCCATTTAGCACCTCCGCCCGCAGCATTCCCCGCAGCATCGTCATAATCAGTCCGGCGGGCACCCCCTTACCCATCACATCCCCGATCGCAAAACTCCAGGTGCCTTGCTCCGGCTGATGTTCCCCTTCATGGGGTCTGAGTTCGTCATAGTTCGCTGGAATAAAGTCATAATAATCACCACCCACTCGATTCGCCGTTTTGCAACGCGCCGCTAGCTCAATTCCTTTAATCTCTGGACAGTGGCTCGGTAAAAGCTGAAGCTGAATTTCTGCCCCAATTTCCAGCTCTCGATCCAGCCGATCTTTCTTGCGTAATTGAACCGTCAGCTCATCATTCTCAATAGCAACAGCGGTTTGGTCGGCCACTAATCGCACCAGTTTCTGCCGCGTTTCCGTCCAGCTATAGCTAGGATCGCGGCTAAAAACATAGAGACGACCCCGCTCCACATTTTTAACAATGATGGCAGTGCCGAAAATTTGAATATCTGAGCCTAAAAACTGATGAATCTGCCGATCCAGCGCCAGCATTGCGCCAGAGGCTAGCGTAATTGCGCTTGACTCCGTTGGTACAGGCAATGTAGAGGTCACATGACGAGTGGCAGCCTCAATCGCGCGTCTCACATCTCGACAGCGATCGCTTCCCTGACAGTGCAGCCGCTCTAATCGCATCTGGCCGTCTGGTTTAAATAGAATCAGTGCTCCACCATCACTGTCCGTTACACGACTCGCCATCATTGGAATCAGCTCTAGAAACTGATTCAGGTTGTTGAAGCTGCGTAAAGCGAAGCCGAGGGAACTCAGTAAATCCTGAATTTTGTCCTGTTCTCGCCGTAAACGCGCCACCATTTCCTTCAGCGCGAAAACAGGCGTCACCTCTGGAGTGGCTGGCTGGCTAGCAGACTTACGAGACGATTTAGGTGACCGTGGTGGAACAGGCACAGCAGTCATGAACAAAGAAGAACAATTACGAAATGATGAGTAGATGCATTATGGACATAAAATGCCCAGAACGCCAGAAACTATTGCAGTAAATTCTAGCGGATGAGATGAGATCTGCGACAAAAAGCTTTTAACACTCTATTTTGAGCCGTTCAAATCACTGATTTAGAGGTTGCCTACTGCTATGTAATCCGCTGTTGGAGAGGGTTTACGCAAGCAACTTGGCAAATGCATCGTTTCATGAATAGAGCAAGGCAAGAAGCGTAAAGTGCGAGAAGTGAAAAGGCTATAGAGGGAACAGTGAGGCGAGACGAGTAAGGCGTGAGGCGTATTCCAGCACTCGAAACTCTTAGCTCAACCCCAGCAGATGGCCATAAAAGCTATAGAGCGTATCCGTAGATAGAGCGAATCGGCAGGAGATCACCTACGGGACAGAGGACACATGAATGTTGATTACATTAACTTGATGGTTAATCAGGGTCTGAATTCACTGGCTGTGGTGCTTAAGTGAATTGCCTCAATTTTAATATCTGCCTTTGTTTAATAATTACTTATTTCCCTTGACAGTATCATGTTAGCTAATTCTTCAGTTCAAGCTTCTTCAGGTCAATCTTCAGTTCAATGCCGGATTCGTTCTTTCGACAATGAAATTCAGCTAACCCTTTGGGAGCCTGCAGCTCCTAATGATCGACGAGAAAGAGCATTTACATTTTTGGCTCACTACCGTTTATCTTCTGAAGAAGAAGCAAAGCAAATTATTTCGCAACATTTTGCAGCCAATTCACAGTTAAACTCGTAACTGGCGACTACCGGAGACTTGGCGCTGGCTAGTTCTGCTTGATGCTTCATTTCGATTTATGCAGGATTTATGCAAGCTGTAGAGCCATCTAATTTATGAATAAACAAACCGGGTTGACTTCTCAGCAAGAGCGTTGGCTCAAGATGATCAACATTGCGATCGCAGGTCTAGCGCTCACCATCCTGATCGGTTACATGATTTATTTTCTAGTGGGCGCATTCACAGCCAGCTTTGTAACGGGCTTGCGTAGCATATTTGCAGCTTGTCTACCCTTTATCTTCAACATTTACATCACGTTTTTTTCAAAGGTGACCAAGGGACGGAATGAAACTCCGCCCTTCAACCTGTATTTCGTCTTTTCGCTCTGGACAGTCATGATGTTTATCATGGCTCGAAACTTTTACGAATCAAGCTTTCCCATTGGCGAACTGCTGTTTTCCGGCACCTTTTCCGCCATCATCTGGAGCCACTATTGCAACTCATGGAAGGGCTTCATGTCCTGCTGCTACGGCGTTGTGACCGGATTTTTTATCTATATGATTTTGGGTGTGCAAATTTAAGTTAGTCCTCTAGGTTAGTCCTCAATGAGCCGTAGACTAGCCAGCCCGATTAGTCAGACTGAAGGACGCGCTTAATATTCAGCACGTCTGCCATCTTACGAATCTGCATGAAGGTGTACTCTAGCTGCTGATGGTCGCGAATATCGATCCCAAGATTGATGATGGCCGTCTGCCCCGGAAAAGTTTTGACCTGAGCGTTGTTGACGTTGATTTTGTGATCCGTTAGGTGGGACAAAATATCTTTCAGCACGCCCACGCGGTCGATCACTTCAATTTGAATATTGACCGGATAGGTTTGAGGTCGTCCATGGGAATCGTTGCTGTTGTTCCAGCTAACGGGAATAAACCGATCACCATCAATTGACTCAATATTGGGACAGTCCTGACGGTGAATGGAAATGCCACGACTGCTGAGGGTGACCACGCCGATAATCGGTTCACCCGGTAGCGGGTTACAGCAGCCTGCAACATGGTGCAGCAGCCCTTCAACTCCTAAAATTGGTGCGCCAGATTGCTTTTGCTGAGGGCGCACAGGTGAAGCATTGACAGCATCTTCCAGTAATTCTTCAGTGGTGGCGGGTGCAATTGGCTGCTGAGCCTTAACCGCATCGCGCAGACGGTTGACCACGTTGTTAATCGTGACTTCGCCATAGCCCAACCCCGCCAGTAAATCGTCCACAGTTTGGTAATTACAGCGCTCAGCCGCGACCTGGGCCGGACTGGACTTCAACAGCGACTCAAACCCCTCCTTACCCAGCTCTTTCTCTAGCATGTCGCGACCGCGAGCAATATTCTCATCCCGGTGCGATCGCTTATACCATTGCCGAATCCGATTACGAGCACTGGTGGTGGTGGCAAAGTTCATCCAGTCCAGGCTGGGGTGAGCATTCTTCTGCGTCAGAACGTCAACAATATCGCCATTTTGCAGCCGATAATCTAGGGTGACAATTCGACCATTCACCTTGGCTCCCGAGCAGTGATTGCCCACCTCGGTGTGAATTCGATAGGCAAAGTCTACCGGAGTTGCGCCCCGCGAGAGTGCCAGTACATCCCCTTTGGGCGTAAACACATAGACATCGTCATCGAATAAATTATCCTTGACGTTTTCCAGATACTCATTGGCATCCTTCAGATCGCTTTGCCACTCCAGGAGCTGACGCAGCCAGGTAAACTTTTCGTCTTCCGCCGTGACCTGAACGCTAGCCCCACCGGATTCCTTGTACTTCCAGTGAGCCGCGATCCCATACTCGGCAATGTGGTGCATCTCCTGAGTACGAATTTGCACCTCAATGGGGCGACCAGTGCGACCAATCACCGCTGTGTGCAGCGACTGATAGCGGTTCGGTTTCGGCAAGCCAATATAGTCCTTAAAGCGACCCGGAATCGGACGAAAGGCATCGTGAACCACCGCTAATGCCCGATAGCATTCATATTTCTCGGTCACGATAATCCGAATGGCGGCAATATCGTAAATCTCCTCAAAGCCCTTCTGCTGCCGCTGCATTTTTTGGTAAATACCGTACAAATGTTTGGGCCGACCGCTAATATCGACGGGATCAATGCCCAATTTGAGTAAGCGATCGCAGATTGTCTGCACCACATCCTGCAGCCGATTTTCTCGATCCGCCCGCTTTTCAGCCACCAAGGTTTGAATTTCCCGATAGGACTGCGGCTCAATGTACTTGAACGCTAGATCTTCCAGTTCCCACTTGAAGCGACCAATCCCCAGACGATTGGCCAGCGGCGCAAAAATCTCGCGGGTTTCCTGAGCAATGCGGCGCTGCTTTTCGGGTGCCAGATGTTCTAGCGTTCGCATATTGTGCAGTCGGTCAGCCAGCTTCACCACAATCACGCGGATGTCCTGTGCCATTGCCAAAAACATGCGGCGAAAATTCTCGGCCTGCCGCTCGGTCTTGCTAGAAAAGTTGAACTTAGACAACTTAGTCACCCCTTCAACCAAATGGCGAACTTCGCTGCCAAACCGTTCTTCAATTTCGGCGGGGGTAACATCGGTATCTTCCACAATGTCGTGTAAAAAGCCAGCCGCGATCATCGCGCTACCGCCACCCAAATCACGCAGTAGCCCAGCCACCGCTACTGGATGGCTGATATAGGGTTCACCGGAGGCCCGATACTGATCCCGATGGAGCTGATAGGCAAATTCAAACGCCCGACAGACCAAATCCACATCCTGTGCAGATGCGCTGTCGCCCAGTTGATCAGACTCACCACCAGGTTTGGCAATCAGACAAGACTGTAACCAATCTGGCAGTGGCACATTGTGATTTGAGGTTGTTTGAATGGCAGCGGGTAAGTTCATAGGGATAAGAGAACACAGTAGCTAACTAAATGGCGAATCGTCTCGCTCAACGGACTAAAACCGAGAAGCAAGGGGTGCTGAATTAACAACGAACACACAATGAAACAGCAGAAGGGCAACGGGAATCAAACTGGATAGGTGGTTGGCACAAACACGCAATGGATAGACGAGATTAGCGATTAGGATATCGGCTAAATCAGTATTTGCTACATACGGGGTAAAAAATAGGACAAAAATAAAAGAAATTGCCCAAGCTGGATCAGCATCGGGAGAAAATTGAATATTTGAGGCAGAAGAATTAACGATGCGTTCGCGAGAAAGTGTAATTAGGAATACAAACAGAGAAACACAAAAGTACACACTTTTGCAAGAATGTTTACTTTGAATGTTGCCTTGAGTTAGCGCTAATGCTATGCGCGATCGCACGGTTGCACCGACCGTGATTCGTTTATGTTGTCGTGTTATCTACTACTATAAACAACCTTATGGGGTTGCAAGCCCTTTTCATGCCAGTTTCGTCACGAATATTGTGAGTCAATGCTTTCCAACCTGTCATCAACCAAACGTTGCAAAAGGAGATGATGGTTCCGTCAAATGGCGGAGATTCATCGTTATTTACTCGGAATTGAGCCAAACGGGAGCCCTGTTGCCGCTCAGCTAAGTTGCGATTGGTCAATGTCAACTGCCATAGTGTACGAACGTATAGCGATAGTCATATTTAGTTAGGACATCTTTGTGGCATGGCTCCGCCATGCTACAAAGATGTCCGTGTCCTAACCACGCTGACGACAGCTATATATGACCATCAGTAGTTGGTACAGTTTGGCAATCTCATGACAGAGCGGGCATATTGGCTAGCTTGGTCAACGATTAGCGGCGTTGGCCCTGTTATCCTAAAGCGAATTCATCAGCAGTTTGGCAGTTTAGCGACGGCTTGGGCTGCTAGTCCAGCAGATTTATTGGCAGTAGACGGCATTGGGTTACAGGGAGCCGATACGATTGCTCAGTTGCGATCGCGGATTGATCCCGAAGAATTGCTTAAGCAGCATGAGCAGCGCTATCCCTGCTTCTGGACACCCGCTGATCCCGACTATCCCAAGCTGCTGTTTGAGATTACCGATCCGCCACCTGTTTTGTACTATCGCGGTCAAGTTGACGCAGATGAAAACCGGGGGATCACGCCCACCGTGGGAATTGTCGGCACTCGCAGCCCTTCAGATTATGGTCGCCGCTGGACGCGCAAGCTGAGCGTAGGTTTAACCCGAAATAAGTTTACGGTCGTCTCAGGCTTGGCAGACGGAGTGGACGCAGAAGCACATCGAAGCTGCTTAGAAAACAACGGTCGGACAATCGCAGTACTTGGCACTGGCGTAGACGTAGTCTATCCTCGCTCAAACCATTTTTTGTACAAGCAGATCTTGGAACAGGGACTCGTGGTCAGTGAATACCCAGACGGGACACCACCCGATCGAGCCCATTTCCCGCGTCGCAATCGCATTATCGCTGGTTTGAGTCGAGCCATCCTCATCATTCAAGCCCGGCAAAAGTCTGGAGCCTTGATTACAGCACGACTTGCTAATGATTATTGCCGAGACGTGTATGTACTACCCGGTTCACTAGATGATGCCCGATCTGAGGGTTGCCTCAATTTGCTCAACCAAGGCGCTCACGTCATTTTGAGTGACAGTCATCTACTGGAATCATTGGGCGCAATGCCGCACTTGCGTCTTGTGGAAGATTTACCAGAGCACTCGGCACCGCCACCGGATCTCAATCCCCAATTGAAGCAGGTATTCGAAGCAATCCCGTTTGATCCGATGCCGCTGGACTTAATTGTGCAGAAGCTCGGCTTACCGACAGAACAGATTTTGAGTGCGCTAACGCAGCTTGAGTTGATGGAACTGGTGGCGCAGTTGCCAGGGAATCAGTATCGGAGGAGTTAGAAAGGGTTGTAGAGGGCTGTAGAGGGAGTCGAGGTCGAGGGAGTCGAGGGAGTTGAGGGTGATGGAGTAATGGGGCAATGGAGTAACAGGGGAACGGAGTAAATTAGCTCTATCACATCATCAGGCGATTGCCCATCTACTCATCCACCCCGTCACTCAGCACTCAGTCCTAACTTTTCAGCACTTTCACCAATTTACCAACGAAATCACCAATGCTTGTAGGGCGAAATGCCGAGTTGGAATTGATATCGTTAGAGTATCAACAAAAGCCCCCAGGAACACTCACAAAAACACTCAACTGAGTCTCACTGGATAAGTAAGTACGACATCAACATGGTGAATAAAGTCTCGGCCTGTGACGGGTCGGGCTTTTTTTTGTATTTTTTCAGTAGCCAAATCGGTTAGAGCAGTCAGAACACTTGAAATGTTTAAACGTTTAAACGTTGAGCTGTATAAACGTCTCATGCCCAATGGTAAGGGCTATGTAGCATTCGTGAGTTCAACAAATCCGTGGAAGTGGATGAAGTTGATAATTTGATCTAAGCCCTGCTGCGTTTTGAGATTGGTGAAGACAAATGGGCGTTCGCCTCGCATCCGACGGGCATCGCGATCCATCACGTCCAAATCGGCACCGACGAGGGGAGCCAGATCAATTTTGTTGATTACCAGTAGGTCGGATTTGGTAATGCCGGGGCCGCCTTTGCGGGGGATTTTGTCTCCAGCGGATACGTCAATCACGTAAATGGTTAGATCTACGAGTTCGGGGCTAAACATGGAAGCTAGGTTGTCGCCGCCGCTTTCGACAAAAATCAAATCTAAATTGGTGAACCGCTCAATTAGCTGCTCGATCGCAACTAGATTAATCGAAGCGTCTTCTCGAATGGCGGTGTGAGGACAGCCGCCTGTTTCCACGCCAATAATGCGATCGCGTTCCAGTGCCTGACTGCGAACGAGAAACTGGGCATCTTCTTGGGTGTAGATATCGTTAGTGACAACAGCGATTTGGTGCTGCTGGCGCAGGGCTTTGCAGAGGGCATCAACTAGGGCGGTTTTGCCCGACCCGACAGGGCCAGCAATGCCAACGCGAAATGGATCGGTACTCATAGTGAGGTTCTTGCAGTATCAGTTGAACTTATTAAAACCCAGAAGCGGGAGTTTTTCTCGTCGCGGTGGAGGGAAAACCCCGCTTCTTGGTTTGTTTGCTGCGAAATAAGAGTGGAGAGGGCGTTTCTTTTTTTCTCC
>CBKWJC010000134.1:0-12130 GCA_966674685.1 uncultured bacterium
AATAATAGAAGTGAATAGGTCGATGCATATAAATCCATGCATATCTAAAAACCGGGGGAGCACCCCGGAGGGGTGCTCCCCCGGTTTTTAGATGCGTTTATTTGTGCCAACCTACTTAGCTTCACTATACATTCTCAATCACAACTGAGATGACGAAGATGATAACGAAACACCGGGCTGGAATGCCGCACTATGAGAGACGATCATTACCTACACGAGCATTGACGGTGGCTCAGATCCACCGATGGGCTCAAACTAGTCTGCTGGTGCTGCTGGTTGCGATCGCAACCCTATGCAGCCCTAGCACTGCACAAGCGCAGGTACTCGGTGCAGAAACTAACGCTGAAGCTGCACCGATTGTTCAAGGTAGCTTTGTTGCCGCCGCAGTGCGCCAGGTTGGCCCTGCGGTTGTCCGCATTGACACCGAACGCACCATCACGAGGCAGCCAAACCCACTGTTTGATGATCCGTTCTTCCGAGGCTTTTTCGGCGCACCTGAAGGGTTTAATGTTCCTCCCCAAGAGCGGACTCTGCAAGGTCAAGGTTCGGGCTTTATCGTCGATGCCAATGGTGACATTCTCACCAATGCCCATGTGGTGAATGATGCTGATAAGGTAACCGTCACGCTCAAAGATGGCCGCACCTTCGAGGGCACGGTGGAAGGGGTGGATCAGGTGACTGATTTAGCGGTGATTCGCATCCAGGCCGATGATCCAGACCTGCCGATTGCGCCAATGGGCGATTCCGACACGATTGAAGTGGGCGACTGGGCGATCGCAGTTGGCAATCCCCTGGGTTTAGACAACACCGTTACCCTTGGCATTATCAGCACGCTCAAGCGCTCAAGCGCCACGGTTGGCATTCCCAATAAGCGCCTAGAGTTCATTCAAACCGATGCAGCGATTAATCCCGGTAACTCTGGTGGCCCGCTGCTGAACGACCGAGGCGAGGTGATTGGTATCAATACGGCGATTCGCGCCGATGCGATGGGGATTGGCTTTGCGATTCCCATCAACAAGGCGAAGGAAATTTCGTCCCAACTGATTGAAGGCAAACAGGTTGACCATCCTTATTTGGGTGTGCAAATTGCGACGCTGACACCTGATGCCGCTAAGCGCAACAATGACGATCCCAATGCGGCCATGATGCTGCCAGAGGTGGAGGGTGTTCTAGTTGTGCGGGTCTTCCCCGATACGCCTGCTGCCGAAGCTGGAATTCGTCGCGGCGACGTGCTCCAGTCAATCGATGGCACACCCACGAAGAAAGCCGAAGACCTGCAAACGCTGATCGATCACAGCCGCGTGGGACAGCGCCTCCGGGTGCAAGTGCGACGGGGTCAGCAAACCTTGCAGCTATCAGTTCGCACCGCCGCGTTAGAAGCTGATCGTTAATGCCTAATTACTAAATCTTGTAGCTTATTCGCCTCCTGTAGGTTGGCGTTGAGCCTGCGAAACCCAACAGTCCCAAGATTGTTGGGTTTTAAGTTATCAGAGCTGTAACTGTGATTTTTGAGACGTTCTATTCAGTTTATGGAAAATAACGGTAAAATTCGCGACGATGTAAAACTCTCATGACTTCTAGCGTATTGCCGTTCAGTTCAATCCCAATTCGATAATCACCGACGCGAATGCGATATCGATTGGAATACCCTGTTAATGCTTTTACATTAGGCAGACTTTGGAGAGACTGAGCTGCTGGCAATGTTGTAAAGGCAAGCTCAAAGATTTACTGATAAGCGGATGAGCCTTTGAGTTTTTTCAGATCTTTCAAAAAGAGCTTCCGATATTCGATTTTCAATCGGCTTCCTCCTCTTCCAAAAACTGAAGCGCATCTTCGCGGCTGAGCAGGGGCGATGTTTTGGTTTCGTCCATTGCTTTATTTAAGCAGTAGTCTTCTAAATTTTCGGCAAGACTTTCGAGTGTTTCATTGTCTTGGGGCATCAGTCGCCGCCAAAGCTCGATAGGGATGACAACGGCCTTGGGATTGCCGTCAGCGTCGGTGAGGTAGTTAATGCTAGGAATAGACATAGCTGATCTCTGTTATGTCGCCTTTCTGTTATGTCGCCTTAATGTTGTAGTCTCATCTTGAATCTATGTTGGCACAGTAGATACCGCGCTGAATTCACATCGACTCAGGGTGACGTTGAAACATGAAACTCGGCACTAACCTCTGTCTGAAACAAGCTATAAAGATATTGCGTCAATGGGCTTATGCCTAACTTACTAGGAGACCCAAAGTGATGCGAATACCCGCTACTGCCGTTTTAGTCATGACTTTGCTACTCCCTGCTTGTAGCCCGTTGCCACAGAATGAACCAGATGCTAGCTCGACAATGCTGGCACCCTCCAACGCTGCTAGTCTAGATGAGGTGCAGAATAGCAAGCAGAGCAGCGATCAGCCGGACGGCCCAGCTTTTTGGTCATTCAAAGACAATAATGGAGCGACGGCGGCGATCTATGGTTATGAAGCTAGCGATGCAGTTTTCTCGGTTAGCTGTGATGATTTGGCCGAAGAACTGGTGTTTTATCGGGCAGCGAATGTACCTGAGAACAGCACGGTTGATATGAATCTGTTGTCCTCTGAGGGGGATACACTGCTGCAAGCAATTGGTATTAATTGGGAGTTGCCAGGCTATACAGGCCGTATGCTGAACACCGATCCGTGGCTAGAACAACTGGTTGCAGCAGATACGCTAACCGTTGAGCTTCCAGATGAAGAAGCGCTGACGGTGGCGGTGTCACCTGAGCTGAAGCGAGTGGTTGCTAGCTGTAAGTAGTAAAAGACGTGCTGCTGTCAATCGTGCATGAGTACGCGTATAGATATGTTTCTCTAATGCTGAATCTCTAGATTCAGCACGTAGTGACCAAGATGGAGCTGATTAGCCCATAGCTCATATTCCAGCCGTAGATGCTCTGGCAGTGGCTCACCGCTTACCGTCAGGCTCCGGGTATAGTTTCGTAAGCGAATTTGCTCAACGTCTTTTAACTTGGGATGCTGGAGCCAGTAGCGGCTGAGGCCGAAGATTCCCGGCCCCCAAAGATGGCGATAGCTGAAGCGGCCATTGCCCTGCATGGTCATGATGACGCGATAGGGCGAGATCTCAAACCACAGCAAGCGAGGCGTTTCGGTGGCGGAAGTGAAGCCAAAGGGGGTGACTGCCGCGTCGTTGAGGGCATCTTCACCCAAACTAGCCTCTTTGATCACAGGTTCAGTCAAGAGTAGATGAAACCGCTGCTCGTCTTTTTGGTAGAGCGTGGCTGCTGTTTCAATCGTTGACCAGACGGGCAGATCAAACGACAGCAGAGACAAGCTGACGGGCCGATGGCGATGGGTTAGCATGGGCAAATTTTTAGAAGGTGTGAGGAGAGAATTTGTCGCAAGCGAGGGTGCAAAAACGGGGTAGGATGGCTAGACGAATGCTTGCCTAATTTAGCCTAATGCGATCGCACAAGACTGTCACCCTTAATTCCTCTGAATCACATCAATCTTTAGTAATTTATCCACCCGCGACCGGATTGGCGCTACGGGGCCGGATTCGGGTGCCGGGTGATAAGTCGATCTCACACCGGGCGCTGATGCTGGGCGCACTGGCCGAGGGTGAGACGATTATTCAAGGCTTACTGCTGGGTGAAGATCCGCGCAGTACTGCTGAATGCTTTCGGGCAATGGGAGCGCAGATTTCTCCCCTGAATGAGACCGAAGTGCGGGTGCGGGGTCTTGGACTAGGGCAACTGCAAGAGCCGATGGACGTGCTGAATGCGGGCAATTCCGGTACGACGCTGCGGCTAATGCTGGGCATTTTGGCGTCTCATCCCGATCGGTTTTTCACGGTTACGGGTGATGACTCGCTGCGATCGCGCCCCATGTCGCGGGTCGTCAATCCCCTGCGGCTCATGGGAGCTAATATCTGGGGTCGTTGTGGTCACAATCTCGCGCCGCTAGCTGTTCAGGGCACAACACTGAAGCCGATTCACTACCAGTCACCGATTGCGTCTGCTCAGGTGAAGTCCTGTGTTTTGCTGGCGGGCTTGATGGCCGAAGGCGCAACAACGGTAACTGAACCAGCGCGATCGCGGGATCACAGTGAGCGGATGCTGGCAGCGTTTGGTGCAGACATTCAAGTTGATGAAGCCACCTGTAGCTCGACGGTAATCGGGCCAGCGAAACTGTGGGGACAGACGGTTGTCGTACCGGGTGACATCAGCTCGGCGGCGTTCTGGCTGGTGGCGGCGGCAATTGTGCCAGATTCGGAGTTGGTGATTGAAAACGTCGGCGTTAATCCGACTCGCACCGGAATTCTGGAAGCCCTGGCGCAAATGGAAGCCGATATTACGCTGGAAAATCAGCGAGAGGTAGCCGGAGAACCCGTGGCCGATCTGCGGGTGCGTTACAGTCCGCTGAAGCCGTGCCTCATTGCTGGGGATCTGGTGCCGCGTCTGATTGATGAAATTCCAATTATTGCGGTTGCTGCGGCTTTCGCTGACGGGACAACCGTAATTGAAGATGCGGCAGAACTGCGGGTTAAGGAAAGCGATCGCTTAGCGGTGATGGCCAAACAGTTGACGGCGATGGGAGCCAAGGTGACGGAGCGCGAGGACGGTCTGGAAATCACGGGCAGAACGCCGCTCAACGGAGCCGAACTCGACAGCTACACCGATCACCGAGTGGCAATGAGCCTTGCGATCGCAGCCCTAGCGGCCTCTGGTTCGACCACCATTGCCCGCGCTGAAGCTGCCTCTATTTCCTACCCCGATTTCGTGGCAACCCTGCAAGGTATTTGTCATTAACCTAAACCCCGTAGGGGCAAATGGCCAATTTGCTCCTACAAAATACCGAATATGTGATCTGAAGTCTGGTTGAAAGCCATAATCTATGGTTTGTGAAACCTTTGCGCCGCAAAGGTTTCACAAACCATAGATTGGTTTTTTACACAGACTTGGATGTAACAGGTTAACGCCGATAGTGAACGCGGGCGTCCATGCCGAAGGCGCGCAGATAGTTTTCCCAGTTTTGAGCCGTGCCGCGATCGCGGAAAGGGCCGACGCGGACGTGGGAACCCAGGTGTTGACCGACTTGAACCCCACTGGCTGGGGCGTCGAGGGCTAACTGGGCAACATACTGACTTATTGTTTCCACATTCATGCCGTTGCTGGGCACGACTACAAAATAGTTGGCGGAGTCCTCGGAGTCCTCGCCACTGCGGCGACTGGATGCTGGTTGATTGCTAGGAATGGAAGCACTCGAACCGGGAGCAACTGCGACTGTTGATTGACCGAACTCCACCTCGCGTGGAGCAGAACCGCCCGTACCCGCAAATGCATTGACAGAGGCCCGACTAGCGGCAATTTCGACTCGGTCGAGACCTGCGCCGATGCCGCGCGACTCAAGCTGAGCGATCTGCTGATTGGCGTCATCCTGCTGTTGGAAGACACCAGCCTCAATGACTGTGCGGCCTTCGTGTTCGCGATAGTCAGCAGACGGCACAATGGCCCGCACCTGCTGAAGCATTAGTGGACTGTCGCCATTGACAAAGACAAGATAGGCATCCTGAGCGGCGGCCCGACTCGAAGCTGCGCTGCTGCGATAGGGAACAGGGGTAGCGGTTGGCAGCGTTTCGCCAAAGGTAACGTTGGGTGGCGGTGGTAGCTGCTCCATAACTTGAGCGGTGGCTGGACTGGCTCCGGACAAACTGGCTGCGATCGCAACTCCGACTAACCAGCCGTAGGCAACTGGCGCATCATTCAATCGAGACGAACGGTTAGACAGCAGCATGGCATCAAGCTCGCGGGTAGGGGAATTCATGATGTCTCCGATGCGATCGCTGTAGCCGTCAATGACAGACTATCAATCCCACAAAACAACAAATTGCCGGACGCTTACTACGGGATCTTTATCCGATTACAGGGCTGTCATCGCAGGTTACGGTTGGGGACACTTGACAACAATATTAGGGCTTTTTCGTAACAAATTCCACTAGGGATAGCGCTTTATATATCGAAACATTTGCGCTTTGCCCTAAATACAGATTCAATCGCCTCTTGCGTTTAGTGCAGACAGCCGCGCTAGACAGTAAGATCAATATGGTGCAGATCCGGTATCGATCAATACAGAGCAGTCGTCCAATCAGATTGTGATGTTGCAACAATTTTTAATCTTTGTAGGCTTTAAATAGCAACAGATTGAGCGACAGCTTGATGAAAGCGTTGATCTCAATCCGTTAGCACACCCACAGCACAGTGTTATGACCGTTTCTCAACCACCCACCGCCCGTTTTCTGACTCCTACAACGGTAAAACCCCATCATCCCCTATTCATTTTCTTGCCGGGGATGGACGGCACAGGCGAACTGCTGCGAACTCAGCTAGAAGGGCTAGAGCGCAGTTTTGATATCCGCTGTTTATCTGTGCCCGCAGACGATTTGACAGACTGGGACGGGCTGGTTGAGCAGGTGGTGCGCCTAATTCGGCAGGAGGTGCGATCGCACCTGAAACGGCCCGTGTATCTCTGTGGAGAATCCTTCGGTGGCTGTCTGGCGCTCAAAATTGCTGTTGCCCATCCAACCATTTTTGACCGGATGATTTTAATTAATCCGGCCTCTTCCTATGGTCAACTGCCCTGGATGCACTGGGGTTCCGGCTTAACGCCGCTGATTCCGAGTCCGCTATACCAATTGTCTACCTACGGACTTTTGCCGTTTCTCGCCGCCCTAGAGCGGCTGGATGAACATGCGCGTCAGGCTTTGCTGGAGGCCATGCAGTTTGTCTCGCAGCAGAGTTCGGCTTGGCGACTGACGCTGCTGCGAGATTTCCATTTGCCCAAACCGCAGCTTAAAGCGATTACGCGTCCGGTCTTGCTAATCGCGGGTCAGGCAGATCGACTCTTGCCATCGGTTCTAGAAGTGCAGCGCCTAGCCCGATACCTGCCCAATGCGAAAACTCGGATTTTGCCGAACAGTGGGCATGCTTGTCTGCTGGAAAAAGATGTGAATCTGCATCAAATTTTGCAGCAAGAGGCATTTGTGGTGCGATCGCGCCAGTCCCCATCGTCAACTGCTAAATCGGCGTAATACCGTTGCGGCTGATGGCTCAGATGTATATAGCAAGGGGGCAAGGGAGTTGGATGATAGTTAACTGACGTAGGTTGGACTGAAGCATAAAACCCAACGCTTGCACAGGTTATGCTGAGAGGCTCATTCCTGCACAACGTATTCTGAATCGATGGGTTCAGCCTGCCCGATTTGCACTAGCCCCTGGTACACCATCGCTGCAATATCAGCACGAGTGGCGGACTGGCTGGGTTCAAGCTGGTTGGGATCGGGATAGTTGCTGATTAATCCAGCCTGGGTGGCGGCTGCGATCGCACCACGGGCATAGTCTGGAATTTGATCCGCGTCGCTGTAGCGATTGAGGATGTCATCTTGATTTTCGGGAGTTTGTAAATCGAGGCCATTGGCGAGGGCAACAATAGCCTCAGCCCGCGTCAAATTAGTGTCGGGGCGAAACTGATTGTCGGGATAGCCCTGCAAAAAACCCGAGGAGGACGCTGCTGCGATCGCATCTTGAGCCCAAAAGTCGGCTGAAATATCGCTGTAATTAATCTCCTCGGTCTGGGATGCCGTTTGCGGGTCGAATGCACCCGCCAAGATCGATGCATATCCGGCACGGCTCACAGGCTGATCCGGTGAAAAACTACCATCGGGAAAACCCGTGATTACGTCTCGCTGGGCCAGCTCAGCAATAAACGGAGCAGCCCAGTAATCGCTGGAAACATCTGGGAATGTTACCGCAACTTGGCTCGGTTCTTTCGGAACAGTTTCGGTTGTATCATCCGTCTCGGCAGAGGCGGCGGTTCTGGCTGGTAAAACGGTTTCGGTTTCAATTTCATCGGCATCGCGTCGGATCGCAGTGTCCTCCCGCTCAGTGTTAAAGAACGGTACAACTGATGTGGGGCGCGATGTTGGGATATTCTCCCGCTCGGGATCTGCTCCTACTGGGCCAGGAATTAGCGTCGGAAAGGCGGTTGTGGACTCCTCAGATTCTGTGGCCTCATCGTCGTCTGTGCTGAACGGCGCAAATAACCCGTCCTGTAGTGATGAGCCAGGTTGTTCAGATGGCTCAGATAACGCCCCTGTGGACAGCAGCGAACCCGTAGGTCGCCCCAGCCCCCACCACAAAATCGCACCCATGATAGGAAAAGTAACTGCGATCGCAATTAGCTCATCGATGGTTAAGCGGCGATCGGATTGTGGATCGGGAGGAGGCGATTGAGTCATGATTAATTTAGAGCAATATTATGGGCAATGTTTAGGCATAGCGTACAGCATGATTTTCTCGATCCGGTTAAAAAAAGGCAAGATTTTATGAGCAAGATCTGACTTCCGATAGAAAGCGCTATCATGCAGTCACCTTCGCTATCGCTTAACCGTCACTCAATAACCGTCACTCAACTGTGACCCGATCCGATGACATTAGAAATGGATCAAGAAACGCGCCAGTGGGCAATGGCCTGTCATCTAAGCTCCCTGATTGCCTATGCAGGGGTTCCATTTGGGAACATTGTGGGCCCCTTGGTCATTTGGCTGATCAAGCGGGAAGAATCGCCGTTCATCGACGCCCACGGCAAAGAATCGCTTAATTTTCAGATTACGATGACGCTATATGGGTTTGCGTCGCTGATTTTGTTCGTTTGTGGTATTGGCATTCTGACCCTGATCGGCGTCATCATTGCTGGACTTGTGTATTCAATCAAGGCATCGATTGCAGCCAATGAAGGCCGCATGTACGAGTATCCTGATTTTTTGCGGCTGCGGTTGATTGACTAACAGTGCAAGGGATGCAAAAAGCGCGATCGCAAGTTCAGCCCCCTAGCGATGTGAGGAGTGATGGGGGTAATGGGGTGGATGGGTGATGAGTTTTGAATGTTGAGTTTTGAGTTGAGCAGTGAATTCAAAACTCAGCATTCAAAATTAAAAACTTAGTCTTTACAGCCCTTGACTCCCTCTACAGCCCTCTACAGCCCTTTGCAGCCTCTACAGCCCCTGACTCCTCACTCCCTACAGCCGATACTCCGATGCCACAATCATTGAGCCAATGCCCATGTCGGTGAAGATTTCCAGCAGCAGGGCATGGGGCACGCGCCCATCGATAATGTGTGCTGCTTTGACGCCTTGCGCTAGCGATCGCACACAGCAGGTGACTTTGGGAATCATACCGCCGCCAACAATGCCGTCGTCAATCAGTTTACGAGCCTGCTGAATATCGACGCGTGGAATCAGCGTCGATGGGTCTTTGTAGTCCCGCAGAATGCCAGCGGTATCGGTCAGCAGAATCAGCTTTTCGGCTCCCATTGCGGCAGCGATTTCGCCCGCAACGGTGTCGGCATTGATGTTGTACGCTTGTCCGGTTTCGTCAGCAGCGACACTGGAGACCACTGGAATGTAGCCCGCTTCGACCAGTTCCTCCAGCAACCGCACATTGGTACTCATGACTTCGCCCACGAAGCCAATGCCTTCTTGACCTTGAGGTCGCGCCATAATCAGATCGCCATCTTTGCCGCAGAGGCCAACGGCTGATCCCCCCGCTTGATTAATCAACGACACGATTTCTTTGTTGACGCGACCGACCAGCACCATTTCCACCACGTCCATCGTGGGCGCATCGGTGACGCGCAGGCCATTCTTAAACTGGGGTTCAATGCCCAGCTTACCGAGCCAGGAGTTAATTTCTGGCCCGCCACCATGTACCAAAATCGGACGCAGCCCCACGCAGGCCATGAACACCACATCGCGGATTACTTTCGCCTTGAGGGAAGCGTCTTTCATGGCTGCCCCACCGTACTTGACGACAACAGTGCGTCCTCGAAATTGCTGGATGTAGGGTAGGGCTTCGCTGAGTACCCGTACTCGCGTGGCTTCAGTTTCTTGGATGTATTCGCTCTCGCTGCTCATGGGCCAGTCTGCTATTAGTTGGGATATGGCGGAATTCACGTTGCCAAGCTGAGAGCAGTGTAAGGGAGGCTACTCGCGATCGCAACGTTATCTGGACGGGAAGTGAATGAATGTCAGGAAATAATAATCGATTTGAATTTTGGATTTTAGTTGGGTTGGTTTTGGGTGACTTCGGGTTTGAGGACGTGGGGCAGTTCGGTGAGGATGCGATCGCAAATCTCACGCGGCGATTCGCTGGGCTGAATGGTTAGTTTCAGATCCGCCTGACTATAAAGGTGCTCACGCTGTCCCAGAATGGTTTGCAGTGTCTTTTGGGGATCAGGGGTTTGCAGGAGTGGACGGGTCGCATCATCTTGCAGGCGTTCATACAGCAGATCCACCGCAACATCGAGCCAAACGACAATGCCATGACGCAAATAGCTCCAGTTCATGCGCTCTAAAACAATGCCGCCGCCTGTAGCAATGACGAGATGCGTGTAGGCGGAAAGCTGAGAAAGCACCTGGGTCTCAAGCTGACGAAACGCGGATTCGCCCTCGGTCGCAAAAATGTCGCGAATCGGACGATGGGCTGCCTGCTCAATCACGGCATCGGTATCAAAGAACCGATAGCTGAGCTGTTCAGCTAATAGCTGGCCCACGGTTGTTTTGCCTGATCCCATCATGCCGATGAGAAATAGGTTCACGCCTTGAAGCAAATCGGTAGTCACGCGCTTGGTCTTGAATCACTGCACCTGCCTATTGTTGCAGATTGCCTGCACCAAAATTCAATGACCTAATCCGTTCAACATTGCACCTTGATATTAGATGGTGTAGGGACACGGCATGTCGCGCCCTACTTCACGCGCATGGCTTTGAGCATGTGGTACGTGATCAAAAGCTGCGTTAGTGCTAGGGGATAACTTTGCAAAATTTCGCCCGTGGTGCCGACAACTTTGCCGATATCGTCATTGCCATCTAGACTGCAAAACTGGCCCAGATAGGGCACTTCATTGCAGAGTACCTTTTCTAGCTCCTGTACCTGCTCTTTATTGGCGTGACCATCGACCTGCAAAACATCGACGGGTTTACCCATATCGCGATCCAGTTCGAGTCGGATCGCATCGCCGAGGTGACTACCTGTTGCGTCTAAGAAATGGGTGAAGTCGGGGTGCGGGATGGTCGGGCGCAAAACAAGCTGCACATTCAGCAGCAGGTCATCTTGTTCCGACTCCTCTGCGGACGGATAAAACGTGACGACCACATCAGCCCACTGCCGCTGCGGACGAATATAAGCTTCCGAGTCTGCTTCCCGATTCCGCAGTTGCTCCATCACTTGCTCTGGCGTGTAGCCCCGCTTGCGGGTGTCGCGCTTGATTTTCCAGTTGGCTCGCAACTCTTCCGGTGGAGCTAGGTAAACCCGCACGTCATAGGCTTCCCGCATCCCGCGCGTGGAGTAGCCGAGCAGTCCTTCCACGATCACAAACTTGGCGGGTTTAATGTACTCTGGCGGATCGAACTCGCCCGTGCTGTGGTTGTAGATGGGCTTGAGGATTGACTGTCCGGTTCGTAGCAGGGTCAAGTGCTGCTGAATGATGTCTAAGTAATTACAGTCGGGATGGAGCGCTGAAATTCGCCTTTCAGTTCGCTGTTTGCGATCGTAGCGGTGATAGTCGTCGGTGCAGATAATCGTGACATCCTCTTCACCTAGAATCTTGGCGATGCCTCGGGTGAGGGTGGTTTTTCCGGCTGCGCTGTCGCCAACAATGCCGAGGATAATAGGGCGTTGAGACATAGGTCAAAGCTCAGGTGAGGGACGAATGAGGGGATTGTAGAGTGACCTCATTATCTCAGGGCGATGTTGAACATGCACCTTTTCGCTGATTTGGATGTGCGATCGCGTAATTTTTCGCAATATTGAACAGCCTCATACTCATCTTTATATAGAAATCCACTTAAAAATTCATTGTTTATATTTTGTGAAACGCTTGCTTAGCAAGCGTTTCACAAAATATAAATAGGGTTCCTATACACGAACTTGATATTCAAACGTGAGGGTCTGCCGTGATGCGGCAGACCCTCACAAATTGTAGATTGCTTATTCTTTGACTTTGGGCTGGGGCTTTTCGATGTCTGCGCTGCCCAGCAAGTACGTCAATAAACCTTATCGGAAATTGAGCCGATAGAATTGGAATCAGGAGCATGAGC
>CBKWJC010000135.1:0-11887 GCA_966674685.1 uncultured bacterium
CAACGTAATCACAAGGGTTTCAGCCTTCAAATCCTGGTTCGTGCAAGAGGTCTAATCTGCCATCTTTTCTTGGATGGATGTTGATGATTGATCGGCCATCAAAACCTATTTACCCTTGTATCCAAATCTGATTGAAAACCATAATCCGTCTTAAATGCTGTTAGCGCTTCGTCTTCTAGCGCTGGTCCTTCAATTGCAATCGAGCGTTTGCCAGCCACCAGAACCTCACGGCAGCTCATTCGCAGTTGGTACGGTGAATCCGCATCTTCCTGCGTGTCATAGAACCGATCGGAACTTAGCGCGTAAACCAGTCGTCCTAGTCCGCTCCAAAAAATAGCGCCTGCACACATGGGACAAGGCTCGGTGCTGGCATACATTGTGTAATTGGCTAGCTGCTCCGGGCGGTACTGACCTGCAATAACCCGCAGCAGATTCGTTTCCGCGTGTCCGGTGCAGTCTTGGGTCGTGACCTGATTGTTTTCCGCTTCCGCGATAACTTGACCGTGCTCATCAACCAATGTTGCACCAAAGGGCCGATTGCCGTTTTGCTTAGCTCGTTGTGAAACTGCGATCGCAGTTCGTAAATGCTGCAAATCCAAATCGTTCATTGTTCAGCATTCATCCTAATACGACGTTAACTTTGTGTGATTAACGCCATCCTCCGCTATGGCTACTGGTTTTACAGCTCTTCAATTTTATCGGGTTCTTGCTGCGGCAGCGGCATCGGGGGAGCCTGCGGTTGAGATTTCTCGGCAGGTTCGAGTTCTCGCAAATCGGGCAGTTGAATCATCTCGCGCTCCGTTTGCTGAGTACGTTCGCCCAGTGCTACAAACTCCTTCGCCCGCTCTTCCAGCGCCAGCGGAATCGCCAACGGCTGCTCTTCTTCAACCATCTCGACCTTCGGCAGGCTGTGCTCTAGATCATCCAGCGGACGCGGAATCACCATTACTGCATGGAGTTCACCGATGCGCTCGGCCTCGTGCATACCTGCTTCGACCGCCAGTGCTACGTTAGGCAGCGAACCCCGAATTAATGCGGTACACAGGCCGCCGCCAATCGTTTCATGGGCCACAAGCTGCACATCCGCCGACTTAATCATTGCATCGGCAGCGCCAACCATTGCCGGGAAACCACGAGTTTCAAGCAGTCCAAGCGCTTGATTCGTCATCCGGCTGCTGTTGCGATCAAAGGTAAACTCTTCCCACAAAATCCGAATTGGCAAGACTTCCTGTAAGTTGGGTGACGGACGGGGAATCACTAAGGATGACATGTACTGGCCAAACTGTTCCGCTGTCGCGCGTCCTGCCTGCACGGCCATTCGCACATCGGCTACGCCACCTCGGACAATTGCTGTACAGTGACCACTGCCAATTTTCTCATACCCAACCAGAACCACATCGGCTGATTTCAGCATGGCATCAGCCGTACCCACAATTGCAGGGAAACTCTGGGTCGCGACCAATCCTAACGAGGCATCACGATACTGGGCTGCGCGATGAGCCGCTCTCATGCGAGGTACCGAAGCTGGAGATGAGCGTTGCAATGGCATAAATCGTTCAGTGGAGTAATGGAAAAGCCTCCCGCAAAGATGAGTCGCCTAGTTTAGTATCTCAAAAGCAACCTACAAGACCAGCGTAAGCAATGGTGCAACGAGATGGCTATATTTACAGGAATCTATATATCTACAGTGTAGTTTTCTACAAATGGAATGGGACGTACCAACTTAAGAATATATGTGATACTTATTAACACTTGTTAAGACGGATACGTAGCTGCATGTTAGTCAATGCAGTCCTCGACAACCGAAGCAGTCCCCGGTTTTTAGGATGCGTTGACTGATGCTAACTGACTGACCGAGTTAAACCAATCAGGACTCATGCAGGATGTCATGATTCTTCATTATTAAGCGGTTGGCGGTGAGGAAACAGTGCCGATAGCAGTTGATCGATCTGCCCCTGTCCGTAAACTTTTACGCCTACTGCACTTGGCGGAGTCGGTGAATCCGGGTCTGCCGCTCGGGAACTTGGGCGCGAAGCTGTTTCCGATGATTGTCGCGCAGTTTCAGCTTTTGCCTCTACATCTTGAGCCGGATTTTTGCGATCGCGCTCCTCTGCCTCTTGACCCTGTGCAGCTTTGGCATCTGTAGGCGAATCAGAACCTGTACGAGTCGCCGCTGATGCAGTTTGGTATCCATTTTGCTGATTTTGGCTAGGCTGTGAGCTAGATTGAGTGGCTTGAGTTGAAGCGGCTGGATTGGCTGAGCGATCAGCAGATGGCGTAGATGCCACAGTCTGCCTGTTATCTATCTCATCTGACTCAGCCGCTACAGATGGCACATCAATCGTCACCTGACGGCTGGTATCTCCCAGCAGTGAACCCGGTGGCACAACTGCTCCAGGTGCGATCGCAGGTCGCAAAACAGTCGTTGCAGACCCAATACAGGCATTCGCGCCAATCCGCCCTGCCCCTACAATCAGGACACCAGTCCCAAAACTGACGCCGGGTTCGATGATTAATGAACCCTGACGAGCATGAAGCACAGTACCTGCACCAATGCAAACCCCTGCCCCGACCACAATTCGGCTATCGGGTTCTGCTTGAAACAGAACGCCAGGTGCGATCGCAGCACTCGGATCAATCTCAACTTCGCCTTGTAGACAAAAATGAGTATGATCAATCAGTTGCAGAGGGGGTAAATTCATCAATGCCGATATCCAATTTGCAACCGCGTGCAACCGAAACTTAATCTAAAGCCCAGTTAAAGATCCATGCATCATTTATTTTTGCAACGCTTGCAGCGCAAGCGTTGCAAAAATAAATTGGATAGATAGACACCCATCTTACGGACGCTGGATGATTCGCTCAACCACACGACGCTTCACCTGTGGGTCAATCCCAATTAGGCGCACATACTCACCAGGATGCTCAGCCATGCAGTTTTCCAGCGATCGCAGCACATCCGCCTCACGATTGGAGTCAATTGACGCACAGCTATGCCAAGCATTGGCCCGAAAACGACGGGCATCCGCATGCTCTATCCCAATCCGGCATCCCTGGCTAAGCAATTGGCGAACCTGCTGTACCACGTCTCCGTCTAAACGACCTGATGCTGCTGTCGTTGACTTTTGAGAGCTAGAACCATAGGACTGAGGTGCACTTGGCCGACTGTAAGGCGTATAGCCACCACCATTGCCATTGCTGCTAGACGGCTGATCTCCCGGACGCTGAATCATTAGCTCCAGAACGCGCCGCTTTGCCTGTGGGTCAATCCCGATCAGGCGGACATATTCACCCGCATGTTCAGCCATGCAGGCTTTCAGACTAGCCATTACTTCCGATTCACGAGTTGACTCAATCGGCGCACAGGTGTGCCAAGCATTAGCCCGAAAACGACGCGCATCGGCGTGTTCAGTCCCAATCCGATAGCCTTGACCGAGTAGCTGGCTAACCTGCTGAGCAACGTCTCCATCTACACCATTTCCGTTGCCATTACGAGCAGCATAGCCATTCGAGCGAGGAGAACCTTTCCTGGACAAGGACGGGGCTGAATCTAAAGTTGCTGGTGCAGAGCCATCCGGACGTTGAATTGTAGCTTCGAAAACGCGGCGCTTTGCCCCTGGATCAATTCCGACCAAGCGAACATACTCACCAGCAAAATTTGCCAGCCTCATGTCGATTTCCGAGATGGCATCCGCCCCGTAACGAGCACTAACTCGCCCTGCCGTTTGCCATGCATTGCTACGGAAGCGCCGGGGGTCAGCATGTTCAAGCCCGATCTCAAAACCCTGCTTCAATAAGCTGTTGATTTGTTGAACAATTTGTGAATTTAAATGTTGGCTCTGCACTTGATCTACTCCATTGGATCCGTTGAACTGCGAAGATTCGAACGACTTGTTCCGAATTGAAGCAACACGCGTACTATCTCCAGCATGCGAGTAGCCGGAACGAAGCGTGTCATTAGTACCTAAAACTTCCTGAGCAAATTCGATATCGCTGGGTTGCACATCGGGCAACTGCTCTACCTGTTGCTGGCTGGTAATCACAGCACCTGATGGCACATACTTACCGGGAGGAATTTCAACATCCTGCACCAAAGCATGCAGCATCACAATACAGCCCTTACCCAAGCGAGCATTAAACACAGTAGAGCGGAAACCGATAAAGCAGCCGTCACCAATGTAGGCTGGGCCATGAATCAGTGCCTTATGGGTTATCGAGACACGATGACCAATCCAAACCGAATAGTGCTGCTGGTCATCACCAACAACACGACCCTGCTCTAATCCATGAATGACAACTCCATCCTGAATAGTTGTGCCGTCGCCAATGTGGAATGGACTTCCCTCATTGGCACGGATTGAACTACCAGGGGCAATCTCAACATTCGCTCCAATGTAAACCTGACCGGTGACGTGAGAGAACGCATGAACGTATGCGCTCGAATCAACGGTTGGCTCAACATGCCCTTGTGATGAAAGAGCTGCTGGAGTAGCGAGGCTACGCACTACCATGAACCCTTCTTATACCTCCAATAAATCGGTCTCACGGGGATACCGATTACGTCTGCTGACAATGCTTCGCTTCAACGCAGCCAACGTAAAGACAAGCCTTGAAAAAACTGCCTTCCATCAGACAGCGTCCTTTTTGCTGTACAACCGCCGATTATCAACACTGACTGTATCAATGATGGCAACGATCGTTGCATCTAATGGGCGATCATCGTAGCTCGGTAAGCGACGGGCTGCACTACCACGGCTGACAAGTACCCACTCATCAACACCTGCACCAACAACGTCAGCAGCCACTTCATAGCCTGGAATGGGCTGTCCTTGCTCATCAAGCAGTTGGACAAGCAGGAGCTTAACTCCTCTCATGCTAGGGTCTTTGTATGTGCTGACGACGGTGCCACGAACTTTGGCAAGCTGCATGAAAACTACGCTTAATTACTGATAAGGACGAATCCCTGTTACGCTCTCTCTGAACTGCTCAACCGCTTCGGTGTAGCGAATGGGTAGAACAAATTCCAAGTTCTCGTGGGGACGCGCAATGATGTGCGTAGAGAGAACTTGACCTCCGTTAACCCGCTTCACGCATTCAACACCTGCAGAAACGGATGCCTGAACTTCTGAGACATCACCTCGGACAATGACGGTGACTCGGCCACTACCGATTTTTTCATATCCCACTAGCGTTACCCGAGCAGCTTTAACCATCGCGTCAGCTGCTTCAACAACGGCGGGAAATCCTAGCGTTTCGATCATTCCTACTGCGATCGACATGGCAGTTCTCCTAAAAATGTTTTTTTGATGTGGCTGCTGTTCAAAGACATGCCACTGAGCTAGAGGGACGAATCGCCTCTGGCCCAACCCTCTACTGGATGGGCAGAGGCACCCTCAGTCCTAGGTACGGAACTGCTCGACCGCTTCGGTGTAGCGAATGGGCAGCACAAACTCCAAGTTCTCGTGGGGACGCGCAATGATGTGCGTAGAGAGAACTTCACCGCCATTAACGCGCTTAGCAGATTCAATGCCAGCGGCAACGGAAGCTTGAACTTCGGATACGTCGCCCCGCACGATAACGGTGACTCGGCCACTACCAATTTTTTCATAGCCAACTAGGGTTACACGAGCGGCCTTAACCATCGCGTCAGCCGCTTCAACGACGGCGGGAAACCCTAACGTTTCGATCATCCCAACTGCAATTGGCATTTCTTCGTCTCCTCAAAATCCTGGTGAAAAACGGGTAAAACCAAATGTGTTTAGACACTTAAATGCCTCTGATGAGGCTGATCTAAAAGTCCAGTACTCTAAAGTACGCCAAGTACGCCAGCCAAGACGCCGCAATCTGCGACGAGATTAGCCACTTTGCTTAAAACTTTATAACTAAGCGTGTCTAAACTTAACGCTCACATCTCAGAATAGGAGAGGGATGACCATTTGACAATATAAGTGCCAATGATTGTTATTAATGTTGCGTATCACTAATACTCATATAAATAATGTGTTAAAACGACACAAAACGTTCAGGTTTGCGGGGTAAGGACTCAATTTAGCTTGTTTGGGTGCGGGTGTTCAACTGCTGGTTAGGACGGGTAGATTGAGCTGAATGGGCAGGGGATTGGCTGCGATCGCGCCTATCCATTTATCCACCCTTATCCCTACTATCTATCTAGCGACGACCTGGCGACGAGACTATACGCGAGGCATTTAGCTTCCTGAAGATCACCTAAAAGTAGGACTTGTAGCTCAAACCTAAATCTGACGATATTTCTCGGCAGGCAGTCCGGTAGAGTAGTGATAAGGGGTTGCACGTCAGTGAACTAAAATCCAAAATCAGAGGAAACCATCTTCTGGAGCAGACCTCCGAATTTGGAAGTCGAGTTTATTGGGGTCAGCCTGTTTAATATCAATCACCATATTGAAAATCTGATTGTAGAATCTTTGACAAGCTAAATTGTTTCAATTTGTGTCAAGGATGGTGTTGCTGTAGGACGCTTGCGCGCTAGCGGAGGCATCTGTTGGCTTCGCCCATCTTGTTTTAGGTGGGCAGCCTTAGGGATGAAATAACCCTGTATTGCCTTGTGCTGAGAAAACGAATGCTAGCAGAGTCTGGCTAGTTTCCTGTTCTCTAAATTTGGCTAAAGGCTGGGGTTGGGGGTTGGGTACCGGAGAAGCCCGCTAGCTGGTGGGATGTGCTGTCAACATCAAAAAACTGATGTATTGTCTGCGATCGCAGCTTAGCTGGGCGATGAGTCTCAGCAATCATTGATTGAAACATTGATTGAAACATTGATTGAAAATGCTTCATTTTGATTGGGTCGGTTCTGTTTGTTTTGTAGCCACACGGATAAATCGCGATGACTGAGTTTTTCCTCCAGAGCAGTTGGTGGATTCCTTGGTACGGCATCATTGGTGCCTTGCTAACCTTGCCTTGGTCAGTAGGCTTACTGCGTCGTACGGGTGAACGGCCTGCTGCTTACCTCAATATTGTGCTGACCGTCGTGGCGCTCATTCACAGCATTGTGGTACTACAGGGAATTTGGGGCCATGCGCCGCAGCGACTGCTGGCACCTTGGCTAGATGTCGTGGGATTAAACATTACTCTGTCCCTCGAAATTTCATCGCTTAGCTTGGGTGCCGTGATCCTGGTCACTAGTCTGAGCCTGCTGGCTCAAATCTTCGGTTTGGGCTACCTGGAAAAAGACTGGTCACTGGCCCGATTCTACGGACTGATGGGCTTTTTTGAAGCGGCCATCACGGGGTTAGCCATCAGTGATTCTCTGTTCCTGAGCTATGCTCTGCTGGAGATGCTGACCCTTTCCACCTACCTGCTGGTGGGATTTTGGTATGCACAGCCTCTAGTGGTTACTGCGGCGCGAGATGCGTTTTGGACAAAGCGAGTGGGAGATTTGCTGCTGCTGATGGGAGTTGTTGCCCTTGCCACCATTTCAGGTAGCTTCAACTTCAGTGAACTCAATGAATGGTCTGAGACCGCACATTTGTCGCCACTAGTCGCTAATTTGCTGGGCTTAGCGCTGATTTCTGGGCCAATTGGTAAGTGTGCTCAATTTCCGCTCAGCCTCTGGCTGGACGAAGCAATGGAAGGCCCAAATCCTGCTTCTATTTTGAGAAACTCAGTCGTTGTGGCCGCTGGCGCTTACGTACTCATTAAGCTGGAGCCTGTTGTTGCTCTATCTCCTGTGGCTCTGACGACGCTGGTTGTATTAGGTTCGATAACGGCGGTGGGAGCTTCTCTAGTTGCGATCGCACAGATTGATATCAAGCGGACATTTTCCCATTCCACCAGTGCGTACTTAGGCTTAGTCTTTATTGCGGTTGGTCTTCAGCGAGTTGATATTGCCCTCCTGCTGCTATTCGTCCATGCCATTGCCAAAGCGCTGATCTTCATGAGCGTGGGATCAATTATCCTAACCACCAACTCTCAAGACTTAACTGAACTAGGCGGATTAGGCGGGCGGATGCCCGCTACCGTAGTGGCCTATGCAGTCGGTGCAGCGGGCCTAGTTGGCCTGTTTCCTCTGGGTGGCTTCATCGCAAAGCTGGAGTGGATACAGGTTTTTGAGCACGACACCATCCTCCTTAGCGTCATGCTGCTCGTGAATGGCTTACTGGCTTTCAATCTGGTTCGAGTCTTTGGCCTCATCTTTCTGGGCGAACCTCAACCCAAGACCCGACGCGCACCCGAAGTTCCTTGGCCAATGGCCTTTCCGATGGTGACACTGAGTATCCTGACGCTGCTGGTGCCAATCATGTTGCAGAAGTGGCAACCGCTAGGTGTCGTGGATCTAGATGTCTACACCATCAGTCTGCTGATTGCGTCCAGCTTACTGGGCTGTGGCTTCGGCTGGTGGTTCTACTTCGAGCCTACAAGACGACCAGAAAAGGTTATATGGCAACCGCTTCAGCAGTTTTTGGCCTACGATTTTCAGATCGCCAAGCTTTATGAGTTAACCGTTGGCGCTGGCGTCAGTCAAATTTCTCGCCTCGCCTCTTGGTTTGACCGATTTGTCGTCGATGGCGCTGTCAATCTCGTCGGCTTGGCGACCCTACTCAGTGGTGAAAGCCTGAAGTACAACACCTCCGGTCGCTACCAGTTCTATATGCTGACTATTTTGGTTGGTTTGGTGCTGGTTAGCCTCCTGGTTAATTGGTCGATGGATTGGTCAATTAATTGGTCAGGGTTGGTCTAATCGGTTCATTTTTGTACAGTCCGTGTCGTTGTCGCTGAAATCAGTATGCTGAGTATTCTGATCTGGTTGCCTGTCTTAGGTGCATTGCTAATTGGATTTTGGCCCAAGCTAACGGGACAGCAAACTCGCCAAGTCGCGTTGACCTTCACAGGTATTACGCTCGCTTGGACAATTTGGCTGGTCAGTCGGTTCAATATCGACGCGGTTGGCTGGCAGATGGAAGAGTATCAGTCGTGGGCCGATATGATTGGCCTGCACTACCATTTGTCGCTGGATGGCCTGTCGTTGCCGCTGCTAGTGATTAATAGCCTCTTGGTTTGGGTTGCTATGTACTCCAGCACCAAGGCGGTGCATCGTCCCCGCCTGTACTATGGGCTGCTGCTTTTACTGGAATCCGCCGTGGCTGGGGCGTTTTTAGCCAAAAACCTGCTGCTGTTTTTTCTGTTTTACGAGGTTGAACTGATTCCCCTTTATCTGCTGATTGCGATTTGGGGCGGACAGCGACGCGGCTATGCGGCCACTAAGTTTCTGATTTATACCGCGATTTCTGGGGTGCTGATTCTCGGCTCTTTCTTTGGCTTGGCCTGGTTAAGCCATACGTCAACCTTTGACTATGATGTTCTTCGCAGTCACGCCTTGCCTGTCGCTCAACAGCTTATTTTGCTGACGGTGCTCGTGATTGGTTTTGGCGTCAAGATTCCGATCGTGCCGTTCCATACCTGGCTACCAGATGCTCACGGGGAAGCGTCTACTCCGGTTTCAGTTCTCCTAGCTGGAGTGCTGCTGAAACTCGGCACCTACGGTATGCTGCGCTTTGGCTTAGGATTATTTCCAGAAGCCTGGAAAGAAATTGCCCCTTGGCTGGCGACGTTTGCGGTGGTGAATGTGCTGTATGGATCGCTAGTTGCGATCGCACAAAAAGACATGAAGCGTATGGTGGCCTACAGCTCCATCGGGCACATGGGCTACATCATCCTCGGTGCCGCCGCAGGTACACCACTGGCAATACTAGGAGCCACCTGCCAAATGGTCAGCCACGGCTTAATTTCCGGGCTGCTCTTTCTATTGGTCGGAGTCGTTTACGCCAAAACGGGGACTCGCGATTTAGATGTGCTGAAAGGGCTGTTTAACCCGGAGCGCGGCTTACCCGTCGTTGGCAGCCTGATGGTGGCGGGCTGTATGGCAAGTGCAGGTATCCCCGGCATGATTGGGTTCGTAGCCGAATTTATGATCTTTCGCGGTAGTTTTCCTATCTTTCCGATACAGACTCTGCTCTGTATGATTGGCACGGCTCTCACAGCCGTCTACTTCTTGACGCTGCTGAATAAAGCGTTCTTTGGCCGCCTCCCCGAAACTCTGGCCAACCTACCGCGCGTATACTGGCAAGACCGCATCCCGGCGGCTGTCGTCACGGCTCTGATTATTGTGCTAGGACTTCAACCGATGTGGTTAGCGCGCTGGAGCGACGGTAGTGCTAGAGCCTTGGGTATTCCGGAAGTTGAAATGCAGGCATCGGTGAGAACGGGCTGGGCGCGCCTACCCTTGAACACCTTTTTTCCGGTTGAACCCTCTGCTGCACTACAGGAGTTAGCCTCTCCAGCCCCTTCGGTTTCTGCTGTATCTTCTGCCGTACCCAATGTCAGGCTAGATTCAGCCGCTAGCGCAGTGAATATTTAGAACTGTTGTACCAAACGCGGCAAAACCAGCGCACTTCATCACGCTTCAGCAATCCTACTGAGGCCAGTTAGGTTCAGGTAGATCACATCTTAAACTGAACTAAAGAGGAAACACTACTCTCATTCGTATCACGTTCCGCAGGAGCCAACCCCAATGGTTAGTGTCATTCGAGAACCGTCCAACCATCCGTTTGCCGAAATCATTTACCGTTTAGAGAATGGCGGTGCACTACTGCCGGATTCTCCTCGCAATGTGACTGAGATGGTTGGCATTCTCAAGAGCTATGGTGTGGTTCTAGATGCCTATCAGAAGAACTTACGCTACATTGCTGACAATCAGTTTTTAGTGCTGTTTCCATTCTTCAAGTACTTTGACGGACAAATCAGCGCCGATAAGCTGTTTCGGCACTGGTGGCACAACCGGATTAACTTTGAATATGCCGAATACTGCATGAAAGCCATGCTGTGGCACGGTGGCGGCGGCTTGGATCAATACCTGGATACCGAAGAGTTTAAGGCTAACGCGCAAATGGCAATTCAGGCCAAACTGAAGCGCAATCCGATGATGGCTTTGGTGAATCGGCTATTCCCGGATTTCCTGCTGGAGCAGGTGCGGCAGATGGCTTACTACAGCGGTTTAGGGCAATTTTGGCAAGTCATGACCAAAATCTTTCGGACGCTTGCTGAGCGTTATGAGCGAGGCGACATCAAAACAATTCCCGATCTCGTGGATCACATCAAGCAGGGATTGGTAGCGGATGCTAGTTTGCCCATTACCTATGCAGTAGAGATTGATGGACAGACCTATGATATTTTGCCAGCGTCGGCTGGTCTGACGTTTCTGATGGATACGGCAGTGCCTTATGTAGAAGCTATTTTTTTCCGGGGGACGCCCTTCCCTGGTACGGTTTCCTACAATGCTCAAGCCCATCAGATTCCCGAAGAGCAGAGCGACTTCACCTATGGAGCTCTTTACGCCGATCCGCTCCCGATTGGCGGAGCTGGAATTCCGCCGACATTAGCCATGCAGGATATGCGGCATTTCTTACCGGACTATTGGCATGATATTTATCGCGACAGCACCCGAGCAGAGGATGACTTACGCGTACTCATCTGTGAAAGCTTTCAGAAGTCAATGTTCTGCGTGACGACGGCTGCCATTTTGGGATTGATGCCCCATCCGCTGGATACCGAAAATGTAGAGGAGCAGCGGGCAAACCGTAAGTATCTGGAAGGCTGGTTTGATCGCTTTATTACTTCGCGCTTGCCTAATGTTCAGGTATGCGAGCCGATTTAATACGAATCGCGCATAAAAATAATTCGAGTTCTTTACTAGCCGGATTTCGTATGGTCTAATCACACAGGCAAAAAGAGAGAGAGCTGCGTAACTGGCGCGGCTCTCTCTTTTTTATAGCGATAGTTATATTGGTTAGGACATTTTGGTGGAGGGGGCCCCGCCCCGCCCCCCAAACACCCACTTCCCCACCAAACCTCCCCCCAC
>CBKWJC010000136.1:0-11356 GCA_966674685.1 uncultured bacterium
CCCGAAGGGGCGCTCCCCCGTTTTTTTAGATGCATTTATTTATGCCAACCTACTTAAGAAGCTAATTTATTGTTTGTGAAACGCTTGCTCAGCAAGCGTTTCACAAACAATAAATTATGGGTTTTCAATCAGATTTCATCCAGCATTTTCGATGCTGGTGGAGTACGGAAGTATAGGAAATGCTGTATTCGGACGTTTTTGCGGCACGACTTAGCCGTGCCGCAAAAACGTCCGAGTCTTAACCAAGCTGACTACAGCGATAAAGGTAGTCAGGGGATCAATCAGAATGAGCTAATGCGCTTCCAACTAATAGTGGCTGAAGCAAGTTGGGATCTGTACCGATTCAGACTCAGTTTGGTCTGCGTGTAAACCCCCTGTAACATTTGATTTGCTCACTAAAATTAATTTTACTTTTAGAGAATAAATCTCCTGTAGACTCGTTGCACGGCGGTTGTAGGACTTGTTAGCCTGATTAATCTAACCCGCTGTCGTGATTACGCACATTTACTCCAAATCCGCAAGCCTTGTGATCGCTAAAAATGTTTGGTAACATCCGCCCCTAGATGTGTGTTCTGTATAAAGACAGGCTTTTTTCTTTGTACAAGTACGGAAGGATTGATGTTAATTTCCGGCAAGTTTAATCATTCTTTAGAGTGATGCCAGTAAAATTGCGGAGAAAATCATCACTACTCGGAACCATCAGGGTGTAGTTTACTCGTCGCTATTCGACGAGTAAAGAAAGGACAGTTTTTAGAGCTAGGTCTACCAATTAAACTTTGACGGCTATTTTTTCGGCAGCACGATTGTAGGCTACAGAGTGTGCTTAAGCACTGTCATGTTGCAATGTCGTAGTGTGACCAGGTGTGTGGAGTGAATTTATTAATACGTAGGGCCAGGTTTGTCTGGCTGTTTCTGGCAGGACTAATGCTGAGTCTACTGCTCAGCTATGCTCAGCAGGCGTCGTCTCCGGCGGTTGCCCAGACTGGAGAGCCCACAACATTGACCGTTGAAAACGTTGCGACGGCTAGTTTCACTCCTCCGGGCGGTACCCCCGAGATAGTGACATCTAATCCAACCACGTTCACGGCAGTGGTTGAAGAGTCTGGCCTGCAAATTGTTAAGACCGCCGATCGGTCTGCCGCAGAGCCAGGTGATGTTGTGGTCTATCGACTGCTGATTCGCAACACGGGCACTGTTCCTATTAATGATGTGACGGTGGACGATGAACTGCCGCTTGGCTTGCGCTACGTTGAGGGTTCGGCGCGGGGAGCGATTGGTATAGAAGGCAATTCCACTGAGTTTGCGATCGCAGATCCCACCGCCACTGGACGCACACTGCAATTTGTCACAAATCAAACGCTGCTGCCGGATCAGGCGATCTCGATTGCCTATGCTGCTTTGTTAACGCCTGACGCGATTCGGGGTTCAGGCCGCAACTTGGCAGTGGCATCAGGTACGACACCGAACGGTCAGACGATTGCCAGTAATACCGCTAGCCATCGCGTGTTCATCCGCCCCGGTATTTTGTCGGACTGCGGCACGATTGTCGGTCGGGTGTTTGTGGATAAGAACTTTGACGGACAGCAGCAGCCCGGTGAGGCGGGTGTACCGAATGCGGTCATCTTCATGGATGACGGCAACCGGATTGTCACCGATGCCGATGGCCTGTTCTCGCTGGCTAACGTGATTGCTGGAAATCGCTCCGGTACGTTGGATCTGACGAGCTTGCCGGGATACACGCTGGCTCCCAATCTCTACTGGATTGAAGGCAATAGCCAGTCACGTCTTGTTCGACTTCAGCCGGGTGGTTTGGCTCGGATGAACTTTGCCGTCACGCCTGCGTATGGGGAAGGACAGCAATAATGCGATATCTCATGAATGTCAAGTTAGGACTCTGGTTGCTCTCGTCAATCCTGGCGATCTTTGGCTCCCTCTCGGCGGCGTCTGCTCAGGAGGTGGCATCGGGTTCCGCTGAGCCGCCTCGATTGTCGGACTGGAAAGATGAAGCGGAAGTGTCGAATACGGCGGAGGATTTGCTGCGATCGCAACAGATTACGCCTACTGAACCACTGCCTGCGGCAGCTACCTTCAGCACCACGACTGAGGAATTGGGCTTCGATCCGGCTGAGGAGAAAGGGTTTCACCTGTCAACAACGGCTGAAGCAGCAACCGAAACCGCTCAGCCAGCGCTGTCTCCCAATCCGGGCACCAGTGTTTTTGACGAGAGCACAGGCGGACGAGTGCTGTTCCCTGTGGGTGAACGGGCGGCTCCAGCTAATCAGCAGCGGGATATTACGGGCAGTTCGGCTGAAACTGGCAGCAGCGCTAGCAATAACGATTTGTTTGAAGCCCCGTTCAACAATGCGCTACCGGGTTCCGCCGATCCGTGGGGAGCGGAGGTGGATGAAATTACGGGGGAGCGCTTCCGGCGGCCCGATGCGGGTGTCTCTGAACCAACGGCCTATGAGGGACTGTTTGACTTACCGGATAATCCAGTCCTGCCTGCGCCTGCGGCTCCCGGTGCGGAGGACGAAGGATTTCGCATTGAGGTATATCCAATTGGGTTGGGTCGTGCGATCGCAAATGGACGATCTCTGGTTGAACTAGAAGGGGTCGTGCTTGGCCCGGACGGATCGCTGGTCTTGGAACCCGTCATCGTCACGCTGACGGCAACGGCAGGCGAATTTCCGGGAGCTGACCAGGAACCGGATCGGCCTGGCTTCCAGGTGATTGCGCGGCAGGGTCGCTTTGTGGCGGCTTTACAGTCCGGTTTAGACGCTCAGCAGGTGCGGGTGCGAGCTGCGATCGCGCGCAACGATCTGCTGGACGCGCTGGAGTTAGACGAAGACGAATTCCGTGCGCTGTACGAAGACGGGCGCTTCGATACGGAGCTGTACGAGAATGAATACGCTACCCCAACAGCGGTTGCGCCAGGATTAGAAGCGTTTACGCAGGTTGAGTTTGTCACCGAGCTGCGGCCTACGCTGCTAGCGGGTACGGTCAACTTGCGGATTGGGGAAGCGGGCACGGACTACTGGGGCAGTTTCCGCGAGTTTCTCAACCCGGATGAACTGGATGATGGCGTCGCGTTTGACCTGTCCTCCGCCGTTTTTGGCATTGGCTCCATTGGCGAATGGCAGTTCCTGGCTGCCTACAACAGCGAGCGGACGCTGAACGAAACCTGCGACGGTGGCGATCGGCTGTTCCGCGATACCCAGTTCTGCGAAGATCAGTATCCGGTCTATGGCGACAGCTCAACCGTGGACACGCTAACGCCGTCCCAAGACAGCTTGTTTATCCGATTCCAGCGGGATTCGCTTACTCCTGGGGCCGAGCCGGACTTCTTCATGTGGGGCGACTACGGCACCAGCGAGTTTTCCCGCGCCTCGCAGTTGTTCACGGCTACTAGTCGGAATCTGCATGGCTTCAAGGCTAACTACAGTCTGGGTAATCTCCAGCTCACGGCTCTCTATGCGGATAACGTGGATGGATTCCAGCGGGATACGATTCCGCCGGATGGCACCAGCGGTTACTACTTTGTTTCGCGCCGTTTGGTGATTCCGGGCAGTGAGCAGGTCTTCATTGAGTTTGAAGAACTGGGCCGTCCTGGTGTAGTGGTGGAGCGGGAACGACTCCAGCGGGGGCCAGATTATGAAATTGACTATGACCGGGGCGCAATTATGTTCCGGGAGCCAATTCAGGCCACCGAGTTCGACATTTTTGGCAATTCCCTGGTGCGCCGCATTGTTGTCACCTACCAGTATGAAGGCGGCGGTGGTGGCGACTCCGACCTGATTGCGGGTCGCTTACAGTACAACCTGGCCTATGGGTTTGACCGACCGAGCTGGGTAGGCGTTAGCTACTTAAATGAAGACCAAGGCGATCAGGACTTTGAGCTGTTTGGCTTTGACTTTCTGCTGCCGATTGGCGATGTGGCGCTGATTGAAGGGGAATATGCCCATTCTGACCACACATCACTGACGTTTGGCGATGTTTCGGGCAATGCCTATCGTCTAGAGGCCAGCGCTAATTTCAATGAAGTAATTGCCCTGCGCGCCTACTACCGGACGGTGGATGAAACCTTTGCCAACGATTCCACCTTTAGCTTCACGCCGGGACAAACCCGGATTGGTGGAGCGCTGTCAGCAGCGGTTACCTCAACGACGCGAGTTAATCTCCAGTACGACTTTGAGGAAAACTTCGGCATTGCGCCGCTGGTGATTACTGATTTAGATACGCTGCTGAGTCCGGGCCTACAGCCAATACCGGGTTCAGCGGTTGATAATACGCTGAGTACCTTCCGAGTTGGGGTTCAGCAGGAAATTGGTCGAGCCATCTTCAACCTGAGCTATGTCGATCGCGATCGCAACGATCGCATCGCCCCCGAATCCGCACTGGATACTAGTTCCAGCCAGCTTGTTTCACAGTTGACGGTGCCGCTGGCGGAACGGCTCACCTTCCAGGCGTTGAATGCGATTGGTCTGAGCGACGGCGACGATCCGCTCTATCCCGACCGGACGGCCTTGGGCTTAAACTGGGCGGCATTCCCTGGCGTTAACTTGCGGTTGACCCAGCAGTTCCTCTACGGCGATTCGTTTGACGACACCTCGATCACCAGTTTAGACACGGTGATTGAGCAGGAACTGGATGAAAACACGACGCTGCGTAATCGCTACTCAATCATTGGTGGCGTCAACGGCATTCGTGCCCAGTCAGCAATGGGATTAAATCACGGCTGGGTGATTGCTCCGGGACTGCGCCTGAACCTGGGCTATGAGCGAATTAGCGGCGATATCTTTGCGGATACGGCTGTGGGGCAGCAGTATCGACAGCCCTACACGGTAGCGCAAAGTTCTGGCGTCTTGGGACTCCAGGAGGCGGACAGCTACAGCATTGGCCTTGACTATACCGATGACCCTGATTTTAAAGCCAGTGCGCGATTCGAGCATCGGGATTCGGAAGCGGGCGACAATACGGTTTGGTATGCAGCGGCGGCGGGACGGTTGACGCCGGAGCTGACGGTGCTGGCCCGCTATCAGCAGTCGAATTTTTCGAACCAGATTTTGACCGGGCTGCTGAGCGATACGTCCACGCTGCGGGTCGGGTTGGCTTACCGCGATCCTGACAGTGACGCGTTTAACGCCCTACTGCGTTACGACTATCGGCGCAATCCAGGTACGACGCCGGATTCGATTCTGGTGGATTCGGGGCGCGGTTCGGAGGATCATACCTTTGGGCTGGAGGCTATCTATGCACCGACCTGGCGCTGGGAGTTCTATGGCAAGTATGCCCTGCGCTACACCAACTCGTTTATCGCTGATGATTTGGCGGTCTCGAACGCAATTCACCTAGCTCAGGGACGGGTGGCCTATCGATTGGGCTATCGCTGGGACGTGGCGGGTGACGTGCGCTGGATTGGTCAAACGGACTCGGGCTTTAACGAAACTGGATTGGCGCTAGAGCTGGGCTACTACGTGACGCCGGATCTACGGCTGGGCGTGGGCTATAGCTTTGGTGCAGTCGATGACGATGGCTTTGAAGGCTATCGCTCCGATGGTGGGCCGTATTTGGCGGTCAATTTGAAGGTGAATGAGCTGCTGCAGCGCTTTGGCGCACCGGATATTTCGCCCGAGCAGCTTCAGGAAACGGTAATTGAGGCCGACGCCGACGGGGTGGATGAGGATGAAGCCAATGTTTCAACCGCCGATGAACCGACATCAGTCGGTTCATCGGCGGTCGGATCGGAGACTGATGCCCTGGCGTTTGCATCCCGTTCAGGACTAGAGGCGGGCTTGCAGCCGAAGCAGGCACTCAAACTTGGGCTAGGGGAGGAGTAGAGGATCAGCATGAACTCAAAGGCATCGACATCGAAGCGCAACGTTGGTATTCATTCCCTAGGCTGGGCTGTTGCACCCACTCTGCTGCTTGCCGCTAGTCCAACGCTGAGTCAGGCCGATGCGGACTCTGAATCCGCCGCAGTCGAAACCGTTCCAGTGCAGGCAATCGTCAACAGCGATCAGGATACGGTAGCCCCCGATAGCGGTTTGACGCTACGGGAAGCGATTCTCCTGGCCAATGGCGAACTTGCGATCGCAGATCTCAGTTCCGCCGAACAAGCACAAGTTGAAGCGTTAGCTCCCAGCGCTGCCTCGCAGATTGGCTTTAATTTACCCGCCGATCAAACCGTCATTCAGCTACAGGAGATGCTGCCAGCGTTAGCTTCACCTGGACTGGTGCTGGATGGAACCACTCAGCCGGGTTATGATGCCGAGACATCTGCGATCGCAGAAGTGGATATGCCGATTCCGCTGGTCAGCATCACGCCTGCGGCAGGTCAGGAGGTGCTGCGGGGGTTGACAATCGTGGCTGATGGCGTCACCGTGCGCGGTTTGAGCCTGTATGGGTTTAACTCCACGATTGGCCGCACCGCGACGACCCCACCTGCCGATATCTTCATCGCCCATGCCGCACCGCCACCAGACACCAGCAATCAGCAGCCTCCAGCTCGGTCGTCTGCGTTCATCAACGATCGGGACGTGCCGCCCCAGGACATTACGATTGAAAACAACTGGCTGGGCATTATGGCCGATGGCGATTTCCCAAACCAGACATCGGCCTTTGGCGTTTCCGTCTTCAATAGCCAAGGCGCGACAATCCGCAATAACTTCATCGCCAACCACGAAGGCAGCGGCATTATCACCTCTGTGCGATCGCAAAATTTGCAGGTGATCAACAACGCCATTGTCGGCAACGGTATCGCCGGAATGCCCGACGGTATTCGTCTAGAAGGCGACATCAGCAATTCGCTGATTCAGGGTAATGTCATCTGCGGCAGTGACGGCAGCGGTATTTACGCCTTTAAACCCGATGGTTCCGTGCAGATTCGCGAGAACGACATCAAGTACAACGGTCGCCGCCTGCGTCGCGCTGCTGTTTACCTAATGGGCGACAATCACCAGGTTTTAAATAACGCCATCACCTATCAGACGGGTTCCGGAGTTGCGATCGCAGCCTATCCGCCCAGCATCGGCAATATCATTCAGGGCAATCAGTTTCTGGGCAATGAGGGGTTGAGTATTGACCTGATTATGTTTGACGGTACGGGCGTTCAGGATTACGCCTGGGGCGATGGCCCGAATCCGATGCGAAATTCGGCTAATCGCCGCCGCGATACGGGAAATGCCGCCATCAATGCCCCTGAACTACAGCTAGATGAGACGGCGACAGGTGGCTTAATGACGTTACAAGGGGAAGCCGCGCCGGATGCCGATGTGGTCATTTATCGCGTTGCGCCTGCCTTCGATCCACCGACTAACCGCTTTCCGGGCTATGGCGATCTGCTAGAACCCATTGCGTCGGTAAAAGCTGATGCCGATGGTTTATTTTCCACGACGGCGGAACTAGAACCGGGCGATCGAATCAGTGCGATCGCAACTCTGCCCGAATATGGCACATCAGAACCCTCGCCGTTTATCGCAATTGGCAATGCGGGAACTCCCGTTCCAGCGACACCCGAGATTCCTCAATGCGTCACAGCTCCACCTGAGCCTGAGCCGGAACCTGAACCACCCCCGGCTCCCGAACCGCTGGTGCTCAACGTGCCGCGCAATGTTCACTTTGCGCTGGATCAAGCCGATCTCAGTCCGGAAAGTCAGGCCGTTCTAGATGACATTGCGGCAGTCCTACTGGAATACCCGTTTATTACAGTTGAACTGCAAGGCCACACCGATCCACGAGCTAGCTATCAGTACAACTTAGATCTCTCGAATCGACGCGCTCTAGCTGTGCGTAATTATCTGCTGTCTAAAGGTGTCGCCAACGAACGAATGACGATTCGCGCCCTCAGCGAATCTCAGCGCGCCACCACAGGTGATAGCGTGGTTGATTACGCCCGCGATCGCAGAGTCGAAGTCATCTTCCGTGACCTGCGCGGCCTCGATATTGTCTTTGAGCGACAAGAAAACGACCTGCAAATTGAAGGTCAATAGAATTACACACGCTAACACCTTCTTTCGCTGTTCTCTCAAGTCTCTAGTTTCTAAACCTGAATTGGATTGTCACTCATGGGTTTGCCATTCCGAACGTTACAACTCGCATCTATTGCGTTACAGCCATCTTTGAGTCGCAAGCGTAGCTCATTGCATAGGAGCCGTTCGCATCGATTGAGCTGGTCGCGCTTTCTACGCAGTCTTGTACTCGTTGTGATTTTTGCGATCGCAACGTTTGGCTATGTGCCCCAAGCCGCCTATGCCCAAGTCGTTGGCTCCCAGTTCGACTGCGACGGTACGCTATATGTCAGCCGCGCAGACTCTGAAAACGCAGCAACGCAACTTAATCGCGTCAATACAGCCCAAAACTTTAATTTAGAACCAATTGGCGGGGCGGCTGCAACCTACAATGGCGCGGGTTTCCGGGTTCAAAATGGTTCGATTTACGCTATCAGACCCAATAACAACGGTGTGGGAGGTGCACCCCGCTCTACTGTTTATCAAATTGATAGTAATGGTGCTATCACTACTCTAGGGGTGCCAACAAATCCCATACTGGGAACGATTCGTAATGAAGATTGGTTTTCTGGAGATGTGGCTCCCGATGGCACATTCTTCGTTTACTCTCCCAACGGCTGGCTGGCCTCAATCGACGTTACGACAACGCCACCGACATTACTGAGTCAAGAGCAACTGCCAGTTCCTCGTCCAGCATTATTTGATATTGCATTTAATCCCGTAAATGGTCGCATCTACGGTTTTAATCGCACCAACAACCAAATTACAGAAATTACATTTGACTTTGGAACACGCACTGTTACCAATGTCGCCAATATCGCACCGACTGGACAGACTCCAACTGGGATTGTGGGGGCGGTCTTCTTCGATGCATTCGGTCGTATTTTCTTGTACGAAAATGATGCAGATGGCAATCTTGCTACAAGCCCTGATGGTAATCTCTACAGTAGCCCCCTTGGCTCTGATGTTACGAGTGGCTTACTAGAACTCCGAAGACCCAATCTAGAATCGGTTGGTAATAACGATGGTGCATCTTGTCCCTATGCACCTCGTGTGTCTAAAACAGCAGATCCCAATCCTGCTGAAGCGGGCAATATTGTTACCTACACGTACCTGATTGAAAACTCCAATGTAATCGACCTCAGCAATGTTCGTTTCTTTGATGAGCTAATCACGAATGGTCAGCCAGATGGACGGACGTTTGTTCAAGGTTCTGTTAACTTTCCGACTATTCCCACAGATAATTTAGTTATCAATTTTCCGGCTCCCAATCAGATCGAGATTACAGGTATTGACATCCCACCGAGTACCCCACGAGAATTTTCGGTACAGGTACAAATTGATCCGGCAACCCCAGCAGGCACTTTATTCAACCAAGGTCTCCTCGAAACATCTGAAGCTGAGATTGTTGATCCAAATACAGGGGAGCGCTTTCCGGTTGTGCCACGACTGGTTGCTCGTACAGACGATCCAGCAACTCCAAATGAATTTCCAGATCCGACACCAGTTGATGTCACTCCATCCACTGCAGTTGGAGTAATTGGTATTTCCAAGCAGGCTGCATCTACCACGGTGAATAATGATGGAACAATCGATATTGCATATAGCTTAATTGTCGAAAATGTTGGTGGCGTCAATCTAAATAATGTTCAAGTCACCGAGGATTTAACTTCAACCTTTGAATCACCAGCGACATTCCAAATCATTTCTGGCCCTGGTAGTCCAAATGGTTTCACCACAAATCCGGGCTTCACAGGGACTCCATCAGGCAGTGTGGAGTTACTCAGCGGCAATGATTCGCTTCAAGTTGGAGCACAGCGTACCATCAACTTCACAGTACGAGTGACGCCGAACGGCAACTATGGGCCTTACCAGAATACGGCAGTTGCAACTGGCACGGATCCCAATGGCGGTACTGTCACCGATGATTCCGATGATGGTACCGATCCAGACCCCAATAACAACGGCAACCCCAGTGAGCCGGATGAAGATACGCCCACGGTTGTGACGCCGCAGATTGCCGATTTAGCGGTAGAAAAAGGAGTCGATAATCCGAATCCCAATATTGGGGATACGATTACTTACACCATAACTCTGCGTAACTTGGGGCCGAGTGATACGACGAATGTGACGGTTCAAGAAGACCTGCCCGCTGGCTTCACGGCAACGGCTCCGGCTGGGACAACCTACAATGCAGCAACTGGAGTATGGTCAATTCCGGATTTAGATGTGGGGCAGTTTGTTGTGCTGACCCTACAGGGAACGTTTGACGGCACACCGTTTGAAAATGTCGCTCAGGTTACTGGTTCGAGCGTACCTGATCCAAATCCAGATAATGATATTTCGAGGGTTCAGGTTCCATCTGTCACCGCAGACTTATCGTTGGAAAAAACGCTAGTTGATGCGGATGAAATTGCGGTTGGCGATGTCATTACCTTTGAGATTGAGCTGACCAACAGTGGCCCTGATACAGCAACTAATATTCAAATTACCGATGATTTTCCGAATGGATTTGAATTTGTCGAGGCTCGACCGGAAACGGGTACCTATGACGAAACGACCAATATCTGGTCGATTGCAAGTTTGGCTAGCGGAGAAAGTACGTCTTTGCTCTTGACGGGGCGACTTACGGCTGATTCTGTGACCAACGTGGCTGAAGTTTCGAGCGTTGATCAGAACGATCCGGATTCGACTCCGAATAACCGCAATCCTGATGAGGATGACTACGGCACTATCACAGTGAGTATTTCACCTGAGCTAGTGCTGCAAAAGCGGATTACAGCGCTGGTTCAGGATGGGAATGTCACTCGCTTTACTCAGCCAGCGGCGAATCCACTGCGACCTGAGTTTGTGGGTGAGGTGACGCTGCCGCCATCTGCTCAGGTGACGAGTCAAGATGTGGTGGAATATACGGTCTACTACTTGGCGAGTGGCACAACGGCCAATAGTGTTCAGATCTGCGATGCTATTCCGGTGGGAACGTCGTATGTCAACAGTACGCTGTCAACTGCGTCGGGTAGTGCAAATCCTACATCTCTGACAGATGCAAATGATGGGGATGGAGGACAGTTTCTGCCTGCATTGACGCCTGCACCCAGTCCTTGTTCGAATAGTATGAATCCTAATGGTTCAGTGCTGGTGAATGTAGGTAATGTTCCAGCAGGGCAGTCTGGTTTTATTCGATTTAGAAGCCAAGTCAATTAGGTTTTGGAGTTTAGACAAAAACTGCGATCGCGGAGATCGCAGATCTACAGCGTTTCCCACGCTGGTGGATTACGGAAGTGGTTTTCTTCCTTTTTGGGAGAAAAAACTCTCCGCCCCCCCCACAGGTGGAAAAGGATGTCTTCCCC
>CBKWJC010000137.1:0-11355 GCA_966674685.1 uncultured bacterium
GGAGGGGTTTAGGGTGAGGGCGATCAACACCAAACACCCACCGCTTGGTTTTTTGGGGGGGGGTCTGGGGGACGTGACTGTCCTCAAGTGGGGGTGGGGGGGCAAGCGCCCCCACAAACGGGGTTTTTCCCACACCTCAAGTCACTTCAAGGTAATTCCGATGAACTGCAACCATAACAACACCTTCATACAGTTCTACGAGTTGGTGCAATTCCTAATACAGTGAGTGTCATAGCTAGGTGTATTCCTCTTGCATGGAAGTATAGAAATGAGCTGGGTAACCGATATTCTTCTTATCTTCAGTTTGGAAGAGCGGTATGACGATGATGGCGAGGAATTTGAACGTATTTCTGCCTTAGACAACATCAATGCATGGCTTCAGACAAACGGTAAGGGAGCGTTGGATAATTTGGATGAGCATGTAAATAGTGGTGGCAAAGCAATGGGAGCTTGCATATACGGTGGAGCTTTCAATTTTTTGGAAGTAGATGACTTCATTACAGTTGTGAAAGCACAGTCATGGCGAGCCAGAGAGAACGTTCAGCTACTTGTTCAAAAACCAGAAGAGGAACGCTTCACCGTACACAACTTGTCCAATGGAAAAAACGTTCAATAGAAAATCACCAATCTTCTCTAATCATCAAACTCATGAAATCAGGGCAGTTTTAGGCTTACACTCAACCTGCCCAAGCTGGTTAGTCAGATACTCATACCAGGCCGCTAACCCTGCCCCTGTCCGTGCCGAGACTTCAAAGACTTTGGCTTGTGGTGCCACTCGCTGAATATTAGAGAGGGCGAGAGCGCGATCGCAACCCACTGCTTCGGCCACATCAACTTTGGTCAAAAGCACCACATCCGCACTCTTAAACGTTGCCGGATACTTCAGCGGCTTATCTTCCCCCTCTGTCGTCGAAAGCAGCACCACCCGTAGCGTTTCACCCAGGTCATAGCTGGTCGGGCACACCAGATTACCCACATTTTCAATCACCAGCAGATCCAGATCTGGCCACTGCTCCAGCCGAGCTAGCGACTGCGCCACCATTTCTGCTTCCAAATGACAGGCATTACCCGTCGTAATCTGCACCGCTGGCGCACCCGCCTGCCGCAAGCGCTGGGCATCGTTATCCGTAGCCAGATCGCCAACCACAACACCCATCTTGAGAGCGTTCGGCCAGTCTTGAGGCGTTTGCGCGGCTAAATCCTGAGCTAAGCGTTCAATGAGCGCCGTTTTCCCGGCTCCGGGTGAGGAGAGGACGTTGAGTACCAGGACGCCCGCTGATTGGAACTGCGATCGGTTTTGAGCGGCTAGGCGATCGTTTTTGTTCAGGATGCCTTGGTGAATCTTGAGGGAGTGAGTGGGTGAGGGGGTGATGGGGTGAGCGTGGGTGTGAGTGTGGATGGGTGGAGGGGTGGATGGGTGAGTGGGGAGATGGGTGTGGGAGTGATCGTGTGAATGGTGTGAATGGGTGGATGGGTGAGCATGCATGTGATCATGAGCGTAATTGTGGGGATGCGCGGGTGTTTCTACGCCGTTGATCGCCACTGTTCCAACTTGGCTACAGCCGCAGTCTTGACACATAACTAGGACACCTCCAATGAGACGAGTTCCAATTCTTTGCCCTGCCGCAGTTCGGTCGCTAGCCCGTGACAGTGGGGACATTCGTAGATGATGTCCGGTGGCTGAAAGTCGCGATCGCAAACCGAGCAATGACACACGGCAGGCACCGATTCAATCGTTAACTTGGCTGCTGCCGCCATTGTGCCCTGAGCTACCACGTCAAAGGCAAACCGCAGCGCCTCTGGGATTACGCCCGACAGCTCACCCACCCGCAGCGTCAACTGGTGAATCTGGGTTGCGCCCTGCTGCTGGGCGGACTGTTCCGCCAACTCCAGCGCGCTTTCCATGATGCTGACTTCATGCATGGGCTGAGCCTCCAACCGCAGCAGCAGGATGCCGTGCTTCCTCACACATCTGCCGTAATTGCTCCAGCGCCAGTCTCATCCCTTCAGTGGTCACAGGTGATAGCTCCTCGGTAAACTCAAACCCAACCGCTGGAATCGTGAGCTGATAAGCAGTTGGCGAAACCTCATACAGCCATTGGACGAGGGTAAGGAGGGTAGATGGGGTGGATGCGTGGGTGGTAGAAGGATTTTGATCACTGGGATACAAGCGTTCCAGCGTGATATCCGATGAGGTTGTGATCGGCGCGATCGCAGCATCGACGAAAATAACGGATTGGAAAGTTGCGATCGCATCTGCCAACTCCGGCGTCAGCTGATGACAAGCCACGACTTCTATCCCCTCCAGTCCCCACGCCTGCACCATCTCAGCAATCCGATACCCCACGCCATCATCACCCCGCAGCGTATTGCCATAGCCAATGATCAAGATTGATTGCCGACTGTCCAGCCCCATAGCCATTGATATTCATTCCCTAAATTCAACCTTTGTAGGTTGGGTTGAGGCACGAAACCCAACACCCCACAGCTCTTTCCTCAAGTCCCTCAAACTCGGTGCGTTACGCTTCGCTAACACACCCTACGTCCTATCCATCCACCCATCTACTCATCTACCCCTTCACCCCCTCAAAACCTCCTTCACCACCTCTCCATCCGGCCTCACCAACTGCACATGCAGCGGCATCTGGCCTACCGCGTGAGTTGAGCAAGACAGACACGGGTCATAACAGCGAATTCCCGCTTCGACGCGGTTCAAGAACCCTTCCGGGATCTCCTCGCCGTGGATGTAATGCTGAGCAATTTGGGTAACGGTTTTGTTCATGGCCAGATTGTTGTGCCCGGTGGCGATAATCAGGTTGACCTTTTTGATCAGGCCGTTTTCGTCCACCTGGTAGTGATGGAAGAGGGTGCCGCGCGGTGCTTCGCTGATGCCGATGCCAACTAGCGAGTTGACGCCCGCTTCGGAGCGTACTCGACTGGACATCATATCCGGATCGTCCATCAGCACCTGAATTTTCTCTAAGCAGGCCAGGATCTCAATTAGTCGCGCGTAGTGGTACAGAAACGATGAGGTTGGTACACCGCCCGCATAGTCCCGGAAGGCTTGCAGTTCAGCATTGGCGCTGGGCGTGCCGATGTGGGTGCAGTTGTTCAATCGCGCCAGTGGCCCCACCCGATAGATACCGCTGGGGTAGCCCAGGGGTTTGTAATAGGGAAACTTCAGGTATGACCAGTCTTCCACCGCTTCACCCAGGAAGTCCTGATAGTCATCCTCGCTCAGGCGATCGGCGACAATGTTGCCGTTGCTGTCGGTAAAGCGCAAAAGGCCGTCGTAGTGCTCCCACTCGCCGTCTTTGCCAACCAGGCTCATGAACAGGGACGGAAATTCGCCAAAGACTCTCACTTCTTCCTGCATCGGGCCGCTGATCAGCCCTTTGAAGATCTCCAGCGCTTTGCGGACGGTATCGAGCGATTCCGGCAGGCGTTCCACAATCCAGGCGCGACCCTCTTCACTCAGGTGCGATCGCACTCCGCCAGGAACCGTCCAGGCCGCGTGAATCTTGCGTCCACCGAGGATTTCGATAATTTTTTGACCAAATTGGCGCAGACGAATCCCCGCTCTGGCCAGTTCTGGATCGGCAGCAATTAGACCAAACACGTTGCGCTTGGCCGGATCGCTGTCCCAACCGAGCAGAAAATCGGGGCTGCTCAGGTGGAAAAACGAGAGGGCGTGCGATTGGGTAATCTGAGCCAGGTTTAGCAGTCGCCGCAGTTTGTCGGCTGCTACTGGAATTTTGACCGCCAGGATTTTATCGCCCGTTTTGGCAGCGCAAATTAGGTGACTGACTGGGCAAATGCCGCAGATGCGAGCGGTAATGCCTGCCATCTCGGTGAAGGGACGACCCTCGCAGAATTTTTCAAACCCCCGATATTCCACGACGTGAAACTGGGCTTTATCGACCTCTCCGGCATCGTTGAGAAAGACGGAAATCTTGGCGTGACCCTCAATCCGAGTGACGGGATCAATCACAACCGTTTTAGACATGGCGTAAACCTTCCCTTAACCAAATTTGATCATGTCGCGACCCACCATCTTCGGTGTTTGACCCTGGAGCAATGGCTCCAATGTGGCGCGAATTCGATCTGCTGAGGGCGGGCAACCGGGCATGAAAATATCAATCGGCACCACTTCATGCACGGGCAGAACGCGGTCTAGCAGTTCCGGCACAATTCCCGGTGCGTGGGGTAGATGGGGATTTTCGTCCGCCAGTTCCAAATAGCCGCGCTCAAGGACGGGCTTGGCTCCCTCCCGCAGCAGGTTCCGCATGGCGGGCACGTTGGCCGTGACGGCACAGTCGCCAAAGGAGATCAGCAGTTTCGTCTGGCGGCGCACCTGGTAAATCAGCTCCAGGTTTTCTTCGTTGGCCACTGCCCCTTCTACCAGGCAAACATCCACGCCTGCGGGATACTCTTTCAAATCCGAGCCGACTGGGCTGTAGACCACGTCCACTAAATCCGCTAGCTCAATCAAAAACTCATCCAAATCGAGAAATGACATGTGACAACCGGAACAGCCCGCTAGCCAAACCGTGGCAAACTTTATCTTGTCCATTCGTGTTTCTCCCGTGCGGTAGATAGGAAGGCAAACTTGTCGCGATCGCGGATTTTCTCTCCAGTCGTTTCGCCTTTGCGGAAAATGGAGCCAGTCGGGCAGGCATCGACGCATTTGCCGCAGGAGGTGCAGGCGCTGACATCGCCCCAGGGCTGGTTGAGACCCGACACGATGTAGCAGGCTTCACCCCGGTTGGCCACGTCCCACACATGCGCCCCTTCAATTTCGTCACACACGCGGACGCAGCGGGTGCAGAGGATGCAGCGGTTGTGGTCGATGCCAAACAGGTCGTGGGATAAGTCCACTGCGCGATTGGGGAACTGGTAGGCAAAGCGCGAGTGATCCATACCCACTTCGATGGCGACATCCTGGAGTTCGCAGTTGCCGTTGGCCACGCAGATTGAGCAGACGTGATTGCCCTCGGCGAAAATCAGCTCCACCGTCATGCGGCGATACTCTTGCAGCTTGGGCGTTTGGGTATGCACCACCATGCCTTCCGCTACTTCGGTGACGCAGGCGGGCAGTAGTTTATTGCTGCCTTCGATTTCCACCAGGCAGAGGCGACAGGCTCCCACGGAGCTGACCCCTGCTAAAAAGCACAGGGTCGGAATTCGCACGCCTGCTTCTTGGGCGGCCTCTAGGATAGACGCGCCTTCTGCGATCGCAACATCTTGATCGTCAATTTTGAGTGTTTTAACTGCCATACCAATTCCTCTCAAACCTAAATTAGAGATTGCGATCGCACTTAACTCCCGACCTCGGCGGGCACTTTGCCATCTAAATAGGCGGGGCTGACCAGCCGTTCCTCGTATTCCGACCGGAAGTAGCGCAGCGTACTCAGCACTGGGTTGGGTGCCGTTTGCCCCAAGCCGCACAGACTGGTATCTCGCACCATCGCGCAGAGGGCTTCTAGCTGATCCAAATCCGCTGCTGTGGCCTCTCCCTTCAGCAGCTTGGTCAGTAGATCAAATAGCTGCACCGTTCCGGTGCGGCAGGGCACGCACTTGCCGCAGCTTTCCTCCCGGCAAAATTCCATGTAGAAGCGGGCAATTTCTACCATGCTGGTGGTTTGATCCATGACGATCATGCCGCCCGATCCCATGATTGAACCCAGGGCTTGCAGCGACTCGTAGCTGACGGGCGTGTCCAGCAAATGCGCCGGAATGCAGCCACCAGAGGGGCCACCCGTTTGAATCGCTTTCACCTGGCCACCATCCGGCACGCCACCGCCCATTTCCTCCACAATGCGCCGCAGCGTCGTCCCCATTGGCACTTCAATCAAACCCGTGTTGTTGATCTTGCCCGTCAGCGCAAAGACCTTGGTGCCCTTGCTGGTTTCGGTGCCGATGCTGGCATACCACCCGCTGCCGTTTCGAATAATTGGCGCAACGTTGGCGTAGGTCTCGACGTTGTTAATTAGCGTCGGGCAACTCCAAAGCCCTGAAATGGCCGGATAGGGTGGGCGGGGACGGGGATTGCCACGCCGACCTTCAACGGAACCAATCAGCGCCGTCTCTTCGCCGCAGACAAAGGCTCCCGCCCCAATCCGAATGTCAATCTTGAAATCAAAGCCGGAGTCAAAAATTTGGCTACCGAGCAGACCGTATTTCTTGGCCTGCTGGATGGCCTTTTGCAGATGCGCGATCGCAAGTGGATATTCGGCTCTGACGTAGATGTAGCCGTGGTTTGCGCCGACTGCATAAGCTGCGATCGCCATACCCTCCAGTACCCGATGGGGATCACTTTCTAACACGCTGCGATCCATAAACGCGCCGGGATCGCCCTCGTCCGCATTACAGATCACGTATTTTTGACCATCCGGCATTTTGGCCACGGTGGCCCATTTCAAACCCGTTGGGTAGCCACCACCGCCCCGACCCCGCAAGCCGCTGGCCGTGATTTCCGCCACGACGTCTGCGGGAGACAGCTCCATCAGCGCCTTGTAGAGAGCCTGATAGCCACCTGCCGCAATGTAAGTTTCAATCCGTTCGGGATCAACCTTGCCGCTATTGGCCAGCACAATCGGTTGCTGATACACGTAGAACGGATGGTTGGGATCGCCCTGCTGGGGCTGCTGAGCCGGATCGGCAGTTTGGCCTGTGACGGCAGCAACGATCCCCGCAGCCTGCTCGGGTACCACTTCCTCGTAGATCTGCTCGGCATCACCAACGCCATCCACCGCCACCATCGGGCCACGGCCACAAAACCGCAGACAGCCGACGCTGCATACGTCTACCTGCTCAGCCAACCCAGCGGACTGCACAGAATTCTCAATCTGCTTTTTCAGCTCCAGCGCGCCAGAGGACTGACATCCGGCGGCGGTACAGCAGCGAATCCGCACGGGGCGACGACTGGCGATTTCACGCTGGGCAATGTCTTTGAGTTCGGTAATATCCATAGTGCTTAATTTCCTCAACCCTGAATGGCAAGCGGTTTATGGGGTCTGCATTGATTTGACCTGTGCGATCGCATCTTCAACCTCCTGCTTACCCATGATTTGCCCGTCATACACCACCGCTGGCGCAATGCCACAGGCACCCAAGCAGCGCGCCGCCATCAGCGAAACCTGACCATCCGCTGTCGTTTCTCCCGCTCCCACACCTAGCTCGGTCTGTAGCGCATCCATTACTTTGCCGCTACCTTTGACGTAGCAAGCGGTGCCCATGCAGACCACACAGCTATGGGCACCGCTGGGCTTCAGCGAGAACAGATGGTAAAACGTGGCGACGCCGTATACCCGACTCAGCGGTAGCTTCAGCCCTTGAGCAATGTAGGCCAGCACATCTTCTTCGAGATAACCAAAGGCATCCTGAGCCGCGTGTAGCACTTCAATCAGCGCATCTGCCTGGTTTTGGTGCCGCTTCATGGTTATGTCGAGCCGCTTAAAACGGCGATCAGCAGATGATTGATCGGGTTTATTCGGTGATGTCTTGGCACTGGTTTGGCTTGTGGGCGTGGTGTGAGGGGTTGCGATCATAATCACTTCCTGCCTAGTTAAGCGAGTGACGAAAATAGGTAATACCCATTCAACTTGAGGCTGAACAGAGTGAACCCTATCAAGACAAGGGCTGAAGCCCCTATTAAGGCAGCTTCAGAAAAATTGGTATAAGCGACAAATCAAGGAAAATTTCAAGTTTGATTTACAAAAAACATTGTTTCCAAGACGGTTTAAGCGTATTCAATGCGGCTAATTTTGACGATCTCAATCTTTGATCAAATCTTTAAGAGATGCGTTTACAGACTTCAACTTTAATAAAGAGAACTGAAACTTTGAAGGCCATCATCAGCCTTAAGAAAAAATAAAATCTGAGCAATGCTGTTTCTGATGATTTACAGCAATTTTTACGCTGGTAGAGCATAGGAAGTTTCTTTATTTTGGAGGAACATTCCTCGGAACCTCACTAGACTGCAAAGTGCTGTAGGAGCTAATAAATGCTATTTAACGTCTCGTAAAAGGCGGTGTTCTTGTCTTTACCTTTTTCTATGCCTTTTTCTATACATTTTTCTATTGTGCCGCTTTTGTTTCTGAAGTAATAGCGCAAATGTCAGAGATTAACCACAGTGACTTTTGTTCGAATTAGGTTGTTTTAGTCCTCGTATAGCGCTCTATTTCCAGTTCTAGAGTTCCCAGATCGCCGATTGAAGCACGCAGTTTTTGTGAAGTTTAATGTGTAAATGGGAGCCACTCAATGGTAGGGCGACGTAATGATCTGCGTGTGCTGTACTGGATAGAAATGCTGCTTGATTTAATATATTTTTGAGTTGAGTTTTGTTCAAGAAATGTTGTTTTAGTCTCTTGCTCAAACCGCTCTTACCTCTTCACAGTATCTGATTTCTCATAGCGTAGGTGGACAAGTTTTACAGAACTACAAAATCCTGTGGTTGACGTTAACTCAGATGGCTAAGCCGCTATCCGAGATGACCTCGAACGATGATTAATCAATGTGTTTGCAAAAGTGTTTGTAAAATTAAGTTTTAGGTAAGTAGCGATATTCACACCCTCTACCTTGCAGGTTGAGAACTGAAGCGGTTGTTTTGTCGCGCATTGTGGCGGCAAACTAACCCTCTTGGGTTTTGGGCAAGCTGTGAGTATCTGTGAACAAACTCAAACCTTTTCTAGGTTATGTATTCTAGGTGGTGAAAGGTTGGCGAATTCAGCATTCTACTGTCCTACTTGATCCGATGCAGCAGACAGGCGAGTTGTGGCAGTGTAGGAGAGGAGACAGATTGGATTAGACTTTATGCGTCGAGGGCTTCATTGGTTTACTGGACTTGCTGTTGCAACATTGCTTATGGCCATTACCGGGTCTTATGTGTTGTCGTCCTGGCAGCCTGCTGATCGCTTACCTGTTCAGCAAGTGTATACGGTGCGTCAAGACATACTTGCGATCGCAGTTGAGACAGGTAAAGTCATTCATGGTCAACAACTTCCCTATCAGCCGCAGCCGGGTGATCAGCGACGGACAAAAGATGGAGAAAGTCAGCCACAGGTTCGACGCGATGGCCAAATAATTGGCACGCTTGTGGGTGATGAAGAGGACATCCTTTACACCTATGACCGACTAGAGGGCGAGCGACTTAATACCGATTGGGCTGATCAAGCTCGTAGCTATCAGATTACGTCGCGCACCGATCCGGCCTATCGTCGCCCTGTTAGACCCAAAGCGGTCTATCGCAAGACCCGCCCCACCGACTGGGTGGAAGATGGCACTAATCAGCGTGAGTGGCCGCTGGCGCATCGAATTTATTTGCAGTTGCCCACTGACTTAACGCCGGGAAATACCTACGAGATGCAGTTTGAGGGCGATCGGTTGCAGACTGTCACCTTTGAGTATCAGCCGCAGTCCGTTCGCAGTGAAGCGGTGCATGTCTCCCAGATCGGCTTTCGCCCCGATGATCCCGCTAAGGTCGCCTTTTTGTCCCTCTGGATGGGCAATGGCGGCAGCTTGAGTTATCCAAACACACCGTCATTTTCGCTGATTGACGAAGCCACGAACCAAGCCGTGTATACCGGACAAGCACGACTCACGCACCGAGAAGATGAAGAGGAAGATCCGCGCGATCGCAACTACACCCTAACCAACGTGTACACCCTAGACTTCAGCCAGTTCAACCAGCCTGGCGAGTACCGCGTTTGTATCGATACCGTGGGCTGCTCGTTCTCATTTCCAATTGCAACCGATGCTTGGCAGGAAGCCTTTGTCACGTCCAGTCGCGGCCTCTACCATCAGCGCAGCGGCATTGAACTTGGCCCGCCCTACACGACGATTGAGCGCCCCCGCCCCTTCCACCCCGATGATGGCGTGGTGGTCTATCAATCCCGCACCAAGCTGATGGATACCAACATGGGCATTGGCGATCAAAATGCCTTCACAGCGCTAACGGCCAATAAAACTGACGAAGTTGTGCCCAACGCCTGGGGTGGCTACTTTGATGCAGGCGACTGGGATCGGCGGATTCAGCACTTGCAAATTCCCCGACTGCTGTTTGAACTGGCCGAACTGTTTCCCGATCGCTGGGCTCCGATTGACTTAAATATTCCTGAATCTGAAAACGGTCGTGCCGATGTCATCGACGAAGCGCTGTGGGGACTGGACTTCTTCAAGCGACTGCAAACTGAAGATGGTGGCATTCGCGGCGGCATTGAACTGGCCGAACATCCCGAATATGGTGAAACAAGCTGGCAGTCTTCTCTGGAGGTAATGGCCTATGCCCCAGATATTTGGTCAAGCTATATGTACGCAGGTGTAGCCGCCCGAGCCGCCCACTGGCTACAGCCACGAGAACCCAATTTAGCGGCTGAGTACCAAGATAGTGCGCTGCGAGCAATGGCCTATGCCGAGCAGGTCTATTCGCAAGAGGACTACGCTGATAACTATCACATTCGAGATGAACGCAACCTGGCAGCCGTTGAACTGTATCGCTTAACAGGTGACAACCGCTGGCACGACATCTTTCTAGAAACAACGGTATACACCGACGCCGATGTACCACCCTACGAGTGGAAGAGCCACAATCAGCGAGACGCAGCCTTTGTTTATGCTCGTCTGGAGCCTGTGGCCGGGGCAGAAGCCATCCACGACCATGCCTATCAAGCTCTGCTGCGGGAAGCGGATCAGATTGTGGAACTGGGTCAAGGCACTGCCTTCCGCTGGGTTAAGCCGAATCCCTATGCTCCGATTGGCTGGGGTGGCAGTCTCGGCACCCCGCACGTTATCCCGATTCTGCGGGCTCACGCGCTGACCCAATCTGAGCAATATCTACAGGCCGCCATTTTAGGTACCCAATTTTCAGCAGGTGCTAATCCACAAAATCTGGTCTATACAACGGGCGTGGGTCAGCAGAGCGTTCAGCACCCCACTACGATTGATCAGCGCATCATGGGCACACCGCCACCGCCCGGTATCACGGTGTTCGGCCCCTTGGATTTGACTCAATTTGGTGATTACTGGACGATTCAGCTATTTAAGGATGATGCGTTCCCCACCCCTGAAGAGTGGCCCACCGCAGAAGCCTACTTTGATATTTACAAGTTCATTGCCGCCAATGAATTCACAGTAATGGATACGATTGCACCCACGGCCTACACCTGGGGATATTTAGCAGCCCGTGAGGGTGTTGAGGACTGAGGACTGGGTGGCTAAGAACACGCCTGTTCTCTCTACTACGCCATTCCCCCGTCACCCCATCACCCTCAATTTCCTCTACAGCCTTTTACAGCCTTTACTGCACGACTTGGAAAGTTCTGAAGAGAGGATAATAGTTGAGAAGCTAGATGCTGG
>CBKWJC010000138.1:0-10455 GCA_966674685.1 uncultured bacterium
TGGGGGCTGCTTGCCAGAAATATTACCTGCTGGTTTAAAACCTGCGGAATGTGGGTTTGAACTAAAAGCGGTGATGGAAGCTTTGTCGGCGTCGGAAACGGGAGGAATGGGGATTTGCTCGATGTTTTTCATGAAAGCCTATAACTATCCGTTTTGTAAGTCAGTGCATAGTTGTGTTAAGAACCACCAGGGCAGATGTTAACGTGCGATCGCATCTTAGTATCCGTATGCCCTCACTAGATTAGGGAGTGCGATCCTCTTCAAGACGGCGAGCCGATTGCGCTTTCAAACCTCCCAGTCTTCAATTGCCAACCCATCCACTCGGCTAAACTCACGGGTGTTGTGGGTGACCAACGTTAAATTATGGGTAAGTGCAATTGCCGCAATTTGAACGTCATAGGCTCCGATAGGCGTGCCCTGGTTTTGGAGAGTCGTACGAATCCGCCCACAGAGTTGAGCGGCCTGACCATCGAAAGGATAGCTGGTCAGATCGGCAAAAAATTGGTCTAACGTTTGTAGGTTTTCGGCAATCCGAGAGCTTCTGTAGGCTCCGTAGTAAAGTTCAAACTTGACGATGTCGCAAATGCAGACTTCATCAGGAGAGCGGGTTGTAATTTGCCGCACAACGGCTTCACTACTGCGGTTGAGGTAGCGAATGCAGGTATTGGTATCGAGCAGATAGGTCATAGCAGCGGTTCGCGGTCGGTCGGCTGCGGCTGCGGTTCTCTCACCAAAGGTTCTCCCTGCCATGCACCAGCCGCATCTAGAAAGGTTTGCGACCATTGCCGCTTGGCCTGTGGCTGAATCGGCTGATACACCACCAACACTTCAACCTCTTCATCCTGACAATCCGGTAGCTGAACCTGAAGCAGCCCATCCGGCCCAATGTGCGATCGCAACTGAATACTTTTCATCTTGAGTGCCTCTTCTGCTCTCTCAATTATGATTCACCTTACTATCCGTATGCCCTCACTTATATCTAGTCTGTGTATAAGAACCCAATTTATTTTTTGTGAAACGTTTTCTCCGCAAACGTTTCACAAAAAATAAATTACGGGTTTTCAACCAGGCTTGATATCAGTTCAAGGTACGACCTGATTTGGAGTCGGAGAAGTCGGATCGGCAGCAACTTCAAATCCTGGACTGTTTCTCAATTCTTCAACGATCTGGAACTCTTTACGCAATGGCACAGCCGATCGCACTTTCCCTACGTTCCCAAACAGGTGCAGTTCATCCTAGGCGCGTATCATCGCCACATAGAGCTGCCGTTGAGCCAGCGCGGCTGTATCAGAATTGCGATCGCGCCTTTTCCGGTGAAAATGCTGTGACTTGCAGAAACATCTTTTGTAGTGGGCACAATACCCTTATGCAAACGTCCGATCGCCCCGTAAGCTGTACTGATACTCTATGGCTCAGATGATTCCTGACTCTATTCCCTCGAACGCGAGCCAGGGAGAGAAAACGCTGTATCACCTGCTGAGCGATCGCCTGCCAGATGACTTCATTGTTTGGTATGAGCCACGGGTGAAGAACCTCTACCCTGACTTTGTGGTGCTGGGGCCAGGCTTCGGCCTGCTAATTCTAGAGGTAAAAGGTTGGTTTGCCCACCACATTGAACGCGCTAATCACAACTTCTTTGACGTTCGCTATCGGCGTGACAATACCATCAAGATTGAAACCTATCCATCACCGCTGAAGCAGGGTCACAACTACTTTGCGTCCGTTTCCGATAAGCTGCTGGGCTATCCGCTCCTCTGTCACCCAGACGGCAACTATCAAGGTCGTCTTGCTTTCCCGGTCGGCGTTGGCGCGGTCATGTCGAACATAACCGAGGCTCAAGCACGGGATGAAAACCTGTATGTACTGCTGGAGAAGCCCCAGGTTGCCTATCGGGATGAGCTGCTGGGATGGGAGAACATTAGCTCTCTCAATTTGATTGCCCGACTGAAGGCGATGTTTACGGTTGATTTTCCGTTTCCACCGCTAACCCCTGACCAAATCAGCACGATTAAGGGAGTGCTGCATCCTGAAACCGTAATTAAGCAGGTGCCAGCGAGCCAGATGAGTTTGCCGCTGGAGATTGAACAGCCACTGCCATCGAACAGTATGAAACTGGTTAGTCTTGCAATTGAGCAAGAACGGCTTGCTCGCAAGCTCAAAGGGGGGCATCGTCTCTTCTCTGGCGTTGCGGGTTCCGGTAAGACATTGATTCTATTGGCCCGTGCCAAAGCTTTGGCCAATCGGCTCTCACGGCCACGAGTACTGATTCTCTGCTTTAACATTACGCTGGCTGCTCATCTGCGATCGCAGCTGCACTCGGATGAGCAAAATCCTCAGTATCGAGCGCAAATACAGGCTCAGCATTTTCATGATTGGGCGCGATCACTGCTCGGACGGCTGCCCGTGCCCAGAGAATTTAATAGCAGTGAGGAATACGAAACGTTTCTTGGTCAGCAGGTCTTGCTGCGGTTACAGCAGCGATCGTCGGATCAAAAGTGGGATGCAGTCCTGGTGGATGAAGCGCATACGTTCTCCCCTGACTGGTTCCTCTGCTGTGTTGCCGCTTTGAAAGATCCCCTAGAGGGCGATCTGATGATTGTTTCAGATGGTAGTCAGAGTCTCTATCAGCGGCGCAAGTTTACCTGGAAATCAGTCGGGATACAGGCACAGGGCCGTAGTCAGCGACTGGCTCAGAACTACCGGAATACGCATGAAATCCTCTCAGCCGCATGGCAGGTTGTACAGCCGGCTCCAGCCGTACCTGATGAAGATGCGACGTTTCCCATTGTTGAACCGAGGGCAGCGCTCCGGCATGGGCCAAAGCCTGTTCTGCACCTCACTTCATCTAGAGCAGATGCAGTTAGAGCAGATGCAGTCGAAGCTGTTTTAGAGCAGGTGCGATCGCAGTGTGAATCGGGTTATGCTCCGGCTGAGATGGCGATTCTCTACCGCTACAAGTCGAAAAAGGATGAGCCGCTGTTTCAGTCGATGCTGAAGCGATTGAACGATATGGGTGTGCAGTCTTACTGGATAACTGAGAGTACGACAACCAAGCTCAATTACAGCGTTCGCAAGCCAGGCGTGCGCGTCCTCACGACGCTGTCCTCACTGGGCTTAGAATTCAAGGTTGTTCTGCTGATCTGGGTGGAGCAATTCAACGACTGCTGCGATCTCAACTCTGATGCAGGGGCATTGGCGCGGCGGCAGCTCTATGTGGCGATGACTCGTGCTCAGGATGAACTACATCTGTTTGGCCATGTGCGATCGCCCCTTGTTCGAGAACTGAGAGAAAGCAATGCATTTAGCGCGATCGCTGTTCGAGCTAGCCAGGTGATGACATAGACGAAAGCGCTTCCAATGCTTCATAAAGAAGAGACCCGGCGCTGGAGTATGGCACAAGCAAAAACAGAGTCAGGGCTTTAGCTACGTAGCTAGCTCCTCACATGGCTTTTTGCAGGTTGGGTGATTGAACTCAGTGGGAGATCTGCGATCGCAAAAAGTCTTGGATGGCAATCTCACACTCCGGAAACGCTAGCAGTGTAACAGTATCCTGTTCCGATAGCTTTCGCTGTACCCTATAGCCTGTTTGCTCTGGCTCTTGAAAGACATGCAAATACCGTTCTTGCACATCCAAGATCCAGTACTCCTGAATGCCAGAACGTCCGTATATGGGAACTTTTAGATCGCGATCGCGCCGTAGTGTACTGTCTGCCACCTCGATGAGTAAAAAGATTTCCCTTGGTATTGGGTGGTGATCTTCATAATCAAGCGGATCAATTTGCACCACTGCTACATCAGGTTCGGGTTCTGAGAAGTCGCTCAACTGTACTGGGTCTTGAAACCGCAGCAATGCCTTTCCTGCCAACAGACGAGACAATACTCGATCGATGCGCGTTACTGCTGCGCTATGCGCTGTCCCTTTTGCGGCCATCCTGTAGAGCTGTCCCTCAATCAATTCCACTCGCTCATCAGCTGCCAAAATTCCCGCTTCCACCATGCGGTGATAGTCTTGCACACTGAGTGCTCTGAGTTCTGCGGCAATACTCATCCTTTCAACCTCTCAGCAGCTGCAATCTCTATGTCTAGTTTGGCACTATCTTCAGCATTAGCCTAATTCATATCTGCGCCTCGACATTTCAGCGCTTCAATACCTAAGCATCTGAATATCTGTCAGTGGCTAAATGATCTTCAGCTCAGTTCCAATGCTACGGAAATGTAAAAATCAGTGAAATCTTGATGATGAATTGCATTTAGATCCGGGAATTCTCTGGTAAGTCGGATAAAAATGAAAAGAATTTCCAACATTACTCCACATGACAACCGAGATACCCCCTCACGATCGTGTGCAACTTGACTACTGCTTTCTACTGCTGACTCACATTGTCTGCGCGGATCAGCAAATCCATAATCAGGAAGCAAAGGCATTACGAGAACTAGCAGCTCAGGCCCATGTTAATGAGGCAACACTGCTAGAGATGGAAAAGATCTTGGGGCAGGATGCTTCGCACCTTGCTCTTACAGACATTGCTCAAAACGTTCCGGTTGGTCAACGAAGTGAAGCTATACGGCAAGTGATGGCTGTCGCTTATGTTGATGGTTTTTTCTCTCCACTTGAGCGTGAAGAAGTTAATCGCATTGCTCAACTGTGGGGCATCCATGAGCCTGAGATCGAACAGATACTTGAGGAAGCTCAAGGTTTCGGACGCTGGCAACCAGAGGCTGCGGATCAAGATGAGCTATCAATTGGGGCAAGACTGCTAAAGGGTGCTGAATCCGTTCTATCGAAATCGCTGATCACAAAGCTAGCTGAACTCGCACCGGATCACATTGGACAGCGCATTGAGCGATTGCAGCGTGAAATCTTGTTATCTGGCCCAGAGTATGACAATGCTATTCAACAGTGCGCCAAGATTGCTAACGAGGATTTTAAGTATGCAAAACGGGCGCTGGGATGGTCATTCAGCACCTTGAAAAATTTAGGTAATGGAATTCAGCAAGTTATCTACGATATCACTCAGAAGACGACTGGGGAAGGAGAGTATCAAGCTGCTAAAGAGGTAGCCAAACAGCTAGAGCAGACCCGGCGAGAACTCTCAGCAGAGATTTTGCATGATTTAGAAACGGTGCGTGAGGCTCTGAGATCAAAGCAACGAGCGCTTGATCACTTCAGCATTGCTTTCATGGGGCGAACCAAAGCAGGCAAAAGTACGCTTCATGCTGTCATTACGGGAGAAGGTTGGGAGGCTATCGGCGTTGGGAAACAGCGCACTACTCGCTACAACCGAGTCTATGAATGGAAAAATATTCGCATCATTGACACCCCAGGCATCGGCGCACCGGGAGGCAAAACGGATGAAGAAATTGCTCGCAGCGTCATTGAAGAGGCCGATGTCATTTGCTATGTCGTTACCGATGACAGTATCCAAGAGGCTGAGTTTGCCTTCCTCAAGGTACTGAAAGAAAAGACCAAGCCGCTTGTGGTTCTGTTGAATATCCAGTACAACCTGCGGGACTCGCGCCGACTCGAACACTTCTTAAAAAATCCAGATCGCTGGTTTGCTGCCGAGGGAAAAAGCGGAATTGGTGGACACCTCAATCGAATTCACCGATATGCAAAGGAACATTACCCCAATGACTATCTAACCGTCATTCCAGTGATGCTACTGGCAGCCCAGCTTGCACAGGAACCGGAACAAGAACAGCAATCTAAACAGCTCTTTCAAACGAGCCGGATTCAGGACTTTCTAGATTCCATTCGTGTATCGTTGGTCGATTATGGTGTTATCCGGCGATCTCAGACGCTACTGGGATCAACGGTTGGCTCTATCATCACACCGCAGCAGTGGATCAATCATCAAGCGACTACCTACAGCACACTAGCAGAACAACTTCGGGAAAAGCGACGCAACCTAAACCAGCAGGTGCAAACCGCTCAACGTGACGCATGGGAACAGTTGCAACATGAGCTAGAAGCAACATTTCAAACTGCATTTGATCAAATGACACCCTTTGCTGAAAAGCACTGGAGTGCAAGCGAGTCTGAAATGAACAGCGGGTGGAAAAAGATCCTTAAATCGCTAAAGTTTGAGAAAAGTCTTGAGACTGCCTTTGAAGGTGCAAGTCAAAAATTTCAAGATGATGTTCGAGAGGCAATTGAAGAAATTGGTAATGAGCTTAGACTCATCAATCAGCTTCAGCACAGTAGCTTTCAGTTTATTGAGCAAGACTCAAATTTTATCGACCGGGGTCTTGTGCGTATCAGTGGCATGGTGCTGGTCGCAGCAGGAACAATTCTGCTCTTTATTCCGCCCTTGGCTATCGCTGGCACGATATTAGGGATTGCAGGTGGCGCTGTAAGTTGGCTAGCTGGACGATTCAAATCGCGGGATCAGAAGCGACATGAAGCGGTACAAAAGATTTCAGCCTCACTGAGAGAACAGCTTGAAAAACAGCAAGAGAAAGTACTCCGGCAGGCAGAAAAAGATTTTGAAAAGTACTGCCAGTCTGTTGCGATCGCAATTGACGAGTATTTTGAAGAACTAATTCAGGGCATCGCTGCATTAGCCTCTCAACTGGAATCGGCTCAACAAGCACTTTTGAAAGCGGCTACCTATCTCAACCGTGCCTACGCCAAGCGGGTGATTGACTGGGCAACTGATCAGTATGAGCCACTCAACGATATTTCCATCAGCAAAAAGGTTCGCCAGGTCGATCGTGATTTTGGCCGCAGTCTGCGAATCCAAACGACGACTGCTTTATCTCTGACCAAGTCTCCTGATGAGATTTGTCAAATCCTGCAAGAGAACGTATCTATCCAATCTACTAAGCGCTGAAAAGGTAACATCTAATGTCTCAAGGTCACGAAACGTTTAAGGCCGCTGATATCAGCGAACGGTTCAAAAATGCATGTAATGCCTTTGATCAACTACTGGCATCAAAAAGCTCAAATGAGTTTAATCAGTTTCGCCAAAAGCTACGCGATGAAATGAAAACGTATCGACAGCAAGGCGCACTCACGGTTGCATTCGTAGGGCAGTATAGTGCAGGTAAATCGACTATCATTTCAGCTTTGACTGGACGACGGGATATCCATATCGATGCCGATATCGCAACGGATCAAGTCACTCACTACGATTGGAACAACATCAAGATCATTGATACCCCAGGGCTATTCACTGATCGTCAAGACCATGACAAGACCACCTATGATGCGATCGCAAAAGCTGATCTACTGGTCTTTTGCCTGACTCACATGCTGTTCGATACGCTCACGGTAGAGAACTTCAAAAAGCTGGCCTATGACCAGGGCTACCGCTGGAAGATGATGTTAGTGGTCAACAAAATGTCAGCCGCAGCTGGAGACGAAGCACAAAAGATTGCGAGTTACCGTCACAGTCTCGCTGCTGCACTGAAGCCTCACGGTCTGAGTGAGTTTCCGATTTGCTTCATCGATGCCAAAGATTATTGCGAGGGCATTGACGACGACGACGATTTTCTAACCGATATCAGCCGCTTTGATACGTTCATCACCGCGCTAAATCAGTTTGTTCAACACCGAGCATATTTAGCAAGTTTGGATACGCCCGTTCGAATCGTACTGAGCTGTATAGACGAGGCTCAAATTGCCTTTGCCCGCAACTCTGACGAAGATACAACCTTCTTAGAAGTTCTGGCACGTCTCTCCCGACGCATTAACAAAGATCGGGAACGGCTTCGAACAAAAATCAGAAGCATTAACCTCAAAATGACTGCTGCCATTACGACTGAAGGAACGAATCTAGCGTCCGCTGTGGGAGAGGCCGACTTTGAGCAGCGCAACAAACAGGCCGAGGAAAACGTTCGGAGACAGTATGAGAAAGCGGGACAAGAGTTAGAAACCACTATTGAACAAGCGATTCAATCTATTCAGCTTGAAGTTGAAGCCGAGATGCAGAGTAATTTAACTCAAGCGTTTATGGCTCAGCTCAACTGCGATCGCAAAATTCAGGTTGAATCTGCCAAACAAGGAGATAATGCTCAACAGATTAAGCAACAGGTCGCTTCACTGATCAAGATTGCAGAAAAAGCGGGTGTGAAAATTACGGAATCTGCTACGCGCAGTTTGGTCGGAACCGCGCAAACGAGTCAGCGTTTTCTACGCTCAATGGATGTTGCAGGTAGCAGTCTACATCAAGGTGTACTTCAAGCTGGTAAAGCCATCGGATTCAAATTCAAACCCTGGCAGGCGGTTGGCATTGCCAAAAACATTGGCAATGCCGCCAAGTTCTTAGGGCCAGCTTTGGCTGTGGTCTCGATTGGATTAGAGGCACACACGATGTATCAAGAAAAGCAGCAAGAAGAACGGATGGCTGCGATTCGGAGTGATATCACGAGTCAATTTCAAACGATCGCGGTTGATCTGGAGCAGCAAATCGATACGCAACTCCATGAATTTGAAGCTCAGATTTATGGACAGATTGAAAAAAACGTAGCAGAGGCCCGTCAGCAAACAGAGGCAGCAATGACATCGTCTAGCGCAGAGTTGAGCCAGCTTGCGATCATCCGCCAGCAACTAGAGTCTATTCTCAGAGATATTCAACAGGATGGTATGCCGCCCATTCTTTGACCTACAACGGTGGCTTATGGGGTGTACTAAGGCAACTTACGTGAATCACTTTTAGTCAGAGGAGCAATTTATGCCCAACGGAACGCTTCAAAACTTTACTCCCATACGTGAAATGAAAGGACAGCCGGGGCAGGCCATCGGTAATGTTGTCTTCCCTAGTCGCGGCGAAGTCATTATGAGAATCCAAAATGATGTGCTGGAGACTTCCATCGTCACAGCTTACGGGCTGGAAAAACGAGAAGTTCATACTCGTATTCAGCGGATCGAAAGTGTTGAGGTTGTTGAAGGTCGTTTCTGGTGGCTCTTAGGTATTGGAATTCCTATGCTGTTGTTCTATGGATTAGGAATTATCCCGATTGTGCTGTTTTTTGTGATTAAGCAAAGATGGCTAATGGTCTATAACGCTAGTGGCAATTTGCTGCTTTTTCACAACGATCAGAAGAAAGCACAAGACTTTTGCCGCACGGTCATGGCGATATCTCGGCAGCTTAATACCAAAGCTGCCAGTGCTCCGACCAAGAATTTGCCTGTTCAAAGTGGCGGTCAGCAGAGGTTGTGATAACTGAGATCGCGGGTGTCTATGTGGTGGGTGGAAGTGCGATCTCATTGGCTGTTTTAGATCACACACCTCATTAAAGTCACTTGCCATAATGTCTTCACGTCATAGAGGACTCTAACCCCTTTGACTGGCAAAGGAGACTGTGCGTTATGAATGACCCCTACTCAGCAGTTCAATGCGTTATTCGGAACGATGCTGGTCAAGAAGTTGGGCGACTTCGTGAAGGAGAGAAGAAAGAGTTGCCACCTGGGAAATACACTGTGACCTACATCCCACCACGGGGATACAAAATCACAACTACTAATCCCAAAATCATTACCTTAAATCCTGGTGAACTCAAAATCCTTACTTTTGACTTGAAGCCAGAAGATATTCAGGAAAAAAACATATTTGAAAAAACTGTTGAGTCACCTGCCAGAACGATTGCAGTTGGAGCTGTGACTGTTTCATTAGTCAGCAGCCCTACTGTTATTACAACGTCTTCATTTATAGGTGGCTTCACCTCTACTACGAGTTTTTCACTTGTGAGTGGTTCAACTGCTGCTACAAATTCATCCTTTCAGCTAGGTCGGACAGCGATCACACAAACTAGACCTATTACGACTAGTCAAGTCAATGTTATTCGGAGCCGTTTACCTTCCGATGCCGCAGTTCGATTTCGACAGTGTGTGATTCAAAATGCCATAAATTTAACAGAGATAGAAATAGATATTGAGATACCAACCCGTAGCAGTATACAAAGTGATTTGATTGATTCGGCTGTTGAAGCTTCAGAGGATGAGTTTTTGATAGAAGCGTGGAAGGTTTATCGCAGATCTGAAGCACTGCAAAACGTTATCAGAAAGTGTGATTTATCTCTTTTTCAAGAGCTTGAAGAGGCTGAAGAAGCCATTGGACAGACAACACTACCGTATTTGGGAGATTCACGTAACCATTACCAGGCATTCGCTTACGTGGAGCAACCCCAGCAAGCTGTTTATGTGGATGGGAGTCGAATAAGTGTCAGGGAGCAACCACATCCAGACGCCAGTGTTGTTGGCTACGTCTCCTATGCAACTATGCCCATAAATATGGCAGTCATGGCGACTCTCACTCCACAAGAACGATATGCGATCGCAGTTGGGCAAGGCTGGTACCCTGTTCTTCTACCGAATGATCAAAGAGGATTTGTCCATAGCCATTATGCTCGGCTCATTCAGCTCAACTCAGTTCCTTACACAACATCATCGTTCTAGATAGGGAGCGTGTCACCTTCTTGAGAGAAAAAGATGTTGAGGATCAAGCTGCCCAT
>CBKWJC010000139.1:0-9783 GCA_966674685.1 uncultured bacterium
GTCACTGGTTCTCCCACGGGTGCTACTGTGCTTAATCAATTTGCACACCGCTATAAGAGATGTGCTGATGTGCGATCTCAGATAGGCACACTGCCACACTCTCCTCAACAAAGCACCCGATCGGGGACTGTAGCTCTGACCTCTCGTTGATAAGTTGTGAGTATTCACTGATTTTGAACAAAGGATTGAATCATGGTCTTTGCTAATCCAGGTTCTTCAAGAACAGAGAGAGTCACACGAACAGTCACGTTGGAAAGTGTGCAAGCAGATGGCACTAGGGTCGAAATTATACGGGAAGAAACTCAACCGGCTTCCGCATCTGCTCCAGTTGAGGTTATCTGCTTCAAATGTTTTAAGAAGCCAAATGGCTCAATGAACTGTCACACCATCGATTGCCCTACTCTTACAGCGACTCCACGTCCTTCAAACTAGTTTGTCCGCCAACAAAAACCCCGGTTGCGAGCCGGGGCCGCCAACATCTGCGTTTTAAAGTAACGCTACGGACGCGAGTAAATCACGCCATCTTTAAATCCCCGATACTCAGCTTCTAGGCGTTGATTCTCCAGCGTTTGCTCCTCCATCTCCCACTGCTGGCGCTCTTGCTTGAGCAGAGCATCTACCTGAGACTGAGTTAGAGTTGGCTCTTGCTGCTTCGGTTTGAATGATTGAATGAGTAAGAGCAGGGCTACGAGAAAGCAGGTTGCTGAGATCGCAGCTCTCAACGCATCCCAGTTGATACCCGATTGAGGCACGGTAAACACTCCAACCTGGTCATGGGGCTCCTCTACCAGTTCTGCTTGAACTGGCTGTGACTGTCGTGCCAGCGGTTGCGTTGCAACAACTGGAGTAGAGGTGGGCAGTTGTTTCTGATTGCCGTCGAGATTGATGTTGATGTTAATTGGATTCATAATGACCTCGTCTCTTGGTTGGAGATGAGGTAGGGAAGCTTTAGCCGGGTTCCCTACCTGCCAATTAGTGATTTACAGCGGCCAGCCACATGCCAGCCATTAGCGCGGGAATGAGTAGTAAAGCCGAGTAGAAGTTCATGCCAACTGCGATCGCACATCCAATCGGGATAATCGCAACCAGCAGTCCATAGGACAGAGTGCGACCAATGAACCGTAGCCGCTCGTCGAGTCGAACGATGGCGATGTGTTCACCCAGGTATCGGCTCATCGCTTCATCGCTGGCCTGTGTCAGGCAAAAGCCTTTATAGTTCTGGTCAAGCCGCTGTGAGTAACTGGACTCAGCCACATCGAACTGCAAATCGGCCATGTGTTCACCAATTGCGATCGCAAGGGTTGGATCAAACTCGTCCGGAATTTGCTCAATGTCTTCAGGCTTCATCGGCCTCGTCCTCATGGGGCGTAATGTAGGCCGAGCGGATACTGCCCGCTTTGATAGCCATGCCATTGAAGAGCGATGCCATCATGTAGTTGGTTCGCTTGACGAGTTGCTGACCGCGCTCCTTGAACCGCTTTTCCATGCCATGTTCAGCCGCATCAAAGGCCGCATCGACGAGTTCCGTTCCGCCCTGAACCAGTTGGGCAGGCTCAAACTGCTCGACATCGACGTTCACGTTAGGATTTTCAGTTTGAACGGCGGGTGGACGATAGGGTTTGGATTGTGTTTTGCCGCGCGCCACCTTACCGCTCGATGCAGGATCGACTGAACGAGCTAAGCCTGTTTGCGATTCTGTGGTTTGTTCGGGATGACTAGGTTTGTTGGTCATAACTGAAATCTCCTATGCAACAGTACTTTGAACATTAATCGTGTCCTGCTGAATGCGCCGTTGATTTTGGCGCATGAGCATCTCTTCAATGCCAACATTGCAATCTGCTTCCGAACCACCGGCTAGTGCAACAACCGCCCAAATTTCTGCATCAGTTTGGTGATTGATGAACTCAATGATTTCGCTTTCAGGAATTTGATGCCGCCCTTTTGCATACTGCAAATGGCGATAAAGCGTGACGCAATAAATCGTTTTTACTTCTGCTCGGGAGAGAGAAGCCCGGTAGGCTCGCTCGCCCCACAGGATTTTGGTATCACGACTGATCTGATAGAGAGGTGCGCCCAACATATCTGCCACATCTTGTTTCGGAAATTGTGCGATCGCATCAACGATTTGAGGAACACGAGTGGTTGCTGGGCGTTTACGAATTGGCATGTCATGCAGTCTCCATAAGGGTTTTGCAAGATAGGGGTTAAAAGAGCGTTGAGTTGCAGCATTTGCAAAACTTGTATGCATTAGCAGCACGTCAACCCCCGGTGTTACAAGTTAGAACAATTCTGATAAAGCCTGTATCAGTTACAGGAACTGAATTGCAGCACTGAATTTGCAACCTGCGGGTTGCAAGTGCAACCTTTTACGCCATCAACTGCTGTCGTCCCAATCTGAACTAAAGGGTCGATTTTCAGGATGTTCTTGGGTTGTAATGTCCAGGAATTCTTGTTGAGCGGCTGGCCAGCCTGCGTCACCCTCAGCCACATTCCAGACGCGACTGATGATGTAGGCGCTACTTTTGCCTTTGCTGCTCAGTTCAAAAATGCGATCGCGTTTCTGCTCTCGCGTGAGTTTGGCAATCTTGGGAAAGCACCACTCTTTCAGGTCACTGATGGATGTGTCATAGGCTTGCAACCGCACTGGCTCCTCTCCACCGCGACGAGCCAGCATGTCCCCTTTACCGAGCAACCGCTCACAGCCTGCCTGCTGGATGACCAGTTCCGAATCCTTATCCCGCTGGAGCAACAGGCCGATCCGATGGCCAATTTTGGCGTCTACCTGACGGTGAATCGTCTTGCGATCGGGTGCTTGGGTGCAGAACAGAATTAGCCAGCCAAACGTGGCCGCGACGGACATCACATCCGACAGGCGCTTCACCTGTGTCGGCTTACCGTCGATGACCATGCTCTCTTTTCGCATATCGGGAAAGCCGATGTGGGACTCGTCGAGAATCCACACCTTGTAGTCCGCTTTGGTCACACCTTCGAGGTGATTAAAGTCCTCAATGTTGGACACACCTTGATAGGCAAATAGGCTGCGACGGTTCTCGATATCCTGCTCGACCCACTGAAGCTGCAATTCTGCGTCCTCTTCTGAATGCCCGACCAAGCGGTTAGCCGTCGATGGCCATTCAGCCAGGTAGGGAGAATTCTTGAGTGGGTTTAACTCAGTTCCTTTACCGTCAAAGACGAGGAACTGAATGTGACGGTATGAGTAGTTTTTGGCCGCAAAGCCGATCATCTGTCGAATCAGGTTAGTTTTACCCGCCACACGGGGCAGACCACCAATTAGCACCGCTTCCATCTCTTTGCCGTCGAGGTGGATATAGTGACGAATCTCTTTCAGGTCAACGCCCAGAAACAACGATGGACGTTTTGGGACTGGGATATTGTCAATCTCATCTGCCAGTTTCCGCAGTTCCCGGTCTGGGCGTGCCAGCGACAAACTGAGGAAACCATGCTCGTTATCACTCATTGGCAGTTTGGGCAGGTGCAAACTGGCCTGGACAATTGACGGGGTTCGGTCGATGGCTTCGGGTAGTTTCTTCGGATCTCGCATCTCCAGAATGAACTGGATAAACGACGGACCTTTGAAACAGGTCACATAATCGGCGTAATAGTTTGCTTTGTGAATCGCCTTCAGCGTCGCCTGCAAGAGTCCATGCACCGTTGGATCGTCGGGTGGATTCGGTATCCGTGGCTCAGAGGTATCGTTCTCCCGCGACACTGACTGAGCGGGTAACGCTTCCGGCTGCGGAGCATTCAGCGCTTTCAGCTCAGCCACATCAATGCCGAGAATAGCGGCGATTTCCTCATCCCCCTTTTCTTCAGCTCGTAGATTTTCGACCACTTGCGCGATCTTGAGCATTTCGGAGCTGGTCAGCAGTTGGCGCTGAAGTTCTTCCTGTTCGCGAACGGCTCGCAGTCGCAGTTCATGATTGAGCTGGCGCAACAGTTCACGCTCATCTTTTTCGGCTAACTTACTGGTTTGGTATGCCTTGCCGAACCCTGAGATCGCAATCATAATCCCAGCCATTTTTGACCAAGAATCCGGTGCATAAATAGCCGCGATTTGAGCACGATTGGTGACAGCCCAATGCGGCAACCGCTGACCAGCCGGGGTGATGACGGTGGGATCAAGCCGTCCCCAGGAGGCAATCAGCAGACCAAATATGCCTGCCGCTTGGTAGATCAGGATGGATTGTCGGTGGATTGAGAAGTCCATTGTTGTAAATACGCTTGCCATGCAGCGTCATAGGCTTGTTCAGCTTGTGTGTGTGGCTGTGGCTGTGCTTGAGATGATGTCTGCTTTGGCCGTCGAATGTTGAAAAACACGCGAAACAGACCCACGCTCAAGACAAACCCCATCGCAACAACGAGTAGTTTCCAAATGGGGCTGCCTTGGTAATAGAACAGACCCAGCAGCAGATCCCAACTGGCCAGCAGCGTTGCAACAATGACGCCAAAGGCTGTGATTCCAACTAGTGTGAATAAGTTGGGGTGACCTGCAATCGCAACGTAAAAACAGGCCAGTAATCCCGCTCCGGCCAGAATCAAATAGATGAATGCAAAATCGGGTAACAGCCGAGCCAGGAACGTGAGGAACATCCAACTACCGACTAACAAACCGAACATTGAACCCGCTCGGTTGAAGGTGTGAAAGTTCCAACTTGGAACTTCAGGGTGAGGAGCGACTGCGATCGCAGATTCTTGCAGCGCTCTAAGCCTCTCTAGTTCAGGATTATGCTCGTGGGTGTACATAGCAGCTAACCCTATGCAACCAGATTCAGAATGCGTTGAAACGGGCCTGGAGCTTTGCCGCTGTTGGGCGTATAGTCATCGGCTCGGATGTAGCGCTTCAGCGCAATTTCTTCCTGTTTTTGAAGCTCCTTAGCAGCGGCTTTCTGCCGTGCATCATCGAGCTTCATTTGGGTCTCTTTGCCGATGTGAGTGCCCATCTGCTGGAGCTTGGAGGCTTGGAGCTGTCGAGCCTGTTGCGCTTTTAACTGGTACTTGGTCGTCAGGGTATCGCGTTCCATCTGACCGCTTTCTGCGATCGCACTTAAGCCCAATTGAGTTGCGTGGGCAGTGGTTTGCAGACTTTGCATGTATTGGCCAGTTTGCAACTGGGCGCGGCTGACCAGGTTATCGACCGCTTTCGCGCCTTCAAGACCTTTGGCCAGCAGGTCAGTGCGTAACTCCTCAATCGTCACCTTGCTCTTGATCACATCCTCGCTAGCCGTCTTGTACTGCTTCGCTAAAACGACCTGCTGACGAAGATCTTTTGCTAGTTGCGATTGGGCACGAACCTCAGATGGGGTGAGGCGACCGAGCTTGTTTACATCAACGCGAAATTCGTCATTGATGCGAGCTGCACTACCCGATGAGATGCCCGTTTGTCCGACTCTCCAATTCATCTGCGGCGGGCTACAGCGATCACAAATAGGTAATGAACGAGGGAGAATAGAATAAAGAGTTATCCTCACCGAAGTAAATCAGCCATGACCTCCCTGGAAGAATTTATCCAAAGTAATCCCTCTGCCCAAGAACTGAAACGCGCCTTGGCCGTGCAACTGCACCAGAGAGGTCAAAGCTATCGGGCGATCCGAGATATTTTACAAGTTTCTCTGGGATTTATTAGTGCGAGCCACCAACGATATGAAGAGCGAGGAGTCGAGGGGCTGAAATCCCACTACTGGGGCACCCAAGGCTATTTAAGCGCCGAGCAGAAACAGGAACTCTTTGAGTGGTTACAGCAGAAAGACTGGTGGACACTAGAGGAGCTTGTTGAGCAGATTGAAGAGCGCTATGGAGTGCTCTATCGCTCAGCCCAAAGCTATACCCAACTGCTCAAAGACGCAGGATTTAGCTGGAAGAAATCCCACTCGGTGCATCCGGGCCAAGAGGAGGCCAAAGTCGAGGCAAAAAAGCCGAGATTCAACAGTTGCTGGTGCACTGGCGAGCCGAGATCGCCAGTGGGCAGGTGCGAGTGATGTTTCTTGATGAGTGCCATCTGCTCTGGGGAGACATCCGTGGATATGGATGGAGCCGACGCAATCAGCGAGTGGACATCCCCATTGCCTCCACCCGAGAGCGGCAGACTTACTATGGAGCCTTGGACTACTTGAGCAAGAGCTTTGTTATCCATGAGTATGAGGCCGGCAATCAGCACAATACCGTGGCCTTTCTGGAGTTTCTTCAATCTCAGTATGATGAATTCACTCGCTTTTTCATCATCTGGGATGGAGCTAGCTACCACCGTTCCAAGGTGGTTCGCAACTACCTGAGTCAACAGAATCAAGGGACTCGAGAGCCGCACTGGAAACTCACTTGTATTCAGCTTGCGCCTAACGCACCCGAGCAAAATCCGGTCGAAGATGTTTGGTTACAGGCCAAGCGATTTAGTCGTAAATTTGCCCGCTTGTGCCACTCCTTTCGCTCGGTCAAACTCCTCTTTCATCTGGCGACTCATCTGCAAACCTTCATCTTTGAGAAAGCCTTCATGTATGGTTACTGTTCATGTCCTGTTTGAGATTGCTGTACCTGTTGCGAGTGCCATACATTCTCTTCCTCATGTAGCGATAGAAGCAAAATTTGCAAGTGCTGCAACATTTGCTCAAACGAATGCTAACATAACTGTCATTGATTAGTTACTAATCAGTCAAAATAGATCCAGGATCGTTACTAAATCGTCAATCAGTCATACGATAGGAGCATGATTTTTATGATCGATGATGCAGTGAGTAAAAGGTTCTATATCTCTTTGCCCGACGGAATTGCAGATGTGCTAACCCGTTGGGCTGAAAGCGAGGGAAACAAACCCACATCCCTAGCGGCTTTTTTGGTTGAAAAAGCTGTACGGGAAGCAATTGACAGCGGAAAAGTTCCACCTCCACATGAGATAGATAGATCCGATAAGTAAGGCGCGATCGCGAGAGTTACGAGAACGCATCAATGTTTTTGCGATCGCGATTGCTCAACCATAAGTGGGGAGAGAAAAGTACGGATCAATGACTACAACCGATAAAAGATCCACAAAACTGGAGAAGCGTGTGGATGTTGATGTGGCTTGAGCGAAAGAAACACCCGCGATTTTTTGCGCTCACAAACCATCAAATCCTTACTGGGAGATGGCTAGACGCCCGCGATTTCTCGGAGAGACTTGAATAAAATTTTGGTGATGCCTTTGTCACGGCATTGACCCATATGAGATGCCAGATATACAGAAGTAAGGGGTGCGATCGCAGATGACAAACGGAGAAACAATCAAAGCGCAACGTACAACGATTTCAATCGGTGATTTAGAGGTTGAAGGCTTCAGATTACCAAATGGTAGCTATCGAATGTCTCAAACCCAAGCCGCTGAATGTGTGCAGAAGCCCGAAATTAACGCCCGACGGTTTTTAAATTCAAAAGCCATCAAAGCCTTGCTGGGTAAAGGTTATACGCCCGACAGTATTGAAATTGAATCGGACTCAGATCGGCGTGGACAGGGCCGATTCAACGCGCTGCCATTGGAAGTGATCACAGCTTTCTGGATCAATGAGTGTTTTAAGGGTAATCGTGTGGCATTGGCATTAGTCATGGCCTTAGCGACAGAAACACTGGAGCGCCGATTTGATTCAGCGTTTGGCGTGACGCGAGGAGGAGGATTACGATCAGCAGTTGGCTGAGCGAACAGAACAGATTGAGAAAGCCTTTGGTGATGCCTTTGCCGATGAAGCGGTGAGCGAACGGGATTACTTTCTGCAGCTGCTACAGGAGAATGGCATTGATCCTTACGGCATTCCAGATGATGAGCCATCATGACAATTAATCTATCTTGTTGTGCCCAAAGCAAATTCGATACAAAGTGAGTTGGCCCACAACAAGACTAAGTTTACCCAAACACCCTTGCAGGAGGTGAGTTAGATGTGAAATCCCTAAGAAAGTCAAAAACCCTACTGTTGGAGCAGCAGGGTTCTAAATGACTTTCGTATTTACTTTTGAGATAGCTGGGAACCTAACCGATTGCTTTGGCGGGCGTGACGTTAGGTGACCCATAGAGTCTTGCGCCTATCGTAGCATAGGGTCAAGCGGTAAAGTCAACATCGCGAGATCTTTTGTAGCAATTTCTGCGCAGCACTCTCTATCTCTCCTTTAAACGGTGGTAGAGAGCTTTTTTGATGCTTTCTATCTCCGATCCCTCTACAGAATTGAAGGAGATAGAGCCATGAGCCAAATAAAAGCTGGGCGTCAGGATACCCGACGTTCCCATCAAAACCTCTTACCCACTGATGCCAATGGTCAGTGGCTGTGCCAGACCTTTAACTACTCCTGGTGCTTTCTCTACGCTGATGCCGTTGACCCCAGCCGCAAGATCAACTGGGAAACCGTCTCGCGTTATCCCCTACGCCCCAGAGCGCTATGGGAAAGATGGAACGATCCAGAACAGCTCATCGGCGTCCGATTTGATCACACAACCCGCTATGGACTGCTCGATATCGATCGCGGCAGCAGCTACCTCAACCGCGAATCCATCACCGAGATCAAAATTGCTCTCGAAACCATCGGCATCTGCCGCATCCTGCCCACCCAATCCAGCTGGAGCGGTGGCCTCCACCTCTACCTACCCCTACCCGAAGCCGTCAGTACCTTCAACCTAGCCTGCGCCCTCAAATACTGCCTCGAAGCCCACGGATTTGACCTCAAAGCCGGTCAGCTGGAAATCCTGCCCAACATCAAAACCTGGGGCAATCACCATCAAGGCCAATTCACCCACTATCAAGGCCATCGCCTACCCCTGCAACCCAACAGCGGCTCCCGACTGCTCGATGCCGACCTGAACTCCCAACCCTATGGAGACTCGCTCAGCCAACTGCGCCACCAGTGGGAACAAACCGCCCACTGTCAAGACATGGAGCTGCTCACCCGCGCCCTGAGCAAAGGCCGCCAGCATCAGAGCAAACGCCAGCGCAAGCGTAGCGCCACCCGAACCAAGCTCAGCGAATGGCAAGCCGACCTCGAAAGCGAAATCCGAGACGGCTGGAGCGGGCCTAGCCAAACCAATGCCCTCCTGCAATCCATCAGCTGCTACGGCGTCGTCTTCGAAGGACTGAGCGGAGACGAACTCGCTGACTACATCGAACGCATCGCCACCAGTCGCCCCGGCTATCAGCGCTGGTGTCGCCATCAACACGAAATCAAAATCCGTGCCCACGCCTGGGCCCGCGCCGCCGAAAACTACTACTGGCCCATTGGTCATCACCCCAAACGAACCCATGACCTCCATCACCCCACTGGCAAAAACAACATCGTTAACTTCAACGACCAGCGTGCCAAAGACGCCCATATCCGCATCCAAACTGCCGTCGCCACCCTCAGTCAAAGCCATCAACTCCCCGAGAGCGTCACCGCCCGAGCCGCCCTCCTCACCCAGCAGGCCAACACCAGCCGAAAAACCCTCTACAAACCCGACAACCTTCCCCTTTGGCATCCCCATCATCGACCTGACAGTGATACCCCAACCGAAGCAACAGCCGCCCTCAGCAATCCCCCCCCTCAAAGGTGTAAACCACCAGAGCCCATCAGCGATTCAGCCATTTTAGAGTCCCACCCCACCCCACCCCCTGAACCGCCAGAACAACCAAATATCAAGAAATTACACACCAAGTCCCCAAATATGAAATGTAGAGAGTCCTCAGCTGAAGCTTCTCCGGAAAAAGAAAATTCATCTCCGGAAATAGGGTAGGGCTGATTCTCTGTAAGTAGAAAAAGCAAACTAGAAAGAGAATGAGTTGA
>CBKWJC010000140.1:0-9715 GCA_966674685.1 uncultured bacterium
TCGTCACCTGAGATCCTATCGTGAGCTTTCCTCTGCTTAGAGTGACAAAAGAGGGCTATGCCTGTTTGATGTTTATCGACTGCCGAGAGCAGCGGCTACCGGGCTGGCTCTACTTCATTGCGTCCAATGCCACTGGCATTGTGGGGCTGGTTCCTTATCTGATGTTTCGCGATCGCAATCAGCGGTTTCATCAGCAAAAGTATGAGCACAAGAGCCAGTGGATCAAGCAGTTAGAAACTCGCCGCACAGCGTTGATTCTGGTGATCACGACGATTGGTTTACTTACAACGGCATGGCTGCTGGGCGACTGGTCAGATTTTGTTGAGCAGTGGCGCACAGTTCCCTTTATTCATCTAATCACGATTGATTTCTGCTTGATGGCGCTGTTCTTTCCGCTGACGCCCTTGCTCAATGACGACATGGCGCGGCGCGGTGTGACAGATCCAAGCGTCTTCTGGGCTGTTGCCTTAGTGCCGCTGTTTGGCCCGCTGGCCTACCTATGTTTGCGTCCACAACTCATATAGCTGTGGTCATGTTGTTTCTCTTAACAGGATCATGAGGCGAGAGGAGTGAGGCGAGAGGAGTTTGGAATGTTAAGTTTTGAGTTTTGAATTGATTGGCTAAACTCAGCACTGGACTTCTCTTCTGGGTAGTTCTCAAAAAATCATTACCTTTTGAGAACTACCCTCTTCTAAATCAATATTGATAAATAAGAAAAGAGCTAAGCATATATGCTTAGCTCTCCTAGTTAAGATATTCGTCCTGCTTTAAGGCAAGAAGATTGAGTCAGTCAGCTTAGTAGCTGCGGGAGTAGCTATTGCTACGACGACCACCGCCGCCACCACCGAAGGAACCATTGCCACCACGCTGTTCACGAGGCCGGGCCTTATTGACTTTCATATCGCGTCCCATCCACTCTGCGCCGTCTAAAGCTTCGATGGCAGCTGCTTCTTCAGCCTCTGAACCCATCTCTACAAAGCCAAAGCCGCGCATACGACCTGTTTCCCGATCGGTGGGGAGTTGAACTCGCTTGACTGAACCGTACTCTGCAAAAACAGAGGTCAGGTCAGCGTCTGTAACCTCGTATGACAGGTTACCAACATAGATTGACATAGGATTGTCTCCAAAATAACAAGGATGGAGAGTGAAATTTCGGAGAGAAGCTTGTCATTGGAAAAACGTGAAAAACCGTTAATGCTAAAAACAAATGCTGCGCCGATATTTATTCTCTGAAGCCACTCTAGCATTTAAACCTGGTTTTGGATTAATTTGCACAATTTATCTTTAAATCAATCTCAAAACCAATCTCGGTCAAGTTTTCGCGATGCTGTCACAGCGCGATCGCAGTTACAAAATTGCAATCATCCAATCGCAATTACAACATCGCAGTTGCAAATTGTGGTGCATAGAGCGGCGCGATCGCATTGTGGCCTTAATCGAATATGAGCCCAAGCTTTAAATATCTCTCCTTAGGGATATTTCCCTAATTTTCAGTGTCAGTTTAATTGTAATAGCGCTTCGCATCTGAATAAGATTTGCTTAGTATGAGTAGCTGCATATCAATAAATGCAGATCAAAAAAAAAACGGGAGAGCCCTCTTCCGGAGCGCTCTCCCGTTTTTTGAAGTGCGTTTTTATGCCAACCTACTTATTCGTTTTAATTTAACTCGCAAGTAACTCTAATCACATCTTGATCCAAAACCCAGAGGAGTTAGTTTGCCGCTGCGATACGGCAAACTAACGGCTTCAAGTTCCCAACGTGCAAGATGCAAGACGTGAATATATGCAGCTACTTATTACATATTTATTACATCATGAGGAAGCTTATGAAAGCCCTATTGCTTTATCCTCAATTTCCCCAATCTTTCTGGTCATATGATCGATTTATGGAAATTGCTGGCCTCAAGGCAGTGATTCCACCGTTAGGAATTATTACGATCGCAGCTCTTTTACCGTCAGATTGGGACATTCGATTTTGCGATCGCAACGTTGAACATGAAACAGACGCAGATTGGGAGTGGTGCGACATCGTCATCCTATCTGCCATGCTGGTGCAAAAGCCCGATTTCCAGGCACTCATCCGAAAAGCGGTTCAGCGCGGCAAAACTGTTGCAGTCGGTGGCCCCTATCCCACGTCAGTTCCTCAAGATGCTCTAGATGCTGGAGCACAATTTTTAGTCCTAGATGAAGGGGAAATGACCATTCCCCAATTTCTAGAAGCGCTTGATCATGGTCAAACTCACGGCATCTTCCGCTCTCCAGAAAAGCCAGATGTTACCCAAAGTCCTATGCCGCGCTTTGATCTCCTGAAGCGAGATGCTTATTTGATGATGGCCATTCAGTTTTCGCGCGGCTGTCCGTTCAATTGCGAATTTTGCGACATTATTTCTCTCTATGGTCGCAAGCCCCGCACCAAAGAACCTAGCCAAGCTCTAGCAGAACTGCAAACCCTCTACGATTTAGGTTGGCGCGGTTCACTTTTCATCGTTGATGACAACTTTATTGGCAATCAGCGCAATGTCAAACGGTTTTTGAGAGAACTCATTCCCTGGATGCAGCAGCATCACTATCCGTTCAGTTTTATTACCGAAGCCTCCGTCAATTTGGCTGAGGATGATGAACTACTCCAACTGATGAACCAAGCAGGATTTTATGCGGTCTTTCTCGGTATCGAAACGCCCGATCAGGATAGCCTGCAAGTCACTCGAAAACTGCAAAACACCCGCAATCCCCTCGTAGAAGCCTGCCGGAAGATTAATGATGCAGGATTACTGATCTACGCTGGATTCATTCTCGGGTTTGATGGAGAGCGAGCGGGTGCGGGCGATCGCATCCAGACCTTTGTTGAGCAAACCAGTATTCCTCAGCCCATGTTGGGTATCCTCCAAGCTTTACCCAATACGGCTCTGTGGGATCGGCTCAAGCAAGAACAGCGATTAACAGCAAGTAACGGCCATCCAACTGGCGATCAGAATACCTTAATGAATTTTGTCCCAACCCGCCCGACAGCAGAAATCGCCCGCGAATATCTGGACGGAATTTGGCGCATGTATGATCCCCAACGCTATCTCAAGCGCTGTTTACAGCAGTGCCTCAAGATTCGCTGTTTAGAAAACCGCAAACAAACAATGCAGTTTCCGCTAGGTAGGGGATTGCGGCTTGTGAGTCAACTCATTTGGCATCAAGGAATCCGCCGAGCGGAAATTCGCAAGCAGTTTTGGCAACAGCTTTGGATCATCCTTTTCAACAAGCCACAGATGCTGAACATGTATCTCGGCTTGTGTGCAGCGGGAGAACACTTCTGGGAATATCGAGAATTAGGGAGACAGCGCATCACGGAACAGCTCGGCTATGATCCCTTAACAGCATCATCACCTGCCATGTCTGCTCCGGAACGGCTACCCGTACCGTTTTGATCCCTGAATTCTTCGGTTTTGATGCAGAATGTGAGAATACACACATCTTGCACCTTGCAGGTTGAAGACCCGAAGCAGTTAGTTTGCTGCCGCATCGCGACAGCAAACTAACTCTTCTGAGTTTTGGTGCAAGATGTGAGAATACACACTCAAGTCTTACTCCAAGAGAGGTGACGCCTATCGAAACGATCTACGGCAACCTAAAGGGACTAAAGCCGAGCCAACTCAAGCAACTGCGGCGACTCTACCATCAGCGCTTACCGGGCGATCGCATCACAACGCCAGAATTTGCCCAGCGCCTTGCCGCCGTGAGCACCGATCTGAACCAGCCTGTCTCTGCCTACATCAACCGCCGGGGACAGGTGATTCGCGTGGGCGTGGGCAACCTCCGCCAAACCCAGATTCCCATGCTGGAACTGCCGCGCTATGGTGCCGAACGCCTCTGCGGCATTCGCTGTATCACCACTCGTACAAAACCTGAACCGCCCAGCGATGCCACACTGACGACGATGGCCGTACAGCGGCTTGATGTGCTGCTGACGCTAACGCTGACCGGAGAAGGCTTTGAGCGGCGCGGTGGTGGCGCAACGGGCTATGTGAAAGAAGCCTACTTGGCTCATCTCGTGCCCCATCCCGAAACCCAGTGGACAATATCGCCGCCGCTGGATCTAGACGAAGTGGCTCAGCAGGACTTTTTGGCGCTGGCTGAGGGTCTAGAAGAAGAGTTTCGGCGCGAGTATGTGGCGCAGCACGTCGATCCGGATCAGGATCAGGTGCTGATTGTAGGTTTGATGACGCAAAACCTGACGCCACAGCGGTTTCAGGATTTGATTGCCGAACTGGAGCGGCTGGTGGAGTCGGCCAATGCCGAGGTCGTGGGCGTTGTCAGCCAGTCGCGATCGCGACCCCATCCTCAAACGGTGGTCGGTGCGGGTAAGGTGCAGGAAATTGCCCTCGCCGCCCAGACTAAAGGGGCAAACCTGATTGTGTTTGACCGCGATTTATCACCTGCACAGGTGCGGAATCTGGAACAGCAGATCGGCATCCGTGTGGTGGATCGTACCGAAGTGATTCTCGACATCTTTGCTCAACGGGCCAAAACTGGAGCCGGAAAGCTTCAGGTGGAGCTGGCCCAGTTGGAATATATGATGCCGCGCTTGGCCGGACGAGGCCGCACCATGTCTCGACTGGGGGGCGGAATTGGTACCCGAGGCCCAGGTGAAACCAAGTTGGAAACCGAACGGCGAGCCATCCAGCGGCGGATTTCGCGATTACAAAAGGATGTGACAGAGCTACAGGCGCATCGCTCCCGGATGCGATCGCAACGACAGGATCAGGATGTGCCGTCAATTGCGCTGGTGGGTTACACCAATGCGGGCAAGTCCACACTGCTGAATGCGCTGACCAATTCCGATATCTACGCTGCCGATCAGCTCTTTGCGACCCTTGACCCGACAACGCGACGGCTGACAATCACTGACGAGGAAACTCATGAGCAAACGGCGCTGGTGCTGACGGACACTGTGGGCTTTATCCACGAACTGCCGCCCTCGCTAGTGGATGCGTTCCGCGCCACGCTGGAGGAGGTGACGGAAGCCGATGCCCTGCTGCATGTGGTGGATGTTTCCCATCCCGCTTGGCAAAACCAGATCCGCGATGTGATGGAAATTCTGGGCGATATGCCCGTCACGCCGGGGCCGATTCTGCTGGTGTTCAACAAAGTCGATCAGGTCAGCAGTGAAAACCTCGAAATCGCCAAAGAGGAATATCCCCAAGCGGCTTTCGTCTCCGCCCGCGATCGCACTGGCCTGGAAACTCTGCGCCAGCGAATTATGCAGTTGATCGACTATGCGATCGCAACTTAAATACCCTGCATTGCCCTCACCCTAAATCCCTCTCCCGCTGGGAGAGGGACTTTATGATCTGGCTCCCCTCGCCCTGTGGGAGAGGGGTTGGGGGTGAGGGCAGCGTCCTATCGTTGCAAAATGCGACGGCTTGCCCAGATTCTGCAAAATTGATCTACCATTAGGTGCTTTTTGCGCTAAATGCAAAAGCACATACGAAATTTAGCGATAAATTCCAACCTGATTGTGTGTGACCATCGAGCTTGGCTCGATGGTCACACACAATCAAAATTGGTTTTATATCAAGTTTGGTTGAAAGCTCATAATTCATTTTTGTGAAACGTTTGCTGAGCAAACGTTTCACAAAAATGAATTGGGTTCCTATACACAGACTTGATATGACTAGCAGATTCCGTATCATGTGGGGAGTTGAGGATAAGCATGGGACGTATCTTTTTGTCCGCCGGACATGGCGGCGTGGAAAACGAGGTCAACGACGCAGGTGCGATCGCAGGTGGCACCACGGAAGCACAGGAAATGATCCTCTTACGGGATCAGATTGTGTCGATGTTGCGATCGCAGGGGTTAGAAATCCTCTCCGTACCGGACGACCTTGATGCCAACGGGACAATTGCCTGGATCAACAGTCGCGGACGAATCGATGACGTCGCTTTAGAAATCCATGCTGACTCGTTTACCAATGTCGCGCTGCGCGGTGCCAGCGTTTTCCACATTGCTAACAACGACGAACGCAAAGGCCACGCCGAAATTCTCCTCTTCAATCTGCTGCGCCAAGTCCCCCAGTTACCCAGCCAGGGCGTCAAACCCGATACCCAGTCAGCTCTCGGCAGTCTCCCCTTCTGTCGCCAAACCGTGATTCCGTCCCTGCTCATGCAGATTGGCTCCCTCAGCAACGCCGAAGACCGCTTCATTCTGCAAAACCAGCGGCGCGACTTGGCTCAAGGCATCGCCGAAGGGCTCACCGTCTGGAGCCGCGCCGTCAATAACCAAGCCTCTGCCATCACCCCCACACCTGCTCCTACAACCACAGCCTCCGCTACGTCCTCCTCCCCGGCCCCCTCGCCCCCCCTCTCTATCCAGTCCCTCGCCACCGTCAACCCACCTCCTGGCACCGTTTACCCCGGCATCAACATCCGCATCAATGGAGCCACCTATCCCGAACAGGGCCTAATCATCAACGGCAACTCCTACATTCCGGTTGATTTGGTCGATCAGCTCGGCGTCAGTGTCGCCACTGATCCCAGTATTTATCGCGTCCGCTACGGCAACGTCGTCTATGTTAAAGCCGTTGACCTGCGAAAATTCACCATTTCCGTTGGTTGGGAAAATCCGACTCGTACCGTTGTGCTGCGCTCAGTACTGCAAATTTGTCCGGGTCAGGTGGATCGAATCATGGGATCGGGCAATACCTCTGAAGTCCAACTGCGGGTCTTTCTGGAAACTCGCAATCCCACAGGCTTAACCCAGTTCCCAGATTTGCCAAAGCTCTATCGCCAAGAAGCTGCCATTGAAGGCGTTAACTATGACATCGCCTTTGCTCAAATGTGCGTCGAAACGGGCTTCCTCACCTTTGGCGGCACCGTACAGCCCACCCAAAACAACTTCGGCGGTCTGGGCGCAGTCGGCAATAGTGCTCAAGGCGCTTCGTTCCCCAGCGCCCGCATCGGCGTCCGCGCCCAGGTTCAACACCTGAAAGCCTATGCCAGTACAGCTCCCCTCGTACAGGAAATTGTCGATCCCAGATTTCGCTTTGTGGCGCGCGGCATTGCTCCCCTGGTTGACCAGCTCAGCGGTCGCTGGGCCGCCGATCCGAAGTATGGCGAAAAGATTCTGTCGGTTTTACGGCAAATCTATGAATCCGCTGGCATTCTCTAGGTCGCTCTCTCGTGAGGTTAGGGCTACCCCTGCGTCTGCGATCGCACCCACTATCGTGAAATATCGACGCAACGTTAAATACTTTGAGGTTCCGTGAACGATACGGCTCGGATCTAGGCCAAAATGGTATTCTGCAAGAGTTGAATCAAAGAGTACGCAAAGCCTGCGGGCAAGTTGGCTCAGATCTTTGATGAACGTTCCCTGTACGGTCTATCTACAAGTGAGGATTGGCGATGCCTTTCGATTATCCCAGTGATCTCAAGTATCTCGACACCCATGAATATGTGCGCTTGAATGACGATGATGTTGCCACCATTGGGATTACGGCGTTTGCGGTCGATCAGCTAGGAGACATCGTCTTCCTCGAACTCCCCGAAGTAGACGACACGGTTGAAAAAGGCGAAAGTTTCGGCAATGTGGAATCAGTAAAAGCGGTCGAACAGCTTAATTCACCCGTCACTGGCACGGTGATCGAGCGCAACGACGCGCTGATTGAAAGCCCAGAGCAGCTAGCCGATGATCCCTACGGCGACGCCTGGCTGATCAAGGTGAAGGTGGACAATGTTGAAGATCTCGATGATGCGCTTTCGTCTGACGAGTATCGCGATCAGGTAGAAGGTTAGAAAGGGGTAGTGCGATCGCGCTAACGAATCTACTGGAAGGTGAATCGAGTGGAAACGATTTATCACATCACAACACACCAACGATGGCGCGACGCAGAACACTCCAACCAGTATGAGCCTGAGTCCTTTCAATCAGAAGGCTTTATTCACTGTTCCAATGCAGATCAGGTTGTCCGAGTCGCTAACTACTTTTTTAGAAATACGCAAGGTCTAGTACTGTTACACATCAAAACGGCTCTGCTCCACTCCCGTCTCGTTTATGAGAATCTGGAAGGAGGAGAAGAGCTGTTTCCGCATGTCTATGGGCTGATTAATTTAGATGCTGTTGTCCATGTTTCTGCATTTGAACCCGGATCAGATGGCAGCTTCAATCATCACATCGGCAACATTGAATCTGTTTGATTAAACGCGATCGCAGTTTTACAGATCGCGCTGGGTGAAACAGAAAGACTATTTAGGAAACCTAACGCAATAAGTCATTACGGCACCCTACATGAAAGATGATACGAAAATTATTTTTCACGATAGTAATTTTGTGCTTAGTAGTATTCACTACAGGCTGCATTCAGCAGCTTCAAGATTTAGAGCCTCTCAAAGAACAGATCGTTGATGAATATAAAGACGAAAATGTAAGATTGCAGCTCCATAACGGCAACTCTGTTGGAGTTTCATTCATTAATACGTCTTTCAATGACTTAACGCAGGCGGAGCAAGAGCAAAAGGCAAACGAAATTGCTCAGTTTGTAAAGGATAATTATGATTCAATCGATGAAATTGATTATATTTGGGTAGCCTTTATTGTTCATAAACGATATTTTCTTCTGGTTGAATACACAAATGCACTAGATACATTCCATTTTGATAAAGATGAACTCAAGTAACCAAGTAATGAGCTATTTGAGATAGCCAAGTTGTCAATTTTAATAACATCGCTTTGAACGATCAATATGGGACTGGATGCACTTGAATTAATCCTGGGATGGGAAGATGCGTTCGATGTGAAGTTTACTGATGAGGAAGTTTTCACAATCCGAACGCCGAAAATGGCCATTGATTTGATTGCAGATAAAGTTGGAGCATCGAGTGACCGTATTGGGGTTTGTCCAACGATGCGTTCATATCACTGTATTCGACAAGCGTTGCAGTCTATTGTTGGTTTAAACCGTCAGCAAGTCCGCCTAGACAGTAAGTTGCGTCCTCTCCTACCCAAGAATCAGCGTCAAGAAATCTGGCATCAACTTCGTTACCAAGTTGGAGTGCCTACGTTCCCTTCATTCGGGTTTGGGGTTGGATTGCTTTTCCCTCCTGTTACGGTTCAGAATCTAGTCGATTGGACAGTGATTCGCTATCCAAGGCATTTTGTGAATCCTGATGAAGAGTGGACACGATTTCATGTTCGTTCGGTTGTCAGAGCAGTAGTCAGAGATGCGCTTGGGGTTACTGATTTTAGGGATGAAAGCGATTTTGCTAGAGAACTTGGTGTTGGTTGGTGAGATTGCAGAAGGTGCGATTGCTAGTTAAAAAAGGTTGAACTTTGGAATAAAATGCCGAACTTTAAATTTCTAGCTCCTTTTATATCGCCGTTAATAAAAGTATTGGCAGAAAAACAACAGGCGGTTCTCCTTCAAGTGGGAATACCTTTGACTACTCCTCAACTTAGGTATGCTGATCAGATAGGTGTGTGCCATCCTGACAGAATTAGGCTCGTTATATCTGAATCAATTCCTGTCCCTCAGGGAACAATTTGGAAAATCTGTGCTTATCTTCATCGACTAGTTTTTCCTATACCGATTGGTTTCGCTCTTGGCTATAGCATTTATATTCAGACTCAGTATCAAGATAGCCAATGCGTGCTGATTCACGAGTTAGTGCATGTAGCCCAGGGAGCGTGTCACCTTCTGAGTAGAAAAACCAGAATGGAAGAATCCTCAATCGCT
>CBKWJC010000141.1:0-9562 GCA_966674685.1 uncultured bacterium
GCGATTGAGGATTCTTCCATTCTGGTTTTTCTACTCAGAAGGTGACACGCTCCCAACTAAAGACTCTATGCTTAACTCTTTGAGCCGAACGGCTTCGCCAAACTTGTATTTCTGATATATGCTATATTCTTGACTATCAGCAAATATGAAGTCTACCCCGGACATAGTAAACTCTTCAATATTAATGCCGGAATTTGCATGAGACTTCAATATCTCTCTGGCCAAAAGTCGATCTAACTCCTCGACCTTGTTTTTGTTTTTTTCAACTCCTACTTTTGGGAGTTTAACTCTAGGTTTTAGTGTAAGAACATGCTCAATATGTTCTATCAAATCGACTATTTTAGATGGAGCTAGCGGGATATTCAAATGTACTGATGTGCCAAAACTGGCAACTGTACCCCATCTTGTCGGATCGATGGTCTTGCCTTTTATATAGTGCATTGACTCTCCACTATCAAAATGAATCTCACTACCTTGTTGGTATGTAGTTATCATTTTGCTTCGAGTGCTTTTATAAAACTTAGAATTTTTAATTTTAAGATTTTCGTTGTCAATAATTCTTTCAGCTAAGTTTAATCCGAATTCAGCATCGCAAAACTGGCTTAAGTAGAAGTGGGCTTTGCCCAAGCTCACTGCATAACAGATTTCTTTTCCCGAGATTAGGAAGACTCCAAAATGAATTAAGTTCTTGGGATCTTTAGGTTCTTCCAAGATTACATAACATGCAAGGCTTAGGAACCATAAGTCCAATATCTCAGCATTTACTAATTGACTATTTTGTATTGCTGAATACCATTTCCACCAAAAGTCTGATACATTTGAAACTCTTGAATTCTCTAAAAAGCCTTGATATTCTTTTACCCACCAAATTTCGACTTCGTCAGGTTTGCTGGAGAAGAAAAACGATGCATTCCAACCATCTAAGTCTTGTTCACCTATTTTCAGCAGGTCAGCTTGTCTAAGTTTGCTACGTAAATCTTTTTCGTCTTTCTTCAGTATTCTGTAAAGATTGTACTTAGGCATTATTCATCCAGAAAACAATACTCTTCTTAAATAGAGTTTTAGCCTATTAATTTTGTTTCTGGGTCAAATCTTGCCTGAGCTTTATCAAATTCATTACTTTAATAAGCTAGTATGCGCTGGCATGCATGAAAACGAAGGGAAACATATAACTAACGCCGCTCCATTTCTTCAACTGACTTTGGCACGCCTGTCGTCAATACCTCATTTCCCTGAGCCGTTACCAGCACATCATCCTCAATTCGCACCCCAATTCCGCGCCAGCGATCGTCAATTTCCGGTTGGCCTTCTTCTGGTTGCAGCTCTGGTGAAATGTAGATTCCCGGTTCCACCGTCACAATATTGCCCGGTTCAAAGCTGTACCAAGTTTCACCATCGATTTTGTAAATCCCTGCATCATGCACATCCAGCCCCAGCCAGTGCCCCGTGCCGTGCATAAAAAAGGCGCGATGCTTCTTCTCCTCAATGAGCGTGTCCACCTCGCCCTTCAGCAGACCCAGTTCCACTAGACCTTCCGTAATCACCCGCGTCGAAATATCGTGAAACTCGTTGTAGGGCTTACCGGGTTGCACCGCTTCAATGGCTTGTTTCTGAGCCTCTAGGACTAGCTCATAGATAATCTTTTGCTCCGGCGTAAACGTGCCGCCCACCGGGAACGTGCGGGTAATGTCGCCGTTGTAATACTCATAGCAGCAGCCCGCGTCGATTAGCAGCAGATCATGATCCTGCATTTGGCGGTTATTGTCGATATAGTGCAGAATGCAGGCGTTTTCACCCGACGCCACAATTGACGGATAGGCGGGGCCTTCGCCACCTTCTAGCCGGAAGATCCGCTCCATTTCCGCCTGAATTTCATATTCGTAGCGTCCTGGCTGGGCAATCTCCATCGCGTGGTTGTGCGCCTTGACCGAAATTGCGATCGCAGTTCTCACTAACTCCAACTCGGCCTCACTCTTCACCCGCCGCATCGGATGGAGCAGAAACCCCGGTTCTTCCAGCGCTACCGGGCCAGTGCCGCGCTTGGCATAGGTGGCGAGTAAGCGCTGCCAGAGGGTGAGAATCTTTTGGTCGAAGGTGCGATCGCGACCAATCGAGTAGTAGAGCCGATTGGCTTTCTCGACATACTGGGGCAGATGCTCGTCAATTTCTTCGATGGAGTAGACCGCATCGGCACCGTAGCGCTCTTTAGCGGCATCCACGCCGACCCGCAGCCCCGTCCAGATTTCCGCTTGCAGATTTTTGGGGCGGACAAACAGAATAAACTTGTGTTCCTCATGATGCGGCGCGAGGACGGCCACCGCTTCCGGCTCGTTAAAGCCCGTCAGGTAGTAAAAATCGCTATCCTGACGAAACTTGTATTCCACATCGTTATGCATGACGGCCATCGGCGCACTGCGAAAGATAGCGGTGCCCTGACCAATTTTTGCCATGAACTGTTCGCGACGCTGTTGGAATTCTGCCTGCATAATCGTGGAAGTAGAAGAAACGAATAGCGCTAGCCTAACGTAATTAAAGGCTTGAACGCTATCCTTAATCCAATCCTGAACCGCGATCGCATCAACCCAACTTTTTATTTGGGCAGGCTAGATTTAGATAGCCTCATTTTTGGACTCCTATTGTGCTAGAACTCACGTTTACCATCACCGTTTTTGCGGCTTGGATTGCCTCAGTTTGTCTGCATGAATTTGGTCACGCGATTGTGGCCTATTGGGGTGGCGATACGTCGGTGAAAGAGAAAGGCTATTTGACGCTGAATCCGCTCAAATACACGGATGTCAATCTCAGCATCGTGATGCCGCTGTTCTTTCTGTTAATTGGTGGCATTCCGCTACCGGGAGCAGCGGTTTACATCAATCACAACAAGCTTCGCAGTCGCTTTTGGAAAAGTGCCGTCTCCGCTGCTGGGCCAATTATGACGCTGCTATTTGCGATCGCACTTTCGGTCGTCCTCCAAATTGGCTGGCCCGACCTCGGCGAAACCAGTCCTCAGGAAGCTTGGCTGGGTTATGCTCTGGCGCTGCTGCTGGTGCTTGAAATTGCGGCAGCGGTACTCAACTTACTACCGATTCCACCACTGGATGGCTACGGCATTCTGGAACCCTGGCTGCCCAGTACCCTACAAACGCGTCTGCGTAAATTCGGCAGATTCGGCATTATTTTGGTGTTTGCGGCTCTGTGGCTGTCGCCGGAGGCCAACCAGGCCTTTTGGGGCATTGTGTTTGGCATTGGCAACCAGCTCGGCGTCCGGTGGGAAACTCAAGGAGTTTCTTATGCGATATTCCGTCAGGGAGCATTCCAGCTCCTGATTCCGGTAATCATTATTCTGGTGATTGTCGGCCAAATTAATAGGCGGCGTGGCTCCACCGCTCGCAGTAGCGCTCCAGCCTATTCAGCGGAAGAACTAGAAGATCAGCTTGAAATGCTGGACGACATGGTGGAGGCCAATCCGAAAAACATCACGGCTTGGTATCGGCGCGGGCTCGCACTGGCAAATCTCCAGCGCACGGAGGAAGCCCTCGCTTCATTTCAAAAGGCGGTGGAGCTAAAGCCCAATTTCTGGGAAGTTTGGCACATTATGGGCATCCTACAGTACCGTCTCCAGCGGTATCAGGAGGCGCTCAACGCGGTTGATCAGGCGCTACAGATTCAACCCAAAAATCCAGAGCTGCAGTATTTAAAGGGAAGTATTCTTAATTCGCTCAGTCAGTACGAAGCTGCGATCGCACTTTTCGATCAAATTCTTGCTAAGCAACCTCGTAACACGGATGCGCTGATGGATAAAGGCTCGGCGCTGTATTTTAGTCAGCGGTACCCAGATGCGATCGCGGTTCTCAATCAGGTGATTCGGCTTGAACCGAGAAATGCCAGTGCCCACTTTAACCAAGCCTGCTGTTACACCAAGCTGGGCGATCTAGAGTCCGGTCTAGCGGCAATTCACAAAGCCGTTCAGTACGGCGACAAATGGCTGCACCAGAAAATTCAAACCGATCCCGATCTGTCACTACTGCGCGAGCATCATGATTTTCCAAACTAGACGAGGTGAAGCAATCGTAACTGACGCTGGCGGTTAGTCCTCCGAATACTGAAGTAGCTGCATCTCACTACCACGTTGAGAACCACCCAAATTTGTCAAGAGCGTTTTGTCTGATTGATGCGACAAAACGCTCTTTTTGCATGGGCAATAGACACCAATTTATTTGATAAATGTCAAAGGAGCTGTGTTTAGCTAATATGCCGCGTTTGGCTATGAAGCAACCGACGCCCTATCAGCTTACATAGGCAATTCTACAGAGGCAGCTATTAAGTTCTAAAAGAAAATTCAGTAACTTCAGTAATTCCATCATCAGCATTATCTGGAGAATCAGTAATCATAAATAGCGGTGGTCGAAGGTCAATCAGCTAGCAATAAGCATTTATACTCATCATGATTGACTCGTTCACAAGTGACGCTACAGCAAAACCCTGAAATTACAGAGCAAGCCACAAATTTTTGCCGATTTTCTATCAAATGATGGTGCCAGAAAGTTACATGGTGTAATATTATCAATACCCAAGATAAACTTTCCTTAAGCCTCAATCGCAATTGTACGGAAAGCGAGTGGGATCATTCCTAGAAGGCAATTAGAGCAACATTGAAAGCCCGAATCGGCTCTGATCCCTGTCATGAAAGGTTGAAAATGACCTGAGCGGGTGTATCCTTCGTAGCAGAAATAAACTAATTTAGAGTTCTGCTACTTCACATCATCTCGTAGCATTAGTTGATAAACTTCACGAACTTATATGAAATCTACCGAAGAAGAAACAAGTGTTTGGGAGCTAAGTTGGGTAAATCCACTGGCGTGGATTTGCCGAACTTGGCAAGCCGCAAGCTTACGCGTCACCTGCACGTTAACCTTCCTGGGGCTGGTTTTGACGTTTTGGCTTGCGATCGCAGAACCCGATCAAATCGTGCAGGCCAACCCGGTTCAAGTTTCATCACCCACGACTGAAGTAACGACTCAAGCTATGGGAGTCTCTTCTCTATCCCATGCTGGACGTTTGGATCAGTCAGCGTTTTCCATTCATTCATCTGGCTCACTTCGCCCGATGACGGCTAAGGATCTCCATTCTGTCGATTTGATCGAAGCTGGAACCGATAACTTCCGCGTTCATCACCCTGATTTGATGGGAGCCTCGTTCATGGGGCATAATCTCACTGGCGCGAGCTTGTACACAATCGCAGCCCCTTCATCTAATAGCGATCTGCTCGAACCCAGTAGCGACAGAAGTTGAGTCTCATTGAGACTTGGTAGTTGAATATCTAACCCCTTACAGCCTCGCCTAGCGGGGCTTTTTTGTGCAGAATTTGTACAGAATTTGTGCAAAATGGGTGCGGAAGCGGTGACGATTGCTGCGACGAATTCAGAAAGTCGCCCAGATTCACTGTTGTTGCTTCGGTCTCAGCGGTAAACTGATGAGGGATTATTGATTATTGAAGTTGAATAGCCTCTTAGAGCGAATTGGGCATTGGAATGGCAACGTTTTTACTTGAGGTTGGAACCGAAGAACTTCCGGCAGCATTTGTGTCGGACGCGATCGCACAGTGGCAGTCGCGGATTGAGCCGAGTTTGGCGGAGCAGTTTCTAACGCCAGAGTCGGTTGAAATCTATGGCACACCGCGTCGGCTGGTGGCGCTGATTAAAGGTTTACCTACGACCCAGCCCGACCGGGAAGAAGACGCCAAGGGGCCACCTGCACAAGCGGCATTCAAGGACGGCAGGCCGACCAAGGCGGCGGAGGGATTTGCTCGCTCTCGGGGAGCAGCGGTTGAGGATTTAGAAATTCGCTCCACGGATAAGGGAGATTTCGTCTTTGTTACCCAAAAAATCACCGGGCGACGCACCGCTGATATTTTGATTGAGCTGGTGCCGGACTGGATTTTGCGGCTGGATGGCAAGCGGTTGATGCGCTGGGGCGATGGCGACATTCGCTTTTCGCGTCCGGTGCGCTGGCTGGTGGCGCTGATGGATGATGCGGTGCTGCCGATTGTGATTGAAAACGGCTCGGAGCGAGTCACCAGCGACTGCATATCCCAAGGCCATCGCGTGCTGCATCCGGAGCTAATTCGGATTCCGGCGGCAGATCAGTATGTGGAAACGCTGCGCTCGGCCTATGTGGAAGTTGACCCCAGTCGGCGGCGCGAGACGATTCGGCAGCAAACCGCAGCCGTTGCGAAAGAGTTAAACGGCGTGGCGTCCATCTCCCCCAGCCTGCTGGAAGAGGTGACGCAGCTTGTAGAATGGCCAACTGCGATCGCAGGTCAGTTCAGCGAGGCGTTTTTAGAACTGCCCTCGGAAGTGGCGATCACGGAAATGGAAAGCCACCAGCGCTATTTCCCGGTGCTGAAGCAGGCAGATTCCTCGGAGCTGCTGCCCTATTTCATCACCGTTTCCAATGGCGATCCGGCCAAGTCGGAGATTATTTCGCGCGGCAATGAGCGGGTGATTCAGGCGCGGCTGTCGGACGGCAAGTTCTTCTTTGATGCCGATCGCAAGCAGCCGTTGGAGCATTACGTCTCGCAGCTCGAAACGGTGACGTTCCAAGAAGACCTGGGATCGATGCTGGCCAAAGTGGAGCGGATTGAGGCGGTTACTGAGCGGATTGCCCATCAGCTCCAGCAGTCTAGCAACCTCTCGGCTCAAGAGCGGGCGGACATTCTGCGAGCGGCTCACCTCTGTAAAGCCGATTTGGTGACGCAAATGGTGGGTGAGTTTCCGGAACTGCAAGGGGTGATGGGTGAAAAGTATGCCCGCCACAGCGGTGAACCGGAAGCCGTAGCGATGGCGATTTTTGAGCATTACCTACCCCGTGGGGCGGGCGACAAACTGCCGGATACGCTGGCGGGTCAGGTGGTTGGTATTGCCGATCGGCTGGATTCGCTGGTCAGCATTTTCAGTCTGGGACAGATTCCGTCGGGTTCTTCTGATCCCTTTGCCCTGCGGCGGGCGGCAACGGCAATTGTCAACATCATTTGGCACGCCGATTTGCCAGTTAACCTGGATGAGCTGCTGGCGCAGGTGATTGCCGATTTCAAAGCTCAGGTTTCTGGTGGTACAGAGCCAGAGACATTGCGATCGCAACTGCAAAGTTTCTTCCTCCAGCGAATTCAAACCCTGCTACAAGATGAGCGAGGAGTGGACTACGACTTGGTAAACGCTGTCCTGGGCGAGAATGACCCTGAGTACACCGAGCGAGCGCTGATTGACCTGCTGGACGTGCGGAACCGGGCGCTGTTCCTGCAAGACATCCGCACCAACGGATTGCTGGCCGTGATCTACGAAACCGTCAACCGAGCGTCTAAACTGGCGCTCAAAGGTGATTTGGACACCCAAACCCTTGATCCAGCGGCGGTGGTTGATTCGACTCAGTTCCAGCAGCCCACAGAGCAGGCGTTCTACGATATCTTGGTGAAGTTAGTTCCCGAAACCCAAGCGGCTCAAGCAGAGCGCGATTATCATCGGCTGGTTGAGGGTCTGAAGCAGGCTGCTCCAATCGTCAGCGAGTTTTTTGATGGGGAGCAGAGCGTCCTGGTGATGGCCGATGATCCAGCTATTCGGCAAAATCGGCTGAATCTGCTGGGTCTGCTACGCAATCATGCTCGTGTGTTGGCTGACTTTGGTGCCATTGTGAAACAGTAATCTGAAATAAGTAGCTGCATATAAATGAATGCATAACCTAAAAACCGGGGGAGCGCCCCTCCGGGGCGCTCCCCCGGTTTTTAGAATACGTTTATTTATACCAACCTACTTAGTGACCCAATTAAATCGGTTTGAGGCAAATAGTTGAACATGTCTAAGGCTAAAAACGCACATGTTATTGGTCTGGGCCGATCTGGAGTGGCTGCTGCTCGGTTGCTGAAGCGAGAAGGCTGGGATGTGGTGCTCAGCGATCGCAATCCCAACGCCAGTTTGGCAAAACCGCAGCGGCGCTTACTCGCCCAGGCCAACATTCCAGTTCGGCTTGGGCATGGATACGATCCGGATACCGATGCGGCAGAGTTAGTCGTAGTCAGTCCTGGCGTACCGTGGGATATTCCGCCACTTGTCCAAGCGCGGCAGCAGGGAATCAAGACGATTGGTGAGCTGGAACTCGCTTGGCAGCATCTGCAAGATTGCCCCTGGGTTGGGATCACGGGCACCAACGGTAAAACCACGACCACCGAGCTAACAGCCGCCATTTTTCAGGCTGCTGGTCTAGATGCTCCTGCCTGTGGCAACATTGGTCATGCTGCCTGTGAACTGGCCTTGGCTGATCAAACGCTGGACTGGGTGATTGCTGAGATCAGCAGCTACCAGATTGAGTCTTCGTCTACGCTGTCGCCGCGCATCGGTATCTGGACGACGTTTACGCCCGACCATCTGGCTCGACACCGCACGCTGGAAAACTACTACAGCATCAAGGCGAAGCTGCTGCGGCAGTCCGATCTGCAAATTTTGAACGGGGATGATCCCTATCTGCGGCAAACGGCGGATCGCTGGCCGGATGCCCACTGGACGAGCGTCAAAGGCAAAGATGCGATCGCACCGCTTACCCCTAGCGCCTATATGGAAGACGGCTGGGTTTACGTCAACGGCGAAGCAATTGTCGAAAGCGCTTCTCTCCGCATGGTCGGCAGTCACAACGCTCAAAATCTGCTGATGGCGGCGCTGGCGGCACGGCTGGCCGGGATCGAGAAAGACGCCATTGCCAGTGCGATCGCGCAGTTTCCCGGTGTGCCCCATCGGCTGGAGCATATCTGCACCTGGCACGGCATCGACTTTATCAACGACAGCAAAGCTACCAATTACGACGCGGCGGAGATGGGTCTAAACGCCTTCGAACAGCCTGTGATCCTGATTGCGGGTGGCGAGGCCAAGGAAGGTGATGATCAGGGCTGGCTACAGGCAATTCGCCAAAAGGCTAAAGCCGTTTTGTTGATTGGTCAAGCAGCACCAGACTTTTCTGAGCGATTGGCGCAGGTGGAATATCCTGACTATGAAATTGTGGAAACGCTGGAGCGTGCTGTGCTGCGAGCAGCCAAAATCGCAGAGCATCACCATATTGGCGTTGTGCTATTTTCCCCAGCCTGCGCCAGTTTTGACCAATACCGCAGTTTTGAAGAACGCGGCGACCATTTCCGGCAAATTTGTCAAACCCGCTTGAAATAACAATTTATACGGAATCCGCTTTGTATAGAAACGGTATGTTTTGGGTTAAAAAGCACGCGTAGCGTGCTTTTTAACCCAAAACATACTGCTACTTTCTAGACGGATTCCGTATTAGTAGGGGCGAATGGCATTCGCCCTAACTCGGGTCGCGTTCAAGAGAGGACGAATGGCCATTTGCCCCTACGATTCGATCAAGATGGCGCGAAAATCATTCACATTGGTCAGCGTTGGCCCAGTGGTGACCAGCGCATCCAGCGCCGCAAAAAAACTGTAGCTGTCGTGTTCATCCAAATAGTGGGGCGCATGTAATCCCTGACGCCGCGCCTGCGCCAAGATCTCTGGCGTAATCAGCGCCC
>CBKWJC010000142.1:0-9267 GCA_966674685.1 uncultured bacterium
AAGGCTTAGCCGCTCATTTTTCTCCGTTCTGGATTTAACACCTTGAAAGGGCTAGCCTTAAGTGCGCTTCAGCTTCGATTCAGAGCTAATTCAGATCGGCCTTGCACCATAGAAATCATAGAAAGCAAACCAATCGATTCCCTCGCAAGGAGGCCCCACTATGCAACGCTTCGTACTCGCTAATCTTTCCCTACTCGCTATTGCTGCAACCGCTTTTGCTCCTGTAGCTGGTGCGGCTGAATTAAATCCTCAAACTAAATTGACCGACCGATTTGAAGAAGAACGACTCGAAACTCTAAATCAGTTGACCGACCAATTTGAAGAGTCTCGGGATCAGGTACTCAATAAAGAACTCGACGATCGCTTTAAGCAAGAACGAATTCAAACTCTCAACAGCTTGTCGGATCGTTTTGAAGCGGAACGACTCGAAACTCTAAATCAGCTTAATGATCGGTTTGAAGATGCCCGCAGCGAAAATCTGGACAGCTAAACTCGGGTTTCCTGTGAGCAACCTGCGATCGCAGATTGTATTCACCATCGCAATTCAGCCAGTCTCATCACCTAGCTGAACACTGTTACACTGCAATACACTACACTTCAACACACGAATTTAGTTAGAACATTTGGGGGCGCGGCAAAGCCGCGCCCCCAAATGTTCTTGTTCTAGCAGAACCGACTACAGTAGGAGCTAATTAATCTGCGATCGCAGTTGATTGCAGAATCAGATGCCGCCCGGAATCAATTACGAGCCAATTTTCATCCCGCAGTTGACCCAGTAAGCGGGTGACCGTAACGCGGGTTGTCCCAATGGCATTGGCAAGCTGCTGATGCGTCAGGCGAGTGTTGATGCGGATACCTTGGGCCACGGGTTGCCCCATTTCCTGCGCCAGCAGCAGCAGCAGATGCCGCAGCCGATCTTCCACCCGACGCTGGCCCGCCATTGCCAGTACGGCCTCAGTTTGCTGGAGGCGACGGCTCAATTGCCGAAAGAGTCCCTGCGCCAACAGCGGCGACTGCTCAATTTCCATCTGATTGAGCCGCATTAGATCGACATCGGTGAGCGCGATCGCACTATAGGGGCGCAGTCGCGTAAAAGCGGTACCAAAAGGCATTGCAGGGCAGGCCAATCCCAAAATCGCTTCATCACCAGTGGGGTATAGCGTACTGAGCTGAACAACCCCTCGGCAGACAATCCAAATATCTTGAGGATGCATGGGGATGGTTTGCCCAGTGCTGAAGGGATGCAACTCCCTGCCTTGGTAGACGTTTTCTAGAACTTGTCGCCATTCAGCAGAGGGAGTTTGGGTGGAAAGCTGAGCCTGAAGCATGGGAGTTTCATGTATACTACCGCACACTAAATGTAGAGGACGAAGCTCAAATCCCGGTAATTGGCAGGTTGTCCTTAGGTTAAGATTTTTTTCATATTTGTGGGTTCCAAAGAAAAATAATTAGGTCGCCGCAATGCGGCGACCTAATTATTTTTGGGGCTTTATTTTTGTAGGCAGCGAATTGCTTCTAGCATGCCGCGCGCCTTATTCAGCGTCTCCTGATACTCTTTCTCTGGCTCAGAGTCAGCCACTAAGCCCGCTCCGGCCTGGACACTGACCGTATGGCTACCGTTTCCATTGCCCCGCACCACCATCGTCCGAATTGCGATCGCAGTATTGAGCTGGCCTTCAAAGTCGTAGTAGCCGTAGGCTCCGGAGTAGACGCCTCGACGGCAGGGTTCTAGCTCATGGATAATCTGCATGGCGCGAATTTTGGGTGCGCCGCTGACGGTGCCCGCCGGGAAGCAGGCTTTCAGCAGTTCCCAAGCAGTTTTGCCGGGAGCCAGTGTGCCGACCACGTTGCTAACGATGTGCATGACGTGGGAGTAGCGCTCAATCACCATCAGCTCATCGACTGAAACCGATCCGTTTTCGCAGACGCGCCCTAGGTCATTACGACCAAGATCGACCAGCATGACGTGCTCGGCAATTTCCTTCGGGTCTTGCAGCAGGTCGTCGGCCAGCGCCATATCTTCAGGAACAGTGCGCCCACGGGGACGAGTACCCGCAATCGGTCGGACAGTTGCGATCGCGCGATTATCTTGAGCTTCATCTCGCTCGGCTTTGACCATCACTTCAGGGCTAGAGCCAATGATTTGCCAGTCGCCAAAGTGGAAATAGGCCATGTAGGGCGAGGGATTAATCAGCCGCAGCGAACGGTACAGCGCAAACGGATCGCCTTCGTATGCCGTCGTTAACCGCTGCGAAATCACCACCTGGAAAATATCGCCAGCGTGGATGTAATCTTTCGCTTTCAGGACATTGGCGCAGAACTGTTCGCGAGTGGTATTGCTGGTGTAGGATAGCTCCGCCCGGTCGGTACCATTAGGCGGCGTCCACTGCAACACAGCATCTCGACCCGAGAAGGGAATTTGCAGCTTGTCAATCAGGTTTTGTACCTGGCCACAGGCTTTGTCGTAAGCCGTTTGCAGATCCACCGTCTCGTCCCGCAGATCGGCATAGGCAACCGCCCAGATCTTGCGCTTCACCTGATCAAAAATCAGCAGGTGATCCACCTGCATCCACAGCCCATCTGGTAAATCCGCGTCTGTGGTCGGATAGACGGGCACCGTCGGCTCCATCCAGCGAATTAGCTCATAGCCCCAGAAGCCAAACAGCCCACCAATCCCCGGCGGCAGCTCCGGCAGCTTAACCGGGGTATAGGGCGCGAGGCATTCACTCAGCGCCACAAACGGGTCGCCTTCAAACACCTGCTGCTGTCCATCGCGATGGGTTTGCACCGTGCGATCGCACCGCGTTTCCAGCGTCCACAGCGGATCACAACCTAGTAAGCTGTAGCGACCAATGTTTTCACCCCCTTCCACTGACTCCAGCAGAAAACTGTAGGGCTGTCCAGCACAAACCTTATACCACGCTGAAACGGGCGTATCGAGGTCTGCCACCCACTCTTGGTAAACCGGAATAAAGTTACCGCGCTGGGCTAGGGCTTTGAATTCGGAAAAACCAGGGGAAACCATGAGTGAAAACAGCAATAGGTGCAGGGTAAGGTGCAGAGTAGTGATACTATCTCACATCTTGCCGCAAAAGCTGAGATTTCCGACATGAATGCTTTTTGCAGAACCTAATTCATGTCGGAGACCGCTGATAGTGGACATGGCACGATAAAAAGACAGCCATCAACATAACGAATCGATGGCTGTCTCTATGGCTAGTCAGTTCAACAAAAGCAGGCTAAGAACACGCTGTCTTAATCACGCTATCGTTGTTAAACAGACAAAGGATTAGAACAAAGGGCGAAGGGCACAAATTTGGGGTTGGCTAGCTTAGACCTCAGGAGGAGTCTTGCCACTAAACTTAATGGTGGCAGGCTCAGGATTGCTACCAATATTGCGATCTTTCTTACCTGCGTAAGAACGACCCTCTTTGGCATTTTCGGGGAATTCACCATCCGCAGGATGAATAAAATTCGTTTCGCCATTGGGATAGATGCGATAGATTTTATAATCCTGCATCTTGGGCTTAAAGTTGGTTCGCAGCTTCTTGCCGAGCGCAAGACAATGCTCTTTACGAGGCAGATACAGCAGGTTTTCTCCCTCGTGCATGATGGCTGCTCCACCCGTAGGCAGTTCGAAGACTTGCTCTTTGGGGCTTGTCCAGGTAATAGCGTACTTTTCTTCAGTCTCTGCTTTGGAAAGTAATCCGCCGGTGTTGCCACCGTAAGTTGGGGTTTGTCCAGTCAAGGTTTCTGTCATGGGTACTTTCTCTCAACCGTTTTTAGGGGATCGTATCACCGGGTTTTGATGCTACTACCGACTTCGTGAGGATCTGTTACAGTTCTACAAGTTTTACTGTTGCAGGACTTAACGTTTTGATCGGTCTTCGAATGGTAAGACCATCTCATATCCAATCGGTGCACTACGATCAGTTCTAGTCTTGCGTGAAATGCACACACTACAAGCTTTTTGAACAAAAATTATTCTGAGATTTTACAACTTGCTGCCATCCGACTTGGGCCTTTGCGAAAATGGAACCTGGATTGACCCGCTCAAATTGCGTCGTACTCTCTAGAACTCTGCCAAATAAGTCGCTGCATTTGGATAACTGCATATCTAAAAAACCGGGGGAGTCTCCCTCCGGAGCGCTCCCCCGGTTTTGTAAGTGCGTTTATTTATGCCAAGCTACTTACGTTCTGCGGCACATCAACCCGCAAAATCAATCTGAATATCAATCAGAATAAAATTGGCAGGCTATTCGTGCATCGGTCTACTGCTCTGTCTGCTGTTCCGTCTACTGCACAGTTATTGCACACAGTTATTGCATAAGTTTGGTGACTGAAACTCGTCCAGATCCGACCCCAGTTCGTACTCCTCTTTTAGCCACTACGGTTACCCAAAAAGCTTCAAAACCGTGGTGGTCGCGCTTTTCCTTTGGGCATGTGACGATGGCCATGATTGGCGGCTGGACGCTGCTGGCGGCCTATGCGACTGGTTTGAATATTGGTTTAGCCCAACTGCTGGAGCGGCAGGTGCAGACTCTTTTCTTTAATGTGCGGGGAGTCGTTGAACCGCCAGATGATATTGTCATTCTGGCCATTGATGAAGAATCCTTGGGACAGGGACAGTTTTATGCGGCTGATCCGGAGGAGCAGGCGGCCTTAGCACCGATTGCCGCTTGGCCTTGGCAGCGCACGGCCTATGCGCGTGTGGTTGAACGGTTGATGGAGGCGGAGGCATCTGCGATCGCACTTGACATCATTTTGGATACGCCCAGTATCTATGGTGAGGCTGATGATGCCCAACTGACGCAAACTCTAGAGCGCTACAGCGATCGCGTGGTGCTAGCAGCCGAATTTGTCGGAGATGGCGACCTAGCGAATGAGTTCGGTGACGTTGATAGCGCGGCTCCCGCATCGGGTGTCAAAACTCAGGTAGGGCTGGTTTCACCGCTGGAACCCTGGCGTTCCTTGGCTCGTAGTGGCCTGATCGACATGTCGCTTGAGGTGGATCGACGGATTCACCAACTGGGCCAGGTTGCGATCGCGCGCTTCGCCTTGCAGAACCCAGCTTCCTATGAAGCACTACAGGCTACGATCACAATTCCAGAAACGTTTGCGGAAGCGACGCTGACAGCCGCTCAGCAAGAGTATGAACTGCCGAAGGGCACCAACATTTTCTTTTATGGAGGGCGGAATACGTTTACCTACGTTCCGTTCTGGATGGCGCTTGATCCTAAGGCATGGCAGGACGAAGGCCAGTTGCGGGAACTCTTTGCCGATAAAATTGTGCTGGTAGGAGCCACGTCTCCCAGTTTTCAGGACATTCACAATACGCCCTTTGGCCCGATGCCAGGGGTAGAGGTACAGGCCAACGCGATCGCAACCTTAATGAGCAATCGCACGATTGGTGCCGCTTTACCCCATGCTTGGCTAGAGGGGCTGCTGGTGCTGGTAGCGGTGTCTGGACTGAGCTATGGAATTGTGCGATCGCGCCAGCCGCTATACCAGTTTGGCTGGACGTTTGGAGCCTGTGTGCTGTGGTATGCCGTGGGCTACGGGGTGTTTGTGCTAGGTTCGTTGACGCTGCCCGTGGCCGTCCCCTCAAGTGCGATCGCGCTCATTGGCATCTCCCACATCACGATCAGCGCCATTCGCGAGCAGATTCGCAAACAGCAGCTTCGTCAGACGTTAAAGCAATATGCTGCCCTGCCCATCGTCCAGGAAATCATCAGTCAGCAGGACGATCTGCGGGATTTACTGCTAGAACGGGAAGCCGCCATTTTCGGCAAAATGCTGGGCGGGCGATATCGCGTTGTCAAAGTTCTCGGCACAGGGGGCTTCAGCGAAACCTACATTGCCGAAGACACCCAGCGACCCAGCAATCCCCCTTGCGTGGTCAAACGACTGCGGCTGATGAGCGACCAGCCCAATATGCTGAAGCTGATGCGGCGGCTGTTTATCGTCGAAGCCGAGAGCCTAGAGCGACTGGGACAACATAGCCAGATTCCGCAACTGTTAGCCTATTTTGAAGAAGATCAAGAATTCTATCTGGTGCAGGAACTGATTGTGGGTCGGTCGCTGCATGGAGAACTGGCAATTCGAGGTATTTTATCGCCCGAAAGCGCCGTGCAGATCCTGGTCGATCTCCTGCCTGTTTTGGATTTTGTCCACAATCAGCAGGTCATCCACCGCGATATCAAACCCGTCAATATTATTCGCCGTGGTTCTGATGCCAAGCTGGTGCTGATTGACTTCGGCATCGCCAAGCGAATTTCTCACCAGGTGGCTGAATCCGATCCCAATACCAAGTTCACCATTGGTTTAGGCACCAAAGGCTATATGCCCAGTGAACAGGCTGCTGGTATGCCGCAGTTCAACAGCGATTTGTACGCGCTCGGTATGACCGTAATTGAGGCGCTGACCGGGCTGCGCCCGAGCCAGTTGCCGCTGGATAATATGGGCAATTCTCGCTGGGAAGAGCAGGTGCCCACAATCAGTCCTGAATTTAAAGTGCTGCTGAAGAAGATGGTGCACTACAATTTTGCCCAGCGCTATCAAACCGTGCGTGAAGTGATGGCTGATTTAGAAACGCTGCCGGAAGTGTTGCATTCAGCCCTGCCGCGTACCCCGCTGTCTGATAGTGGCGCAGTGAGTATCCAAGAAATCATAGAGGATTCTGACATGGATTTAGAAGAAGCCAGTTCGGAAACTCAGATTTGGGACGAAGAATAAGCTGGGTTTGCTGGGCAATATTGAAATAATTCCAGAAACCTACTTAGAATCATGGCGGACTAGAAATTTAGCGTATGACTCACCATTACCGTCAGCTTTGCGGCAGTGGCTATCATGCGACATAACTTGGGCTAGGGCGTGGCGTTAACCGATAACAACGATTCACCGACAGCAGCACCATCCAGTATTTCTCGGCGTGAGCTACGAGAACTGGTGCGATCGCAACTGCAAGCGCTGCTGGAACAGCAAAATCTCCAGGGGGCCAAAGCGCTGCTGGGGCCAGTTCAGCCTGCCGATATTGCCGAGGCAATTGAAGGACTACCTGAAGCAATGCAGGCCATTGCCTTTCGACTCTTGCCCAAAACTGAAGCGATTGAAGTTTATGAGCATCTTGAATCAGGCGTTCAGCAAATCTTAGTGGAGGAATTTAAGCGTCAGGACGTGATCGACATCGTTGATAAGATGTCGCCGGATGACCGGGCACGCCTGTTTGACGAGCTACCCGCCAAGGTGGTGCGACGACTGCTCCAGCACCTCAGCCCCGAAGAACGCCGCGCCACCAACCTGCTGCTCGGGTATGAACCCGACACAGCAGGCCGGATTATGACGCCGGAGTATGTCTCCCTAAAGGAGAACTGGACAGTCGGTCAAGCGCTGGACTACATCCGTACCAAAGCCGGAGTCAGTGAGACGATTTACTACCTTTACGTCACCGATGCGGCGCGGCAACTCACGGGCATCTTATCCCTGCGTGCCCTGGTTACTGCCCAGCCTGAGCAGTTCATTGGCCAGATTATGACCCGCGAGGTGGTATCGCTGCGTACCGATGCCGACCAGGAAGAAGCAGCCCGCATGATTCAGCGCTACGACTTTCTGGCCGTGCCCGTGGTGGATACCGAGCAGCGGCTGGTGGGGATCATCACCGTTGATGACGTGATTGATATCCTGGAAGAGGAAACCACGGAAGATATCTATACCCTGGGTGGTGTCCAGTCCGGCGGCGATAACTATTTTCAAACCAACTTGCTGACCGTAGCGCGCAAGCGGGTGGTGTGGCTGTGCGTCCTGCTGCTGACCAATACCGTCACAACTGCCGTGATTCGCAGTCAGCAGAGCATTATTGAGCAGGTAGCCGTGCTGGCCGCCTTTATCCCCCTGCTGATTGGCACAGGCGGCAACGTGGGCGCACAGTCGTCTACCGTCGTAATTCGCGGCTTAAATACCGATGAAATCCAAACCGATAAAGCCGGACGCACCATTATGCGAGAAGCGATCGCAGGTGCATTCCTGGGACTTATGCTCAGCGTCGTCGTCACCATCTGGGCGTATTTTCTTCAGGGCAATTTAGCCGTAGCGCTGACGGTCGGCATTAGCTTAATCGGCATTTCAGTACTCGCCTCCACCGCAGGTTCCGCCCTGCCCTTTCTCTTCCAGACGCTCAAGCTTGATCCTGCTCTGATGTCCGCCCCCTTTATCACCACCGCCGTAGACGTACTGGGTGTACTGATCTACCTCGGCCTAGCCCGCCTTATTTTAAGAATTGACGCTTAAGCCCCCGCAACCAATCAGCTCAACCCATTTATCTAATGCCAGTTCAACAAATTGAGTGCTGAGTGCTGGGCGGGAATTCGCCTCACGCCTCACGTTTTGAACGCTGAGTGGAAACCCCATCTTGACTCCCTCGACTCCCTCTCTCACCCCCTTTACAGCCCTCTACAGCCTTCGTTCCCCTCTACTCCCCTGCCCCTCCACCAAACCGATACCCCTTGCCATACACCGTATGAATCAGCGGAGCCTCCTGCTTCTGCTCAATCTTGCGCCGTAACAGCCGAATTTGCGCCGCCAACACATTGCTACTCGGCTGGGCCTGCTGTCCCCACAGATGCTCCTGAATCTGCTGATGTGTGAGCAGTTGATTCGGATGCCGCATAAAATACTCCAGCAACTGCGCCTCTTTCTCCGATAAATCAATGGCGCGATCGCACCGATACGCCACCTGATTGGCCAGATCCAGCTCCAGATCATCAAGCTGCAACCGACCCGCAGGCCGAGCTGACTCCAGCGTGGGCGGACGCCGCAGCAGTGCCCGCACCCGCGCCAGCAGTTCCCGCAGTTCAAACGGCTTGACCAGATAATCATCCGCTCCCGCATCCAGTCCCAGCACCCGATCATCGACTGTGTCTTTTGCGGTGAGGAATAGAACTGGCGTGATGTTGCCCTGCGATCGCAACCCCTGGCAGATGTCTAATCCCGACTGTCCCGGCAGCATCCAGTCCAAAATCAGCAGATCATACTCCTGCTCTTGGACTAGCTGGCTGCCGCGATCGCCATCGTGGCTGACATCCACCTGATAGCCCTCCTGCCGCAGCAATCGGCTCAGCGGATCGGTCAGCTCAACTTCATCATCAACCAGCAAAATTCGCATGGGTCAGTAATCTGTAAATTAAGTTTTGGTGGTTGGTGTGTCGCGCAGAAAACCGAACAACCAACCACCAAAACCCCCGCAACCAAATCGGCAGACCCGTTCGTTCC
>CBKWJC010000143.1:0-9234 GCA_966674685.1 uncultured bacterium
AACCGCGATCGCTTAACTGGTTTTTCCTCTGCTCGTAACTTACCAAGTCGTGTTTCTAAGCTATCCATTCATCATCAGTCAGACGAACTCTACCTGTTATATTCGCTACAATTTAATTGTGAAGTGTGGGGATTCAAGCATTGAAAGCATTATTAGATAAGAGGCTTAGCAATATGTCTAAAGAGAATGTATTGACTTTTCTATCAGATGCCGCTACTGATGAACAGCTACAAGCGCAATTGCAGTCAGCAAAATCCTCAGAAGATGTAGTTGGAGTTGGCAATCAGGCGGGATATGAGTTCTCTTCTGAACATGTGGATGAAGCGCTTAAAGATTTGAGGCAACAGCCCGGTTTTTTCAGCGTGCTAGCAGAGGCTGTTGGCCGAATCTTCAGTCCCTCAAATGATGACTATCCTGAAACGGGTGTTCAACCCTACAGTGGTGACTCTCATTCTTAAAGACTTTATCAATTAAAAACAGTTTGAATTAAGTTAATAAACCGCGATCGCAACTGCTAAAAACCGCGATCGCGGTTTTCTATTCGGATACAATCGCGATTGATCAGCAACAACCATTCTTGCGATCGCATATAAAATGCGATCTGCGATCGCCCTTAGCCAGATCAATATCTACTTAGATCTAAATCGATAGTCTGCCTAGTTTTTACACTGCAATAAACCGCTCCAACCTATCAAATCGGCAACCATAGACTTAAGCATCTGCATGCAAATAAACGCATCCAAAGAACCGGGGGAGCGCCCCTCCCCCGGTTCTTTAGATGCGTTTATTCATGCCAACCTACTGAAGTAGGAAGTACTAGCGCTAGCACAGCACTTCAAAGCTCGTGAGGTGGTGCGTTGCGGCTTCGCCTAACACACTTTACAGCATCGTTTAATTTTGATCATCTACTTACATAGATCTATCTATGGGCTAATAGCAATGTTATGCTATTTGTGTATGAAAAGCATCAATACTTAGTAAACACACAACTTCTATGAAGTCACATCTGTGTTCATAAAACACTTATCAAAAAGGATTTAACCTTTATGCCTGCTTCATTAAAGCCTAAAAATTTCCAGGGTTACGACATCAGCACAGCTTGTTTAATAATTGGAACAACAGCATTGGCAAGCTTTGTACTAAACGCACTAGCCCTTGCATTGACTCCAGAGCTGTATTCAGTTCAGTGGAGAGTCACCTTTCTGGAACAAGTCGCAAATCGCAGCATTGCTCTCTTACTCGGCTTCGGCCTCATTTTCTATGGTTTATCTAGAAATCTAGCGTTACGCACAAAACTAGCATTTTTGTGTTTGATAACTGGTCTTTTGTTCCAGATGGGCTGCATACTAATTATTCACGATACTCTAGCACTCCAAGGGCAAGCTTCTGAAAATATTGCTCAACAAAGCCGACAAGCCAAAGAACAAATACAAGAGAATCGTAGTAGTTTGGATGATTCGCAGCAGGCTGATCAGGCAATTCGTCAAATCATATTACAAGAGGAAGAGTTACAGCAAAGAGCCAAATCAGATATTACCCGTGCAGGAATCGTGAGTTTAGGTAATCTTTTTATTCCAGGCATTGGTCTGATCGGATTAGGTTGGCTCGCTTTAAAGTAGACTGATAGCTGGCATTAAGTCAGCTTTTAATTAAGCCCTGAATTTATCATCACAATTCACCACCAAACTTACATAAAAACATATGGTGTGGAAGAATAAATTTTATTATCGGTATTTCCTGCAAATTCTAAAATTTGCACGTACTGCTCATGGATTAATTGTTTTATCAGGCTTCTTTGTTGGACTGTGCTATTTTCCTGCCTGGTTTGGCTACTTATTCAAACGAGCTATGGCAGGAGCCACAAGCTGGTTTCTAATTTTGATTATGCTCGGATTTATTGGAGCAGAACTTTGGCAGCAGCGCTCTTTAATTGAAAAAATCGCTCCGACTCATGAAGACAGAACTTTGGGTCATGTCCTGATAATCTTTGGGATTTTCTTGTATCCATTTTGCCGCTTTGCGCTTTGGTCTCAGGCAATCGTTTGGCTGATGATTCTATTGGGCATAGTAATCAGCACCTGGGGATTATCTTTCCTCTTTCAGCACAAGCTATCTACATTTTTCCTCTGTTTAACGGCATACCCCAGACTAGGTATCATTTCGCGTGCGGCCTGGGAATTTTTTTTCCCTCCTTTCGCGTTGGAAGGCGTTATGGCAAAAAGTGCAACGGTCGGTCTTAACAGCCTGGGATTCCAGTCCGTAGCAGATGGAAGATTTATTTTGTTCCCTAAAGGTGCAGTTGAAGTGGGTTGGGGCTGTAATGGTTTAGATATGGCCATTACAGTCGCGGCTATTGGTCTGTTCATAGGACTGATCTTCAAGCAGTCTCTCCGTGAAATCACTAAGTTTATGACCATTGGTATTTTAATGGCCTTCTTAGCGAACATACCCCGCCTCATGCTAGTTGCCGTTGCTTATGTATACTGGGGCAAAGCCTGGTTTCAGTTTTGGCATGGATTTTGGGGAGGCCAAGTCTTTGCCACAGTCTTAATTACGTTTTATTACTACTCAGTTATGTTTTCCGTACGGTCACTGAATTCGTCGACATAATACTTTTGTGAAGAGACTGTGTTTCTACGGCCTCCCATCTAGTGATTTAAGCACAAATTTTATACAATCTTTGGTCAGAGAGAAATCTAGCGGTGATTGGCTCTGAAGCATAGGTGGGCCTTGCTATACCTTGAGAAGTAAGGCTTATCCGTAATGATTGGGTTTTATACCAGCTAACTGCTCTCTCGTAAATAATCAGACAATCATGGCAACTTAAATCTTAAACCCCGCATCTCCAAAGCATTAAAGAGATTCAGGTATTTGAATTGAGATAACGCTTGGAAGATAAGGTCGAGCTTAGGGTTGTTTGAGCAAGGGTGCAAATTCGTTTTTATCCTTTAGGATCAATGCACAAATGGTGATATATGAACCATAAATTTTTAACTGGAGCGTTGCTCACTAGCGCTCTTGCGACAGTTCCTTTAATGGCTGCCGAACCAGCACGGGCTTTTACCTGGGATAATAATGAACCCGGCTGGATTACTCTTGGCTCTGAGGATGTCGCAGGAACTTCCTTCGATGTTTGGTTTTATGAGGCTAATGTCAATGAGACTCCTGTTGAGGGATTAGAGGCAAAAGCCACGTTTACACTTGAACATGACTTTGGTGATCCAACCGACAGCCTTAAATTTAGGGTTGATGTTTGGAATATGGCAAAAAGTAGTATTTGGAGTTCTGCTCGGTTGTCGGGTATTGCTTTTGCTGTTGACCCAAACGTTACGGACGCTAGTATTGATGAAGGAGGTGTCTTCAACAACGCCATCTTCGATGATCCAGCCACTAGAAAGGATGAAGCTGATTATCCTGGCTTCAAAACCATTGATGTTTGCTACACCGATGGAAACACTTGTGGAGGAGGCCGAGGTGAAGGAAACAATGGTGGTCTTTCTTTAGGAGAGATGGGGACTTTCTACACCACTTTGAGCTTCGACCGAAATATAAGCGAGTTGCGAATCAAGATGGATCAGTTTGCGATTCGCTGGCAGAGTCTGACTAGCAAAGGCGATAGTGGAATTGGATATGGCTATACTGACGCGAGTGGCGTGGGTACTGGTCAAGTACCGACTCCTGCTCTAATTCCAAGTATCTTAGGTGCTGGCATCGCCGCTTTCCGGAAAAAGCGGCAGGAGAAAAAGCTGCAAGAGCAAGCTTAGTTTCGCCAATATCATGTCATTACGAAACAGGATGCCTTCCATAAAAAGCATCCTGTTTTTTTAGTTCAGTATCACAGTATTAACTTCGGTGGACGATAGTGGTATGCAAGTAATAATTTTGGGTGGTGTGGGCGGTGCCCACACCACCCAAAATTATTACCGTTTGAGAACTACCCGGTGGACTAACCCATCACGCTTTCACCCCGACGAAAAATTTCCTGAGCATAATCCGTCCAAGCGCCCTGTCCCCAGTAGCGGAAACAGCTCGTTTCCAGCAGCATCACATAGAGCAGCGCCTCCTGATACTCCTTACCCTGCGTCACTGAGGGATCAGCCTGCACCGCGCGGTCAAACGTCTCGTGGAACTTGGCACTTAGCGTTGCCATTGGGCCAAGCACATTCTCGTAGCCGCGTACCCAACTGAGGTCATTTGTCCAGGATGCGCCATCTACGTGGAACTGGTGATCCGAGGCTTGCAGTTCGTCAATTGCCGCCTGCACCTTTTCCGGTGTAGCACTATCGGGATCAACCCGCTGCCAGATTTTGTGCTGCTGCACCGCTTGGCAAGTGGGATAGTCGTCCGGGTTTACGCCAGAGGCTTCCAGCAGTTCGATGTATTCGGTGCCGTTCAGGCCAACGACGCCTTCGACGCTGCGGCCATTTTCTTTGATGTCGTACCAAACAGGCTGGAAATCTCGCGGGAACTCGTTCATCATTACGCCGCCGTTTTCGCCATCGGCAATTTGGGTGACGCAGGAGGGTACATTGTGGTCGCCGATTTGCTGACGACCGCGACCCTTGGCTTCGTGGTAGGGCTGCATCTGTGCCACCAGTTTGGTGTCGGAACCCTGGGTTTTAATCAGCACCGTAATGCTGACGGTTTCGCCTCGGGTGTTGCGAGCAACCAAGCGATTGGGGATGTACTTGTGCTCGTGCCAGATGCCGGAACCGTCTAGGCGCTCAACCGAGTGTTCCTGCACCATCAGCCAGCGATAGCCGCACTCTTTCAGCGCTTTGATGTACTCGTACAGGGTGTCGGGGTGGTTGGGCAGGTGCATTTCCGGTGGCGAGAAGCCTTTGACTCGCTTCAGCGCATCGTAGCCAAATAGAGCTGCAAAGTAGTGCTGCCACGCCTGAATTTGCAGCTTCAGGTCGGGGATTGGCGTTGAGGGCACAACCGCATGGCTCCACATCGTACCGAGCCATTCTACATAGGGATAGTAAGTGCGATCGCAGGCAAGCTTCTTCAAATTGTCCAGCACATCATGACGACCCATCTGATGCAAACCCCAGAGCAAGTTACCAGAATAGTCCAGCATAATCCGGGGATTGCAGCCGTCGTTGACCAGATTGGGAATAAACTCACCCATGCGGCTATAGCACCAGGCAAAAACGTTAGCGTTGTGGTTGTCGCCCTGGTCAGGATGTTCAAACATGTGCTGCAAATTGCAGATCAGTTCGCCATTGGCACCTGCCGGAATCGTTGGCTGATGCATGTGAAGCGCACAGGCAAACCCAGCAGATATTTTGTCAAGGCTGAGATTAGTAACAGGCAGAAATATGGGTTCATCATGCTGCACCACAGCCGTAATATCGGATTCCCATCCACAAATATTGGGAAAGCCAGAGCGGGTTGCCTCCAAATTGGGTCGTTGTGAGGGGGCTTGAGCAATCATAAATTGTCCTTGTGTGTGCAGAAACAGCAAACTGCCGTCTTAAATTTTGGGGTGGTTCTCAAAAGACGGCATAGTTACTACCGATGATAGGCGAGAACTTATCTCGTAGTGGTTTAAGCTGAAATAAGTGATATCACAGGGTTTTACATTGTTTTGCAAAGCTTAATGTAGCTCTTGTATACAATCCGGTTAAAAACCCGCTGTTTACGCTGTGTGAAACGCCTGCTTAGCAGGCGTTTCACACAGCGTAAACAGGGTTTTCATACACGGATTTACTATTAGAGGTTCAGTACGGTTAGAAATAGCCCTGCATGTACTCACATCTTGCATCTTGCATCTTGCCAATCCAAAAAAAGAAGAGGTTGCTTTACCGTCGTATCCTGGTGGCAAGGGTACTAAATAAACTGAGTATGCTGAGCATATTGAGCGTATAGAGGTGTAGGAGCTGCGCCATAATCAACTTACAGAAATCGGGGATTAAAAATTCAGCCCCAATGACTTGCCAAGAAGCCAGTTCCTCGTTTGAATGTAAAGCATAAGATTAATGAACTTATATGAAGTGGAAGCAGAGGATAGCGTATGTACATTGTGCAGATTGCGTCTGAGTGCGCCCCGGTCATCAAGGCGGGTGGACTAGGAGACGTCGTGTATGGCCTGAGTCGGGATATCGACAGGAGAGGGCATACCGTCGAGACCATTCTGCCGATGTATGACTGCATGCGGTATGACCACATTTGGGGATTGCACGATGCCTACCGGAATTTGATCGTACCTTGGTATGGCGGTGCGATTCACTGTGATGTTTTTTGCGGCTGGGTACACGGCCAGCTCTGCTTCTTCATTCAGCCCCATTCTGGCGATAACTTTTTTAATCGCGGCAAGTATTACGGCGATCTGGATGATCACATGCGGTTTGCCTTTTTCAGTAAGGCGGCACTAGAGTTTTTATTGGTATCGAATAAGCGGCCTGATGTCATCCACTGCCATGACTGGCAAACAGGGCTGATCCCCGTCATGCTGTATGAAATGTATGCGTGGCACGGCATGGGCACCCAGCGCGTCTGCTACACCATTCACAACTTCAAGCACCAAGGCGTCTGGAGCGCGGAACCGCTGTGGGCGACAGGTTTGAACCGGGAAGATTACTACTTCGAGTACGGTCGTCTGCGGGACAATAACAATCCCAACGCGATCAACTTCATGCAGGGCGGCATAGTTTACTCCAACTATGTCAACACCGTGTCGCCACACCATGCTTGGGAAGCCCGCTTTAGCGAAGTGGGCTGTGGCTTGCAGCCAACGCTGGAAACCCATCAGCACAAGTTCGGCGGCATTCTCAACGGCATCAGCTACGAGACGTGGAACCCGGAAGCCGATCGCTATCTGTCGTATCACTACAGTGCAGACAATTTTGAGGATAAGGCGCTCAATAAGAAGGCACTGCGAGAACAGTTGTCACTGCGCCAGACAGATGCTCCGCTCGTCTGCTACATCGGACGACTGGATGATCAAAAGGGTGTTCATTTGGTGCATCATGCGATTTACCACTCGTTGCAGCGCAATGCTCAGTTTGTGCTGCTAGGTTCCGCGACAGCAGACGGCATCAATAGCTGGTTCTGGCACGAGAAGCAGCACTTGAATGATAATCCCGATTGCCATTTGGAGCTGGGCTTCAATGAAGAGCTGTCGCACTTGATCTACGCAGCGGCAGATATTGTGATTGTGCCGAGTAATTATGAGCCTTGCGGGTTAACGCAACTGATTGGCTTACGCTACGGTACGGTGCCTGTGGTGCGCGGCGTTGGCGGACTGGTAAATACCGTATTCGACTGGGATTATGACGAAGCCCATCGCCCAGAAGAGCGCAATGGATTTGTGTTCTACGAGTCTGATTTCAATGGGATCGATTTTGCCCTCGGTCGGGCACTGGATCTGTATGCAAACGAGCCAGATCTGTTTAAGGAATTAGCCAAGCAGGGCATGGCCTGTGATTATTCCTGGAGCCGCTCCGGTGAGCAATATGTCGGCGTATACGAACACATTCGCCATAAGTAACCTGTAAGGTGGGCATCGCCCACCTTACAAGGCAAACCTTTGAGGTGTAGTCCGTACAGCACATGTTGAGTTGACGAAGGAAACCCAACCTACAAGATTGCTGCACTCATTTTGTTAGTAGCCACTGTTTCCAGCAGCTTTAGATTCAAATTCGAGTGTTTTGATGTCTTTCACTTTAGTGACATAGGTCAGAATAGAGTTCCAGAAGCCAGAACCTCCACTAGCGAGTAAACCCAGTCCGATGATATTTAAGACGTTTGTTTGCTCAACGACTACAACTGGAAGGTAATCCTTGGCCATAAAAGCTGTGACGATTCCCGAAACTACAGCAAGGATTTGGACAGCGGAACGCCGCTTTCCTTCTTCTTTGACGTTGACACGTTTATGATCTAGCCAAGGAATATATCCTTTAATAATTTCCACTAGCCGTTCTGACGCAATGCTCAGAGCTAGAATAATTCCAACCGTTGTTGACAACTCATCCATAGTGAGATCTCCGTAGTGATTGTTTTTCTTTTTACATATACATTTAGCCAAATCAGTTCTCCGGAGAGTTGGTCATGAGAGCTGCGATCTCTCTATGCAATGTCCTGGCACTCTGTATCCTTTACTCATCACTTTTCTCCAAAAACTTTCGTTCCTGACTGAGTAACGCCACACTTCCCGTCACAATCAGCACTCCGATCACCTGCACCCAATTCAGCGTTTCCTGAATGGCAAACCAGGCAAGTACAACTGTTAATGCCGGATTCGTTGCGCCAATCATTGCCGTGGAAGTCGCGCCGATCAGCCGGATACCATAGTTGTTGAGCAAATGGCCGACCAGAGTTGCGATCGCAGATATCAATCCGCCAATCCACAGCCCTGTCCAGTCCAGCGCCGCCAGATCGCCGCGCCAGAACAGGAGACTCACCGTTGACAGCACCAGCGTCGTCGCAAAGCTAATCCAGGTGAAAGGAACAGGGTGAAAGGATTCAAAGCTTTTTTGAGCGGTGACGGTGTACAGCGCATAGGCAATGCCGGAGCCGATGCCCAGCACAACGCCCAGCCAGGTTTGTTGCCCAACAGTGGTGTCTGGACTCGGCATGGTGAGGATACTGCCGATCAGGACAGCAGCGATGATTCCCCAGCGAAACCAGGAAGGACGATTGCCAAAGAAGCGCCAGGAAAAGAGGGCGGTAAAAATGGGGTAGGTGAAAAATAGAGTTAACGCAATACCTGTCGGGATTAAGCCAATTGAGATATAGAGCAGCACCAGGTAGAGAAACATCAGCACGCCACCTGCGATCGCATATCTGAGCGTCGGGCGCTGATCGGCACGGCGCAAACTAGCGATGTCTTTCCAGGTTGTGCCATACAGCCGTGATGAAACTGCCGCCATGATGGGCACCACCAGCACTGTCCGCATAAACAGCAGTAGAAATGAGTTCTCCAACGTCGGCGGCACAAATCCACCCGTTTGCCAAATGCTGAAAATATTGACGTCGTTGAACAGCACCCGCACGGTGACATTTTGCAGACAGAAAAACACTGACGACAGCAGCACAATTAAAAATCCAACCACTCGCTGTCTCACCCCTCGTAGCAACCCTTCGATTCTAAAAGATTCGTTCTCATCGCGTGGTTCACTGATAGAACAAGGACGTTTTGTGGGGGGGGTTTTTCTCGCCCCAAAAACGTCCTCACCCACCCGACCATCGCTGTGTAGAAAGGGAAGGGGGGTTTTTTAGTTTCTCGAA
>CBKWJC010000144.1:0-9222 GCA_966674685.1 uncultured bacterium
TCCCCCCACGCCCCCGCTGGAGGACGGTCGCGTCCCCCAGACCCCCTCCGAAAAAGCTAATCTGTTGTGTATCAAAGATTGTTGTCTTTAAAGTGCTGTCGCCGTTCGGCGACAGTCCCCTTGTTCCCTTTCTTCCGAGCCATTTAAGCTACTGTTTCACTCAACAAGAAGCGCTCTTACCGAAGACGAGCAGAGGGTTGTAAACTGTGGAAAATTCTTGCTTTAAGCAACAACTGCCGTGGCAACCGTCATCTTAGAAAACATCTATAAGAGCTTTCCTCGTCGGGGACAGACCCAAGCTGCGCCCAAAACAGAGGCATCTTTGGCTGCTGTGCCGGCGGCGACGGGAGCGTCTGCTGCTGTTGAGCAATCCGTTGAAACGGAGCCGACTGCCCATACTCCCGCAACGGCAACGGTGCTGCGGCGGATTAATCTCAAGGTGCAAGACGGCGAGTTTATGGTGCTGGTGGGGCCATCGGGCTGCGGCAAGAGTACGCTGCTGCGGCTGCTGGCTGGGCTGGAGCCACTGACGGCAGGCAACATTTGGATCGGCGATGCGCTGGTGAATGATCTGCCGCCCAAGGCGCGAGATATTGCGATGGTGTTTCAGAGCTACGCGCTCTATCCGCATCTGACGGTGTATAACAATTTGGCGTTTGGCCTGCGGCGCACGTTTGCCGAGCCAAAGGCATCCCTGGATATTGACAGTACAAAAACGGCTCCCGACCAGTCCGGCAAAAACGGAGTAGCGAAAATAATAACTCAGCGGATTCGGCGGGAGTTGCGATCGCAACTCTCCGATCTCGCGGTGGCCACGACTCGTCGCCTGCCGCCCGGACTGCGCTACTGGTCAGCCAAGGAGAAATACGTGCATCAGCAGGTGCAGACGGTAGCCAAGATGCTGCAAATTGAGCCGCTGCTGGATCGCCTGCCGCGCCAGCTCTCCGGTGGGCAGAAGCAGCGGGTGGCGCTGGGTCGAGCGATGGCGCGCAATCCCCAGGTGTTTCTGATGGATGAACCGCTGTCGAACCTGGATGCCAAACTGCGGGGCGAAACGCGATCGCAGATCGTCAATCTTCAGCGGCAGCTCGGCATCACCACGATTTACGTCACCCACGACCAAACCGAAGCGATGACGATGGGCGACCGGATTGCCGTGATGAATGCGGGCCAAATTCAGCAGGTAGACCGACCGCTGGAGCTTTACAACCGTCCGGCTAACCGCTTTGTAGCCGAGTTTATTGGCTCCCCACCGATGAACTTTCTGCCTGTGGAGGTGAAAGCGCCGCTGCTGATTACCCATGCCGATTTTCGGCTGACGCTGCCGGAGACCTGGGAAAACGTGCTGCAAAGTTACGATGGCCGCACTGTTACCCTGGGCATTCGGCCCGAACATCTGAGCCTCAGTGTGCCCGCCCCCAAAAACCTGCGCGGAGTTGTGAAGCATGTCGAAGCGCTCGGCAGCGAGACCTATCTGACGGTGGACATTACTGACCAAACCCTACAAGCCCGCATCGATGCCGATCATACCGTTCGGATTGGCGAGGAAGTGTGGCTTGCGATCGCGCCCAACCGCATCCACCTATTTGACCCCAAAACAGACGAAGCGCTGTTTAACGATTAATCTGGTTACAGACCAACCATCGCCCACGCATCCGAACCATGATTCAAACCACCACAAAATCCATCATTCCGGTCGAGCTACCCCAAACCCCTTACGACATCGTGATCGCGGACGAGGGCGTTCAGCAGCTCGGTCACTGGTTAACGCAGCCTGAACTCCGTCTGGGCAAGAAGATCCTGCTCGTCTCCAACCCGATGATCTTTAAGCATTATGGAGAAGCTGCGATCGCATCCTTAAAGCAAGCGGGTTTCGACGTAGTGCATCACCTGATTCCGCCCGGTGAACGCTACAAGACCGTCAGTTCGATCCAGAAGATCTATGACATCGCGCTCGAACATCGACTAGAGCGCTCCTCGGCAATGGTGGCGCTGGGTGGTGGCGTTGTCGGCGATATGACGGGCTTTGCGGCGGCGACCTGGATGCGCGGCTTGGCGGTTGTGCAAGTTCCCACATCCCTCCTAGCGATGGTTGATGCCTCTATCGGCGGCAAGACGGGCGTGAATCATCCCCGTGGTAAAAATCTAATTGGAGCCTTTCACCAGCCGCGCCTGGTGCTGATTGACCCAAACGTCCTGGCGACGCTGCCTGCACGGGAATTTCGAGCTGGCATGGCCGAAGTGATCAAGTACGGCGTTATCTGGGATGCTGACCTATTTGAGCAGATGGAGCAGACCAAGCGGCTGGATCAGCGGCGCTATGTTCCCGATAGCCTGATTCAGGAGATTCTCACTCGCTCCTGTCAGGCCAAAGCCGACGTGGTAGCTCAGGACGAAAAAGAAGGGGGACTGCGCGCCATTTTGAACTACGGCCACACGATTGGTCACGCGGTGGAAAGCCTGACAGGCTATCGCGTGGTCAATCACGGTGAAGCCGTCGCCGTTGGCATGGTCGCTGCGGGTCAAATTGCCGTTGAGCTGGGGCTGTGGCAGTCTGCTGATGCGGCTCGGCAGCTTGAGCTGATCCAGAAAACGGGTTTGCCGACGGAAGTACCTGCCATGCTCAATATTGACGACATTCTCGACAGTCTCAAATCGGATAAGAAAGTGAAAGATGGCCGCGTTCGCTTTATCTTACCGACCAAAATTGGGGCCGTAAACATCACTGATGATGTCCCAGAAGCCGTCATTCGAGACGTTCTGAAAGAGATGCAGGCTCAATAATTTAATAGTTGAGTCGTCCTCAAAAGATAGTGATTCTTGTTGTGTTGGCTAAGCGAACACAACAAGAATCATGATTTGAATACCCTTAATTTCCCTACAGGAGCAAGCGCTATGACTGAGCGCGTCATGATTACAAATGATGAGCTACTGAAGTTTCAAGCTCAGGTTGCTGATCTGCCCGGCGCGATCGCAGTTTTTGAGACCCTCGCTAACTGTGAAGGCGACTTGGAAGATGCCGCCATCTCAGTGGCGCTCCAGGTCGGCCAAGAACCCGACCACTCCGACGGCTGGCTGAACGATACCGCTAAGAGTTGGCGACATGTCCTCTGTCAGCCTGAGGTGCGATCGCACTTAGTCAAGAGTGAAATTAAGCTGCCCGTTGAGACATTGATTGAGCAGTCTACTCTCCCAGCCCGTTTAGCCATGCTGGTCGCCGTTCATGCCGCTAAGCTCGATTTACCTGACTTTTGCCAAGCGTTTGAGGAATCGGAGTAACGTTACCTCTCGCTGCACTATGTGTATTTATGTAAACTAATGGACAGAAACGGCTCCACTGCTTGTTTTCTATACTGTCATGACGTTTACTACATTGCTTTATGATTTCCCGTCGTCGCCTGATTCAGGCTGTTTTTGCCTTGCTCCTAAGTCTGTTCAGTTTCACTCTTGCCTCACCCGCCTCCGCTCTAGGAGGAGAACAGCTTCCCCTCGGATCACCTGCTCCAGACTTTACGCTGCCCACCAGCACTGGAGACGGCACTGAGAGCCTGTCAGACTATCGAGGGAAGTGGGTCGTGCTGTATTTCTATCCCAAGGATTTTACGTCCGGCTGCACCCTAGAAGCCCAACGCTTTCAGCAAGACCTGCCGAAATACATTGAGCGAAATGCTCAAATCCTAGGCGTCAGCGCTGACGATGTGGATTCTCATAAAGAGTTTTGCGATGCGGAAGGGCTGAAGTTTCCGCTCCTGGCCGACACCGATGGAGCCGTCAGCAAAGCCTATCGGTCGTGGATGGGCTATGTGTCTCTGCGTCATACCTACATCATTGACCCTGAGGGCAATCTCCAAGCCCGTTTCTTAGGTGTTCGTCCAGCCGTCCACAGCGTAGAAGTTCTAGCCAAGCTAGACGAATTGCAGTCTAGCTAGCACCTCATTAAACTGATCGATATCTTACAAGATTGAAGTGCTCAGCTATGCAGCAAGTCTCAAAGTTGACAACTCAGCAGGAAGCCTTGCTGCCTGAATATACAGTGTTTTCCATGCTGGTGGAGTACAGGAATGTCTCTTCGCTGGAGGCGAAGAGACATTCCTATGAACCTCACTAAATTGAAAAGTGCTGTAAAAAGTTAGCTTCATAAGAATACGAATAAGCGAAAAAGCTCCGGCTCATTTTTTGACGCTAGGGCTTTCTGTTAAGTATGTATAGCTTTGCTAAATAGTTTATGAACGAGGTTGTTGATGAACGTGCCACCCTGGCGGGGTGGCACGTTCATCAACAACTTAAGATGGCTATATTGTGAAATAACGCTTACTGAAAGCCTGCCAGCACCAGGAATCCACCACACACAAGCGCCACGATGGAAAGCACCAAACCAGCGTTCCAGCTTCCTTTCCAGGAGTAATTTTTCTCTGGCATACGTATTACCTGATTACGTCTATGTTACGCATTGTTACATAAGCCATCGTTTTACACATAAACCATAAGTCATATCTAGTTCGTCTCTCTGCACCAGAATTAAAGCTTTCATCCTTAACACTCCGCACTCGTCCTCAGCATCAGCTTTGCCAAGCCAGCGCCAAGTCAGCATGCTCCCAACTCTTAAATGTTCAGCTTAAAAGTTTTCCACAGGCTGCTTGGGGAAACATGGTTCAACCCTTTGTGAAAAGGCGCACACAGAGTTTTCCACAGGTTTTGTTGATCCGTTTGTCCCACCGACCGCATCCGGTGGAGTCGTCCTGAATGTAACTTTTTTGTATCTTTTACTCAAAATAGTCAGCGAAAAGTACTCCAATAGATACACTTCCTTGAACTAGCAGATTTCAGTATGAAACCGTGGAAACGCTAGTCTGACAGGAGCATAGCTTAGTCCAGACTGCGAATTAGGGGACAATAATACACACAAGATTTAACAAAACGCCGGATTTTTCGCAAAATTTGCAATTCTTATCTTTTGCTAATTTTTTCCCCACGAATTCCACACCTTTTCCACAGTGTGCTGCAAAGTTTTCCACAGCTTTTCACAAGTTTTCCACAGGCTCAAACGGAGTGATGCTGAATTGCAGGATTATTGGGGATTACTTGACTAGATTTCAAGCTACCTGAAAATTTGGCTCCTTTATGAAGTAATGTAACAAATTAGGGGCTGAAACCCTTGATCTTTCGTTGTAGACTTTTGGGGTTGAGCCGTCTCGTAAGATTTCGCAATATTGACATTTCCCTCTGAGATTCCGAGAATGATGCGACCTGCTCTGTTAGGCAGGCATCCAAATTTGCCGCGCCACCTGTGCATGTTGTCTCGTGGTCACACCCATTTTCTGTTGATCGATATCCTGTGATGTGGATTCGGCAGGTGAGATGGAAGCAATGACCCGAAATGCGGGCAAACGGTACAAGGGCGGGCGGGTTTGGTGCGAATTGGAGTAGCAACTCATCATTTTAGGCAAATCGAGTATCGAGTATCGCTCGAAAACTGCTTAAAATCATGTGATCATTTGCGCTCAGATGGTCTACCCTGTGTCCATCATCTTGTCGATTAAGGTGGTTCGTCCTGCAAAACCTATGAAATTTCTGCACTGTTTAAGTTGTCCAAATTCAGGTAGACCCGTAGAACGCATTGAACGCATCTGACACGTTTGGCATCGTAGCCGCAATTCGTAAACCTACTTTTCACTTTCAATCTCAGCAATTGATCTAAGCAAGAGGTGTTTTAATGAACGCAACCGTGAGCATTTTGGCTGAAATTCCTGAAGAACTACATGATTCTCTCCGCAGCTTTTTGGAGAGCCATCCCACCTGGGATCAAGACCGGGTCTTTTCTGCTGCCCTGTCCCTGTTTCTGCTGCAAAATGGCGAATGCGATCGCAGGGCATCCCGTGTCTACCTAGACAGCTTGTTTAAGCACGCTGTTTAGAGAGTCAGTTTGCAAATCCAGGTTTTGGTGCGGGTCAGTGGGAAACTGCTGTCGGCCAGAATCTGGGTTTTTGTGGGAAGTGAGGCGAGAGGAGTGAGGAGTAAAGGGCTGTAAAGGCTGTAGAGGGTCGTAAAGGGCTGTAGAGGGAGTCATGCGTCGGATGTGTTGAGTGAAGCGAAACGCACTGAGAAAGGCTACCAAGGGAGTCGAGGGAGTCAGTAACGCATGGCCGTTTTGCAACATAACGTAAGCTAAATCTAACCTGAAGCAGTTGAAGTAAATCAAATTGCTCGCTATTTTTGGCAGTGAGTTCTAGGTTTGTTCTGCACCTACTATTTAAGCTCACTATATTTAGGGTTCTTAATATTGATTGATGGCAAATCATCCAACTGATCCAGACAACGAGTACAACGATCCAAACTACGATCCGAACTATCGCAATCGCGCTGATTATCCACCTCCACCAATGGATGCTGGCAGTTATCGTCCAGACTATCAGCGTGATGAGCAGTTTCGGGCTCGGGAGCGTGAGGAGCAGCAATTGGCTCGTGAAGAACACCGATTAGCTGTTGCTCGTCGCCAAACAATTGTGGATCGTGCGATCGCAATTATCTATTTCCTGGTCGGCGCATTGGAAGTGCTGCTGCTGATCCGTTTCTTCCTGCGGCTGTTTGGCGCAAATCCAGACAATCAGTTTGCCCAGATCATTTACGACTTTTCTGCGCCTTTCGTGGCACCCTTCTCAACGCTATTCATCAGCCCCACGTTTGGCACGTCCGTCTTTGATGTGAACTTACTGGTTGCGATGATTGTCTATGCGCTGCTGGGCTGGCTGGTGGGTCGCCTGATTCAGCTCATCTGGGGCATTGAGTAAACTAGGATCAGAAGCAAAAAGGCACGCCCTGAGGGCGCGCCTTTTTGCTTCTTTATAATCGTAACTATGCCTTAAACGTTTCCGTGATGCGTCGCATTGCTTCTTCCACATTGGCGCGGCTGTTGAAGGCCGAAATCCGGAAGTAGCCTTCTCCGGCAGCGCCAAAACCTGATCCGGGCGTACCGACTACGTTACAAACCTGCAACAGCTTGTCAAAGAAATCCCAGCTTGACAGACCGTTGGGCGTCTTCACCCAGATATACGGTGCATGAACGCCGCCATAGACCGTCAATCCGGCATCGGACAGCTTCTCGCGAATGATCTTGGCATTTTCCATGTAGAACTGAATCAGCTCCTTGATTTGCCGCTGTCCCGCTTCGGAATAAATCGCCTCTGCGCCGCGCTGAATGATGTAAGACACACCATTGAACTTGGTGGACTGACGGCGATTCCAGAGTTTGTGCAGCTCCACATCTGAACCATCGGCAGCCTTGCCTGTCAAACCTTTGGGCACAACGGTATAGGCGCAGCGAGTTCCGGTAAAGCCCGCATTCTTGGAGTAGGAGCGAAACTCAATCGCACAGTCCCGCGCTCCTTCAATCTCATAAATGGAGTGGGGAATTGCATCATCGGTAATAAACGCTTCGTAGGCCGCATCAAACAGAATGATCGAGCCGTGCGACTTAGCGTAATCAACCCACTGCTTCAGGTACTCTTTGCTGGCAACCACACCTGTGGGGTTGTTGGGGAAGCACAGATAAATCAGGTCAACCTTTTCGCTGGGAATCGCTGCCGTAAAGCCGTTCTCAGCCGTAATCGGCAGGTACACTAGGCCGTCATACTCGCCTTTATCGTTGGCATCGCCTGTATGACCTGCCATTACGTTGGTGTCTACATAAACGGGGTAAACCGGGTCAGTGACAGCAATCTTATTATCCTTGCCAAAAATATCGAGGATGTTGCCTGTGTCACACTTGGCACCGTCGGATACAAAAATCTCAGACGCATCAATGTCGCAACCCCGCGCCTGAAAATCATGGGCGGCAATCTTTTCGCGCAGCCACAAGTAGCCCTGCTCTGGCCCATAGCCTTTGAAGGTGTTGCGATCGCCCATTTCGTCCACTGCTTTAATCATCGCCTCGCGGCAGGCTTCGGGCAGCGGTTCGGTTACGTCGCCAATGCCCAGCTTGATAATCGGCGCATCAGGATTGGCTTCAACGAAGGCGTTTACCCGTCGAGCGATTTCGGGAAATAAATATCCTGCTTTCAGTTTCAGATAATTGTCGTTAACTCTGGTCATAGTGCGTGAAGGATCGAATACAGACGCCGTAAAACAGCTTATATCGTTTCCTGTAGCGATGAAACGAGGAATGGCGAAACGATGAGATTCGATCTGAATCTGTTTTGGGTAGAGGGGATGTGCGATCGCACTACTACCATGCTCCTCAATGGCTCAAATTGGGAACTATCAAGATTAGTCACATTCATTCCAGGAAGTGACTCATATGTCTGAAGAAGTTAGCTGTTAGATCAAATACATCAAGCAGGTAGAGCCACTATGTCTGACCCCATAAATGGAGTTGCAAAGATCATCGACGGTTTAAATGAAACAGCTAAAGCCGCTGATAATATTCTTAAAAGCTCACTATATGGCCGTTATGTTCAAAGACCAAACGAAACTGATGAAGCATATCAAGCTCGTTTACAGTTTCTCAAAGAACGGCAGATCAGGTTGCAGGAAGCTCGCAAAGAACGCCAAGAGCAAAAGGCAAAAAGACAAGAAGCCAAACATCGCAGACGACTAGAACGAGCGGAAGTGAAGGCTAATAAAAAGCAGTAAATTAATCGTTTTATGTAAGGTAACTAAGTGCGATCGCATCTTCAAAACATACAAAATAAATGCGATCGCGCTTATTTATATAGACCAAATAAAATGAGCAAAATGGTGTGATCATTAGATCTTTGACAATCTCATCTTTTGAGTTGCGATATCTATTCAGCAATATGACTGAGCGAGAAAGTATTGAACTTAGAGACTTAAAGAACAGCCGCTTTAGTTATCGGGACTTGCAAGCAGCCGACTTCAGCAATGCAGATTTGAGAGATTCTATATTTGAGAATTGCAATTTGCAAAACGCGAACTTCAGCAACTCAGATATTAGAGGCTGTGATTTCTCTCACGCTGTCCTTATCGGAGCCAACTTTGAAGGCGCACAAGCTGGCGTTAGTGAAGAGCGCTGTATTAATCTGCTATTTAGTTCGCTTGGATTTTTTATCTTTGCAGGTCTGGGAGCGATTGATGGCAGTATTTATCACGATGAGTCAAGTCCAGTTCAATCTGTCGGAGCAGCAAATCTAGCTGTTACTTTTATTCTTGTATTTCTAGTTCCAACTTATTTTGTGTCAGCGTTCCTGAGCAATGGTCTTCTGCCAT
>CBKWJC010000145.1:0-8961 GCA_966674685.1 uncultured bacterium
GTCCACCCTAATCTCATTTTGAGATGCTTAAGTTGACTCCAGTGATGGCCATTCGCCCCTACGGGGATGTTCGCAATAGTCCAGTGCGATTGTCGCAGTTTTGGGGTTTATGCGTTCAGAGAAACGTGAGATCGCCTCAAGTCAGCAGTTCCATACTTAATCCTTACAAACAGATAAATACGGTTGAACTGGCTGGCCGCTTCTTGATACGTTTAGTCTTGCGGGGAATGATTCTAGGCGGAGACTTGAGAGGGTGCCACCTCCCAAATCTCCTGATCATCCCAACTTAACCTAGGTAAGTCGAGATGACTGGGATCATTTTAGTCCTGCTATCTTGCCTTTACCGCTTCAAATAAGGGATCTAGATAGTTCCCCGTTTTCCTTTAGTCGAAAACGGAGACACCCGTATGTTTCAATCACCCAGCGGAGAGGCCACCGTCTCTCCTACCTTCAGCTTGCCAACCTTCAATCAGGAAACCGTTCGCCACATCCTGCTTGGCGACTACTCTGCTCTGGCCGATGCGATTCATCGTTTGGATGCGCTGGGCTACTGCGATCGCATTGCCTGGAGTAAACCGCTGCCCACGGGTCGCAGTGGGGAATACATCAGCGTGATGAGTCGGAAGCGGACGATGCCGTAGGTGTGTGTGATGGTTGATGGGTTGTAGAACCTGGCTACTGGGGGCATTTCGCTTGCCCCCAGACCCCCTCGACCAAAACGTCCGTCCTGGTCCTCGTCGAAGGTAGGTTGAAGGTGATCGGTTTTGTGTTGATGAGTGGGTGCGATCGCAGCTTTTCCTATCCTGGCCAACGTAGGAACCGCCGATTTTCTGGCAGGGTAATTATTTCTGCGCCCAATCGCTGATAGAACCTCAACCCTTCAGCATTTCGCGCATCTGCATTCCAGCCCAGATGGGTGCAGTCGTTAGCGCGGGCAATTTCAGCTAAACGCGCCATCAGCGCCGAGCCGACGCCCTGATTCCGCGCCGCTGGTTCCACGTACAAATCATCCAGCCAGAGATTCGGCTGTCCGGCAAACGAGGAAAAGTGAAAGCCGTACAGTGCAAAGCCAACGGGTTCTGCATCAAGTTCTGCCAGCAGCACATAGGCAAAGGGAATCTCGCTAAACAGCGCCCGTTGGATCTTCTCTTCCGTGGCCTGTAGCTGCCCGGAGAAGCCACCCAGTGCCCGATCAAAATCGGCTTTTTTGTGAATGAAACTCAAAATCAGCGCCACATCAGGTGGCGCTGATTTTCGGATGGTGAGGGTTGACACGATATCGCTACGCCTGCCGCGCTGATACGCCGAGCTGTTTGAACGCGACGCAGGGTAGGTACATGCTGCCGCCGACCCATTCGGGTTCGCTGCCCATGTCTTCAAGCTGCTGGAACGCCTCGAAAATACTGCCCGCCACCATCGTGTCCTTGACGCGACCGACAATTTCGCCGTTTTCCACCTTGTAGCCCAGGTCAAGGTTAACTGAGAATTCGCCTGCTAGCTGATTCGACTGACCTGCGCCGAGAACCTGATCGACGATTAGCCCCTCTTTCATGCCCGCAATCAGGTCAGCCATTGAGGTTTGTCCTGGTGCCAAACAGAGATTGGCCATTGACGGACTAGGACGCGACAACCCGCCCCGGAAGCCGTTCCCGGTAGATGCCCGATTCGCTCGTGCGCCCCAGCGGCGATCCCAGTAGAACCCTTGCACGGTGCCCTGGTCAATGTACTTGGTGTAGCTGGTCGGTGTGCCCTCATCGTCAAACGTGCAGGCTGAGGGGCCAATGCTGGGATCTTCAAACAGGGTCAGGCGTTCGTCAAACACCTTTTCGCCCACTTTGTCGGACAGGGGCGAGGCGTTTTGGATCACCGTTTGTCCCGACAGAATCGTGTCAAACAGTCCGCCCAGAACTTGAGCTGCTGCGCGAGGTGTGAAGATCACCGGGAAGCTGCCGCTGGTGATTTTGGCCTTGCTGCGGTCGGCCCATTCGTACTTTTGCAGCAGGGTTTTCAGGAGTTGATCGAAATCCGGAGTGCGATCGCACTCTACGCCATAGGTGTAAATTTGCAGAAAGTCTTCGCCCCGCACCAGATTGCCGCCAATCACGCCGCTGATCGACTGGCTGGAGCGCTCGGCATAGACATCTTGCGTGGTCGCCATTTGCACCTGCCCGGAGCGGACATGAAAACTCACGTCTACCAAAATGTCTGGGTTGTACTCATGCACCTGCTGAATCAGGCGCTGTCCCGTTTCCACCAGCACCTCGGAACTAGGCGGCGTGTAATCGCTGGCGGGCTGGTTGTCGTGGAAGTTGGAGGCAAACTCAAATTCTGCCGGACTGCCAATCTTGGCCGTATCGATGGCCGCATCTACTAAATCATTCAGCCGCGTCAAATCCGTCGAACTGGCAAAGCCCAAGCGCCCGTTATGAATGACCCGCAGCGCTACGCCCCGCAGCGCCTTCGTTTCGAGCGACTTTAGCCGATTATTCTCAAAGCTAATCGGCGTATCCTGGCTAGCGACGTAATAGACTTCGGCGGCATCAACCCGTGGCTGAGCGAGTTCCAGCAGTTGTTCAACGGTTGACTGAGTAGATGTAGAGATTGGGGGCATAGAGCTTTTGTTGAATGACGGCACAGGATCGGCAATCGAGGCATCAACCTGCGATCGCACCCCTGGATCTATTAGTGTCGCCAAAAAATGAGGGATTAACAACCGATCCGTAGTCCCGCTTAACAGGTTTGGGGTTGAACTTGCTGTATGGAGGGTGCGGGCGAGGGAGCAGGGGGAGGGGGAGCAAGGGGGCAGGGGAGCAAGAGGAGCTTTGTGTGCAGCCATCACTTTTCAATGAGGATTGAAAGATTCATACAATAGAGCAAAGCTGCAACGTAAAGCTGCGATCGCAGGAGGCAGAGTGATGTCAACTGAGCTGCACACTGACCAAAAGGGGCTGTATGAAACGGATTTCGTGCGCTGGGTAGAAACGACGACAGAGCAATTGCGTGCCCAAAACTACGCGGCTGTTGATTGGCCAAATTTGATTGAAGAAATTGAAGATATGTCACGCCGGGAGCGGAAAAGCCTCAAAAGCAATCTGATTGTGGTTCTGCTCCACCTTTTGAAGTGGCATTATCAGTCCGAAAGCCGTAGCGGTAGCTGGCGAGGCAGCATTCGAGAACATCGTAGACGCATCAACGATGACTTGAACGATTCACCAAGCCTAATGCCTTATCTACGTGACGTATTCGCAGAATGCTATGCAAATGCCCGTGAACAAGCTGCCGATGAAACGGGTTTACCGTTAGATGCTTTTCCGTCGGAGTGCCCTTATTCTCCTGAACAAGTTTTGAATTCTGCGTATTTACCAGACTAGTGAGGCGAATCATGCAAGATATTTGGGTTCAAATCAAAAAATGGATGCAGACGAATGCGCCACAGGTATTGGGCACGCTACAACCAGGAGCATCCGAGGCCCAGATTGCTGAGCTGGAAAATCTTCTCTCCATTCAATTTCCTGAAGATGTCAGAGCTTCTTATCGGATTCATAACGGCCAATCAACCTATAAATATGGGTTGATCAATGGGCGAGAATTTCTGTCGCTGGAACGGATTCGGGATGAATGGCAAGTTTGGAAGGAATTGCTAGATAGCGGTGAATTCCAAATTCATGATCCAACTCAGGAAAGTAACCCCGACCCTGGCATTCGCAACGTTTGGTGAAGCGACAAGTGGATACCGCTGACTTATGACGGTGGGGGGAAATCATGACTGTCTAGATTTGAATCCGGCTGACGGTGGAACGGTTGGTCAGATTATTACAATGTGGCACGATGACGACGCACGAAAGCTTGTTGCGCCCAGCTTTCGGGATTGGCTGAAGCAGTATGCCGAGGGCTTGGCGTCGGGGCAGTTTGTTTATTCCGAAGAATACGGCAGCGTAGTCGATGTCAATGATTTATGAGGACGTAGCCAATGCCACACGTTTCAGCTAAATCGTACTAACCGATCCTGAGTTGTATCAAAAACTGATCGCTGCTCAAAGTCGCAAGAAAATAGGTGGAGCAGTGATTGTACACTATTAAGCCGAGGCTAATTTAAATCAGACAATTGTGACAAATGTTTGTGGTTCAATCGAATTGCCAAAATACTTTTTCGATACGACCTAACGCTCGGCATCAGCGAAGAGCATGGAGATGCTTAAAAGGTGAGTTATTTGCGTATTCGTTGCATGCTTTTGTTAACTGACGTCCCAACATGCCTCCTGGAACGTGCGACCAATTTGTGTGTTTGATATGGTTTCTTCATGCGAGCTGAGTAAATCATCTGCTCAATGCGCTCTGCCTCTCTGTCTTCTAGTAAGTGCCAGTAGTCAGGTCGCTTTTCAGTTCTCAGATGTCTGGGGTCAACATAGTCAATGAAAGCATTCAAGATCGTATAGATTGCAACAACACGCCGAAATCTAATATCGTTTGCTTTTAGTCCAGTAAATAGTCCTCCTACAACGTGTAACCTTTCTTTCAAATCTATATCGTCTGACTCGGTAATCAGCTTAACAAAAGAAGCATAGTTCATTACATAACTGTTGCCATCTTCTTTTACTATCATGGAGTCTCCAATACTTTGAAGCTCGTATCTAACAACCCACTTATCTTCGCTATTTTTTGGAACGCTGTCATCTGTATCGCGCAATAATGTAGGAGCAGAAAATCCTGTAAAAATTGCTCTCATGAATGCCTCAAAAATCTTTGTCTCCTTTGTGGTAGTAAAATCTAAATATACGATTTTGTGTCGTAGTATCTGTTGCCAGCCAAAGAAGTAACCTACAGCATAAATTGTGCTTAGATAATAGTAATTTTTGGGATTGACGCTTGGTAGCCATCCCTCTTCCTTTTCGATTTTGCCAATGTTGACAATCATGTTACCTAGCCGCCTACGTAATTGGTCTGCTGCCAAAAGGATAGGTGTCGAATACTTTCTCTTAACAGCAATTATGTCGCGCTTCTGTATAAGATGCTGAGGCAGAAGGTTTTCAAAAAGGAATTTAAAGGAAGCGCCTGTAACCCCGCCAAGAACAGATGATAGCAGTAGCCAGACAATGCTGTGCTCCTGAAATGAGTCTTGAAGCCAAGCCATTTAATTTCCCTTATAAATTTGAGATAGAGCTAAGAAAATTTCAGATTTCAGTAATTAACTGTTATTAAACTGAACCTTTCCGCATAAGATTCCGTATGAAATGATTAGACGAAATAATTCAGCATATATCCTACTCCCAAATTCGGCGAAGTATTTTCGCTTGATTGAGACAAGTTCTTCGCCCATTGGGTACTAAACCGTTGCAAGGAATTATTTTGTCCATAAAATAGTATTGCGATCGCACTCCTTATCCTTATCCAACTAACTCAACCACAGTAGTCCACCAATCGTCAGAGCAACAGCTACCAGCGCTACCCAGAGAAATTTGTTGTCTTTTGTGTTGACCTGGCTCAAATCAATCGGTTCTGGCTCTGGTTCGGGGCGCTTGCGGCGCGGTTTCTTCGGTGCATCAGCCGCCGCATAGCGATGGCTAGAGAGCTGATCTTGGTTTTCTCCGTCTGAAATTGCACCTAAATCGGGAATTTGCGTCAACCATTCCGGGCGCGATCGCAGTCGGGGCGCTTCCAAAATATACAGCAGCCGCTTACTCTGCTTGCGCGTATCGAGATGGGGGTGGCGGGTCAATTGGCGACAGAGGCTGATGGCATCGCCAAATTGCTCCATTGCGGCGTAGGCATTGACCAGCCAAATTTGGACTTCCCCCCCAAAGACGGAGTTACGATTGACCAAAGCGGCAGCTTTTTCAAACTGCTGAATAGCTTGGCGATAGTAGCCCCGTTCAAAGGCTTCTCGGCCTCGGCCATATTCACGACGGGCTAGCTCTTTCTGGTCGGGCGTGCGGTTGGGCTCAGATGACGTTGTACTCACGATTTGTCAACAATCAATCAGAATTCTGCTCTTTCTATTTTAAGGAGTGGGATGGGATTGGTGATAGCTGGGAATAGGTATTGAGCGTGATTTGGGGTTGATGCTTGATGGTGAGGCTATGTGTCGAGGTTGGAACTTTGTGGTTGAATCTGCGTCGCAAGAATCAGGGATGGCATGTTTGATTTTATACTTACACCAATCAACCTAGAGCATTGGAGGCAGGTATGGGGCGAGGTTTAGGGATACAAAAATCGGCACGTGAGATCGCACTTTCACTGTTAGCTGGAACGGCACTGATCAGCACGGCACTACCCAGTCGGGCGGATTCCATTTCGGTGCGCGGCGGCAGCATCACGGTGCGGATTGGCTCAGATTACGATTACGACGACGATTATTATTACGATCGCGATGACCGCTACTACAGTCGCGATGGCTATTACTACCGTGACGGATATTACTACGACCGCTACGGGCGGCGGGTCTACCGCAATCGCGATATTGAGGATTCGACGATTGTGAACCCAGTCATCATTAACTCGGACATTGAGGATTCGACGATTGTGAATCCGGTGATTATTGACTCGCGCGATCGCGGTTCCAATCAAGTCATTATTGTTCCGGGTGGACAGTCATCTCCCGTTTATGGTCGTACTCGCTCTCGCAGTACCTATCAATCCGGTTGTACGCTTTTTGCTGAGATGCGAGCGGCCTGTCGGTGAGCTAGCTGGAAGGCGGATGCAGCCTTGAAGAGTAGGAGAGTGGGAGCATAGGAAGATTTCTCCTGTAGCTGCAATCTATTCGCTGTCATCTATCTGATCGGCATGACCTAGACGGTTTGGCAGTTACGCAAATCCGAATCTAAAAAGGACATTTTGTTTTAGAGCAAAATGTCCTTTTTGTTTGGCTAGCGGCTAGATGTGCTGACTTAACATAAGTCGACAGCGCGAGTCAGCCTGCCTGTCATATCGATAACGCTGAATCGCTGATCTCACAAGCGGTTTGGCTAGCTAAACCGTCGGCTTAGCAGTGTGGCTATCCGGCGGATTGGACATAACTCATCCTAATGATTCCGATCTACCACCTTTTGATGGATCTCAATGGTGACCATCTCAAGATAGAAGTAAAGTAATGTAAACAAGGTTCATCTTTGGCGTTAATGATCCCCATTCGTCCCCGAACCCTAAACTCTGCGGTAGTTCTGGATTTATGACCTAAACACCACTACCAAGCTGCGATCGCAGCCTTAACGCCAGAGCCATTGCCTTGATCGCTATCCTTAATTCTCCAGTTCCATGCCCAACGAAACACCATTAATGTTATCGCGTGGTTTGCTGACTACGCTTGGTATTCGGACGTTTCACTATTACCAACATCGCATTCCTCCCTCTGCGCCGCTCTTGCTTGTGAGCAATCACCGCAGCATTCTGGACGTGCCCCTGCTGATGGATATTACCAATCGGCCCATCCGATTTGCCTGCCATCACTACATGAGCCAGGTGCCCATTCTGCGCGAAATCGTCAATCAGATTGGGGCACTGCCGCTAAATGAACCGGGGCAAAGTCAGCACGAGTTCTTTCGACAAGCCGTACAGCTTCTTCAGCAACAGGAAGCGATTGGCATTTTTCCTGAAGGTGCAGAACCGATGGTGCAGCCCAACCCTGCTGACGAAGTCGGGGAATTTCATCGCGGCTTTGCCCATTTGGCTCTGAAAGCTCCCGTCGATGAACTCGCTGTGTTGCCAATTGCGATCGCATCCAATGAAGAGCACATTCACTCCCTCATGCCCCTACGGGTCTTCAGTTGGTTCGACCCCAGTGAACCCCTGTTCCGCCGCTCTGGCTGGCACCCGATGGTAAACTACCGCCGAGTGAATATCTTAGTTGGTCGCCCATTCTGGATAACCGACAAGCACCGTGAACAATACCAAGGCAAACAAGTCCGCTCAGCCGTGACCGATTTAACCAATTACTGCCATCAGGAAATTCAAGACCTACTCAGCTACGGTTGCGTTTAAATTTCAAAAATAAAGCACCAATACAAAACTACGGGCAGAGAAGCGAAAACGGAGTGCCTAGCTCCCCTGCCCCCCTGCTTCCCCTCGCTCAAAACGCACGACGAAAAAATCCCCACCACTTACTGAACAGCAAACTGATGAGGATAGTTCAAGATTTAGAGGAATCGGCGTTACTTAATCTGGATATGACTTGTGATGTAGCAGCACCGCCCCCACATCACAAGTCATACACAAAATCAGCAGTCCCCAGGAATGAGATGTCGTGAATGAAACGCATGAGTTCCACAACTACACTTGGCCATTGAAAGATTATTCAGTTCCCAGTTCGGTATCGGGATACTTCTTGGCGAAATAATTGACCAAGAAGGTACTAACAAAAGACAGCACAATGGGGCCAAGAATGAATCCAAGTGGGCCGCGTACAATAAAGCCTGGTACAAAGGCAGATGCTAACCAGAAGCAAAGGCCGTTAACAACCAGCGAAAAGAGGCCAAAAGTAACAAACGTGATCGGCATCGATAAGGTCGTGATCACAGGTTTGATGAAGGCGTTGACAACACCGATCGAAACGGCTGCGAGGAGAGCCGCCGTAAAAGTGGCGATGTCAACACCAGGGACAACAAGGTCAACCACCAGCAAACTCAGCGCAGTGGCTAGACCAGCAAGTAATATTCCAACCATATTTAATCCTTGTAGTTTTTGAAATAGCAACATGAACTGCACCACAAGATGCCTTGAGTCATGCAGCTCAGAATTTCTGTATTCAATCTAGTTCCGTTATAAATCTATTTGCTGTAGTGAGTCTCCATCCCCAGGTGCAAGTAGGATGACCATTAGATAGATTTTGACTGCAATACAGCATTTTTCAGCCTCGTGAGGTGCATAGAAGTGGTTTTCTTCCCAAGGCAAAGAAAAACCTCTTTACTCTCCCCACGTTGGAACCCTGTAACACTTAAACAGCCGATAGAAGCGCTGATTGCGCTTCGT
>CBKWJC010000146.1:0-8752 GCA_966674685.1 uncultured bacterium
AGCTCACGATATCCCCCGTCTATTTTCCTTTCTTCAATAAATCAGCCCTGCCCTTTTTAAGGGGGCGGCGAAGCGGGGGATCACACAGGCAATGTTGGATGGTAGGTTTGAACGGCTTTCATGTATTGCGCGCGTTCGAATTCGCTGGGGTCGGGGCAGGAGCGTTGGCTCATGGTGCCGATTAGGGATTGGTAGGATTCGTATTCGTGGTCTTGTAGCCAGCGGACGAGTTCGGTTTCGATGTCGCGCAGGTGGTGGATGCCGTGGCGCAGGAGGGCGCTGACGATGTAGGAGATCTTGGCTCCGGCCATGCCCATGCGGACGACATCAATGCCGTGGTGAATGCCGCCCGTAGCAGCAAAATCGGCGCTGACTCGTCCGTACAAAATCGCAATCCAGCGCATCGGTAGGCGCAGATCTTGAGGGGTACTGAGCAGGACGTGGGGTTTAACGGTCAGTTCCTCAACATCGATGTCGGGCTGATAGAAGCGGTTGAACAGAACCAGGCCATCGGCTCCATTCGCAGTGAGCTGATCGGCGACATGGGCGAGGCTGGTGAAATAGGGGCTGAGCTTGACGGCGACGGGGATAGTCACGGCGGCTTTGACGGCGCGGACAATGGCATAATACTGCTGCTCGATGTCGCTGGCGGAGAGGGTGATGTCGGTGGGAATGGCGTAGATGTTTAACTCTAGGGCATCGGCTCCGGCCTGTTCAATTTGGCGAGCGTAGTCTGTCCAGCCGCCCATGCTGGTGCCGTTGAGGCTGGCGATAATCGGCATCTGCACCATTTCTTTGGCGCGGCGGATATGCTCCAGATACAGCGATGGGCCAACGTGAAACACGTCGGGTTCGGGGAAGTAGGTGAGGGCTTCGGCAAAGCTGTCGGTGCCCTGCTGCATGTGGTGATGCAGCTCGAACATGTCTCGCTCAATTTGTTCTTCAAACAGGGAATGCAACACAACCGCCGCCGCTCCAGCGTCTTCCATCCGCTTCAGATTGTCCAGGTCTTCGGAGAGGATAGCCGCTGCACCCACGACCAGGGGCGATCGCAAGTTTAATCCCAAGTAGGTGGTAGTTAAATCCATGAGGTTTCTCCTGACCAATGAGTAGAGCGTGAGGCGTAAGGGGTGAAGGGTGAGGCGTAAAAATGAGGCGTGGTATGAACTAAATTCGCCTCACTCCTTACTTATACGAGGAAGGTGCGATCGCATATTTACAACACCTGCGATCGCACCGGGACGCGAGGTATCAAACGGTTGAACCTGTGGGCGGTGAGGATGGGGACGAATCGGGGGCAGGTTTGTGACCGTTGTCTGATGCCTGTTCTGCACCATGATCATCGGGCTGCATCTGCCGTGCGGCGAGGGACTGGTAGAGCTGCCAGCGGGTGTTTACATCGGCTTGAGCCAGTTCAGCCAGTTGCTTAGCGGCGTCCGGCTTCGTATGGGTGAGCAGCTTGAAGCGGTTTTCGCTGTACATGGCCTGCTCGACGGGTAGCTTGGGTGAACGGGAGTCAATCACCAAGGGATTTTCGCCCCGTTCGGTTCGGCGCGGGTCGTAGCGATAGAGCAGCCAGCGACCGGAATCCACCATTGCTTTCTGCTGCTTCAGACCGTCGGCCAGGTTAATGCCGTGGGCAATACAGTGCGAGTAGGCAATGATCAGGGATGGCCCTTCGTAGGACTCGGCTTCCATGAAGGCGCGCAGGGTATGCTCATCGCGGGCACCCATTGCGACGCTGGCCACATAAACGTTGCCGTAGGTCATCGCCATTAGACCCAGATCCTTCTTGGGTGCAGGTTTGCCGCCCGCCGCGAACTTGGCTACGGCTCCCCGTGGGGTGGATTTGGACATTTGACCGCCCGTGTTGGAATAAACTTCGGTGTCGAGCACCAGGACATTGATATTGCGTCCGCTGGCCAGGGCATGATCCAAACCACCGTAACCAATATCGTAGGCCCAGCCGTCCCCACCAATCAGCCACACGCTCTTCTTGACCAGATAGTCAGCCACAGCCTTGAGCGCCATCAGTTTCTGCCGCTGGGCGGCATCGGTCGTTACGGTCAGGGCTGGCTCAATCTGCTGTTTTAAGCTGGCGACTCGCTGCCGCTGTTCAAAGATCTCGGCTTCATCCGTTTGGCTTGCCGCTAGGATGGCCGTTGCTAAGTTGCGAGACAGCAGTGCAGAGTCACTCAAGGCCAACTGCTGCACCAGTTCGCGGGCGTATTCGGTCTGCTTATCGACAGCAACTCGGAAGCCCATACCAAACTCGGCGTTGTCTTCAAACAGGGAGTTGGCCCAGGCTGGCCCTCGTCCCTCAGTGTTGTAGCTCCAGGGCGTAGTGGGCAGGTTGCCGCCGTAGATGGAGGAGCAGCCCGTCGCGTTCGCCACCAACATGCGATCGCCAAATAGCTGGGTGGCCAGTTTGATGTACGGCGTTTCGCCACAGCCCGCACAGGCACCGGGGAACTCGAATAGCGGCTCCTGCATTTGCTGGTGGGCTATTTTGTGCAGATTTAACGTTTGACGGTCAGGATTCGGAATATTCAGGAAGAAATCCCAGTTTTCTCGCTCCTGCTCGCGCAGGGATAGCTGCGGCTCCATATTTAGCGCTTTCTTCCGTGGTTCCGCCTTGTTCTTAGCGGGACAAACATCGACGCAGAGGGTGCAGCCCGTACAGTCTTCTGCTGCGACCTGGATGGTGAATTTCTCGCCTGACCAGTCGCGATCGCGGGCATCGGTGCTCTTAAACGTGGCGGGCGCGCCGTCGAGGGCACCGGGTTCATAGACTTTAGCGCGGATGACGGCGTGCGGGCAGACCATGACGCACTTGCCGCACTGGACGCAAACATCAGGATCCCAAACCGGGATTTCATCGGCGATGTTGCGCTTCTCCCACTTGGCCGTGCCGCAGGGATAGGTGCCGTCTACAGGCAGGGCACTGACGGGAATTTCATCACCTTGACGCGCCATCATCTTACCAAGCACATCGCGCACAAAGGCGGGTGCGGTGTCGGGCACCCAGGAACCAGGAGCAGCGCCCTCGGTAGCGGGCATGGCTTCATAGCTGCGATAATCCACCTCGTGCAGGTTATCCAGGGTTTGATCGACAGCGTTCAGGTTCATCTGCACCACGGCTTCACCCTTCTTGCCGTAGGTCTTGCGGATGGACTGCTTAATTTGCGCGATCGCATCTTCTCGCGGTAGGACACCTGCGATCGCAAAGAAGCAGACCTGCATGACGGTGTTGATCCGCTGGCCCATGCCTGCGTCTTTGGCAACCTGAGAGGCATTGATCACGTAGAAGCGCAACTGCTTACGGATGATCGCTTCCTGCTGGTGTTCCGGCAATCGCTGCCAGGTTTCGGCGGGACTGTAGGGACTATTGAGCAGGAACGTGCCCTGGGGATTGGCGGCGGTCAGCAGGTCAAATTTTTCCAGGAACTGCCACTGGTGGCAGGCAACAAAGTTGGCGCTGGAAATTAAGTACGTCGAGCGAATTGGCTCTGAGCCAAACCGCAGGTGTGACACTGTCACGGAGCCAGATTTCTTCGAGTCGTAGACGAAGTAGCCCTGGGCGTAGTTATCGGTTTCTTCGCCGATGATCTTGATTGAGTTCTTGTTGGCTCCGACGGTACCGTCTGAACCGAGGCCGTAGAAGATGGCGCGTACCACCCGATCCGATTCTGTCGAGAAGCTGGGATCAACGGTGAGCGAGGTGTGGGTGACATCGTCGTTGATGCCGACCGTGAAGTGATTCTTCGGTGTGTCAGCTGTCAGATTATCAAACACGGCCTTGACCATCGCAGGCGTGAATTCCTTGGAGGATAGGCCATAGCGACCACCCACCACTTTCACCGTTGTCCGCTCAACCTCAGCTAGAGCAGTGACGACATCTAGGTAAAGCGGTTCGCCCGTGCTGCCCGGTTCCTTGGTGCGATCAAGTACGGCCAACGCCTTGACGGTACCCGGCAGCGCATCAACAAACGTCCGCAGATCAAACGGACGATAGAGCCGCACTTTTAGAACACCCACTTTCTCACCCTGAGCCATCAGCGCATCGACGGTTTCATGCACCGTTTCGCAGCCGGAACCCATCAGCACCACCACCCGCTCCGCATCGGGCGCACCGTAATACTCGTACAGCCGATACTGCCGTCCAGTCAGCTTGGCGAACTCATCCATTGCCTGCTGCACTGTTGCGGCACAGGCATCGTAGTAGGTGTTGACGCTTTCCCGCGCCTGGAAGTAGACATCCGGGTTCTGAGCCGTCCCGCGAATCACGGGTCGATCCGGCGTCAGGGCACGACCCCGGTGAGCCAGGATGTATTCATCGGGAATAAACTGCCGCAGCGCCTCGTCCGGCAGCAGCGCCACTTTTTGAATTTCGTGCGAGGTGCGGAAGCCGTCAAAGAAATGTAGGAACGGGATGCGAGATTCTAGGGTCGCCCGAGTTGCGATCGCGGCTAAATCCTGCGCTTCCTGCACCGACGCGGAACAGAGCAGCGCACAGCCCGTAGCCCGCACCGCCATCACATCACTGTGGTCGCCAAAGATGGACAATCCCTGAGCGGCCAGCGAACGAGCCGCAATGTGAATCACGGCTGGAGTTAGCTCCCCTGCAATTTTGTAGAGGTTAGGGATCATCAACAGCAAGCCCTGGGACGCCGTAAACGTGGTGGTTAACGTCCCCGCCTGAAGCGCTCCGTGAACGGCTCCCGCTGCCCCTGCCTCGCTCTGCATCTCAACCACAGACGGGGTTGATCCCCACAGGTTAGGCTGACCCGCCGCTGCCCAAGCATCGGCCCATTCGCCCATCGGTGAAGCGGGGGTAATGGGGTAGATGGCGATGACTTCACTGAGGCGGTAGGCAACGCGGGCAACGGCTTCGTTCCCATCCAGCGTGGCAAAAGTGTGAGATAGCATGGCTCTTTCCTCGCGAGGAAGCTTAATGATGAGAGGGTAGACGCAACGAGCTGAATTGAATTCAAATGTTATCAATCTGCCGCCCCACGTCTAATTAGGTAGATAGGTGGGATTGAGATTACAGAGATGCTGTAGGGTGTGTTGAGTGAAGCGAAACGCACCATTGTGCAAGAATTCGATGCGTTACGCTGGCGCTAACACATCCTACGTAGATGTATGACTACCTACTTATAAAACCAACGGCGATTGTTCGATTGGCATTGATTGCTAAACAACTACATCTAATCTCTAAAATCACGTTCAACTTTATAAAAAAAGCCAAAAGCAGTTAACGATTAGCTGATAGCAAACTGGCTGAATGATGACAAATGATTAATTGATTGTTAATGATCAAATTCACTATTTAACTAATCAATTAGCCATACTTCCACTATAGTTCTAATCAATTTGCTGGATGAAGCTGATCTAAGTAACTTAACGTTTCAGCTGCTTCCGCTTCATCAATTACACTCAGGGCAAAGCCAACATGTACCAGCACATAGTCACCCACCTGAGCCTCTGGAACATAAGCGAGGCTAACTTCTCGTAAAACTCCACCAAAGCTGACTTTTCCCGTGCGCCATAGGGCTGAATCGCTGGCGCAATCGCCTTGATCTGCTTTTTGTTCCGTAATGCTGACTAATTTTCCAGGAACCGAGAGACACATGATTTTGACCGAATAAACGTCTAAATGTATCGAAATAGTTTAACAACAATTGGATTGCTTAATTTGTTAGATTAGCTATTAACTGATTGAGCTTTTGACAACATTTTGATTGTTTAATGCCAAGAGTGCCGCCATCACTTGTCCGGCAGAAATGCCGCCGTCATTTGTCGGAATTGCCTGATGCCAACCAGCAGATAAATTCATGACCTCTAGCTGCTGAATTGCACGGTTCAACAAGTAGCGGTTCTGGAAACATCCCCCGGTTAAAGCAACCTGCTGTAGCTCTGGATATCGCCTACATAAATGCTGAATGATTTCCCCTAATCCAGCAATTAAAGTATTGTGAAATGTTGCCGCAATTTGACCAACGGGCACTTGATTGGCTAGGTTGTCCAAAATCGCCAGCACCATTGGGCTGGGATCAAGCTGGAGTGAGGCATTTGGCAAGTGATGCAGCGTATAGGGATAGAGCTGGTCGGTGGGAGGCGCGATCGCAAATTCCAGCGCCATTGCTGCCTGCCCCTCAAAACTGGCCTGCTGGCAGAGTCCCAGCAGCGAAGCAACCGCATCAAATAGCCGTCCCATACTAGACGTGAGCGGCGCATTCACACCCCGGTGCAGCATTTGGCGCAGCACCGTCTGCTCCTGAGCGGTAAACGTCTTGAAGCAGGATAAATGCGTGTACTCAAACGCGCGATCGCCCAGACAAGCGTAGAGCAATCCAATCGCGGCGCGGCGCGGCTCCACGGCGGCGCGCTCCCCTCCCGGCAGCGGAAACGGCTTCAGGTGCGCCACCCGCTCAAATCCCGGCGTTGGCGTGTTGGCCGACGGAATCCACAGCAGCTCACCCCCCCAGATGGTGCCGTCTAAGCCATACCCCGTGCCGTCCCAAGCAACCCCTAGCACAGGCGGTTGCCACTGGTTATCCACCATGCAGGACAGGACATGGGCGTAGTGATGCTGCACAGAAATTAACCGTGGCACGCAATCCGCTCCACTGAGCAACGCCTTCGCAAACTGGGTTGAGTAGTAATCCGGATGCGCGTCATGTGCGATCGCATCTACGTCCGTGGGCTGCAAATCATACAAGCCACAGAGATGCTGGATGGTTTCTTTAAAGCGATCGCACCCTTGCGGCGTATCCAGATCGCCCAAATGCTGGCTGATCAGCGTTTGACCGTGCAGATGCAGCGCAACGGTGTTTTTCAGATGGCTACCGACCGACAATATAACGGTGTTTGGGGATTGTTGTATAACGCCCTGCATTGATCCCCCTAAATCCCCGCGCTTCGCGCCGCTAACGCTAGAAAAAAGGGGGAACTTTGAGCCAGTACCCCCCTTTTTTAGGGGGGCTAGGGGGGATCTCAATGCCGAACTAGAACCCAAAGTCTTTGTATGGTCAGGGAGCGCAACATTCAGTACACCACCCCGAACCGATCCCCCTAAATCTCCCTTATCAAGCAGGGTTGTTTCATTGTTGCCCTGAGAAATTTGCAGCCTCGATTTTACATCCTGGGTAGGGGCGAATGGCCATTCGCCCCTACGGCTTCCTTGGGAGAGAAGGGCTGGAGATGAGGGCACAATCGGCATCACTGGAAATGGCGCATAGCCCCGCGCTCGCCGCAGCGTCACGGGTCGCTCTTGCACCATCTGCACAATCGAATCGTCCACCGGACGGGCAATCGGGCGATTGTGTACCAGAAAAACATCGGCAATCGCACCCAGCCGCTCCAGGGCTTTCCGCTCATCAATGCAAATTGGCTCACCCGACAGATTACCGCTGGTTGCGACAACCGGGCGGTTGACTTCCTCTAGCAGCAAATGATGCAGCGGCGTATAGGGCAGCATCGCTCCGATAGAGGGATTGCCCGGACCCACCCCAGGCGCAAACATTGCGCCATCCGTCCGCAACGGCAATAGCACAATTGGAGCCGCCGCCGATTGCAGCACCTGCGCGGCTGCGTCGGATACCTGGCAGCAATCCCGCAGCATGGCCAACGACGGAAACATCACCGCCAGCGGCTTGTCCGGTCGGTGCTTCCGCTGGCGTAGCTGCTGTACTGCTTCCTCACAGGTTGCATCCACCATCAGATGAAACCCGCCCAACCCCTTTAGCGCCAGAACTTGTCCCTGTTGCAGCGCGATCGCAGCTTGTCGGAGCGCCGGATCATGCTGCGCTAAACAGTTACCCTGCCGATCCCACAGTTCTAGATGCGGGCCACAGGCGGGACAGGCATTTGGCTGCGCGTGAAATCTGCGATCGCAGGGGTCTTCGTACTCCCGCCGACAGTCAGGACAGAGCGAAAACCCCGCCATCGTCGTATGCGGTCGATCATAAGGTAGCGATCGCACAATGCTGAAGCGGGGGCCGCAGTGGGTGCAGTTGATAAACGGATAGCGATAGCGGCGATTGGTTGGCTTCCACAGTTCCGCCAGACAGGTGGGACAGGTGGCTAGATCGGGCAGAATTAAAGCCGTTTTCGCCGATGTTTCAGAAGACGGCAGAATCCGAAAGTCCTGATCGCTAATACTCTCTAACTGCGTTGCCTCCACTCGCTGAAGCCACGCATGTTCCGGCTTCTCGGCCTCTAACCGCTGCTGAAACGATTGCAGTTGCGCCGCCGTCCCCTCAATCTCAATAAACACCCCTTGCGCCGTATTCTTCACCCAGCCCGTCACCCCCACCGACCGCGCCAGCGTATACACAAAAGGCCGAAAGCCCACACCCTGCACGATCCCCTCAACATGGAGACTCAGGCGTTGACGGGTATTTGATTTGGAACGAGGTACTGCAACCATAACAACACCCTTCACTGCTCTACAAACGGGTGAATCTTGTCAGATAACGCTTGCCCTCATCCCCAACCCTTCTCCTGTGGGAGAAGGGAGCAATTCTCCAAAAGTCCCTCTCCCCGTGGGAGAGGGATTTAGGGTGAGGGCGATCAACACTAAACACCCACAGATTAGTTTTTTCGGAGGGGGTCTGGGGGACGCGACTGTCCTCCAGCGGGGGCGTGGGGGGAAAAGCCCCCCCCAAAAAGGGGTTTTCCCCCCCCCCCACCCCCCCCCAAGAACTCCCACTAAACTCCACCACCACAAAACCCTCCCCCCATTTTC
>CBKWJC010000147.1:0-8714 GCA_966674685.1 uncultured bacterium
GTTCAACGCTAGCGTTGAACAGCACGCTCCCAAGCTTTAGTTTGCATTAGAGCGACTGCCCTGAGGCAATACTTTGGGCACCGGGTTCATGGATATACAGAATACAGTCCGTTTCGCTCTTGACCATAATCAGGTCATCGCCCCGCTGAGCAATTTTCGTGATTAGCTCCAGTGCTCGATCCATCTCAGGTTCCTGGCGGAAGAAGCTGTAATAGCCACCGTTAAATGCGATCGCAACTAGGGGTTTATCTAGATCTGGTGTGCGAATGTAGCACGGCTGATACTGGGCGCGGTCAATTAAAATCGTACAGGTACCCGGTGCGATCGCATTTAAGCCAGCCGCAGACGTACGGGTTTTGCAGACGATGGGCGTTGCGTTCGGCTCCAACCCCCAGAGGCTATACCCTTTAGGAGTGGCAATGATTGCAACTTCTTCACCACGATAGTTCAGCTTGGTCAATAACCTCAGCGTTTTGGCAACGGTGTCGGTCGCTTTCAGGAAGCTATAAAACCCTCGTCCGGTTTGAATCGATGGCAAGCTGTGGCTACAGTCTGGAATTTGAATGCGGCAGGTATGGTACTGCTGACGGGAAGCCAAAAAGACGGTAGCGGCGGGAATGTGATGTTTAAGCTGCTCAGATGATAGTGACACAGTTCGAGATTGCATGGAGACACACAAAAGGATGGATGGGTATATCGCTAAGAGTTCCCCACTTTACCAGCAAAATCCCACGGAACGGTTCTCAAATCGGGCACAGGACTATGCTCAGCACCGACCCAGCTATCCGCCAATTGCGATCGCGCATCTGCTAGCGGGCTTAGGCGACCCCTCCAGCCTCACTGCCGCTGATATCGGCGCAGGCACAGGCATTTCAGCCCGTCTGCTGGCCGATCAGGGGGTGACGATGTGGGCGATTGAACCCAATGCCGCCATGCGTCAAGCTGCTGAACCGCATCCTCGGATGACCTGGCAAGCCGGACAGGCTGAAGCGACGGGTTTACCTGCCGCTGCCGTTCATTTGGTCACCTGCTGCCAAGCCTTTCACTGGTTTCGGCCTGAACCGAGTCTGCAAGAATTCCACCGGATTTTGCGACCGAATGGACGACTGGCGCTGATGTGGAATGACCGCGACGAGAGCGACGAATTTGTAGGGCAGTACACTCAACTCCTCCGCGATGCCGCAGGCGATCGCTACCTCAACCATGCCGATCATCGGGATTTGGCTACTGTGCAGCAAAGCCATCTCTTTCAGAACTTTCAGGCGTTGACCGTTCCCTATGATCAATTCCTCACCCTTGAGGGACTGATTGGCCGCGCCATGAGTTCGTCCTATGTACCGCAAACCGGGACGGCGGCTGAGCAGTTGGTCACCAATCTGACGCAGTTGCATCAAGCGTTTAGCGATGCCAATGGGCAAGTTCGCTTTGCCTATGTCACTTGTTTATACCTAGCAACCTATCGAGAATCCCAGTAAATCATGCCTGAAGGCCCTGAAATCAAGCGCTCAGCCGACAAAATTGCTGCCGCGATCGCACATCGTCCGATCAAAGAAATCTTCTTCGCCTTTGACCACCTCAAACCCTACGCTGAAAAGCTGGAAAGTCATCAAGTTATCGCCGTGGAGCCACGCGGTAAGGCGTTACTCACGCGATTCGACAACGGGCTGAACATCTATAGCCACAATCAGCTCTACGGCAAATGGGTGATTCGCAGCGCCTACTCCTATCCGGAAACCAACTGGCAACTCCGGCTAGCCATTCACACGGAGCGCAAGTCAGCTCTACTCTACAGCGCCTCTGATATCGACGTGCTGGCTAATGCCGATTTAGACCACCATCCATTTTTACAGCGCATCGGGCCGGATGTTCTAAACGAACGGGTGACTGTGGAACAGGTGGTGGAGCGATTGTGCGATCGCGAATTTTATCGCCGCAAGTTCACTACGCTGCTGCTCGATCAGCACTTTCTAGCTGGACTCGGTAACTATTTACGCACCGAAATTTTGTTTGTGGCGCGGGTTCACCCAGAACGGCGCCCGGTCGATTGTACAGAAGCAGAATTAAAGCAAGTCGCTGAAGCTGCGATCGCAGTTCCGCGCCAGTCTTACGTTACGGCAGGCATTACCAACGATGTGGAACTCGCCAATCAGCTCAAGGCTCAAGGTTACAAGCGAGCAGCCTATCGCCACTGGGTGTTTAATCGCCAACATCAGCCCTGTTTCGTCTGCGGCACCCCAATTGTGAAAGCCATGTCCGGCGGGCGGCGCTACTACTTCTGTCCAACCTGCCAGGGTACCGCTTAAATTCCTTCAACTCAGCTAAATCTACAATTACCTGATAGCTCTGACAAATGTGCGGGAATAATGAGTGCTGTGCGACGTTGTATTGCTCAACGATAAACAAAAACATTGACCATCGCATTATCCGAGGAGATGGAGGTAATGGACAATTTGACCATCGGCTTAGACCCAACAAGCCGCCCCCTAAGTAGCCGAGGCCGTCCCGCTAAGCCCAAAATGTTGGTTGTGGACGATGAGCCAGACAACCTCGATCTTCTATATCGGACGTTTCGGCGGGATTTTCAGGTTCTCAAGGCTGAAAGCGGCATCATGGCGCTCGAAGTTCTGGAATCCGAGGGCGAAGTGGCAGTGATCATTTCTGACCAGCGGATGCCAGAAATGAAGGGAACGGAGTTTCTCAGTAAAACTGTCCCCCAGTTTCCCAACACCGTCCGGATTATCTTGACGGGTTTCACCGACGTGGAAGATCTAGTTGAAGCGATCAACTCCGGTCAGGTTTACAAGTACATCACCAAGCCCTGGGACCCCAACGAGCTGAAAATCGTGGTGCAGCGGGCGGCTGAGACCTATGAATTACTCAATCAGCGCACCGAAGAACTGGTAAGAGCGCAGGCTCAAATGTCGCTGTTGAAGACAATTGTGTCGGTTGCCCGTGAGCAAGATACCGTCCAAACCAGCCTCGAACCGCTGGCCAAAGCCTTTAGCCAGAGCTTTTCGACTAACTGCTGCGTCATCTGTCCCTTAGCCGATGGCTCAACGGGCGATGAAATTGGCTGTTATCCTGCTGGCATCAGCACCGATTGGCTAGCGAACGATCCCCTGGTACAGAAAGCAATCGCAGAAAAGTCGCTCCAGGTTGCCACCAATATTCCAGCCGATGCCGAATTATCTGCTGTTGCCCATTACACTGCCGGTGATATTCAAGCACATCTCGTCGCCCCGATTATCTACCGCGATCAGGTAATCGCCCTGCTCTCCCTCCAGTGGAAGCAGCCCTGCCAACTCCGGGATGACGAACTGTGCCTGATTGAACTGTCAGCCCAGCAAGCCGCTCTCGCCTTGATTAGCACTCGCTACTATAATATGGCGCAGGTCTAATATCGGCTTTATAACAACTTGGCATGGTTAAAACTGTTCAAACAGATGAGCCGCTTTCTCTCAGTGCAGAGGCGGCTCATATTCGTTCGCTGTTCAATCAAATTGCACCCGTTTACGACCAGCTCAATGACTGGCTGAGCCTGGGCCTCCACCGAGTCTGGAAACAAATGGCAGTGCAGTGGGCCAACCCGCAACCAGGTGCCACCTGCCTGGATCTGTGCTGCGGCAGCGGTGATCTGGCCCGCCGCCTCGCCCGCGCCGTTGGCTCAGCAGGCCACGTTTACGGCGCTGACTTTTCGCCTGCTCAACTTGCGATCGCACAGCAACTTGCTCAGGCCAGTACCTTGCCCCTACCAATCACCTGGGTCGAGGCCGATGCGCTAAATTTGCCCTTTGACGATAATTTTTTCGACGCGGCCACGATGGGCTACGGTCTCCGCAACGTCACCGATATTTCCCGCTGTTTGCAGGAACTGCATCGGGTGTTAAAACCAGGGGCTGCGATCGCAATTCTAGATTTCCACCGTCCCAGCACGGCGACTATGCAGCAGTTCCAGCAGTGGTATCTTGATCAGGTTGTCGTGCCTATCTCAGAGCAGTTCCAGCTCAAAGAAGAATACGCATATATCAGCCCCAGTTTGGAACGCTTCCCCATCGGCTCAGAACAGGTACGGCTTGCTCAACAGGCAGGTTTCACCACTGCCACCCACTACCCCATTCTGGGCGGCATGATGGGCGTTTTAGTGGCCCATAAATAAACCGAACGGTGTTGCTTAATCTGGGTATGAATGGTGATGTGGGGCACCGCTCCGTATGTGTCTAGCGCAGCAATACGATCCCCCGCTGTTGCCGCCCCCTTGAACAGGGGGCTATTCCAACTCTGGCCAAAGTTTCCCCTTTTTCTAAGCGAAGCCATGCCCGAAGGGCTATAGGGGGATTTAGGGGGATCTATGCAGAGTGTCGCGCTCAACAAGTACACCGCCCCCACATCAGAATTCATACTTAAAATCAGCAATCCCAACTGACCTGCGATGCATTAGCCCTCGTTCATGTTTCGATAGGTTGCCACCGCTGATGGTGAAATGCGGTTGAGATACCGGAAAATCCAATACTTAAACACCGTATCTAGAATCACCGGGAACGTGGCAATAAACAGAAAGATAAAGTCGCGATTTGCGGGCAGACCAAAATGCCGCGAAATACCCTCTAGCAGCACCTCCCAACCGTGAGGAGAGTGATATCCCACAAACGTATCGGTAAACAGAATGATGATAAATGCCTTGGCGCTGTCGCTGAGACCATAGACGATTTCATCAATAAATGATTTTAGAATTGCCACTTCACGCCGACTGTTCAGCAACACTGCCGCAAAGGCCACGGACGCAAAAATATCGGCAAAGATGTTTTTAATCGCGTTTGTGCTCAGCGCTAAATACTCCGCTTCAATTTCAATCGCCTTTTCACGAATGCGTTCCTCAATTTCTCCTTCCGACATCGGCTCCACTTTGCCGATAAATTCCTCAAATCGCAACCGCTCCGAATATCGCTGAAGTTCGTGCAGTGCCTCTTCCTCCATTTCCATATTGAGGAAGTTGTCAGCCTGATCGCGCTGAATGGCCGCTACATAACCGCGATCTACAATCGGCCCAACTAAAATATTCTTGCTCACCTGCTGAACCAACAGCGGCACGATAATCAGCAGCAGGATAAACTTCAATGCCGAGAACGTTTTAGCCCGCGACACACGAAAGCTTTGAACGACTTCTTCTTCAGCCTCCGGATCAAGTTCCTGTTTAATCCGATCTACGGTACGCAGAATTGAGCGGGGTAAGAAACTCGCTTGATCAGACAAAGCATCTACGTTCGAGGGCACCTCCTCTCCTCTCGGCTGAACCATTTCTGATTTCGGTACGTAGGCTTTTGGTGAACCAACCGGAGCTTTGGAACGGGCTTTAGTCGCGCTCCTGGCTGAAGCTGGGCCTGTGAGTCTACCATTTGATGCTCGTGGAGCAGCCGCTGGGTTAGACGCAGTCGATTGCTGAATTAGCGCAGAATTAGATGGAGAACCTCGATAGCGACTGAGCGTTTCGTCGATGTACTGGAGCTTTTTCAGGACAGCAGCAGGCTGATCAACGACATCAACGGTATACCAGTCCGAGGGCTGTTCCGAAACCTGAACTTCGGCGCGGCGATAGTCTGGATCGCGCACTACACTGCCTTTCTTGTGAAACAGTGCAAGCTGCCACTTAATTTCGCTGAGATATTCCTTGAGTTTGTTGTCAAAGTACGTCTGAGAACTTTGCCCATAGTCCGCATTCTCAGACGCAATCCGTTGACCGTTGAAGTATCGATCTTCGATTGACCGAAGACGCTGAGCCGCAACATAAGCTCGATCCAGTGCTTGTTCTGATGATTGAGACAGCCACTGTTTAGCTCTCCGAAAATACCCCTGGATGCTCATATAAAAATGTCGTTGATGACTTGAAACGATAAATTAGTACCAAGACCGCTTGATCCATACCGTGTCTAAGTTAAAGCGTTTAAACCTAGCAGTGTCAAACACTTGTGAGTAGATCAGCACAATTCGCTCATAAACCTTCAAAAACTCTGTGCTGATGACCGCTGCACGGGTGGCGCAGGGTTTAAATCTGGTTTTAATTTGGCTTAGCTGCTTATATTTCATTGCCCGTGGGTGATGGCAGTAGCAAGACGGTGAGATGAAGCGCTAAAGTCAACTCATCCTAGCAAATCCGACTGAGGATTTCGATGTCACCATCTTCTTTGTGGATCACAGGCCCAACCCGCAGCGGTAAGACTGTTCGCCTAATTGAACAAGGGCTACAGTGGCAGGCTGAGCGATACGACGGTTTGCCAACCGGGGCATTAGTTGAATTAGTTGAACAAACGGTTGCACGCCAATCGGCTAAGCGCCCTAACCCTCAACTCTCAGTCCTGCAACCAGACAGATCGCCAATTTATCAAGGCCGCGTTCTGCTCGTCATGGCGGCCACTGGTGAAACCCGTATTGATCTGATGGATCGGATACTGGTGCAAACCCACGGTCGGCTACCTGTGGAATCAACGACTCCACTCGGCTTTATCCAATCCGAAGTGCAGCTTTTCTGGCCGCTTCTCCGGCAGCAGTTGGGCATCATGCCCCAGTTTCCTATTCGTCTACGGCCTGAGAAGGAGCAAGAGTTAGCGACGCAGCTTTGGCAAGCCGACTTAGAGCAGGGAAGGCTACAAACCGATGGCGTAACAGAGTTTTATCAGGTGCGACGGGTTCTTGACCTGATGCAGCTAGCTGCCTTTGCGATGGTGCCGCTGGACGATATTCCGACCCTGATGGCTGATGGCTGGACACAAACTAGCTCAGCTCAGATTTGGCAAACCATTGGAGAGGCCATTCTGCGCTGGCGTTCGTGGTGTTTGGAACAGGGACTGCTCAGCTATGGTTTGATGACAGAGCTGTATTGGCAATATTTGCTGCCCCATCCCTTATATCAAGAGCGATTGCAGCAGCGTTTCTGGGGTGTTTTGGCCGATGATGTCGATGAATATCCTGCGATCGCACATGCCTGGTTTTCCTGCCTGCTAGATCAGGGTGCCGTCGGTGCGTTTACGTTTAATCCCGATGGACAGGTGCGTTTAGGCCAGGGTGCCGATCCCCCCTACATTGAGCAATTGGCCGGACGTTGCGAAATGATTGCGCTGGAGTCACCACCAGTAAATTCTCTAGGGTTCACTTGGGCAGGCTCAATTCTCAACTGGGTACAAGACCCGTTCACGATTGCAGAACTACCTGAACCATTTTCTGCGATTCAGGAAACTTCGCGAGCCCAGCTTTTACGCCGCGTTGGAGAGACGATTATCAACGCCGTTCAATCAGAACAAGTTGAACCCAAAGATATCGCCATTATTGGCCCTGGTCTTGATCCTATTGCTCGCTATACACTCACGGAAATCCTCTCCAAGCAAGGGATTCCGATTACGATTCTGAACGACCAGCGACCGCTGATCAGCTCGCCGATTGTGCGATCGCTATTGACGCTGCTGTGCTTGATCTATCCCAACCTGGGCCGCTGGATTGATCGAGCTGCGATCGCAGAAATGCTAATCGTGTTTAGCCAAACTCCGGCGCAAACCGTGGGACAATCCTGGATTGATCTAGCTCGAATTGATCCGGTACGAGCCGAACTGCTGGCCGATCACTGCTTCGAACCCCATCCCGATCAGCCCAAGCTGTTACCAATGACCGCATTCTCCCGCTGGGATCGGCTGGGACATCAAGCGGCAGAGGCTTATGAAAGTCTACTGAACTGGCTCAACGACCAAATTCAACAGCAGCAGCAGCGACTCATTCCTAGCGTTGTGGCACTACTGGATCGCGCGATTCAGCAGTTTCTCTGGCGCGGCAGTCATTTGCCCTATGACCAGCTTGCGGTTCTGCGGGAACTGATTGAGACGGCTCAGCACTACTGGGATGTGGAGGGACGACTCAGGCGAGAGGATGATTTGGGAGCTTTAGGAGCCTCGGTGGAAATTGCAGCCTTTATTCAGCTTTTACGTTCTGGTGCAGTTAGTGCTGATCCCTATCCGGCTAAACCCGTTGAGCAGATTCCTCCAGTCACACTAGCCACCGTTTATCAGTATCGTGCGCGTCGGCTGTCTCACCGCTGGCAGTTCTGGCTCGACGCCAGTTCTCCCCGTTGGCTAACTGGGGATGACAGTCGCTTTGGTGCTCCCGTTTTCTGGCGGGATCGACCGCTGCGTCCTTGGACAGCAGAAGATACGCTCAACTTTGGCGAAGCACGACTAAGACGAATTTTGCTAGATTTATTGGCACGCACATCTGAGCAGGTGATTCTCTGTCATAGCGATTTGTCTACGAGTGGACAGGATCAGACTGGGCCGTTGCAGACGTTGGTCAATGCGGCGAGAGGAGGTAAAGAGTAAATTCATCTGACTCGTAGCAAGTATTTTTGCTTATGTATTGGTCTGATGGCGACGAGCATTGGCGAACCGACTAGCGTGTCCAATTAATCCCCGTTTTTTCTGGTCGATTCAGTGTCAGATGTTCCTACCCTACGAATATTCTCAAGATTTGAACGACTTTTCCAAAAATAAGAATCACTGCGGCAATGCATACACTTGTCTGCAAGAAAATCTTATTGATCCATGAGTTCTATGGCTAATTTCATTGAGTCGCTTTAGAAGCTTGAACTCATGTACCAAAATTATCTCCCCAAAATTTTCAAGAGATTCCCCCGAAGTTGAGGGGATGAGGGAGGGTGGTGTATAGAGTTTAGGTCCTGT
>CBKWJC010000148.1:0-8636 GCA_966674685.1 uncultured bacterium
GGGGATTTAGGGGGATCAGTCCGGGATTTAGACGAACTATTCAGATGTGTATAAGCAGTAGCTTTTTGGGGAGAGGGGCAAGGAATGTCAGATCCCCTTTTCCCTACTAGGGAAGCAGGGTGGTTTCATTGTGTCAAATAAATTCTAGAGTCGCCATTTCACATATCTGGTAGGGGGCGGATGGCCATTCGCCCCTACGCAACGTTGATGCTTCTAAATTATTCTTTGCCTAAAAGAAACCACCCTACTTTCTTCCTCTACTAGTGAAGGAGCTGGGGGATGAGGGCTAACGTTTAACTTCTCACACATCCTCTAACACATCATTGATTCTCCGATTCTTCCGGAAATTGAATATCAATTCGGCCTTCTTCTGTAACAGAAAGCGTCGCACCTAGCGCTTCAATTTGCTGAAGCGCTAACTGCTGAGTCGCCTGGTCAAACGCATTACTGTATACGATTAGCCAAGTTGAAATTCGGGCAGCACGACTGTTGGGATTCTCTTCTAAAAATTGAGCTGTCTGACGATTGGCTTGTTCGGATCTCTTGCTTTCCTCATCATCGTACACGCTAGCCCACTCAGCAGCAGTAGAAAATGAATTGATTGCTGCATCAGTATCGCCTAAAAATAATAGCTCGTCAGTGGCTTTATACCGCCAAATGTAATAAGCTTTTTGGGGCACAGTTGGAGACAGCTCTGGCAGATAGCGATTCATAATTTCAACTGTGCGCTCTGGTTGTCCAGCATAGAGAGATGTACTACCAGATAAAAATAAATAGGCTAGCCTGAAGCGTGGATCATAATCGAAGATAATTTCGAAATATTCTGGACTCAGTTGCACACCCGTTGCTTGGCGAGCAGGTTCATCTCCGAAATATTGAGTAAATCGTAAGAATATCCAATCAGCAAACAAGTTATCGAAACCAAAAACTGGCACCTTACTTAGTAAGTTAAGCTGTGCTTCTTCCTGAGTGGCTTGCTCTGCATACTCATCTGTAGATAAGGTTGCTTGTTGATTTGTCAGTTGCCTTAATTGCGGGCGTTGAAGCAATCCAATACCAACTAAACCAATAAGCAGCAGACTTAATGTGCTAAGGGTATGGATAAGTTTTGGCTTCATAGATACAGCTCCTAATTAAAAGACTGATCATGCTGCGGTCATAACACATCATCGTTGCCACCACTACCGCACAACATAATAATAGCCGCTGAGGATAGTTTCCTCAGCGGCTATCGATTTAGCCAAACACTAGTTCAATTTTCTTAACTACAAATGTAGAACCAATGTCAGTTTTATGAAACTAATTAGTTAACGATGTTGGGATCATCTGTACCCGTGCAATCGTCAAGAGCCACCTTAGTTTCAGGAGCTTCACAAAGGTAAGCTAATGTGGTTGCATTACCGTCTCCTGCGGTTCCAATCTCGACTCGTCCAGTATAACCCTTGATAGGCTTAATAGTACCAGTGCTATCTGCAATCGGAATAGCTTGGTTGAGCACAGCAGCATCACCAGAGCTTGAGATTGAAGTTGAGTCTACAACCGTATACTCGTAATTCTCAGTCTGGGCAGGACCACCAGCAGCGCCACCGCCACCATCGCCAAGACCCAATTCTAAGTTTGCTAGATTAGCTGGATCCACAACGAACGCATTCTTCTCTAGGAAGTGTGCCTGTTGAGCGCGGTTCATGGAACCAACGTATGTCTTAGCTTCAACCTGACGTGCTTTGTTAGCTTGGTTGAGGAAGGAAGGTAGTGCGATCGCAGCCAGAATACCGATGATGATGATAACAACCAACAGTTCAATTAGAGTGAAACCTTCGTTGTTACGCTTCTTGTTGAGTAGGTTGCCGAGGAATTTTGCTGCAAATACGTTATTCATTGGTTAATCTCCTTGAGAGGTGGGATAGCTGATTTCTAACTCCTGAGAATAACTTGCCCACCTTTTCGAGCCGATCGATCACCCCCAACCAATTTTTTTTGAAAAATCAGGCAAACAGCAAGGCAAAATATCGCCAAAAGACTTGCCAGAAAAGGAGTTCACGAATTTAGAAAAAGGCAAAAAAAATTGCTGAAATCAGGTGCGATCGCAGATCATCTATGCAAATCACAGGAAAAATTACCCAGCTAGTCTGCGCGATACTATCTAGCCACTTCAGCTAGAGGGTTGCGAATGTTACCCGTCCTATCATTTTGGGACTACGTAGTCTCAAGAGAGTTTGCCTCCTCCACATCGACCCAAGCCAGAAACATGACCGTGCCGCCGCATCGCAGCACCACAATTCAGTCGGTTGGCATCAATCAAATGCGCTCAAACGCACTTAAAAATATGTGCAGCTACCCACCTTGAGACCTCACCTAATATTCAATCTGTGAATAGGAACCCAATTTATTTTTTGCGAAACGTTTGCGGAGCAAACGTTTCGCAAAAAATAAATTATGGGTTGTCAACCAGCCGGATATCTGAAGGTGAGGATCTGAATCTGAATTTGAATAGCCCTGTTGGAGTAATAAAGCGTTAGCCGTGATCGAGAGGCGGGAATTTTGAAAATAGATTGATTGGAGTTTAATGGGATTTCATCCGCTAGTTCCGGATCAGGTGAGATTGCGATCGCAAAATTCCATCAATCTGTTCTACTCACAACTTGCACCAAAACCCACCAGGATTGTTCAACGGGCAAGGTGCAAAATGTGAGCCGATTTAGGTCTTCAGAAAACAGACAGGGTGCAAACTTATGGTGAAACGGCAGTGGTGGGCGCGACTGCACAATCGATGCTGTCTACTCGATCCGCGCAGAAAATCTTGGTCTCGTACATTTGCAGCTAATCCAGTCCCTAATAAGAGTCACGCATCTGGATTCACGCTGCTTGAAACCCTCATCGTAGTGCTGATTATTGGCATTTTGATGCTGATCGTGGCTCCAGGCTGGAATAACCTGCTGACCCGACAGCAACTCAGTGTGGCACAAAGCGATACCCACCAAATCATCCGTGAAGCCCAGCGTGAAGCCATTCACCGTCGGGTAACGTGGCAAGCCAGCTTCCGTCAAACAGACAATCAGGTAGAGTGGGCAAGCCATGCCGTTTCTTTACCGCCAGCACAGGCAACATGGCAAACACTCACATCGGTTGTGAAGATTGACGCAGCAGAAACGACATTCCCCAAAGCAGGCGATGTTTACCGGATACGTTTTAATTACCAAGGGCATGTGAACGGGCAGTTAGGACGACTGACGTTTACAGGTCGGAATGGAGGCCGCTTGAAGCGATGCGTATTTGTTTCGACCCTGTTGGGCACCTTGCGCGATGCAGGCAACCAAGAACAACCGGACAGTGGAGGACGATATTGCTACTAGTTTGCCACCGGATATGCAGCTAGTTAGCCAGAAAGTTAATGGGTGCTTTGATGGCTAGTGCGCTCTGGCATCCAGTCTGGTTGAAAATCCATAATCCATTTTTTTGTGACACATTGGCTTCGCAAACGTGCCACAAAAATAAACTGGGTTGCTACACAGACTTGACAGGAGGTGCCGCGCGGCACCTCCGCTCACAACACTCACATTTTGCACCTGGCATACCCGAAACCGAAAAACCAGAAAGGTAGTATGGCCGCTGCGATGCGGCGACATCATCACCCTTTAGGGTTTTGGTGCAAGATGTGAGTAGATTCAAGCAATTGGTCTTTGTGCTGCTGGATGAGGTGAACAAACTGGCGAATGCGATCGCGATATTCCGTTTCGTACAGAGAGGCCGTATCTGCATGACCTGCCCCCGGTGCCAACCAAAGCTGTTTCGGTTCGGGCGCTGATTGATAAAGCTGTTCGCTCATCTGGTAAGGAATTTCAGTATCTTGCAAGCCATGAATAAATAGGGTCGGCATGTCCAGCGTCGGTACTTTTTGAATTGAGTCAAACCGCTGATGCAGAATGAGATTGACCGGAATCAGGTTGTACTGGCCCCGGACAGTGGCCATCGCCTCAATTGAGGTAAACGAGCTTTCCACAATTAGCCCTGCCGCATCTGGATGACGACTCGCCAGCTCCGTTGCGATCGCACCGCCCAGGGAATGCCCGTAGATAACAATGCGGTGGGGCGCAATTTTTTGGGTATTCATTAAATACTGCCAAGCCGTTTCAGCATCCTGGTAAACCTGCTGCTCAGACGGAAACGAGCCAGTACTCAGCCCATAGCCGCGATAGTCAATCAGCAGCACCGATAAGCCCCATCGCTGAAACCGGGCCGCATGGTTCAAATTGACATCCACACCACCGCTGTTACCGTGCAAATAGAGCAGTACATCGGGGGCTGCTTGGGCAATGCGTGCATCAGAATATTCTGAACTGGCGGCAGCAGCAGATGGTATCCACCAGCCGTGAATGCGATCGCGGTCAGCCACCTCAGACTCAGCCGGACTCAAGACGTTGAACCGAGGAGCAAAACGAGAGCGATTTCCTGCATTTGGTTCACTAACTGGCGTCAGCCACACATCGTCATAGGCCAAATTGCGATCGGCAGGAGTTTCGGTCAGCCCCACAGCCGGAAAAAAGATGAAATGCGCCTGCCGAACGTACAGATAGCCACAGATACCTAAATATCCGATCAGTGCGACTCCAGCGATACCGATGCCAGTTTTGATCAGGAGGATAAGGACTGATTGAATCAATGCCATTGCGTGTCTTGGTGTAGATAGCCAATTATTCAGATGTAAGAACATTTTGTTTGTTGTGCCAACGGTAGCAAGAAATGCGATCGCGACCTTGCAGTTTCGCCGTATACAGTGCCTCGTCCGCCGCCTTAATCAACGGCTCATAGGAACTATTCGGTTGCGGAATCATCGTAGCAATCCCCATACTCATGGTGATGCGGGATGAAACCTGGGAAAACTGATGCGGAATATTCAGCCGCTTGATCTGCGACTTCATTGCCTGCGCCACCCGAATCGCCCCCGATTGATTGGTATGAGGCAAAATCACGGCAAACTCTTCTCCCCCATACCGCGCCACCAAATCAGCCGGACGCCGCGACGCCCGCACCAGCGCCTGCGCCACATCAACCAAACACTGATCTCCGGCAGGATGTCCATAGTGATCGTTGTAGGGCTTGAAATAATCAATATCGCACAACAGCAGGGACAGCGGCTGCTGTTCTCGCGCTGACCGCCGCCACTCCTGTTCCAGTTGAGCATTAAAACAGCGGCGATTAGCAATCCGGGTCAAACCATCCAGCAGCGCAATCCGCTGGAGTTCATGATTCGCCTCTCTCAGCTTCATGTACAGTTGAGACTGCTGAATGGCAATCGAAAGCTGATCTGAAAGCTGAGTCAGCAAATTAACTTCCCACGGCTGCCACTGTCGCCGCGCTGAGCAGTGATGAACCTCCAAAAATCCCCAGGAAACATCTCCTGCGAAAATCGGAATCACCAAATTAGACTGCACATCAAATCGCTCCAGCAGATGAGTATATTCAAGCTCTGGCAACTCATTACCTAAATTCTCCAAATCAGCGTCATGCAGCTCATCTTGATCAATAGTTACGGCATTGTGACTCGCCATACCTGCCGGATCAGCAATCATCTGTCCCATCATAGAAGACCACTGCGGATCAACAGACTCAACAATCACTTCACCATCCCCTTGCTCAGGCACACAGTAGACAATCACCCGATCAGTCTTCAAAATCTGCCGAATTTCAAGCACAGCAGTATTCAAAATTTCATCCAAATCCAGGGATTGACGAATGCGCTGAGTCATCTGAGCCAGCAGTTGATCGCGCTCAGCCTGCTGCACCATCAACCGCTCCGTCCGTCGATACTCGGTAATATCCTTACGAAACGCCAAAATACAGGGTTCATCATGGAGAGTAATTAGCTCCGCAGAATACAGCACCAGAATTTGGCGACCCGAGCGGGTGCGACATTTAAATTCTCGACCCCGAATAATTTGATTGGAGATCAAGAGCTGGCGGACGGTCTCGGCATCTGCCACATGCGACCAAATATTGAGTTCAACGCAGGTGTGACCAATGACCTCTTCCCGCCCATACCCAAACATCTGTAGAAAGCTATCGTTGATATCGATATAGCACCCATCAGCCAGCGTTGCAATCGAGATGGCATCAGGAGTCGAGCGGAATATTTTGGCGTATTTTTCTTCAGAGCGCCGCAGTTCAGTATTGTACGTATCAACGCTTGGGTATTTAGGTAAAACGACGGCTAAAACACTAGCGGTTTGAGCATTTGCAGCCTGGCTAACGGACGAACTGCTGACCAAATCTGGCCGATCAGCAGGCGGGAATGGAGGCTCGGACACCGCCACCGAAAGTACGACATTGGCCCAGCAGCGCTGACCATCCTGTCGCACATACTGCTGCTCAAGGTGACGTTCTGCAACCTGTATAACAGAAGGTTCACAGGGGATGTCTCTAGGTGGATCTGGAAGGGCATGACCTGCAACTAGCGCTTCTACCTGCTGCAAATAGCGACTTTGGTAGCTGACGTCAATAAAGGACTGGATGGGTTGTCCCGATAGTTGGGGCCAGTCAAGCCCAAGAAAACGACAAAATGCTGGATTCGCATAAATTAAACGGCCATCGGCATCAGCGTGGTAAATGCCAATGGTCAACTGTTTAAGTATCTGACTGATGTGACGTGCATCCTTATCTTCCTGCATTGGGTTCAACTTGGATTGCCCCTCCGGATTGTGCAGCGTCACAGATATATCCTCGCATCATGGGGTTAACCACAACCATTTGGGTTTGGCATCTTTTCTTTAATAATGCTAGCCGTTCTAGATTAGGACATTTATTTGAGTAGGACACACCGTTAAGCTGAATATTCTTATGCCTCATCCCCTTTCTGAACAACGAGTCACGGATAAGAGGCTTTAAGCATTGGAACAGAGGGGCTAGGGGCGCTGATTGTCGATTAATGGGAATTGGTTCTGCTTAGCTCCTTCAGAATCCACTGGGGCCTGTTGCTGCCACGTTGCGGCACCTTGACCTGCATGACTATTTGGTTTAACGCAAGGGATGAACCGTCAACAGCGGGCAACTCGGAGGAATGGGCTTCGGTTATGGAGTAGAAGTTATGGAGGAGTGGAAGTTATAGAATTTCAGCCATTGATCCTAGCTTGCTCACTATGGGCTATATAGGAAGTTGCTGCATACAGCATTTTTCAACTTTGTGAGGTACAGAGCCGTGTTTTTCTGCTAGAGGCAGAGGAACACGGCCGTACTCCACAAGCGTGGGAAATGCTGTATGAGCAAACGCATCTAAAGACGGGGACGCCTCGGCGAGGCGTTCCCCCGTCTTTAGATGCGTTTGGTTATGCCAATCTACTTATAATCTATGTAAAGTTTGGCTCAGAATCGCTTCAATTGACTAGTATCGAGTCCAGATATTCCACTGTCTCACCTAAAGCGCGATCGCAGTCTTCTAGATTTCGCAGTCTGCCAAGAAGGCAAACATTACGACTCCAAAAGTCAATGATGAATTTGCCTCAGAGAGTGGGAACTCTACCAATAGAACGACAAAAACGCATATTAAAAAGCCAATCGTTCTCGCATTTGCCAGAATGCTCGCTGAAATTATATAGATTTTATAATTCTGTTCTGCTATCTGATGAACAGCTAGAACAATAAACGGCAACAAACGGCAATAAACTGCGATCGCGTTTAGTACCTCTGCTGTCAATCCCTCTTGTTATAGATTGAGCTAACCGAAAGAACCATGTCCAACTCAATCATTTCGATCCCTCCACAGCTTGCACAAACCCCTGAAGCAACAGCCAACCCCAGCAACTCATCCAACCAAATCTGGATGGCTAGCACTGGCATACTTTTTTTGCTGCTAGTTGGCCTAGGAATCTTCTCGAACATTCAGATGAAGAAGCTGAAAAAGCAAATTCGCTTTGAAGACTTCAAAAACAAAGAGCTGAAAAAGAAACTCAAGCTAGCGGTTAGAACCATCACCAAGATGGAAACAAACCCTGACCTGATTCACTCACGGGAGTTCAACCTCGACTATCTGCGAATGCGGATGGATGAAGAAGTCTTCCACTTCTATATCTTGAATCAGCTTAAAATGAAGGTCAAACAGCGAATTAGCGTCGCGTTGCGCTCTAGTCCTGCCTCGGGTGGAATCGTCGGGATTGCCAGCACTGGACGACAAATTGACGAGATGTTTGACGTGGAATACGAACCGGGAGATATGCCCAAAGGTACCAAGCGGATTCTCTTCCGAATTCAAATTCGGCTGATGAAACTGCCAACCCAAGCCACTTCTACCACGATCAGCCAGATTATAGACTGTATTGAAACCTACCTCAGTCCCAATGCCGATCACGACACCTGGCAACCAACTATTCAAGGCCGCATTGCTTCCATGCACTGGGATCAGAAGGCCAAGCCCACACCGCTACTCGTACTCGAACAGTCCAATGAAGGCGTGAACGTCACTTTCCGCACAACCCGAGGAATGGCAGCCAAATAACATTAAGCCAATAAAAAAGCGAGAAGGCCATGCGGTGCATGGCCTTCTCGCTTTTTGCCATGTGTCGCAAAGCTCGAAGCAAATTTTTCGGTAAGTAAACACGACTTGGTAAGTTACGAGCAGAGGAAAAACCAGTTAAGCGATCGCGGTT
>CBKWJC010000149.1:0-8525 GCA_966674685.1 uncultured bacterium
GCCCCCACGCCCCCGCTGGAGGACGGTTGCGTCCCCCAGACCCCCTCCAAAAAAATAACCTGTTGGGTGTTAACAGATATCGGTTGGGGTTTAAGTAGGTTTGGCGGAACGCCAAACCTCGGAAGCCTTCACAGGCAATGCCTGATCACACCTGCAAAGCGAAGCGCTCTAACACCACTCACCGATCAACTCGTCCGGGGGGGCCTGGGGCGTCGGAACGCACCAGTGGGGGAGTCTGAGGGGGCTAGTCCCCTCAGAAGCAACCTCCAACTCCAAACCAACTAACCTACAACACACTCAAAACACAGCAACCTCCAACTCCAAACCAACTAACCCCCAAGACCCCAAACCCCCAACCAACCTCAAAACGGCAACAACAACTGCCGCATCAACCCCATCTTCACCGGCATCCCCAAATCACCTGCAAAAGAAAAAGATGGTGAAGAGAGCGATTCCTCACGAGACGCCACAACCGCTCCCACATCCCCACAAGCCGTCCCGTGTAGCCGATCCCAAACCTTCAAATTCGCCCCAAAATTCGTCCCACAAAACTGGCGATGATGATGCGCCGCATGATCCATCGGCAAAATCAACCACGGCGACAACCAGCGACCCAGCCAATCCGGTAAATGCACCTCACTGTGTCGCCACAAATCCAGCGCATTCGACAGGCCAACGCCAACAACATACCAAGTCGGGTCAGCCAGTAAAAAGATGAACAGCGCATGTACCCACAGGTACACAATGAAAAAGCTGCTCCACAGCGTATTGCGCGACGTGCCCAGCACATCCATATCCGTCAGCGTGTGATGCAGCCGATGGATAAACCACAGCGATCGCAAATGCAGCAACCGATGATTCCAGTAATAGAGATAATCCACCGCCACAAAACTGAGCAAAAACGCCAGCCCAGGATGCAGCGATAGCGACACTTGAGCCGACGGCATCAACCAGCCATACAGCCGCATCACCACCACAATTTGCAGCCAGGGAATAATCAACCCCTGCACCCATAAACCACTGATATCCAAAATCCAACTTTCACGCGATTTTTGCCGCAAGCGAAGTTGCGATCGCGGATTAATCACCGTGAAGCTCAGCAGTCCAACAAACGCAACAAACGTAATCAGCAAAGTTCGATCAGTGAGACTACTCCTCTACTATGACAACCAACTAGGCTGCCGGAACCAGCGGTTTAGCCAATTTAATAGCTGGTCGAGCCAAGAGGCCGATAGCGACTTCTCACCCTGCTGTTCCCAGCGCCGCACCAGTTGTCGCCCCAGCGGAGTGAGCCGGAAGCTGTCGGTTAAGCCTTGACCATCAACCTCGCGTCGCAGCAAACCCACTTGAATCAGCCACAGCAGTTCCGTCTCAGCCACCAGTTCCGGTAGAGACCGCTTGGTGTAGCCGTTGCGGACGCCCCGCTCAGCTGCGATCGCGCGTAGCTCCACACTTTGCCACTGAATTGTCGTAAAGAGCTGAGGCCGAAATGGGCTACAGCGCACCGCTCGCTCGGCGCGGGCCAGCGTAGAGGGTGGGTACTGAATGGTTTGAGGAGTCGAAGACATCGTAGGCAACCGTAACGGATTAGGGATTGACGCGTTAGCGGTAGTTGTTTTGCATCGGCATCGGATGCCCTCATCCCCCCGCCCCTTCTCCCTTAGGAGAAGAGGAGCCGGATCGCAAGTCCCTCTCCTACGGGAGAGGGATTTAGGGTGAGGGCAAGACGACCTAGAGCTAGCTAGCAGAGCATTACGCTAAACAAGTACCGTTAGCGGCTAACGCATCCTAAATACTCTAAGACCTTTTCGATTAACTATTGTAACGAAAAATGATTGCACTAAAAAATGAGCGGTTTTCAGCTATATCAACTGTTTGAGCCGCAATGTTTTCCTTTTTTGTATCAAAAGCTACCCCTACCTCGGCAACAGATTGGTATTCCTGGACTAGACAATTCAAACTCTTTAACTCATCCAAAATTGCTTCTAGGGTTCCGGCTTCAGCGCTCTAAAACGAGTATCGCTGCGGTGCCTGGTCCAAGAGGGGCAGCCAAGTGTTGACACCATTTAAGTAAAGCTTAAGTGACAAAATTCTTGGTCACACGGCGGGACAAAAGCCCGGGAGAAACAGCAGCAAGGTTAGCAGCTTTGTTTGCGTTTCCCCGGTTTTTTTGTAGCCTCACATCTTGCAGCAAAACCCAAAAGAGTGATGCTGCCGCCGCGATGCAGTGGCAACATCATCTCTTCGAGTTTCAGGTTTGCCAAATGCAAGATATGAGCAGCCAATGGTTGATTGTGGTTTGACCGATTTACTAGGACGCCTGAGTTCATGACTGACGAATCATTGTTTCAAAATCCAGGGGATACCGAAGCTCAACGAGCCTTGCAAAAAGAAACGCAGCTACCGATGACGGGCTGGCAGCAGGAGGTTTCCAAAGGCTTAGAGTATGGACTGGAAGCGGCTGAGAGCATCCGCGATCGCACAATTTCCACTTTTTCACGGGGCGAACTGCCGCACTTTGCGGGCATCAACACCTTTCTAAAAGCGCCCTATCTGGAAGACGTGCGGCAGGTGGGCGAGTACGATGTCGCGATTGTGGGGGTGCCCCACGATTCAGGTACCACCTACCGACCCGGTACGCGGTTTGGGCCGCAGGGCATCCGGCGGATTTCAGCTCTGTATACGCCCTACAACTTCGAGCTAGGCGTGGATCTGCGGGAGCAAATTACCCTGTGCGACGTGGGCGACATCTTTACGATTCCGGCCAACAACGAAAAGTCGTTCGACCAAATTTCCAAAGGCATTTCCCACATTTTCAGCTCTGGCGCATTCCCCATCATCCTGGGCGGCGACCACTCCATCGGCTTCCCGACGGTGCGGGGCGTTTGCCGTCACCTGGGCGACAAGAAAATCGGCATTATTCACTTCGACCGCCATGTGGATACCCAGGAAACGGATCTGGATGAGCGGATGCACACCTGCCCCTGGTTCCATGCCACAAATATGGCCAATGCGCCAGCGAAGAACCTGGTACAGCTCGGCATTGGCGGCTGGCAAGTGCCCCGTCCCGGTGTGAAAGTCTGCCGCGATCGCAGCACCAATATCCTGACCGTCACCGATATTACAGAAATGGGGCTAGACGCCGCCGTAGATTTTGCCTTAGAGCGAGCGCTAGATGGTACCGACTGCGTGTGGATTAGCTTCGACATTGACTGTATTGATGCCGGATTTGTCCCTGGGACGGGCTGGCCGGAACCGGGTGGCCTGCTGCCGCGCGAGGCACTGTATTTACTGGGCAAAATTGTGCAAAACGCCCCCGTTTGCGGCCTCGAAGTCGTGGAAGTGTCCCCGCCCTACGACATCAGCGACATGACATCGCTGATGGCTACCCGCGTGATTTGCGACACGATGGCGCATCTGGTGCTGTCCGGTCAACTGCCGCGCCAAGGCAAACCCGACTATATCCATGAGGAAGCGCAAGTTGTCGATGAACCGTGGCAGTAGGAGGTGACCCATGCACGAAGTTGACATGACCAAAGCGCTGATTATCACGCTGCGTGACTGGTGGGAGTCCCAGCCTGAACAGCAGCCCATCACCAAGGTGCATCTGATCGTGGGGCAATTTACCTGCGTGGAACCCGTTGGCCTCCAGTTTGCCTTTGACGCCCAAACGCGCGGCACGTTTTTAGATGGAGCTGAGCTGGTGATTCAAGATGTGCCGCTGGTGGCCTACTGCCATTCGTGTCAGCAGGAGTATCAGCCTGAAATTGGTCTGCGCTACGCCTGCCCGGACTGCGATCGCCCGATGGAAGATATCCGGTCAGGGCGCGAACTAAAGATTGATCGGGTGGAATACGCCACCACCGTGAGCTATTCGCCGTAATCACTCGCTTGAGCCATTCGAGTCTAATCCAATCCGTGTTTTGTCCGATTTTTTGGAATTAGCACTGCTAATACGTATTCTTATGCATCAAACCGTAGACGCCGCTCTAGGCATCAATCTGCTCCACGCCAATCAGGAAGGAGCCGATCACAACCGCGACCATTTCGACCAGTGGGGCATCACCTGCTTCAACGTCATGAGCAGCCCAGGAGCAGGCAAAACCGCACTGCTAGAGCGCACCATTGCCACGCTGAGCGCTGATTTGAAGATTGCCGTGATTGAAGGCGACATGACCACGGAACTGGATGCCGAACGCCTCCGACAGCATGGCGTACCCGTAATTGCCATCAATACCGGGCGCTCCTGCCACCTCGATTCCAAGATGGTGGCGGGCGGCATTCATCAGCTCAGCCACCAGTACGACCCCAATCAGTTTGACCTGGTGCTGGTGGAAAACGTCGGTAATCTGGTTTGTCCCGCAGAGTTTGAAGTCGGCGAACACGCCAAGGTCGCACTCCTGAGCGTCACAGAAGGAGAGGACAAACCGCTCAAATATCCGGTGATGTTCCAAGAAGCAGACTGCTTGCTGATCACCAAAATTGACCTTGCGCCCTACCTAGACGTGGACTTGGCTCAGATTGAAGCCAACGTGCGCCAGATGAATCCCCACTGCGCGATCATCCCGGTCTCCGCCAAAACGGGCAAAGGGCTAGAGAGCTGGTACGACTGGCTGCGATCGCACTTAGTCCATCAGTCCCAACCTGTGTTGATTTGATTTTGGATTTTAGATTGCGGATTTTGGATTGCGTCCAGATTTGCAGTTGCTGTTGTGTGTGACCTGTTGCGTGTTCTCTGTAATTGACGTTTTGTTTTTGAGGAAAGTTGATGAAGTTACGCAGATTCCTTTCGCTTTGCGTCATGTTTGTGCTGGCAACTGCGATCGCAGTTGGCTGTACGCCTAGGAACCAAGAAACTAGCGAATCGCCCGATGCAGCGGCTCCCGCTGGGGAAACGATTGTGATTGGCTACAGCAACTGGGCGGGCTGGTGGCCGTGGGCGATCGCGGAAGCGGAAGGGTTATTTGAGCAAAATGGAGCCAATGTGGAGCTGAAATGGTTCGACGGCTACCTGGCATCAATGGAAGCCCTCGCGGCTGGTCAGCTGGACGGCAACTGCCAAACGCTGAACGACACCATTTCCTTTGCTGCCGATGCCGTCAATGGTGAAGTCGCAGTTCTGGTCAACGACAACTCGGCTGGCAACGACAAAATCATCGTCACCGAGGACATTAATTCCATTCAGGACTTGGCAGGTAAAAAAGTGGCCGTGGAAGCAGGCGTTGTCGATGACTTCTTGCTGTCGCTGGCGCTTCAGGAGAATGGTATGTCCCGTGATGATGTGGAAATTGTGGATCTCGAAACGGGCGCTGCTGCCGCCGCCTTTGCCGCTGGGCAGGTTGATGCCGTGGGTGCGTTTCCGCCCTTTTGGCTGACGGCGCTGAAGCGGGAAGGCAGCAAAGAGTTGCTATCCTCTGCCGAATATCCCGGTGCAATTCCCGACCTGCTGGTGCTGACTCAAACGCTAGTTGACGAGCGGCCTGATCAAGCGCAAGCGCTGGTCAATACCTGGTTTGACATCCTGACCTTTATGGAAGAGAACCCCGAACGCGCCGATGAAATTATGGCCGAACGTGCCAACGTCTCGACGGAGGAACTGCAAATGCTGAAAGAAGGCACCCGCATGTTCACCCTTGAGGACAATCTGGAAGCCTTCAGCGACGGCGACAGCATGACGCATATGCCCTATGCCGCTCAGCAAATGGCCGATTTCATGGTGGACGTAGGCTTCATTCCGGAAGTACCTGATTTGACCACCCTGTTCGATAGCCGCTTTGTCGAGGCGTATGCCGCAACACAGGCGGGTTAAATTGTTGGGTTATCCATGACATTTGTAGGGGCGAATGGCCATTCGCTCCTACCAGGGTTAACCGATACCACCCACCATGTCTTGTTCTTAAACGTTAATTCTGTATTGATCCCATTATCTAAAGGCAAAAGGCATTTCGCCCCTACCCAGACTTCCTCGCACACCTATTTTTCATTTCTAATTATGAATCCCGACTTTAGCCCCGCTGAATCATTGAGTATACCCGCCGGACAGCTCAAGCCCACGGTCTTTTGGCGGATTGCCGAACGTATTCCGACCTCTCTGAGTTGGCTACTGATGACGCTGTCAGTTGCGATTCCGCTAACCGCATGGTGGGCGCTAACCGCCCTGACTGAAATTGATTCGGTCTTTCTGCCCAGCCCCGCTGATGTGATTGCCGCCCTTATTGGTTTGTGGGAACGGGGATTTCTCCTACAGGACATTGGTGCCAGCTTTTCCCGCGTCAGCATTGGCTTTTTGCTCTCAGCCATCATCGCTACGCCGATTGGGATTGCGATGGGAGCCTTTGCTAGTGTGCGATCGCTGTTTGAACCGATCAGCGGCATCCTCCGCTACATGCCCGCCCCCGCGTTCATTCCGTTACTGATTATCTACCTCGGCATTGGCGAAGCACCCAAAATTGCGCTGATCTTCATCGGCACATTGTTTTTCAACATCCTGATGATTATGGATGCGGTTAAATTTGTGCCAAAAGACCTGATCGAATCCACCTACACTCTTGGCGGTAAGCGGCTGCAAGTCCTGTTTCAGGTGATCACGCCCTATGTCGTGCCCAGTGTCATCGACGCATTCCGGATCAATATCGCCACGTCTTGGAACCTGGTGGTTGTCGCGGAACTGCTAGCCGCCGAAGTTGGCCTTGGCAAACGCATTCTACTGGCTCAGAAGTTTCTCAACACCGATGAGATTTTTGCCTGCTTGATTGTGCTGGGACTGATTGGTTTTGGCCTCGATCTCTTCTTCCGACAGCTCTTGAGATTCACCTGTAAATGGGCATTTTAGCCACTTTCCAATTCTGTAGGTTGGGTTTCGCGTTGCTCCAACTCAACCTACGAAACTACGAAATTACAAAACTCACCGAATCGACATGAATTCCGTTCCTATTTTTGTCTAGTATTTTGAACCGATTATGCACCTTGAAATTAACCATCTTTACAAACAGTTTCCTGTGCGTGATGGCGTTTTGACCGCGCTCAAAGACATTAGCCTCCACGTCGAAACGGGCGAATTTGTCTGCGTCGTTGGCGCATCCGGCTCCGGTAAATCTACTCTGCTGCGATTAGTGGCCGGACTCGATCAGCCCACCTCCGGCGAAATCATCGTCGATGGCCAACCCGTGATTGGCCCAGGAGCTGACCGAGGCATGGTTTTCCAAAGCTATACCCTCTATCCTTGGATGACCGTCCAGAAAAACATTGAATTTGGCCTCAAGCTGCAAGGCATCGATAAATCAGAACGCCGCCAGCGCGCCTCCTACTATCTCAATGTCGTCGGCCTCACTCAATTTGCCAGCTCTCTGCCCAAAGCACTTTCTGGCGGCATGAAACAGCGAGTTGCGATCGCACGTGCCCTCGCCTGCCAACCCAAAATTTTGCTGATGGACGAACCCTTCGGTGCGCTGGACGTGCAAACCAAAGAATCCATGCAGGAATTCCTGCTCGACCTCTGGCGACAGACAGGCACCAGCATTTTGATGATCACCCACGATGTCGAAGAAGCCGTCTTCCTCTCCCAGCGGATTTATGTGCTGTCAGCTCGTCCGGGAACGGTTCAGCAGGAGGTGGAGATAGATTTGCCCTGCGATCGCAACTACAGCATTAAACGTCTATCAAAGTTTCATATGTATCGAGAGGAAATTATGGATTTGCTAAGGGGAAGGGAAGTTGCCACAGTGAAGGGTTAGGGGGTGTTTGCGATAGATGATAGTTGAGTTGTTGCGAAAACCCCGTTTGTGGGGGCGGCTTGCCCCCACGCCCCCGCTGGAGGACGGTTGCGTCCCCCAGACCCCCTCCAAAAAAAATAACCTGTGAGCATCAACACCTATCTGTTAGGTGTAACGGTTTGGCGTGCCGCCAAACCCCAAAAGCCTTCACAGGTAACGCCGGATCACTCCAGCAAAGCGAAGCGCTGTGACACTACTCACCGATCAACTCGTCCGGGGGGGCCTGGGGCGTCGGAACGCACCAGTGGGGGAGTCTGAGGGGGCTAGTCCCCTCAGTACTAACCTCCAACACCCAACCCACACCTTAAATTCCTCAACGCCTAAAATGCCAACTTTCCTCCTTCCCTCCCACCTCTACACCTCCCCCACCATCCCACCCCTCGAACAAACCCACATCTTCCACCGCACCTGGCTCTACATCGGCGACAGCCAACACCTCGCCCCCGGCACCGTCCAGACCATCGATATTGCCAACCGCAGCATCCTACTGGTCAGAACCCAATCCGGCGACCTGCGCGCCTACCACAACGTTTGCCCGCATCGCGCTGCCGCCTTCTGCCAGTCCAGCAGCCCCCAACCCGTCAAACATCTCGTCTGTCCTTACCACGCTTGGGTTTACTCCCTCGAAGGCCAACTGATCGGCACCGCTGCCCAACAGCAGTTTCCAGCAGACTTTTGCTTAGCCGACTATCCCCTTCAACTGGAGTTTAGACTAAGGCCAAATTGCACCACCTGTGACAGTGGCGCAATTTC
>CBKWJC010000150.1:0-8402 GCA_966674685.1 uncultured bacterium
GGCATGACCAAAGCAGTACAAACGAGCGTACTGCATAATTTTGCACACCGCTATAAGTGCTGATTAACTCCGCCACGAACCTAGCGACGCTGAAAACACTTCGATGATGGCCAGCTCGATGTTGGGTATGGGTAGTTGTTAGTCGTTGACATCCCAATCACTGGCTTCCCATAGTGTCCCCAGGAAAAAACCGTGCTCCGCTTCTTCACCAGGAGATGAAATGGGATCAATGGATGCGTAGACCTGTCCTAGGCCAAGCAAAGAGTCTATGAAGGCTGGATCGCGCTCATCAGCATTCTCTGCAAGCTTAGCGGCATCAATTAGATAGCGCGAAAATCGAAACAGCCTAGGCTGATCGCTGACTGGTTGGACAAACTCGTAGATTGACCGACCGATTTCTTGCCAAGACGAAATGTCACAGGGATCGGTCTGCCAAAGCGTCCAGAGAAAGTCGGCTTCGGCTTCAGCTTCGGTGAGTGTAGCGGTTGGCGGAATTTCCAGTGCAGCATAGCTCAGTCCAAGCAGATACAGTTCAGTCGCAAAGTGTGGATTTTTCAAAGCTTCAGATAATCGCGGTTCATAACTGGCAGCCATGACTAGTGCTTCTGAATAGGTATGCTCAGCTTGGGAGATAACTGCGCCCTCAAGCGGTTGAGCCGAGCCAGTGGTATCGAGTTCATATGCGAGTGTGGGCGATGAATTACGGCCACAGGCACGACCAGAATAATGAATCACCAGATCTGGAAAAGCATCTTGATCCAGACTTGTGAGTGCGATAACCGGACGACTTCCCACAGGTACCGGTTCTCTGATGGTTAGAGGTGTCACTTGAGTCGAGGCGAGATCCAATGAATTATGGTCATTGCCAAACACCACAACGATTTCGTGTTCTCCCCGATTTTCGTGCCAAAGAATCACATCGGGCCAGGAATCCGGGTTGATGCGTCCGATAGCACCTCCCAACGGACGATAGGGACTCATAAGCGAGTCGCCCTGCTCAAAAGAGCCATCAGGATGACCAATCGCAATTGTGAACGCCCCCTCTGCCGACACCGTGACTAGATCGGGAATGCCGTCTTGATTGAAATCTTCCACTCCATAAAACGCAGGCAGGGGATTGGCCAAAGTAGGTTGAGCAAGCATTCCAGCGGTTGAAGTAAAACCTCCAACAACAAGTCCTAGCCAAGGAAGAAGCTTTTTCGAACGAGAGGTATGCATATGAGTCAATAGTCAAAGACGAAGACGACACTTATTCGATGCTGACGGCTGCGACTATGGTGTCAACGTTGAAGCTGGCAGCGCCTTCATGAGCACTGCCATAGAGTATTGTTCCCCTGTACAACTTGATAGTCTCACCGACAATGAGTTGAGCGTGGCTGGTTTACCTCATCCCAGTTCGACCCAAAAGCCATAATCGCGATCGCGATTATGGCTTCATGAATGGCTGATAAGTCTAGGGGATTTGGGCAACTCACGCTTTCACCTCTCTATCAACCCATTCGACAATCTCATTTGGCTGCACTCTGTAGCGATCGCAAATCACCTCAAGCACACGAATAGAGGGCAAATGACTCTCATCCTTTGCCAGCTTGTAGCCCGTGGCTGGAGCAATCCCAGTGTCTTTAATCATCTGGTATGCAGATAGCCCCCGCGCGTCTAAAAATTCCTTGACTCGGTTTCTCATTGGCATGCCCCTCATAGTACTAGATAAATAGTACTTCAGAAATTTAATAGTAATAACTTGACAATACTACTATAATGTTAGTGCTATATATACAGTTGCGGAGGCCAACTGTATAAACAAAGGCCCAGAGGAAATATAGGTGTCAACCGAAGTCGCACCGCACTTCTGTAATCCTATAGCCGCGATGGAGCCGGATTCAATCCGGTCGATTGCTTAGCCCAATCGTTTCAAGGGCATCCGTTATTCAAGGTATTTACAATGCAAGCAATTTTTACTTTCGTAATCGAAGCGTTCACCGTCTCTTCCTTTGTTCTTTTCTCTATCGCCTTCATCACTGGCTTCATCCAGTACGAATGCGATCTCAGCATCGCCACTGTTAAACCGACTGAATCGTGGGTAGATGCCTGGGATGAGTGGGAGGCGGAGCAATCCGTACCCGCCGCACTGATGCAAGAGGAACTGCCCATTGCCCCCACATTTACGGATGTGGAGGTTCCGTTCCAGCGTCCAGTTATGAAGCCTGTTGAAGCTCCAATCAACTGGACGCTATGGACGGCTGATGACCTTAAGAAAGCGTCGCAGCGCAAGCATTTTGACATCCCGTTGCGCGCCGGTGGCAAGGTGCAAACCAAGAAACAGTTGGTTACTGCCTATAGTGCCGCACTTGAGGAGGTAGCCAGCGCCGTCTAACACCCCACCGCCTTTGGGAGCAGGCCGCATAAACTCCTATCAATGTAAACGGGGGAGTCAGACTCTCTAATCCATCTCCCCCATTCGCCCACTTGGAGCAACTACTATGATCGCACAACTGACAAAGACTGAACCCATTCTCTTACCCGCAATGGCATACGAGGGTGCAAGCGATGGCGCTCACGGCGTCATGCCTCAATCCTCTAACCCTGATTACCTGAAACATTGGCAGGCGGAGTACAGCCGCCTCCGTCGCCGTCCTGACATGTTCAAGCGCATCGTTCGCTCGGTTGCGATCGTAACTTGGACAGAACGGTTCGAGACTCGCACTGACGAGCATTAAACACTAGTCACTGGGGGCATCTAGCCCCCTCAATCTGCCAGATAACGATACATATACAGGACTATGGCAATGGAAAACCTACACCCCGATATCCTTGAATCCCTGACTGAGTATGAGTTAGGTGATATTCTCAACGCCCTCATCCATCTGCATGGTCGGGATGAGATCGTGGCAATACTACAAATACAGACCGCAAGCTAACCTCATCCTAGAACCTACTTTTTGTGATACAGCTGCAAAGAGAGCTTCATTTGAGCAGTGGCAAATCCCGATTTTCGCAAGTTTATTCGTGTTACTTCTTGGATTGCAAATAAAAGTGACACGAATGAATTCGCAATCAGAATGTTTCAGCAGCGGAAGATAACCACGTCAAGGAAAATGCAAACTGGCAATGTCACATGAACACGATGAACAGGGTGATGTGCCCAACCGTAACAGTATCCCAAAAGCCTTGATATTGACGGCCTTGGTACGCATCCGGTTTTATTGCCTGTGCGGCTATTCGTCTTTTCCTGGGAAGACTTAGGATATGCTTCGCCTAGCTTACACATGGACTTGATGTTAACGTCACTTTGATACTCACTACATCCAATGTACGTTTCTGAACTAACTGACGAGCGCTTAGTCTTACGGCAAAAAACGCTGTCCAGTTGGGGCTGTTTGCTCTGGATAATTATGATTTTCCTGGGAGTGCCGTCATCCTTATTTATGGGTGCGGCCACTGTTGGGATTGCGCTTGAAAAACCGACCGTTGTGGAGTGTCATCGCGCTCCATCTGCTGCAGTCACCTGTCAGGTTCGGCGTGAAAACCCCCTTGCCATACTGCGATCCCAACAGACGGTCTATGACCCTATCTCCGCACGAGCCGAGCAAGTGGAGGTTGTACATACCAACAAAACCCGATCGCGACGTGGAAGAACCAGTCGTCATACATTCACCACCATAGAATATCAGCTGACGCTTCGCAGCTATCGTAGTGGTGAAGCGATGATTATCACTTATCGTTACGAAGATCAGTGGGACTTACTTCAAATCGGTGAAGCGCAAATCAACGCCTTTCTCTCCAGTTCAAGCTCAGTCCCGCTCACGCTCGAATTTCCGCGTGAAAAGATACATGCCTTTGCCCCTGGAATATTTCTAGTTGTATTGGGTGGCCTTTTTCTAGTCCTCCCCTTCTACGCACTGGGCACTACACCAACGATTACCCTCACGTTTGATAAGAGCCAAAACCGAGTGACTCGCAAGGTTGAAAGTCGAGGCTTACAGACGACTCAACGATTCCGGTTGTCCAATATCGACACGGTAACCGTTCAAGAAAAAACGCGTGGGAAGAAGCTGCCTGTTTACCGAACCGTGCTGGAGTTGAACAATCGCAAGATAGTTCGAACAGCCAGTCCTGCCACACCGTGTCGTGATGATGCTGAAGAAATAGCCAAACTGATCCGTCAATTCTTGGGGCATCCCGTGTAGCCAAGTGTTTGGAATTGCGATCGCAACCCATTAACTGGCTCCAGGCCACATCCGTACAAGCTGGGCGGGTGGTTGCTTCGCTCTTTTTATCTGGCTCCCGTTGGTCGCATTTCCCAGCCCTTGCCACTAGCCGTTATCTACCCATCAAAGTCAATTCAAAGGTGGGCAATCAAACCTGTTGTTTTTGGTTTGTTGCCATGCGTTCTGTTCCGTTTGAGTTTGTCTCTGGTTTGGCTGCTGAGTTCGGCGCGGTTGAGTGTTTCTGGCGGGAGTCTGACCGCTCGTTCACCGGGTTCGTGGCTGAGGTGTGGTTTGCGTCGCTGCCGTCTGGGTTTGCGGCTCGCTGGTCTGAGGTGGTTGGCTATTCCGTTTTGGTGCGCTGTCCGTCGTCGGGGCCGGGTCGGTTCGCGGTGTCGGTTCCCTGTTCGGTGCCTGACGGGGTTGCGGGTTTGGGGCCTGCCTCTCGTGGTTCTCGGCTGCGGTTGCGCCTCTAGCGGCCTGTTGGGGGCGTTTGCCCCCTTTTTTTGGCAGAGTTCCAGAGTGTTGGAATCTGGGAAAAGTGCGATCAGCGTTGGACTGAAAGAAATCGTGTTGCACTTGGTCGGTGTGGCTCCGCTATTCAGCCGAGCCACGTTTACACAGCGCCCTGCTCCACTTCGTTACGCACCGCGCATTTTAAAGAGATTGTGGGTGCTTGCGAAAAGTGCGATCAAAAGCAACTCTCATGCCTACAAAGTCCAAAATCACAAATTCAAAATCAATTTGGGCGTCTCTTTTCTACCCACTTCTCTGCATCTTTCAACGTTTCAAATGCAGAAGGATATCGCTTGTGAAGCACCGTTGCCAACCGATCCCAATCTCGGTTGGGGTTAATCTTGATATTTGGAGGCAAGGCTGCATTGCAAATGAGTGGTGAATCTTCACCTTTAAATTGTTCACTACCTTCCAGTTGCTCTCTTGACAGACTGTAAAGTGTATTCAAATTGGTTTCGATAAGTATGGCTCTGCGAAGGGTAGCGTTGACAAGGTTGGCGCTTTCGAGATTGGCACCGTAGAGGTTGGCATTGACGAGGTTGGCGCTTTCGAGGATGGCACCGTAAAGGATGGCGCTGTGAAGGATGGCGCTGTGAAGGTTGGCGCTGTAAAGGTTGGCGTTGACGAGGTTAGCACTGTAGAGACTGGCGTTGGCGAGGAAAGCGTTGGCGAGGAAGGCGTTATCCAGGAAGGCGCTTTCGAGGATGGCACGGTAGAGGATGGCGTTGTCGAGGTTGGCGCTGTAAAGGTTGGCGCTGTAAAGGTTGGCGGTTGCGAGGAAGGCGCTGGTGAGGTTGGCGCGGGTAAGGTTGGCTTTCGCTAGGTGAGGCCCAACCGTGGTAGCAAAGGTTGACGGACTAAGAGCATCCGCGTAGTGAATGATTTTGAGGAGTTGGTCTGTTTTAAAGTCTTCGGTATCCGGTTCGCCACAGGGATGAAACCAGATCTCAGACCGGAGGCTATCTTTAGGTAGGTGAGGATAGCCTTCGGGTTGAGCCGAAGCGTGGAGTTTGAACAGGATGATCATTACGTTGAGTCCAGTAAACACATCCACTCGCTTTAGCCCTACGGGAATCTTCTGTTCTAGAAGTTGCAGCAGCTTCTTTTGGGGTAGATTTTCGTTGGGTGGAGCATCCAAAAATTCGCCTTGACACCAGTCTTCATAAAAGCCGTGGAGTTGATTAAACAGTTTTATTCGGTCGATTTCGCTTTCTTCTAGCAGTTCCCAGAGATAGGCGACAATTTCTTGACTCAGGCCACCATAGCCCAGCAGATCGTAAATTTGTTCGTACAATTCTTTATCATCTTTTACGCGAGGTTGTTTGCGATCATCCACCTCTGTCCAGTATTTAAAGGCTGCAATCAGCCGCTCCGCAAACAGATATTCGCCAAAGCTCTTGTGGGTAAATTCGACCGACCCTCTTTTATCCTCTTCGCCGGGTTTTAGGTAGAAGGTAGTGAGCAAATTCTTCAGCGCCGTCTTTTCTGTCTGCCCGGTGTTTGTCTTAGCTTGCTCTAGCAATTTAGCGATAGGATTACTTTGGCTCGTGAACCGCTGCTTCACCATCTCCAAACGCGCTGTTTCATTACCCGACTGCACCACACACAGCGCCGCTTCCTGCAACACCTCCCGCAAATCTTCCAGCTCTAACCCTGATTGACGCTGGTTTTCATCTTGACGCTGATTTTCCAGCACCCAGTCTACCGATTTTCGATAAATCTGCAGCTTCGCCTGAGTTTGTTGGTTAGCCCCCGTTTGGGTATCCGCAAACATTTCATGGTTCAGATAGTTTTCCCGATTTAGCCGCGCCAGCAAATACAGCAGTAAAGGCTCACGAGCCAGAGTATTAGTGATGTCTTCGGGGCAAGCATCAAGAAATTGGCGGAACGTAGTGACAGTTTTCTCCCCGAAGAGGGTTTGCCATTGAGTTAGCCACTGTTCCCGCGCTGGATCACCCATTGCTTCCAACCGCACCCGCTCTAGATATTCGCTCCGCATAATCACTGGACTTAATCCTTGTAGTGCTAGCGGGCGTCCTGTTACTAAACACTGGTGATGGAAATTCTTTTGAAAGTCAATTACGTATTCTAAGAAATCCTTGATGTCTCGTGATTCTCTAGCTTGCAGCAGCAACTCATCAAATCCGTCCAAAATAATTAAAAAGCGTATGTTTTTATCAGCCAGCCAGTCTGATTTAGACTGAACGAACTGTGCTGACTGTAGATCGGGACAGTTTTTCAACGTTTCCGTTAGATTTTGGCCAAGCGATCTTAAATCCCGCAGCCGAATCAGCAACGGAATAAAGGCATCACCAAACTCATTTCGTACCCAGTTGGCAATCATGCGACAAAACACCGACTTGCCTCGACCCGCTTCCCCCTCAATAAACATCACCTTGCGGGTTTGGTTGGCTGGCTGTTCTAAGATTTGCTGAGTCCATTCATGACTACGGATGGGGTCAACATCCTCTTTCACCTCTCCTTCCTGGTCCAAAGGCTGGACTTCCAGCCGCACATAGATGTCCTGAATGGTTACTTTTGGGTCGCTCTCATCAAACACCTGCTCCAGCGGCAACGATTTTATCTTTTCCAAGTACTCATCGATGCTGGCGAACCGTTCCTGCTCTCGCTGGCCTCCGGTGCGGTAAAACTCTGCCAGTGGTGCCACACTTTCCCCCGCTTCCACAATGGCCTGATGAAGATAACGATGGCTGCCCCACACTACCTGATCCACCAGTCGTTGAGCTTGGCGATCTTCTAGTCCCACCTGCTGCAATTGCTCTGCTAGTGCCTTATCAAACTCCTGAGCCAATACGGATTCTCGAAACTGAGTAGTGACTCGCTTGGCTTGAGCAGTGGTCAGTTCCGTTGTATCCAACCGGGCAAGCTGCCGCTGCACCACATCCTCAAAGGATAGCTGTGCTAGTTTCGACTTGATTTCCTCATCCTGAAGTCGCTGCAGTACCATTTCTAAGCTCTGAAGATAGGCCAGTTGAGCCACAATCGCCACTGAGCTCTCGAAGGTCGGATCTACTTTGGCCAGTTCCAGCCCAATTTTGAGCAAGTTAATGCCAATCGACACAAACGGAAGTCCGGCAATGGCCAACTGCATGATTGGATCATCCAGCGCCTTGAGCAGGGGTTCTGCTTGTTGAAAATAGGGAGCAAGTTGTTGAACTTTGTCGGCATTCTCTTGCCAAGCTTTCGCCGCATCTGGCAGAGACTTAAGGGCTTCAATGCCCTGCTCTGCCACATCTCCCCAAGGGATATCTTTTACATCCGTATTAAGAAACTGCCAAAATCCCTCAAGCGCTTTCATGGCTGACCCACGTTGTCCTAATTTCTCCACGATGATAGCCGCATCTCTGGCAAGATAGTTTACTTGAGGATCAAGGTAAACAACTCGTTTGCGCAGCGCCTCATAAAGACGGCATCAATGACGATTAGTTGCTTCATGCTGCAATTCGTCAACGAGAAAGGTTTGCGGCCAATAAAAGTGCTTCAGATTAGCTCTGTGCTACTGGATTTTTGATCACTTCAGTTCAGAATTAGGCCAGTGGGTGTACTAGTACGATCAAACCTTAATCCGCGACTAAAGCTCTGCGATCGCATCTCTCAATCTCGTATATCCCTCTTTTGTCACTCTGATTAGAGGGAAGTAGGATGAGGGTAGATACTGAC
>CBKWJC010000151.1:0-8164 GCA_966674685.1 uncultured bacterium
TGCAGGTGATGTTTGCGTTAGCAACTTAACGTTTCACAGTACGGGATTTGCTCTGTGGAGTCAATAACGGTTTATTGACAGACATGATAGATGTGCGATCGCAATCACTCCTGCTGCAATAATGCTTGGATGATACGGCGGGAGATGCGAAAGTTTGTTTGCTGGAGCTTGAGGAGAGATTCTTCAAGATTAATTAGTCCTTGAGAAGCGGCGTCATCCAGAATGCCTAAAGTGCCAATAATGGGTATGCCGCGATCGCAAGCTATCGTTCTGCCTAAACGTTCATCAATAATCAGCAAATCTGCTGGCAGTGCTTCGGCTAATGTAATTGCGGATTGCTCGCCTCTATCCAGAATACTAAGAGCTTCATCGGTCACTTCAACCGCTTGAACCACTAGCCACGCAGGGGGATTAGCGATCCATTCTTGAAGTACAGTTGGAGCGCTTGGATCAAGCAGCTCATCCCGTACTGCTTCAGGGATAATCACTTGCTGAAATAAGCGCGGTAGCAAATCAAGTTGGTCGATTAGCAACAGATAGTTAATGGGCGAGGTGTCGGCAACAACGATCATGAGGCGCTATTGGTTTAACTGTTGCGGAGCTGGCGAAGTGTTTCGCGATCTGCTTCCAAGTCAGCCTCGTCGTAGTGCAGATTGGCGTTGTGCTGTTTAAGAAATGCATCTACTGCCCAGCGTGAGGGAAGACCCAAAATGCGGCCAACTTGGGCACTGGTGATTTTCTCGGATTGATAGGCTTGCACAGCAAGGGCTTCTAATATCTCACGATTAATGTGGGTTTGGTCAAAGTGCTGGAGTAGTTCGTCCGGCAGTTCGAGTGTGATTTGCATGATTTGGCTGCTAGGGAGTTGTTTATTCTCTCAATTATGATCGCACCTTTCCTATCGCATCTTTCTCAAAGTCAACCTTAATCGCGTCGCACTTTTTGCATCAACAAAGTTTGCTGAGGCTAGGGAGTTATTTGCGATCGCAGTGAGGCGGCTGCATGGAGTGAATATAAGTTGAGGAACGATAAACAAACTCTAAACAACGCCAATCTGAAATTGTAAGGGGTGGTTATACTGAACGTTTCCACCTAATCCCCCAAATAGGGATGTTAGACTGACGAATTTCTACCTAACCACCTAAATAAGGGTGTTAGGCCGACAGATTTCCACCTAATCGCCCCAATAGGGATATTAGGCAGAAAGTTTCACTTTCAAATAATAGTTATCCGGCCATGGTCGCTCTTCGTCGACAACTCGATCGCATCTGGACGTGGCTCTTTGGAGCGCCGGCAACGCCGGAGGCTCCCGCTGAACCGACGGATTGGTGCCTCGTCGGCAACGTCGTCGAGGAGCACGAGTTTGGCGACTCGAAGGAGGTCCGGCGCGGCTCGAAGCACTTCACGCCGGGCACGAAGGTGTACTGCCTGCCCCCGCAGTGGGGCGACGGGTATGAGAAGGTCGTCACGGTCGGCATCGCGCGGGGGTCGCGTCGCTGGATCACCGTCGTCATGTCGGCTGACCTGATCACGAATTGGCGAGCGAAGGTGGTGTACAAGCCCGCAGTAATGCGCCGACTTCGCGAGGGCTTCAACGGATTCAACCGTCAGTGGGAGTCGCAGAAGGAAGTCGAGTCATACGTGGAGATGATGCGGCGGCGTGGCGAGGCCGGATAACCAGCCGTTGCAGCGGACCGTGCGGGCGTCGCGGTCCTTGTGATTCGGAAGTGGCTCGGTGCCCGCCCGGCCGCTGAACGTCGGTCCGTTAAACTACTGGGTATTGACAGGTGTAGTGCGATCGCACTTCTTGTAGGGCGAATTCCTTCCTTACAGACGTTTGTTTTTGGGTATGTCAACAAAAAGAGCGATCGCAGATGAATGTGCGATTGCTCTTTTGCTATCTCAGCTTTCACGATTCATCGCAATAAATTTCCGCTGATTCCAACGTACCAACAGCGAACGGTACTAAAATGGATTGCCGATTAGAGTCATACCTTTAAGCTTGTTGATCAACATCCCACCCGATTATTTATCATGGGAACAAGTAGATCGCTTGAACTATAGGTGACGACTGTTGATTTTGGTGCGTTACGGCCACCAGCATCGCTCAGGCTGCGCCAGTGCCTATCTGCAACCCTACTGACTCTCTCTACAGCCCTTTACAGCCTCCCTATCCCTGCCCTCTCTGCCCAATGACCCCTTCCCCCGACTGGATTCGGCTACAGAAAGCGCTCTCGGTCGAAGCTGATAAAGGCTTCAATGACCTGGAGGGCAAACAGTACCGTTTCAGCGAATTTTTGCAGCTCAATTTTCGGCAGGCTCCGACTGAATTGCCTACGGATGATCGGCGGCGCTGGCAGGAGTTCTCGGAAAGTTATGCCAGCTATTCCGACTATAGTTTTGCTCAGCGGCGGCATTTGGTCGCAGAGACGCGGCGGTTTCTGCATCGGACGCAGAAGACGATGGAAGACGGAATGCAGACGACGCTGGATTTCACTGCGGCAGCCAGTTCGAGTAATGGCAATGGTCAGAGTGCGATCGCAACTTCTACCCAATCAACTCGTAAACCGAAAACACCCAAAACGATTCCGGCCACTGAACAGCGCCAGTCCGGTACTCGCAAACCGCAGCTCGATCAGTCACTGACTTACCTGCCGGGGATTGGCCCCAAAAACAGCGATCGCTTAGCCAAATTGGGCCTCTATACCGTCAAAGACATTCTGTATTACTTTCCGCGTGACCACATAGACTATGCGCGGCAGGTGACTATTAAGGATTTGGAACCAGGGGAAACGGTGACGCTGGTGGGTACGGTGAAGCGGGTCAGTTGCTTTACCAGTCCGCGCAACAGTAAGCTGACCATTTTTGAGCTGTTTGTGCGGGATTCGACGGGGCAAATCCGCATTAGTCGGTTTCTGCCGGGTAAGCGCTATGCCAGTCGGGCGTGGCAAGAGCAGGAAAAGCGGCGCTATCCGACGGGTTGCGTGGTGGCCGCGTCGGGACTGGTGAAAGCCAGCAAGTATGGCCTAACGCTGGATAATCCAGATATTGAGGTGCTGGATCATACGGGTAGCTCGATTGAGTCGCTGACGGTGGGACGGATTGTGCCCGTTTATCCGCTGACGGAGGATACCAAAGCCTACATGATTCGCAAAGCCGTGGTTGAAGCGATGCCATCGGCAGTGCTGCTGCGCGACCCATTGCCGCCCAAGCTGCGAGAACTGTACGGTTTGGTTGAGTTGCCAGTTGCGATCGCGCATATTCACTTTCCTCCCGACCGAGCGGCGTTGGAACAGGCGCGGCGACGGCTGATTTTTGACGAGTTTTTCTATCTGCAACTCGGCCTACTGCGTCGTCGTTTGGAGCAGCGGCAGGAACAGACGCGGGCGGTGCTGGCACCAACTGGCCAGCTCATTGACCAGTTTTACGAGATGATGCCGTTCCGGCTCACGGGCGCACAGGAGCGGGTAGTGAACGACATTTTGAACGACATTCAGGAACCCGTACCGATGAATCGGCTGGTGCAGGGAGATGTCGGTTCTGGTAAGACGGTTGTGGCGGTGATTGCGGCGCTGGCGGCGATTCAGTCTGGCTATCAGGTGGCGCTGATGGCTCCGACGGAGGTACTGGCGGAGCAGCACTATCGCAAGCTGGTCAACTGGTTTAATCTGCTGCATTTGCCCGTTGAGCTGCTGACTGGATCGACCAAGACAGTAAAGCGGCGGCAGATTCACAGCGAGCTGCAAACCGGGGAGCTACCGCTGCTGGTGGGCACCCACGCCCTGATTGAAGATCCGGTGCAGTTCAGCCGTTTGGGTCTGGTGGTAATTGATGAGCAGCATCGATTTGGGGTGCAGCAGCGGGCGAGGCTCCAGCAGAAAGGCGAGAATCCGCACGTCCTCACCCTGACTGCAACGCCGATACCGCGTACTCTGGCACTCACCCTGCATGGCGACCTGGACGTGAGCCAGATTGACGAACTGCCGCCGGGACGGAAACCGATTCAAACAACGGTGCTGGGTAACCGCGATCGCAACCATGCCTATGATCTGATGCGGCGGGAAATTGCTTCTGGGCGGCAGGTGTATATTGTGCTGCCGCTGGTGGATGAGTCAGAAAAGCTGGATTTACGCTCTGCGATTGAAGAACATCAGCGCTTGCAGGAAGTGGTGTTTCCCGACTTCACCGTTGGTCTGCTGCACGGTCGCATGACCTCGGCGGAAAAGGATGAGGCGATTCAGGCATTCCGCGATCGCAAAACCGACATTCTCGTCTCCACCACTGTTGTAGAAGTTGGTGTGGACGTACCCAACGCCAGCGTGATGCTAATTGAACATGCGGAACGGTTTGGCCTTGCCCAACTGCACCAGCTCCGAGGCCGCGTCGGTCGGGGTGCCGACCAATCATTTTGTATCTTGATGAGCAGCTCTAAAGCCGAGACTGCTCGCCAGCGCCTCCAGGTTTTAGCTCAGTCGCAAGACGGCTTCTTTATTGCCGAAATGGATATGCGCTTTCGTGGCCCCGGCCAGGTACTCGGCACTCGTCAATCCGGTCTACCCGACTTTGCGCTGGCCAGTTTGGTGGAAGATCAGGCTGTTCTGGAGATTGCCCGCGAAGCAGCGGAAAAGGTGCTGACTAAAGACCCAGAACTGGAACAGTGGCCGGACATGCGGGTGGAACTCGACTATCGCTACCGCAAACTGATGGGTGGTGCAATTTTGACTTAAAATGCACTCTCGTAACTGCTTTCCCAATCACAACCACCCACTCCAGTGACCGAAAATGTCAAACTTGCCGTCAACGGCACTCTGATGCGCGGCCTCGCCCTCAACGGCAATCTCCTTGCCGTCAATGCCACCTTCCTTAAAGAAGCCAAAACCGAACCTGCCTATCGGCTGTGGTCAATCAACGACGTACATCCAGCTATGGTTCGCGTTGCCGAAGGCGGAGTTGCGATCGCAGTTGAAGTCTGGTCAGTTCCCGCAGACGGCATTGCCCAGGTGCTACTGCAAGAACCCCCCGGCCTCAGCATCGGCAAAGTGAAACTAGAAGACGGCGAAACGGTACTGGGGGTAATCGGAGAACCAATTTTGTGTCAAGACCAACGGGAGATTACGGAGTATGGGGGCTGGAGGGCGTATGTGGAGAAGGGGGCGTGAAGGACTGAGTGCTAAGTGCTGAGTGAAAACTAACTACTCAAAATTAGACTCCTCACTCCTTACTCCTCTCGCCTCACGATTTGAGCAATATTTGTCAGCAACTAGAGCTTCTATTCAACATGCCTATTCTGCACACGATCGAAGAAATCAAGACCGAGAAGTCGATTGATATTTACAACTTGAACGAGCGTTTACAGGCGTTTGTTGATTCGACTGGGATTCGCAATGGTCAGGCGCTGGTTTTTTCGCGGCATACGACGACGGCGCTGGCGGTCAATGAGTACGAGGAACGGCTGCTCGAAGATATTCGGGTGTATTTGGAGAAGCTGGCACCAAGGTGCGATCGCTATTTGCACAATGACCTGCATCTGCGAGAGGTGCCGGAGGATGAACCGATGAATGCTCATTCGCACCTGATGGCGATGACACTCAATAATAGTGAAATTATCCCGATTGTGGACGGTAAACTGGCGCTGGGAACATACCAGTCTGTGTTTTTGCTGGAGCTAGATGGGCCACGGCAGCGGACGGTATTTTTTCAGGTTTCTGGTGAGTAAATGGCTTCCATGCTGTTATAATGTTCGAACTGTTGTTTGCTGGTGTAGCTCAGTTGGTAGAGCAGCTGATTTGTAATCAGCCGGTCGCAAGTTCGAGTCTTGTCACCAGCTTAGTCTTATATATTGAATTGCCCCATCTCACCCCTCCCATCACGCGGGCTGAATGCTATGGTGCGATGCTTTTCTATGGCCAAGAAGCTCAAGCTGTCATTGATGAGTTGATAGACGACCATCGGCTTAGGGCGCGGGTCTCTAATCTGTTCAGTGCTCAGACGGCGCGGATGATGCGCTCGCCAACCAACAATTCCAGTGAGCAGGCATTGCGCTGGAGCGTTGTCTTTCGCAAGGTGACCAACGGATTCTGCTCGGATGGGGGAAAGAGTTGTAAATGGACACACTCATTCTCTCAACTCGTCCAAAATGGCTAAGTAGCTGCTGGTCAATCAACACACATCTAAAAAACTGGGGGATGTGCCCCGGAAGGTTGCTCCCCCGGTTTTTTAGATGCGTTTATTTATGCCAACCTACTTATATGCCAACCTACTTATATGGCCTACTACTATTGCTGTTTCGCGTTGTAAATTTAGCGTGATCGTTTAAACGTCAGGTGTGTTGATTCGTGCTTTTTTTGGTTGAGTTACTGGCGATTTTGTCTATTGCGGCGGCAAGCGGCATGCGGATTGCTCTGCCTCTGCTGCTGATTGGCCTGTTGCAGGGAGAGCCACTGTGGTCAAACGTGCCGATACTGCGGTATGTTCCCCCTCCAGTCGCATTGGGAATACTGGTCAGTTGGTCACTGTTTGAGATTTTTGCCTTCCGCGATCGCATCGGTCGCCGGATTATCCAAGTAACCCAGGTTGGCTTTGCGCCGATTGTGGGTGCGATCGCAGCATTGGCGATTGCCGAAACAATGGACGTAGATTCTTGGTTAATCTTCTTGTTTGCTCTGATTGGTGGACTAGTCGCCTTAGTGATTCACTTAGTGCAGCTTGGCCTGTTTTACCGCATGCCAGAACTGCCATTTTGGACAATTCTGCTCCAGGATTTTCTCTGTATATCGCTGGTGCTGTTTGCCTTTGATGCACCCCAGCAGGGTGGCATCATTGCCCTGTTGCTGCTCTGGTTAGCCATTCGCTCCTCCCAAACCTGGCGGCGCTGGTACCTAGCGCAAGCCCAACGCGACAAAGCCAATCCCCGTCGTCATAAGCGAGATCCGGATTAGTGAGCAAGGCGTGAGGCGTGAGGCGTATTGTTGTTTGTTGATAGGGTGGCAGATTTAAGCGGGGGGCAGGGGAGAAAGGGAGCAGGGGAGCATCATGTAGAGCCGTGATTTGATCAAGTGGGTCATTCCTTTACAGCCTTTACAGCCCTCTAACCCCTCACTCCTCACTTCCTCAACAGTGACTGGTGACGAGCTAGCAACGGAATCACAGACAGAAAAACCAGGAAGCTAGATGCGATCGCAAATGGATACCAGTTGCCGTGCTGAAAGGCTTGATGTCCGGTGACGCCTAGCCAGGTATAGGCGATGGTGCCGGGGATGATGCCGATGAATGTGCCAAGGGTATAGGCGCGGAGAGAAACCGGGGTCAGGCCAAACAGAAAATTGGCAAGATTGAACGGTGAAATGGGCGCAAACCGGACGGCTAGGACACAGTGCAGAGAATTGTGGTGCAGAATTTGCTGGAACTGTTGCAGGCGGGGAGACTGCTGAAAACGGCGGTTAAACCAGTCGTGCAGCAGATAGCGGGACAGCAGGAAAGCTGCGATCGCACCTAGCGTCGCGCCAATCACGGACAGGAAACTGCCCCAGATTAGGCCAAAAACAGCTCCTCCCGCGATTACTAAGACGGTGCCGGGGACGCCCAGCGTGGTGGCTACGATATGAGCCGCTAGGAAAGTTGCGATCGCCCAGGTTCGCTCCAGCATTTCCAGATAGTCGAACACCACCTGATGATCGAGAACATGACGAATGGGGGTAGCCAGAATAACAGTTCCTAACGCCGTCAGTCCGGCAATGAACCACAATTGTTTGGATCGCCAACAGTTGTTCATTGAACGGCCCATCCTTAATACCGTTGCTTGTTGATGGAACTCCAGTCAGGTGGCGCGAGCAGCGGGGCTGGGGGAGCAAGGGGGCTTCATTTGTGGCCTTAGTTGGGGATTTGGTAAAACCGAAAACGTTGAAGGGTGCTGTAGGGGCGGATTTAGCCATAAATGATGGTGCTGAATAGAAACATGTTGGTCAAAACCCGCCCTTCCCCAGGATTATCCTACTAAGTACATACATCTTGAACAGGTCTTCAAAATCCCGCACTGATCCCCCTAAATCCCCCTTAAAAAGCAGGGTGGTTTCATTTAGGCAAAGGATAATTTAGAACCATCAACGTTGCGTAGGGGCGAATGGCCATCACTGGAGCCAACTTAAGCATCTCAAAATGAGATTAG
>CBKWJC010000152.1:0-8086 GCA_966674685.1 uncultured bacterium
CTTCTCCCGTGGGAGAAGGGGCTGGGGGATGAGGGCAAGCGGTCGATGCCTCAAGTCTGTCATTCCCCTTTTTTTAAGGAAATTTGGGGGATCAGTCCGGGATTTAGAATAACCATTCAGATATGTATAAACAGTAGCTATCTCAGCTAGCTAGCCGCAGATTAAAAGCGCTAGAAATCGGGTTCCTAGGATGAATTTCGGGCAAAACGAGCGATTCTCAGCAGTAACCCGGTTATTAATCAAGTTTTATTCTGCTCAGCCTAAAATGATTGCGTAACTCTCAGACATGCCCCCATGATTACGCTGTACCAGTTCCAACCCGCCTTTGGCTTACCCAATCCCAGTTCGTTTTGCCTCAAGGTGGAAACCTATCTGAAAATGACAGGTGTGCCCTATCAGGTTGCAGCCGATGCCGACATTCGCAAAGCCCCAAAAGGCAAGCTGCCCTATATCCAAGATGGCGATCGCACCATTGCCGATTCCAACTTCATCATTGACCATCTGAAGCAAACCTACGGCGACCCACTGGATCAGCATCTCACACCAGCCGAACATGCGATCGCACTCGCCTTTCAGCGGCTGATGGAAGAAAACCTCTACTGGGTAGCCTTCTATGGTCGCTGGTTTGAGGATGAAAACTGGCCCGCAATTCGCGAAACCTTTTTTGGCGATTTGCCGCCAATTTTGCGCTCAATTGTGCCCAATCAGGTGCGAAAAGACGCTCAGCGCAATCTCTACGGGCACGGCATCGGGCGGCACACGCGCGAGGAGATTTATGAAATCGGCAAGCGAGATCTGCACGCGATTAGTGATTTTTTAGCCGATAAGCCATTCTTGATGGGTGAACAGCCAACGAGCGTCGATGCATCAGGCTATGGCTTGCTGGCGAACTTGATGCGTTCAACATTGCCCCTACCACTGACAGACTATGCCCAGCAGTTTGAGAATTTAGGCGCATATTGCGATCGCATGCAATCCCGCTTTTGGTCATGACGTGACGACTGCGATCGCACTACGCAAAATCACCGCGAGTAAAACCGATCCAACCTAAACCCAACCTGTTAGATCTGCGATCGCACGGGTGGAGACAAATTCAGACAATCTCCTTCTCTAGAAAAGGCCAGCTCCCACCATAGGAGAGGCTAGCTCCCAATACATATCACTACCATTTAATTAGGAGAAATTTATTTTCAAGGAGACTCTGCTATTTATGGCTAGTACAACTAACGATCCTTTTGCTCGCCCTAATAAAAAGGATATCGATGACAAGGTTGTGGTGAAATACCAAACCAATAGTCCCCCCAAGAATTTAGAAAAAGGTATCCCATCCATCCAAGATCAGAATCAAGATTCCAGTGCTCAGGATCAGAATCAAGATTCCAAGCCTAGCCACACCGTCGCCAAAGCAGTAGGTGCTGCTGGCGGTAGTGTTGCTGGTGCCACTGTTGGTCGCATGGTAGCTGGAAAGATGGGTGCAGCTATCGGTGCAGTGGGAGGCGCTGTAGCCGGAGCCGCTATTGGAAACCAAGCTGCTGAAGGGATCGATCATCAAGTCGATGATGCAGTACATTCCCTGAAAGACACAGCCGAAGGTGTTACTCATCAGGTTGAGGGCGCAATTGATTCAGTCAAAGCAAAGGTTGATGAAGCCGATGTAAAAGGTCTGTCTGAATCAGTTCAGCACAAAATCGATGAAGCCGATATAAAAGGTGTCACTCAAACGGTACAGGGCAAAATCAACGAAGCTGATGTTCGCGGTGTAAGCCAATCTGTTCAGCACAAAATCAACGAAGCTGATGTTCAGGGCGTAAGCCAGTCTGTTCAGCACAAAATTGATGAAGCCGATGTTCAGGGTGTAAGCCAATCGGTCAAAGGCAAAATTAATGAAGCTGATGTTCGCGGCGTGAGCCAGTCGGTCAAAGGTACTGTTGATGATGTACGACCTTCCATTGCTGACGCAGCCAACCGAACGTCTCAAGACATTAAAAAGATGGCAGATACTGCTGCTAAAGATACTCAAAAGATCACAGATAGTGCTAAATCTTCAGCAAAGCAGAAGCTTGATGAGAAGACCAAGTCTGATTCTGACCCCTTAGCAAATCGATCCTCTGCTAATCCAGGAATGTATAATTCCGCTAATCAGACCAATCTTAGGAAAGAAAACAATCTCCCTAAAAATCGAGATCTATCATAGTCAAGATTTTGCATATTTTGTGATAGATAACTCAAAACTTTGATCAGGAAGGGGCCTCTAGGGGCTCCTTTTTAGCAGTGTTTTAATTTGATGCAGCCTCTTTACATATGCTACTGCTTATACACATCTGAATAGTTTTTCTAAATCCCGGACTGATCTCCCTAAATCCCCGCGCTTCGAGCCGCTAACGCTAGAAAAAAGGGGGAACTTCGAGCCAATTTCCTCTCTTTTTAAGGGGGGTCAGGGGGGATCTCAACGTCGAAACGAAATCTAGGATATTTATGTATAGTCATTCCAGTTAATCGATATGGCAAAGCCGATCGCACTTGCCCAACCAAATCTAAAGCAATACCCAAAAAAAGAAGGGTGACGCGAATCCATGAAACATACTGCTTAACAGTAGATACATAGACGCAATCCGTCCGTTTGCTGAGTGAAGGATATCTCCACAACTTCGTTACGCAATTGAGCAGAGCTATACAAGGGTCTATCGTCCATGAAATTTAAGCAGTTTGTCCTACTGGGGCTTCCGGGTATTGGTGTTGAAGCACAGGCCATTGAACTCGCTAAGCGCTGGCACCTGCCATACATTTCAATGGGTCAGCTTTTTCATCAAGCCATCACTACCCAGTCTGAGATTGGCCTTGAGGCTCATCCCTATGTGGAAGCCGGAGAACTCGTGCCGGATGCGTTAGTGATGAAGCTGATTCGGCGGCGATTTGAGCAACCCGATGTCATGCTAAACGGCTGGGTTTTAGAGGGATGCCCGCGCACGCTGGCTCAGGCTCAGGCGCTAGATGACTTTTTGACCAAGATGGAACTGCCCGCTCCAACCGTCGTTCATCTTCAGGCCGTGACTGGATTGCTAATCAATCAGCTATGGAACGAGAAAGAGCCAGGTGAATCCATCTCCAAAATTCGCCAGCGCTTGGCTCGTCATGAAGCAGAACTTACGCCGCTACTGAACTATTACCAATCGCGATCGCAACTGACCACCATCAACGGCAGCCGACCCTTTGCCGAAGTGGCCAATGATCTATTCCGGCTCGGCTACGACGAAACAGGTGCCGCTCAACTGATTAAAGATGAGGCCGAACTGGATTCACTGCTCGCCGGAGAATCCATGCTGGTTGTCGATTGCATGGCGTCCTGGTGCGGCTCTTGCAAACTGGTGACGCCGCTGATTGATCAACTGGCAAATGCCTATGGCGATCGAGTGAAAGTGATGAAAATCGACTTTGATGCCAATCAGCAGATCCCCAAGCGATTTGGCCTGAAAGGAATGCCAGCGGTCATGTTCTTCAAAAATGGTGAACTACTGGAAACACTAACCGGAGTGAAACCCTACCAAGAATACAGCGCTACAGTCACCCGCTTTTTGGAGTAGCAATTTGCTACATCTTGTACGGTTTCCTACCCTTAAAATCTTGCTGAAGCCGCACATGGCTCGAAATTGAACGCGGTACAGTATTAATAAGCCCTGACTGTAACGTTCATTTAAGCCTCGGTCGGCAATTTCCTATGGTTAAAAAGCTTTTTTCATTCATCAAGCCGTTCCTCAAACCCCTCGTAGCACTGGGTTTAGTTGCGGTACTCTTTTTCAGCACAGCAGATAGCGCCTTGGCTGCCCGTGGTGGCCGAGTCGGTGGCGGTAGCTTCCGCGTGCCTTCTCGCTCTGCACCAAGTCGCACCTACGCTCCCCCATCGGGCGGTGGCTATGGTTACGGCTATCCCGGTGGCGGGTTTGGCTTTCCATTTATCTTTCCTCTCTTTGGCTTTGGTGGCGGTGGGCTGTTTAGCCTGTTGATCATGTTTGCGATCGCAGGTTTCCTGATTCGCACCTTCCGTCAGGTCACCAGCGGCGACAGCTATGGTGGCTCTGGCTACACGGCGACCAGTCCTAAAGTATCTGTGGCGAAGCTACAGGTTGGCTTACTCTCTGAAGCCCGCAGTCTACAGGCTGATCTAGAGCGGATTGCCAAGTCTGCGGATACATCTTCATCTGAGGGCTTAGCGCAGGTGCTGCAAGAAACAACGCTGTCTCTCCTGCGTCACCCAGACTACTGGATGTACGCATCCACACAATCCGAACAGGCTCGATTGGAATCAGCCGAAGCTAAGTTTAATCAGCTCGTTTTGGCTGAGCGCAGCAAGTTCAGTGAAGAGGTCATCTCCAACGTCAACAATCAGTTGAAGCAGGCTGAACCAAAGGCTGCTCTACCCGGCAAAGGCGGAGAACTGGCTGAGCAAGCACCCGGCGAATACATCGTTGCCACGCTGGTGGTCGGGGTTGAAGGCGACTTCAGCCTGCCTAAAGTGACCAATTCTCAAGATTTACGTCAGGCAATCAGCAAAATTGGCTCCGTTTCTAGCGAGCGTCTCTTAGCACTGGAAGTCCTCTGGTCACCGCAAGGAGAGGGTGATGTCCTCACCTCTGATGATCTGATGGCTGAGTATCCCAATTTGACGCTGGTTTAACAAATAGCTTGAAAACGTATCCTCTCCCTAAATCCCTCTCCCAAATTTGGGAGAGGGACTTTGAATGTTTAACCCCCTTGCTCCCATTTTGGGAGTAGGGGTTGGGGGAAAGAGAGTCAAGCTGGAACATTCTCTTAGACAAAATACGCAAAGAGGAGGGATGGCGCTGAGCGCCGTCCCTCCTCTTTATATGAAATTACAAGGACTACTCAATCTCGATATCAAGTTCGTAGGTAGTATTGCCTCGCGTTGAACCGACAATTACCTCGTAGTCGCCCGTCTCCGGCAGTAGCAGTTCCTCGCTGGTACCTTCCGTGACTAGAATCTGACCGCTCGGTGAGACGACATCAAACGCTGCATTGTCTTCCAGCGAGGAAATATCGAGCGTCATCTGCTGACCACCTTGAGCATTGAGCAGTAAAACATCTCGCTCAGCTCGCACCACACCCCGTTCCACAGTTGTGGACGTACTGCCTGCGGGAAACTCAACTCGATGTTCATGCACCGCAGTTGCGTAGTCCGTCAGGTCTTCAGCTTCTAGGCCATCGGCATTGACAAACAGATTTTGCACCAGCTCACAGTCAACTGAACTATAAATGTTGCGAGTATCGTCTAGCTGCTGCGCCGAAACTGTCCAGGTTTCCGGTTCATTCTGCACGTCATACTCAATCCAGGTGGTCACATCTAGATCGAGCTGATTGCCGTCTAGCGTGCCTGAAAAGTCTTGCCGATAGGAGCTGTAATAGGACTGTTCTTCATTGTGAATGCTGGCTTGACTATCGCCGCTGACGGTTTGATCCGGGTTAACAGTCAGCCGTACAACACCGGATACATCATCTGTCTCCGCTTCATAGCAATACTGCCCAGCATCTAATGCATCTGAGGCATCGGCTTTCTGGCTGTTAGTGGAGTCAGCAGATGCGATCGCACTCGTCGGATCGGTTGCATTCGTTGCATCACCTGAATCAGCTTGTCCAACTTGTGCAGCATCAGAAGAGGTTGCAGTTGACGTAGAGGCTGAATCAGATGATGGAGCATTGCAGCCCACTAATCCGATCAGAACCGCCACAAGTAGGCTCATGCGTTTAACAGAATGGCGAGACATCTTCTATCGATCTCCAGGAAAATTGATGATTATGGGTTTAATGAAATCGGGTGTTCATGGTAGCGATTCAGCATTGGACAGACTTCGCCCATACGACCGAGAACTTTACATTTAAGAACTGAGGACTGGGTGACAGGCATACGTCTTACTCCTCGCTGCTCTCGCCTTACTTTTGGAGTACTGAGTGCTAAGTGCTGAGAACTGGGCGTTGCTTCATCTGGGTATGAATTGTGATGTGAAGGCAGTGCTCCCACATCACAATTCATACTTACGATCAGCAATTCCGAGAACTGAGTATTGATTTGTAATTATCTAGAGAAGCAGTATTAGCGGGAATTTAGCTCATTCAAATGGGCTTGCAGTTCCGCTGTACGGTTTTCGGTTATGCGGGTCAAGCATTGCGAGTGAATCAACGGCTGAATTGAGCCACCTTCATAGGATGCAGCTTCCAGCTCACAGGTTCTGTCGCGATATTCAATCCAAGCCAGTTCTGCATCGGTCAGTAGTTCTTGGTCACTGGCACTGAGTTCTGCTGTTAACGCTTGATAAGTTTGATTCAGGGCAACATCAACGGTTTCATAGGTTTGATGCGCGCAGATATTCATATCCGTCTGCGTTACGGCATCACTACAGGATGGATTGACGGTGACGCTAGTATTCCCGGTATCTGCATCAAAATTCGGATCGCTTGGCGCTGTCGCAATGGTTGAATCAGGTTCAGCGGCGGATGGACGAACGGACGGCTCCTTCGATTGCAGCGCTGAGTCGGATGATTCCAGCGAGGCATCCGAATCTTGGGCCACATCGGTCGCTGAATCGAAACTGGAAACAGCGCTAGGAATCTCAGCATCTGAACTGGCTGTATTCGATGAGACTTGCAGATCAACGGCAGACACGTATCCAATTGAGGCGGCAATGCCTGCGATCGCAACACCCAGCAAAATCGGTTGAGCTTTCATGGGAGACAAACGGGGGACTAAACAATCTACTTTGACTCTAGCAACGACACGATGCACCAGAGCTACGACCTAGGTAGGAAGCTGAAGCGACACAATCAACCTGTTGCGAAGATACGCTGAACTTCCTACCAGAAGGTGTTTGCACCCGATCTATCGAATGACTGATCAGCTCATTTTCATTCCACTTCTCTGGCTGTCACAGCAAACTGTCACATTGCTGGATTTGCTGCAAAATACACACTACGAGACCACTGGCGCAGCCGTTGCTGCAATCACCACTTCTGTTTTCATTTCAGCATTTAAGCTAGCTGCAACCGCGCAGTATTGCGTCAGCGCTAAATCTGCAATCCGCCGAAACTCAGCTTCTGTCACATCCACACCCTGAGCGATATGCCGCACTGTAATTGAGGTATATCGCTGTGGTTGGCTTTCTGCCTGCTCGGCTTCGATTTCAATTTGATAGTTTTCAAACGCTTGCGGACTAGCCTGCATCAAGTTAAGAACGTACTGCGCCACACAGGAGCCAAGCGCCACCAGCAGCATTTCCATTGGCCCCCACGTTGCCTTAGCTGGATCACCCACCACAATTGTGTTCCCTGCGGCATTGGCTCCCACCCACTGATGATCATGGGACTTATGCAATTTGACTAATTTTGTCGTCATGGATAGTTCCTCTTTCTACACACACTACACGAGTCCCCGTTACTCCGTCGTCCCTTCCTCCTAATCCTGCACTCATCACCCATCAATGAGACGTAGCAGAACATACGCACATACGTACTGCCCAATGTATTCAGTCTAACCTTTAGCTCCCAAGCAGCACGGGCTTTTAATATAGAGCCGGATCTAGCGCAAATTATCTTGACATTTTGTAATATTAGAGTTACATTAATTTACAACAGATAGAACGTTAGGAGTTCAATATGATTAATCTAATTGTTCTAGCCATTCTCTTCGTTGCAGGCTGGGTTGCTGTAGCCCTAATCGGTTCTCAGGCTTACTTCCGGGGTGAGCAAAGCAAGCCAATCCACGAACGCAACTGGCGCTCTCAGTCCTTCGAAAAGCTATCAGAGAATCTGACGGGCAAGACACTGGACTTCAACGAAAGAACCCCTGGATTCCGCTCCGATAGCTACAGCCGCCAGCTTCTGCCTGAACAGTAAAACATGCTGTACGAGTAGTACGTATCAGTAGCAAGCATTAGTAATACACATTCAGCTTTCCTTCTAAGTCAAAGGCAAAGTCGCAAGAGTAGATTTCTCCTCCTCTATAGGGACTAACAACCTTATGGGGCAACCTCAGAATCCTGGCAGTCGCCAGGATTTTTTTTGCCTAAAATCTGCGATCGCA
>CBKWJC010000153.1:0-8058 GCA_966674685.1 uncultured bacterium
TTTAGCTCACGATATCCCCCGTCTATTTTCCTTTCTTCAATAAATCAGCCCTGCCTTAAAAAGGGGGAACTTTGACCAGAGTTGGAATAGCCCCCTTTTCAAGGGGGCGGCGACAGCGGGGGATCGTATTGCTGCGCTAAACACATACGGAGGGGCACCCCCTTGGTTTTTAGGTTTTGCATTTATTTATGCCAACCTACTTATACACTGATACAGACATAGAATGACTGAGCCGAAACCATCATGAGCGACATCGCCCAGATTTTAGAAACCATCGTTGGTGCAGATGCTGTGCAAACCGCTGAGCAGCAGGAGTTACGCAGGCAAACTGCGCTCCTACATTCCACGATCCAATCTGGGCTGGCTACTCAACCACCTTGCTTAGTCTTGCCATCTGATCCCAACAGCCTAGCCGAAGTGATGCGCTGTGCCTACACAGAAGGGTGGCGAGTGCTGGCCTGTGGGCGCGGCAGCAAATTATCGTGGGGTGGCCCAGTGCAGGCGGTTGACGTGGTGATCAGCACCGAACGCCTCAGCCAAATCGTGCAGCACGCCGTTGGTGATTTAACCGTGACAGTGCAGGCAGGTGTGACCTTTGCGGAACTACAGCACACGCTGCGACAGGCCAATCAATTTCTGCCTCTTGACCCAGCCTATCCGGAGCAGGCCACAGTCGGCGGCATTGTGGCCACAGCCGATGCGGGTTCCTGGCGACAGCGCTATGGCGGCGTGCGGGATCTGCTGATCGGTGTTTCTCTCGTTCGTCATGATGGGCAAACCGCCAAAGCTGGGGGCCGCGTCGTCAAAAACGTTGCTGGCTACGATCTGATGAAGCTGATGACGGGTTCCTACGGTACGTTAGGCATTCTGAGCGAGCTGACATTTCGCACTTACCCCTGGCTGGATGATTCAGCGACCGTGGTATTGACGGGTAAATCCGATGCGTTAGCGCAAGCCGCAGCGGAAATTCGCGCATCGGTCTTGACTCCCACAATGCTCGATTGGATCTCAACTGCCTTCATGACTCGCTTTGAACTGGGCGAAAATCCCGGTCTTGCCGTTCGCTTCCAGAGTATTCCCGAAAGCATCACCGAACAGTGCGATCGCATTTTGAAGCTGAGCAGCGAAATGAACATCAAGACCCATTTGATTGTCGATGAAGCCGAAACGGAATTTTGGCACGGCATTCAAGCTCAACTTTGGCCCACAAATTCCGATCCGACCGATCACTGCACCTGCAAAATTGGTCTGCTGCCAGCCGCCGCTATGTCGCTTCTCCAGCAGATCGACACCTGGACAGAGCAACCCTACTGGGGTCGCATCCACGCCAGCAGCGGGATTGGCACGCTACGGTTTGCGGTCTCTGCCGATGCTGAAAAGTCCGTGATTGAACTGCTCAAGAAAGTGCGATCGCACTGCGAATCGGCCAGCGGCTATCTCACGATTTTGGCAGCTCCGCCCAGTATCAAGTCAGCCATCGACATCTGGGGCTACACAGGCAACGCCCTCGCCCTCATGCAGGGCATCAGCCGCCAGTTTGACCCCGACCAGCGCCTCAGCCCCGGTCGCATGTTCACCCAGCCCGCTGCTCGATAAGTCGTTCCCCAAGAACTCGCTACACTGGAAATAGATGTCACTGTAGGAGTCATAGATTATGGCCTTCCTGGTGTGGTGCACTGCTGCGCGAATGCACCCTAGGATAATACACGGCTAATCCTAAACATACTTTACGCGTCGCTGTAGCGTAGCTATACCGCAGGACTATACAGCACCCAAAACTCCCTAACCCCCTTTACCGCCCTTTACCCCTTTCTCATGAACATCCTGATCGTAGAAGACGAAGCCGAAATCGCTCAGTTGATCAAGCTTTATCTTGAAAAAGAAGGATTTAACTGTCAGATCTGTCGCGATGGTGCCGACGCTGTTCGTGTCTTTACAGAGTGGCAACCGGATCTGATCGTCCTAGACCTGATGATTCCGACGCTGGACGGGTTAGAGGTTTGCGCTCGGATTCGGCAGCAGCCTGGCAGCAAAGATCCCTACATCATGATGCTGACGGCCAAGGGAGAGGAAATTGACCGGATTATCGGTTTATCTACCGGGGCAGATGATTACGTTGTCAAGCCCTTTAGTCCCCGCGAATTAGTGGCGCGGGTGCGGGCACTCCTGCGGCGATCGCTGCGTCAGAGCGGGGGCAGTGGTGAGCAGCAGTTTACCTACCAAACGCCGCACTTTAGCGTCGATGTGGAGCAGCGGGTGGCTCAGCGACAGATGGATGGCAAGGCGGAGCAATTGGATTTGACGGCTCTAGAATTTAACCTACTCGCGACTTTTCTCAGCTATCCCAGCCGCGTCTGGAACCGATCGCAACTGATTGATAAGCTGTGGGGCAGCGATTTCTTTGGCGATGAGCGGGTGGTAGATACCCATGTGGCACGCCTGCGTAAAAAAATTGAGCCTGACCCCAGTAATCCTATGTTCATCAAAACGGTGATTGGTGTCGGCTATAAGTTTGAAGATGAATCCGATGAGGCTACATGAGCAAACTCAATCTGCGATCGCGCTTTTTGCTCTCTCACTTAGTCGTCATGGCCGTCGGCATGATCGCGCTGGCAACCATTGGCCGCATTTATGCGCCCCGCCTCTTTATCGTCAACGTCAAGCAAATTATCGGCCCTTTCACCGTGCGGCAAAGCCAAACGCGGCTGGTGCAGGAGTTTAATCGCGCTTGGACAGAGGGCATGCTGGTGTCAGTCCTGGTTGGCGGCGCGACAGCGGGCGGATTGAGCTACCTGCTGTCACGCCGAATTATCACACCGCTCTTGCAGATTGAACAAAGCACGCAGAAACTGGCAGCAGGTGATTTGCATGAACGGGTGCCCGGTAGCGAAATTCCCGAGCTGAATCGCTTAGCCAGCAGCTTTAATCGGATGGCTGCCGAACTGGAGGGCGTTGAGCAGCGCCGCCGCGAATTGGTCAGCGACTTAACGCATGAACTGCGGACGCCGCTCACAATTGTGGAAGGTTATTTGGAAGGATTAGCCGATGGCACAATTGAGTCGGACGCCGATATTTATCTGCGACTGGCGCGGGAAACGCGCCGACTGCGGCGGCTGGTCAATGACTTGCAAGACTTGTCTAAACTAGAGGCTGGCTATCTGCCGATTCATACTAAAAAATTTGATGTGCAGCCGCTGCTGGCAGCGCTGATTGAGCGATTTGCGACTCAAATTCTGGATCCCGAGCAGCTTTCACTTGAGCTGGCTATACCCGATCAATTGCCGCTAGTGATGGCCGATCCCGAACGGGTGGAGCAAATTTTGGTCAACCTGTTAGGTAATGCTGTCCGCTACACGACCGAGGGGCAAATTGTGATCACGGCCTATACTCAGGATCAGAAGATGATGTGGATCGCAGTTGAAGATACAGGACAGGGAATGGCCGAAGATGATCTGCCCCACGTCTTTGAACGCTTTTGGCGAGCAGATCGATCCCGCGATCGCAATTCGGGCGGTACTGGAATTGGTCTTGCCATTTGCCGTCGCCTGGTTGAACTCCAGGGAGGACGCATTGAAGTGGAAAGTCGGCTGGGACAGGGCAGCACATTTCGATTTTCGCTGCCGCTGGCGTAGTATAGTTATTCCAGTTAAGAACAAGAGAGCGAGAGGGGAGAGTGCCTCATAATGAGGCACTCTCCCCTCTCGCTCTTATCTAGAACCACTATAGTATCAAGCTCGTATATTCAAAGCCGAACCGATTGAGCTGGAAAAAGGATGTTAGCGAATTACTTCTTCAAAGCGAGTTGTGGAAGGCGACTCCGCCGATTCAGCAGGTTCAGCGGACTCAACGCTCGTGGCATCAACGTTAGTTTCATCGTCGGCTCGGCTAGCACTGGATCTACCCACCTGAAGTCGTCTGCTGACAGAGATAATGCCGTCATCCCGAATCAAGACTGCCGAAATCCAGCGATTATCTGAGGTGGCGGGGGCTTCTCCAATCTTGAAAATACCGCCTGAGGTCAAGGCTTCTAGCTCCAGTGGCGTTGAATTAAAATAGCCTTCTGGTGCCACCTCTTCCTCCATCGCGCTGCCCAGCAGTAAGCGATCGCCCAGGGGTTCTTCGACAATTACGTCAAAGTTAAATTCTTGACCTAAGTCAACCTGTTCTGGCAAATTAACCGCAATTTCCGGTGGGTTTGTACCCGTTTTGACGCGGCTATCTTCCGACAGGATCGTTTGCTGGACAATCTGACCGTCTTCGTAACGCTGCTGCGACTCGATCACGGATTCGAGCATAATCGCTCGCCCGTTAACATCGCGGGTGCCAGTAATCGTTGTTCGGGTAGTAGCGACGATGGCGTTGCCCTCTTGCTCCCAAGACTGTAGCTCAGTTTGATAGCTGACCTCTGGATATTCAAACCAAAATTCGGTAATAGCGCGCTCTAAATCCTCTCGTGTCAGCCCGTCAGAGTGGGCGATTGCGGGACTGTAGAACTCCATGATGGCCTGTACGTCTCGCTCGCTCGCGGCGGCATCAATGCCGCTGAGAATGCTGGTCAACTCAGCAGGAGCAGATTCTGGCGGTGCAGCTTGAGCGGATAGTCCACTGCTGCCCAACCACAGTGTTGTGCCCATCAGCAGAGAGGAAGCCAGCATGACGGCACGATGAGCAATTTGGCGATGTTCAAAAGTCGGCATATTGGTTGCTAGACGTATAGGTTGGACAGTTAGAAATCTTGACACTACTTTAGCGTTTGCAGCCGAGGTACGTCCTCAGGTAGATCATAAGTTAATCTGAATAAGTAGCTGCATATTAAATAAATGCATATCTAAACAACCGGGGGAGCGCTCCTCCGGGGTGCTCTCCCGGTTTGTTTAGATGCGTTTATTGATGCCAACCTACTTACTAGCGAATTCGTGTTTGGAGAACCTGGAGTATTGAGCACGTCTGCCCCCCGTCTGTTAATTGCTGCCAGCGGCACTGGAGGACATTTGTTCCCTGCGATCGCAACCGCCGAACGGCTCCCCCAGTACTCAATTGAGTGGTTGGGAGTTCCAGACCGCTTGGAAACAAGTTTAGTTCCAGAACAGTATCCTCTGCACACGATTGCGGTGGAGGGACTACAGGGGCGGTTGGGTTTACGCACCGCTCGTTCCTTCCTGCGCTTTCTGCGCTCCATTCAGCAGGTGCGCCAACTTCTGCGCCAGGGTCAGTTTGATGGTGTGTTTACGACCGGAGGATATATCGCTGCGCCCGCCATCATTGCAGCGAAGATGCAGGGCATTCCGGCGATTCTGCATGAGTCCAACGCGCTACCCGGCAAAGTGACCCGCTGGCTGAGTCCCATGTGTAGCAGCGTGGCGCTGGGTTTTGAAGCCGCTGCTCAATACTTACCCAAAGCAAAATCAATCTGTGTCGGTACACCAGTGCGATCGCAGTTTCTCCGACTGGTCGAATCCAAATCTGCCCCGCCCGGTTTAGAGATCCCAGACGATGTGCCGCTGATTGTGGTGATTGGGGGCAGTCAGGGAGCCGTCGCGGTAAACCACTTGGTACGCGAATGTGCTCCCGCTTGGTTTAAGGCCGGAGCCTGGATTGTCCATCTCACGGGCAGTAATGACCCGGAGGCCGACAGCCTCAGCCATCCGCAGTACATTGCCCTGCCCTTTTATGATCATATGGCTGAACTGCTTAGCCGTGCCGACTTAGCAGTGAGCCGCGCTGGAGCGGGTACGCTGACGGAACTAGCGATCAGCCACACACCATCTATCCTGATTCCCTATCCCTTTGCCGCAGAAGATCATCAAGCCTACAATGCAGCCATCTTTGCAGCAGCAGGAGCTGCCCAAGTGTGTCGCCAGTCGGAACTCACGGCAGATATCCTGCAAGAAAAAGTGATTAGTCTGCTGGAAACTCCTGAGCGCTTAGATGCCATGAAAGCCGCAGCCGCTCGTTTAGCCATCAACGACAGCGCTGAGCAACTTGCCGATCTGGTCAGCCAGCTGATTCCCAAGCCAACCCTTAAAAAGTAGGGTGGGCGATGCTTACTTTAAATACGGAGTTGCAAACGTTGAGTGTTGAGTTATTAGTCACGTCAATCATTCAACATTCAAAACTCAACATTCAAAACTCCGCCCTTGATCCCCTCGATTCTCTCAATTTCTCTACAACCCTCTACGGTTACAGTCTTCATTCCCCAGGCCATTAAGAATTGATGTCTAGCCGCAGTTCAGAGAAGCCGTACTAAACATTAGCGCATTCGAACGTATTGCGACCGGATGATTCCAGCATTGGCGCAGGTGGCTGCGCCATCTCGATTCGCCATGTCTGCCAGTAATTGCCCATCCGTTTAACAAACACTTTGGGCTTTTCGGCATAGATTCGCTGCCCCAGAAACTGGGCTTGGGTTTGTAATTCAAGCTGTCGCTGCTGAATCAAGGCCAGCAGTACACCGAGCTGGTCACTGTCCTCTGCAAACGCTTCTGGAGCATTGGTGATGAATGTCCGCAGAACGGCTAAATCGTGATCATCACCCAGCAAATCAGCTAGTTTCTTGGTCTGCTGCTTTAGCGCCTTCAGCGGTTTCGGCCATACAGGTGACAAGATTCGTAGGTGATACCAGAGATACTTCACCCGCTTGCGCCATTCGTGCAAATTCTCGGAAGTAGGCTGTTCACATACCTGAAAGAAGTCTTGATAGCCGCGCTCATAAACTCGGTGCAGGCCGCCTTGAAGCACTGTCCATTTGTCGTTGATGGCCCACATCCGAATCCGAGCTTGGGCTAATTCTAAATCTGCCACGATGTTGGCAATTTCCTTTTGGTTGGGCGCTTCGGATTTACGAGCAGTTTCGTAAGCATCGACCAGAACCTGACGAATTCCGTCAAACTGTTTGGGATTGACTGTGTCCTGATAGTGATCTAGCAGGTCGTCTAGAGTATCAAGACGCACTTGGGCATCGCGCACGTCAGATAGTTCGCGACCTGCATCGCGAAAGCAGGCGTTTTCTTGCTTGTAAGCATCATGCTCAACTTCATCACGAACTAATCGAACTAGGGCTCGCAGTTTTTTGAAGTGTTTACGGGCGTTATGAATGGCCTTGTCTCGATTGACTTCAATGCTATGCGTAAGCTGGTGAATGGACGACTCAATTTGTTCGTCGGCGATGCGCTTAATCCCGACTGGAATTGTTTCCTGCTTTTTAAATCGATAGGACATTAAATTTTGGCTTGTGCTCGTAACTCATCTGATTTTTTTATTTTTTAATCCTAGAAATTCAGAGTGAGATCGCACTCCACCACAGGACGGAAATGCCGCTATGTCAACAATCAGATTTTCATCTTCCATTCATCGAAGTTGAAGAGGTGCGATCGCAATTATTGCTGAGCATCTCTATTCTTAAGAAGAATGCAAGGCCCCAACCACATTCTGTGATCGTTGAAATTAATAGATAATGTCAGCTTATCCTGATTTACGCTACAGCTTGTCGGCCTGCCATTTCCTTCGCTGGATTCCGCATATTCAAGTTCATTATTCAAGCTCATTCCTTTCAGATTAGTTGCTGTTTCATAAATATATTGATCGCCATTTTTTTGAATCGAAAAATTCAAGTTTATACCATCATTATTATCTTCTACAGCTCTTTTTATATCGTCTATACTGTTGACATTTGCAGGAAAATACAAAAGCTTTTCTATAGTCACATTTGTCCCGTAAGGAGGATCTACCTTTGGCACTTCTTCTATTTTTACTGTTAGTGTATCTTTGTTCATGATTTGTCTGACTTCCGAATCGCTCATAAGTGCCGAGTTGTTGGACGCAGGATCATAAATTCCCAGTTTGGTATTTAGTGACCATTGGCTCAATCCTCCTTCTATCTTCTTAAGATAGCTGTCAATAGATCTAGCAGCAATATTCAAATCAAACTGATTAGACTCGTCTATAATCTCATGTTCTACCAATATTGTCTTCAATCGATTAATACCCTGGCTACTGTCTAATGGAACGGGAGCGTGTCACCTTCTGAGTAGAAAAATCAGAATAGAGGAATTCTCGATT
>CBKWJC010000154.1:0-7986 GCA_966674685.1 uncultured bacterium
CTGTTCGAGCAGCAGGTTGAACGCACTCCCGACGCCACAGCTTTGGTGTTTGAGGATCAACAGTTCACCTACCAAGAGCTGAATCAGCAGGCTAACCAACTGGCTTATTACCTACAGTCTCTAGGCATTGGCTCTGAAACGCTGGTGGGCATTTGCTTAGAGCGTTCACCCTTGATGCTGATTGCCCTCCTGGCTATCCTCAAGGCTGGAGCCGCCTATGTGCCGCTTGATCCTAGCTTTCCCGCTGAGCGACTGCGCTTCATGGTGCAGGATAGCCAAATTGCTGTCTTGATCACGCAATCAACCCTCAGCGATCAGTTGCTTGCAACTGTTGAGGAGCAGTCCCATCAACCCCAAATCTTGTGTCTTGATACAGCCTCAGAGCACTTATCCCAGCAGCCTCAGAGCAATCCTGATGTTCGAATTAATGCGTCTAACCTGGCTTATCTGATCTATACCTCTGGTTCAACGGGTAAACCCAAAGGCGTGATGATTGAGCATCGCTCCGTCGTCAACTTTCTCCTATCCCTCCAACACCACCTGCATCTGACTGCCCAGGATCGACTGCTGGCCGTCACTACGCTGTCATTTGATATCGCCGTCTTAGAACTCTTACTCCCTTTAGTAACGGGCGCTCAAGTTGCGATCGCACCTCACTCCACGACCAAAGATGCACTCCAGTTGATTGCCGCATTAGAGACGGCTCAGGCCACCGTCATGCAGGCGACTCTAGCGACCTGGCGAATGCTGCTCAATGTAGGCTGGTCAGGTAAATCCGATTTGACCATCCTCTCTGGAGGTGAAGCATTACCAACCGATCTAGCTGAACAGTTACTAACCCGCAGCCAAGCGCTGTGGAACCTCTATGGCCCCACCGAAACAACCATCTGGTCTACACTCCAGCGCATTACCAATACGGACAACGGCATCGCCATTGGTCGCCCCATTCACAACACCCAAATTTATCTCCTGGACGAGTCCTTACGGCCCGTTCCCATCGGCGTTCCCGCTGAACTCTACATCGGTGGCACCGGACTCGCCCGTGGCTACTGGCATCGCCCAGACTTGACTACCGAACGCTTTATCCCCAACCCGTTCGCCACTCTTGACTCTAACCTTCCAGCCCTCAGCCCTCAGCCCCCAACACCCAACACCCACGCCTCACGCCTCACGCCTCACTCCTCACTTCTATACAAAACTGGCGACCTCGCCCGCTATCGACCCGACGGCACACTCGAACATCTGGGACGACTGGATCATCAGGTGAAACTGCGCGGCTATCGGATTGAGCTGGGCGAGATTGAAGCGGTGTTGCGGCAGATGCCAGCGGTGAAAGAAGCTGTTGTCGTTGCGAGAGAAGATGAGCCAGGAGATCAGCGATTGGTGGCCTATGTGGTGCTGTCGGGTGAGCAGTCTCAAGTAGAGCTGAAGGAAAAACTGCGATCGCACTTGCCAGAGTATATGGTGCCGTCGGTCTTTGTCACGCTGGAGGCTCTGCCGCTGACTCCCAACGGCAAGATTGACCGCAAAGCGCTCCCTAAACCTGACACTCAGCCCGCTTCAACTGCCACCTTTGTCCCACCTCAAACGCCGATGGAACAACAGCTCAGCCAAATTTGGGCATCGGTGTTGAAAACTGCTGATATTGGCATTCATGAGAGCTTCTTTGAACTAGGGGGACACTCCCTGCTGGCGACTCAGATGATTGCTCAAATTTGTAACCAGCTTCAAATGGAGTTACCCCTACGTCTTTTGTTTGAATTTCCGACCATTCATGGGTTGGCGCGTCAAATTGAAAAACTGCGATCGCAACAGCCTCTAAAAATCTCCAAAATCAAACGAGTTTCTCGCCAAGCTTATCGCCAAAGCCAAGCGCCAACTGCAACGGCAGCGCCAGCAAACCATCAGGAAAACGTACGATGACCTCTACTATCCATTCACCTTATTCATCCGCCAGTAAACCGCTTGATACACAAGCTGAAAATTTGGCTGTGACGGAATCGGATGTCTTTGTCTTTCCGGTCTCGTCGGCTCAGCAGCGGCTGTGGTTCCTAGACCAGCTTGATCCGGGCAATCCTGCTTATAACTTACCTGTAGCCGTCCGGCTGCTGGGTTCGTTAAATCAGTCGGCTTTACAGCAAAGTTTTCAAGTTTTAATTCAGCGACATGAGATCCTGCGAACTACCTTTACAATGGTGGATCAGCAGCCTATGCAGGTGGTGCATCCTGATCGCCCTTTTCAACTAACGCTCATTGATCTGTCGGCGGAGCTAGAACCGGAAGCACAGCTCCAAAAACTCTTACGAGCAGCCAGTTATCAGCCCTTTGCTCTCAGCCAAGATACTCTCCTACGAGGTACGCTGATCCGACTTCAGGAAACTGAGCATGTGCTGCTGCTAGTGATGCACCATATCATTGCCGATAACTGGTCACTGGGCGTTCTAGTACAAGAACTGGCAGCCCTCTATCCATCTCTAGCCGAGAACCGCTCCGTTGCCTTGCCCGACTTGGCCATTCAATACGCGGATTTCGCCGTTTGGCAACAGGAACAGCTCCGAGACGGTCAGCTTCAGCCCCAGCTTGATTACTGGGCGCGGCAATTAGCTGATTTAACGCCGCTTCAGCTACCGAGCGACCGCTCTCATTCCGGTCAGTCCCAGCGGCAGGGCGCAAAGCAAACCTGGAAGTTGTCATCCCATCTTACGACTGCGCTACGCCAGCTCAGCCAGGATACTGATGTCACCCTCTTTATGCTGCTGCTGACGGCATTCAAGACGCTGCTATATCGCTATACAGGACAGACTGATGTAGCAGTTGGCTCTCCCATCGCTAACCGTAATCAGCCGGAAACTCAGTCGCTGATTGGGTTCTTCGTCAACACCTTGGTGTTGCGATCGCAGGTTTGCCCTCATTTCACGTTTCGCGATCTGCTGGGTCAAGTCCGAGACATAACTCTCGCTGCCTATGAACATCAGGACTTACCGTTTGAAAAGCTGGTAGAAGCGCTCCAGCCCGATCGCAGCCTGCATCAGACTCCGTTATTTCAGGTCTGGTTTGCTCTACATAACGCACCTTCACCTGATCTCAAAATGGGCGAAGTAACCCTTCAGCCGTTATCCCTTGAGCCAGATACGGTGCAGTTTGACCTCAGCTTAGAGGTGATTGAAACATCCCAGGACTTGTCGATTGCCATCGAATATGATCGGAATTTATTCGACGCATCAACAATTGGCCGCTGGTTTGAACATTGGCAAACCCTACTGTGGGGCATTGTCACCCATCCTGATCGGCGACTGCTTGATTTGCCGTTGCTTCCAGCCGCTGAGCAGGAAACCTTGCTAACGTGGAATGCAGCAACTCAGGCTACTACTGAACCAACCTACTGCATCCATCAGCTATTTGAGCAACAGGTCGAGCAAACTCCTGATGCCGTTGCGCTTGTCTGGGAGAACCAGCAACTCACCTATCAAGAACTCAACCGCCAAGCTAATCAATTGGCTCGCTATTTATTGACGCTAGGTGTCAAGCCAGACAATCTGGTGGGCTTATGTTTCGAGCGTTCACCTGCAATGGTAATTGCTCTCCTAGGTATTCTCAAAGCCGGAGCTGCTTATGTGCCGCTCGATCCAAGCTATCCGGCTGAGCGATTGGCGTTTATTATTCAGGATAGCCAGATTGAGGTACTGGTAACGCAATTTGGCCTATTGGGCGCTGAATCGACCCCAGCGGCAAAACTGGTATGCCTCGATCGCGATCAGGCTCTCATTGAGCAGCAGCCTCAGACCAACCCCCAGAGCGCCGTTACACCCGACCATCTAGCCTATGTGATCTATACCTCTGGCTCGACGGGGCAGCCCAAAGGGGTGATGATTGAGCATCGCGCTCTTGTCCACTTTACGCAGGCTGCTGTTGAGGTGTATGGAATTGAAAGCTGCGATCGCATCTTACAGTTTGCCTCGATTAGCTTCGATGCAGCCGCTGAGGAAATTTTTCCAGCTCTGACTCAGGGAGCTGCGTTAGTGCTGCGAACTGAGGGGATGCTGCAATCCTTCAGTGAGTTTTTGCATACCTGTCAGGCAGCAGATGTTACGGTACTTGATCTGCCTACTGCCTTTTGGCAGCAGCTAGTGGCTGAACTGGCTATAGGTTCTATTCACTTGCCGGACACGCTGAGACTGGTGATTATTGGTGGCGAGGCTGTGTCGCCCCAAGCTGTTAGAGATTGGCATCAGCTAGAAACAGGAGTGCGATTGATTAATAGCTATGGGCCAACGGAAACCACGGTGGTTGCAACGGTTTACGACTTGATCTGTGATTCAGCGGATGGAAACACAGATGCCTTTACCAATCCTGTCGCCATTGGTCAGCCTCTGCCTCATGTGCAGTGCTACGTGCTGGATACCGCGCAAAATCTCGTCCCCATCGGCATTCCAGGCGAACTCTATATCGGCGGTTCCAGCTTGTCCAGAGGCTACCTCAACCGTCCAGACTTGACCGCAGAGCGTTTTATTGCCAATCCAATAGACTCCTCACTCCTCACTCCTCACTCCTCACTCCTCTACAAAACAGGCGATCGGGTACGATATCGATCAGATGGGAATCTGGAGTTTTTGGGGCGGTTGGACGACCAGGTTAAAATTCGCGGTTATCGAATTGAACTGGGTGAAATTGAGTCGGTGCTGATGCAGCATCCAGCCGTTCAACATGCGATCGCAGTTGTCCGGGCGGATCAGTCTGGGCAAAAACGACTGGTGGCTTATGTGGTGCTAACCGATGCGAATCAGGACACGCAAGCGCTTCAAGAGTTCCTCGGCCAGCGGCTACCGGATTATATGGTGCCCAGTGCGATCGCAGTTCTTGATGCACTACGGCTCACACCCAATGGCAAAGTGGATCGGCAAGCATTGCCAGCGCTAGAAACATTTCAGGTTCAGGCGTCCTACACTCCACCAACGACTCAAGCTGAGCAAATATTGGCGCAAATTTGGTCAGACGTATTGGGACTAGAGCAGGTTGGCATTCATGACAACTTTTTCAGCCTCGGTGGTGATTCGATTCTCAGCATTCAAGTCATTGCCAAAGCCAATCAGGCTGAGCTGAGCCTCACGCCGAAGCAACTGTTCGAACATCAGACTATTGCCGGATTGGCAGCTGTAGCTGGAACCGAGAATCAGACGCAAGCGGAGCAAGGAGACGTAACCGGAATCGTGCCGCTGACCCCGATTCAACGTTGGTTCTTTGAGCAGGAGTTTGCTCAGCCGCATCACTGGAATCAAGCTGTACTTCTGGAATGCGCTCAGGTTCTGAATCCAGAGCATTTGGAACAGGCAATTGAGTGTTTACTAGCGCACCATGATCAATTGCGATCGCGCTTTATCTGTACTGAATCCGGATGGCAGCAGGAAATTTTGCCCACTTCAAGGGTTCATCCAGTTCTAGAAGTCATTGACTTGGCTGATTGCCCCGGTGCTGAACAGGCTGCTGTCATTGAATCTCATGCCAATCGCTTGCAAGAAAGTTTGAATCTTGACTCTGGCGATCTAGTGCGAGTGGCACTGTTTAATTTAGGTGCTGACCAACCGAAGCGGTTGCTGATCATTGTGCATCATCTAGTGATTGATGGGGTGTCGTGGCGGATTCTGCTAGAAGATTTCCAGACGGTTTATCAACAGCTTAGTCAGGGGCAAACTGCCCAACTTCCCTCCAAAACCACCTCTTTTCAGCAGTGGGCAGAAAAACTTCAGCAGTATGCCCAGTCACCCGACTTACATCAGGCAATAGACAGCTGGCTGGAAATATTACAGCAGCCTGTTTCGCAGTTGCCGAACGACCGCGAAAAATCCTTGTCCCTAGACGAAAGCACTGTTGCATCTAGCAAAACCATTACCATTGCAATTGACAAAGCTGAAACCCAAGCTCTGATTCAAAGCATTTCGCAGATCGATCAGGCACAGCTTCATGAGATACTGTTGACGGCATTTCTCCTGTCCCTGCAACAGTGGACTGGGCAATCGGCTTATCGGATTGATCTAGAAGGGCACGGGCGGGAGCCGTTATTTGCCGAGGTTGACCTGTCGAGGACGGTTGGCTGGTTTACGACAGTCTATCCGGCTTATTTCAGGCTTGACTCTTTAGACTTTGATACAGCACTGCGGAGCATCCAGCCTCAGCTACAGGCTGCAACTTGCCAAGGGATTGATTACGGCTTACTGCGCTATCTTGCGCCTCCAGAACTGTCAAATTCGCTCCAGCAACAGCCTCAATCTGACATTCTATTTAACTACTTGGGTCAGTTTGATACGGCTGATTCCCAATGGGCATTGGCATCCGAATCCAGCGGTTTAGCCTACGGTGTTCAGAACCACCGCAGTTATGCTCTGGAAGTCAACAGTTTAATCGCCCAAGGCAGTCTACAGGTGACCTGGACATATTGCGATCGCAGATATCAACATTCCACCATTGCTGACTTGGCTCAGTCTTACCTCGATCAGTTGCGATCGCTAATTTACTCAGTTTCTCCAGAACAGCCAGCACCGGAAAGCGTTAGCCAACCTGACTTTTCATGGACTGGATTAAATGCAGCGGATTTAGACACCATCCTGGCTACGGTCGAATTTGAAGGCAACGAAGCATGATGAATCGCCAAAACATCGAAGACATCTACCCTCTCTCGCCGATGCAGCAGGGGATGCTATTTCACAGCTTATATGCTCCCGATTCCGGCGTATATGTTGAGCAGCTAGGGCTAGAAATCCACGGTCAATTGGACGTTACAGCCCTAGAGCAGGCGTGGCAGCGCTGCATTGATCATCATGCCAGCCTGAGAACGGCATTTGTTTGGGAAAAGCTGGAACAGCCGCTCCAAGTCGTAGGGCGACAGGTCAAGCTCCCGATCGATCAACAAGATTGGCGATCCCTATCGGCTGACGAACAGCGATCGCAGTTAGAAGACTGGCTACAGGCCGATCAACAGCAGGGCTTTGTCCTGTCTAAGGCTCCATTAATGCGGCTTACCCTAATTCATTTGGGCGAGGAGCGCGCCTATTTCCTGTGGAGCCATCATCATTTACTACTGGATGGCTGGTCGGCTTCGCTACTGCTCAAGCAAGTATTGGAGCAGTATCAGGCCATTTGCCAAGGTCAAACTCTACCCCTCGAACCTGCACGCCCCTATCGTGACTACATTGCTTGGCTCCAGCAGCAGGATATTGCGATCGCAGAACGGTTCTGGCGACAGTATCTACAAGGCTTAACCACGCCCACGCAGATTCAGGCGCAGACTCCAGCTCAGTCCAGCCCAGAGACAATAGTGCCTCGCCATGCGGAACACATTGTTCGACTAACGGCGGACTCAACTGCCCAACTTCAAGGCTTTGCTCAGCAGCATGGTCTAACCCTGAACACTTTGATTCAAGGGGCTTGGGCGATTCTGCTTAGCCGATACAGCGGCAGCACCGAAGTTGTCTTTGGCACGACAGTATCGGGTCGGTCGCCTAATCTTGTCGGTTCTGAATCGATGATTGGGCTATTGATTAATACCTTGCCAGTTCGCACCCAGGTTACTCCAAAACAAGGGCTAGTGGACTGGCTGAGACAGTTGCAAACTCAGCAAGCCGAAGCTCGCCAGTATGACTACACGCCCCTTGGCCAGATCCAGCAGTGGAGCGAAGTTGAAGCCGGAACGCAACTGTTTGACAGCTTGCTAGTTGTCGAAAACTATCCCGTAGCTCTACAGATGAACGATGATGCGGATTTGCAAATCTATCCCATTCGAGCGGTTGAGCAAACCAATTATCCGTTAACTGTCATTGTAGAGCCAGATACAAGCCTCACTTTTAAGCTGATCTACGACTGCGATCGCTTTAGTGATGACTTTATTAGCCACTTTGGCCAGCATCTCCAAATTCTACTGGAGGCTATTCCGACTGAGGCCCAGCAGTCCCTCGCGTCCCTGCCAATTCTATCTCCGACCGAACGGCAGCAGCT
>CBKWJC010000155.1:0-7733 GCA_966674685.1 uncultured bacterium
TTTTGGACTGGGAGGCATAGGGGGTCTTGAGTCCCCCTTGTTAACGGAGAAAACGAAAAAGTTTTTTTGTCATGTCTCCCCCCCCCCACAAAACTGTCCTAATCAAGATGACTACCGCCATATGAATGCGCTGCGCGGCTGAGCCGCGCAGCGCATTCATGTTTGGCCTAATAGAGGACTTTACCAGTTGCGCCAACCACCGGACATCATGGCAGCATCCGTCTCAGCGCCATCTTGATTTGAGCTAGCGGCTAACTCCCGTCGCAGCAGTCGCTCATAGTCTTGCGTACTCGCCCAGCGATCAATTTCTCGCGCTCGCAGAACGGGCACCGGATGCGTCAGATCGCGGGTGCGAATCTGCTTTAGCATTTCGCCAATCTCAGATTTGCTGATGTCGTCGTAGGAGCGAGCTTGCTCCAAAAAGGCATCTAAGTTGAGTTGAGCAGACAGGGTGGGCGATCCACCTGCCAGCTTCATCAGGACTGAAGCTACAACTCTAGGATTTTGAGTGGCGAGGAGAGCAGCGCGATCGCAAGTGAATTCAGCACAGCGCACCCACTCCAAAATGCTAGCCTGTAGGTTATCAGCTAGCAGCCCGCCCCACGGCATCGGCAACTGACCCGCCGCCAGCGTAATTAGATTCGCCAGCGTCAGATAAACGCTGTGGTCACATTTGAGATGCCCCAGTTCATGGGCAATCACGGCCTGAGTCTCTTCCGGCGTTAATAGGTCAATTAACGAGGTGTGCAGCACGACAAACGGCTGTTTGCCCCGCATGGCAAACGTATAGGCATTGGGCACGGGGTGCTGCCGCACGTACAGTTCCGGGGGTTCTAAATCGAGTGTCTTACAGGCATCCAGCAGTAAATGATGCAGTTCAGGCAACTGATGCTCACTGACTCGCACTCCAGAGGCTAAGTTTTCAATCTGAAAAACCTGTTCACCCACGGAACCAATCAGGCTGCGAACCAGTAAATCGAGTCCGGGTAACTGCTTCAATGAACGAGTGGCTTCTAAATCGAGGGGATGGCGAAAATGATCCGCTTTGAGACCAACAAGTGTTGTCTTAGATGGCATAACGGTTGCACAAAATAACGTAATAAAGCGCCGCTACGCCTAGTATAGCGATCTTCAATGAGTGAGCAGGCAATGAGTAGGTGGTTAATTATCGCGAAGCATCTGGCAGTAATTAGCCAGTAGGAGTGATCTCTCTTCAACTTGAATTTTGATGATGTCACAACTCAGACACCATTTGTCGATTTGGGTTTCCGTGCAGGCAACGTAACTTGTTTGCGGTTAGATTCTTTTTGGCGCTTACAAATATCCGCAAAAATTGCATTTATATCATGTTTAAACTGAGCGGCATATTCTTCTCTTAGCTGGCGAGTCTCTTCCACTATGGGATCGTTCCACATAGAACTATCCCTCCGTCAATTCTTGAGGTGTACATATTTTGGTGGCTCAAAACCGTGGAAGCGGCAATAAGCTGTTAGCATTTCCTTTGCTAGCTCCAGAGCTGCGATCGCTTGTTCTCGACTAACGCTTGGAAAATGGTCTAAAAATGCACTTAGTGGATCACCTGCTTCTAAATAATCTAAAAATGTTTTCACAGGAACGCGGATTCCAACAAAAACGGGAGTTCCTCATATATTGGGTCCACTTCAGATGACACTTGCCTTGATAGCCATAGCGGTATTTAAGTAGCAAGAACGTTTCCATCTTATCCATAACTCTTGATCCACAATTGCATAGTGGAATTGACCTATATTTTCAAGCTTTATATCCCATGTCGCAGACTTCTTCAGAATTAGGTTGTCGTAAGGTTATTCAGTGTGCGCCGGACTTGCAGCTAGCTTACTGGGACTGGGGCAATCCAGACGGCGTACCGCTGCTGTTGCTGCATGGGCTAGCGGATCACGGTTTGGTGTGGCGAGAGCTGGCCAGGGACTTATGCGATCGCACTCACTGCGTTGCGCCCGATCTGCGAGGACATGGTGACAGCAGCAAACCCACAACTGGATATCGCTGTCAGGAGATTGTGGTCGATCTAAATGCGCTGATAACTGAACTCGGTTGGACGTCAGCACATGTAATTGCTCATTCCTGGTCAGCCAAAGTGGCGCTGATCTGGGCTAAGCAGCAGCCAGCGGCGATACGAAGCCTGACGCTGGTTGATCCGTTTTTCGTTAAGCAGTTGCCGAAGATTTGGCAACTCAGCTTTCCGCTGCTGTATCGGGTGCTGCCGTTTCTGAAAGTGATGGGGCCATTTGACAGTTATAAACAAGCGGAGCAGGTGGCGCAGCAGTTGAAGCAGTATCGAGGCTGGAGCGACTTTCAGGCCGAGGTGTTTCAACAAGGCATGGAGAAAAAAGCCAATGGCCAGTGGGGCAGCAAGTTCGTCGTGCAGGCGCGGGATGAAGTGTTCATGGACATGCTGCTGGTGGATGGACTGACAGACACGCTCGACCTGCCCTGCACGTTTATTCAGCCGGAGCAAGGTTTAAATCGCTCCAATTTTCAAATTAATCCGTTTCGCCGCCATCTGACCCAACTGCAATTTGTCACCGTACCGGGCAACCACTGGCCGTTTTTGGTGGAACCGCAGGCATTCAATTCTGCGATCGCACAGATTTTGGCAAAGTACGTCTTTTGAAGGTTTAGCATACGACGGACTTCAGGCAATATTTTATTGAAAATCCAAACTGGTTTTTCTTAAACGAAGAGAAAGTTTGCGATGCGAAATAGCCAGCTCTGGCTATGATAGAATTCTGAACAAGATTACATAGGCAAGGATTACTAGGCATGTCAGCAGCCGCACAAGTTACAGATTCCACATTTAAACAAGAAGTACTTGAAAGCGAGCTTCCCGTTTTAGTCGATTTCTGGGCACCCTGGTGTGGCCCATGCCGAATGGTAGCTCCCGTCGTTGATGAAATTTCGGAACAGTATGACGGCAAGGTCAAAGTCGTCAAGGTCAATACCGATGAAAACCCCAGTGTAGCTAGCCAATACGGCATCCGCAGCATTCCCACACTGATGGTTTTCAAGGGTGGTCAGCGCGTTGATATGGTTGTGGGAGCTGTGCCCAAGACAACTTTGGCTAACACGCTGGAGAAGTATCTTTAACGTAATCTAACGCAGAGCTAGATTAAGAGCTAAATCGAATAGCGTAGATGGTAATTTCGCGATCGCAATTTAGCTAAATCGGGATTAGCTACTTCCTCAATAGCATCTATTTAAGTGAATGCCCTAGGTGAATTTCATCTAGGGCATTTGCATGGGCGAAATCAGCTAAGAAGGTGGCAAACCCCGATAGAATAAAGATCCGCACTCACGAGGTTCTATGGTTTCGTCTCCCAACTCACTCGCAGCGCTTGAGGCAGAAGTCAGTCAATTGATACGAGACCTGCCGACGATGAAACACCGAGAATTCATTCAGCAGGCACTTCTGACTTTAGTTCGGCTGGCAGAGAGTGAAGCGGATCGCCTGGACTGGAAAATCTTGAACTATTCGCTGCAAGACATGGCGCAGGCATTTGAGATGTTCTACCCCTACCGCCATGTGCGAAAGATTACAATCTTCGGCTCAGCCCGCACCCCGGCCCATCACCCCGAATATCAGATGGCGCTAGAGTTTGCCCGCCAGGTAACGAAGCAGGGCTTCATGGTGATGACGGGTGCAGGCGGTGGCATCATGCAGGCGGGCAATATGGGTGCAGGTGCGGGCAACTCCTTTGGCCTTAACATTCAACTGCCGTTTGAGCAGGGAGCCAACCCGTTTATCCATGGTGACCAAAAGCTGCTGTTTTTCAAGTACTTTTTTACGCGCAAGCTGTTCTTCCTGCGAGAAAGTGACGCGCTGGCTCTGTTTCCCGGTGGCTTTGGCACTCAGGACGAGGCGTTCGAATCCCTCACCCTGATTCAAACAGGCAAATCAGGTCTTGTCCCGCTGGTGATGATTGATCGACCGGGCGGAGACTACTGGAAGAGCTGGGATGTCTATATTCGGCAGCACTTACTCGACAAGGGTTTGATCAGCGTAGACGACCCTAGCCTATATGTGATTACCGACTCGCTGGATGAAGCCTGCCAAGCGATCGCAGATTTCTATCGGGTCTATCACTCTAGTCGCTATGTGGGCGAGCGATTCGTGATGCGGCTTAACTGTGAGCTATCGGATGAGGCAGTTAATCAACTGAATGAAGAATACAGCGACATCTTAGTCAAAGGCAAAATCGAAAAGTGCAGAGCCTTTCCCCAAGAAGTGGGTGACGAAACGGAAAGCCTACCGCGTCTCGTGATGCATTTCAACCAGCGCGACTATGGCCGACTGCATCAGTTCATTATGGGTCTCAATCGCTTCAGTGAAGCTCGTCCAGAAACAGCTCATCCAGAACATAAGTAGGACACAAGTAGGAAAGTGCTAAGTGCTGAGCGACAAGGAATACGCCTCTCTCCTCACTTCTCACTCCCAGTTCGCATAGCCCACTCCATCTGGCTAAGTACGCCGCGCAGCATGGATAATTCGCTGGGAGACAACTGAGCGCGGTTAAAGATTCGCCTAAACTTTTCCATGCGGCTCTGGGCCGTGTGCGGATACAGATACCCCATTTGCAGCAGCACGGTTTCGAAATGCTGATAAAAGCCATCCAGTGCATCTAGCGAGGCCAGTTCATGGGGCTGTGGGACTGTGGACTGTGGGATTGAGCTTGGCTGCGCCACGGATTCCAGCGTTAATGGCTGGAATCCGTTGGATTGGCTGTTTGAATTAGATGAGAAGGTATCATCCGTTAAGCCTGAATCTAGAGCACTTGACTGACTGAGGTGATAGAGCGTGTAACTGCAAACCGCAACCGCTTGCGCCAGGTTCAGTGACGGGTAGGCATCACTCGACGGAATACGAATAAATCGCTGAGCGTAGTTCAGCTCCGTATTGCTTAGCCCTCGCTCTTCCGGCCCAAACAAAATAGCCGACACGACTTCTCTCCCGCTCCCCTGCTCCTCTTGCCCCTCCTGCTCTCCGCTCTCCAACAGCCAAGGCAACGCATCCTCCGGTGTCTCCAATGGTGTCTCTAACGCCCTGGGTCGAGCCGTGGTTGCGATCGCACGTTGACAACTGACTAACGCCTCTGGAATTGTCTCAGTAATTAAAGCCGACTCCAGCACGTCCGCCGCATGTACGGCCATCTGACGCGCTTCATCACCCAGCACCTCACAGCGAGGCTGAACAATCGCCAACTGGGTGAGGCCAAAATTTTTCATCACCCGTGCGATCGCACCCACATTCAGCGCCCCGGCTGGTTCAACGAGTACGACGCGAATATGATTCAAACTCGTCATAAAAACCGCTCCGTTTCTCCCTTGCGTCCTTACTTTACAGGACTTATGGAGTGAGATGTTTTCAGGGCGCTCAGCATCCTGAAAATCCATCCCACTCCGCAATATTAAAGCGGTTCTAGATAAGAACAAAAGAGGAGAGTGCCTCAGAATGAGGCACTCTCCTCTCTTGTTCTCTCATTCTGAACTGGAATCACTATAAGTCTGTGTATAAAAACCCAATTTATTTTTGTGAAACGCTTGCTCAACAAACGTTTTCGATTAGTGGAAACAGAAGAATCCTATACGTCGCAAGCGTCGTTTTTTGATGGTACCGTTCTGCCTACGTTCGGTGAAAAACTGAAGGGTGGAAGGCATTAGGAAGATGAGTCAAGCGGGACTGTATCGGACGTTTTAGGGTTGGCTGATTAATGCCGATTGTAATGGGGCAACCAAGATCATGAGAAAGGTAAGCACAAGGCTTGGGATGACCTGAATGGAGTGTGTAGGGGCGCTATGGTAGCGCCCGTTAGGGTTAAGTTAACTCCGGCTGATTTTAGCCTAACTTAAAGAAGCCTTGCCCTTCTAGGGCGGGGAGCGTCACTGCATTCGGTCAATTGTGCGGTACTGAATCGCTTCGGCAACGTGGTGGGCTTGCAGATCGGCAACGCCTTCTAGATCAGCAATGGTGCGGGAGACCTTCAGAATGCGATCGGTGGCGCGGGCAGAGAGACCGAGTTTACGAATTGCATTTTCCAGGAGAGTGCGAGACGTATCATCAAGGGCACACCACTTGCGGATGTGGCGGCTCTGCATTTCGGCGTTGCACTGAATGGGTTCATCCTGGAATCGCTGGCGGGTGCGATCGCGGGCAGCCTGAACGCGATCTCGCACCGATTGCGACTCTTCCCCCTGCGGTTGCTGCGTCATTTCTTCTGGTTTCAGCCGACTGACCATCACCTGTAGGTCAATCCGATCCATCAGCGGCCCCGATAGCTTGGCCCAGTACTGCTCCCGACCGCGCGGTGTACAGGTACAAGCCTGCACCGTATCGCCAAAGTAGCCGCAGGGACAGGGGTTGGTGCTGGCAATCAGCGTAAACTGGGCCGGAAACTGCACGGTTTGGCGAGTGCGGGAAATCGTCACCATGCCGTCCTCCAGTGGCTGGCGCAAAAACTCCAGCACGTCCCGCTTAAATTCGGTCAGCTCATCTAGAAACAGCACGCCGCGATGAGCCAGAGAAATCTCACCCGGTTTGGGAAAGCTGCCGCCACCGACGAGGGAAGGGCCAGAGGCCGAATGGTGCGGACTGCGAAATGGTCGCTGGCTGACCAAACTGCCGCGATCGCGCAGTAGCCCCGCCACAGAATGTACCTGCGTTACTTCCAGTGCCTCAGCAAAGTTGAGTGGCGGCAAAATTCCCGGTAAGCGCCGCGCCAGCATGGTTTTACCACTTCCAGGTGGTCCCACGAAAATAAGATTATGTCCGCCTGCCGCCGCAATTTCCAGTGCGCGTCGTGCCTGGGCTTGGCCTTTGACGTCTTTCAAATCCAGGACGTTGAGTTGCGATCGCACCAATTCTTTCTCACCATCCAGTTGAATCGGCTGATGCTGGTGGGGATTATTCAGTAAATCAGCGACATCCGAAAGGTGCTTACAGCCGTACACATCCAACCCTTTGACCACAGCGGCTTCCATGGCATTATCTTTGGGCACCACTAAGCCTTTAATACCAAGCTGTTTTGCGGTAGCTGCGATCGCAAGTACACCTGCTACAGGTCGCAAGCTGCCGTCGAGGGACAGTTCACCGAGAAAGAGATAGTCACCGAGCAGCAGTGGGCTGACCTGTTCGGAGGCAGCGAGAACAGCAACGCTAATTGGCAAATCAAAGCTGGGGCCTTCTTTCCGCAGATCAGCAGGGGTGAGATTGATCACAATCTTCCGCATCGGAAAAACGTAGCCGGAATTCTTCAGCGCGGCTTTCACTCGCTCGCGGGCTTCCTGAACGGCGGTATCGGGTAAGCCAACAACCACAATGCCGGGCAGTCCACCAGATACGTCAACTTCTACGCCAACTTTAACAGCCTCAATCCCAATCAGCGATGCACTCCACGTTCTAGCCAGCATAGATTTTCAAACACCCTGTAATGTTGCGGAAGCGGTTGACCGCTCGGCAATTTGCTCTTTTAGTAGAATGCCCTATGCCTATGAAGAAGCAACAGTAAGTAGCTACATACAAATAAACGATCTACTTATTTATGTCTTGTTTTTTTAAAAAGCGTGGATTGAATCAATTTGGTTGAAAACCTATTGCTTAGTTTTTGAGAAATGCTTGCTTAGCAAGCATTTCTCAAAAACTAAGCAATAAACCTTATCGGAAATTGAGCCGATAGAATTGGAATCAGGAGCATGAGCAG
>CBKWJC010000156.1:0-7671 GCA_966674685.1 uncultured bacterium
GAAATGTGGCTAAACACTGGAGCCCCTTGAGTAGGCGGAAAATAGCAGTGTACACCAAGCAAAACAATTCACACCTTTACACCGAAGAGGTGGGTACTCTGCAAGTGAGGTTTTGTTGGTGGGGGTGCCGTGGGGGGCGTGGCACACAAACCAGCAAAACCCATTAAAACAAAGTTGACAGACTACTAATAAGTAGGTTGGCTATAAATAAACGCATCTAAAAAACCGAGGCGCTCCCCCGGTTTTTTTAGATGCATTTATTTGTATGTAGCCACTTAGTTAAGAGAATCCTTGAGAGAAACGGTATAAGAACCAATTTGGGTGGAGGATGCAGCAACCATATCGAAACCCAAAGCTTGAGCGTTTTTGCGACGCAGCGGAGCCGCGTCACAAAAACGTCTGTGTCCTAATAAAGCTGACCACAGCGATAGTAGGCAAAGGGCAAGATATAAACTCTCTTAATCAATCAGATCGAGAATAGCCTCTGCTCGCTCAATACCCGCTTCATCATTTGCAGCCTCATAGAGCGATAAGGCGGTTTCGAATTCTTCAATGGCTTGAGCCGTGCGACCCTGTCCGCGCAGTGCTAACCCATAGTTGTAGTGCGCGCCCGGATCATTGGGCAGCATGGCAACTAGCCGTTCGTAAACGATGACGGCTCGGAGAAACTCCTCGTTTTGTAACAGCAAACTGCCGTAAGCGGCTTGGGCTTCCGGTGATTCGGGGGAATAGCGGGTGGCCTGTCGATAATGTTCGAGCGCCTTCTCCAAGTTGCCTTGAGCTTGATAAATTTGCCCAACGCTGAAGTGAACCTCTCCATCCCAAGGTTCTAGCTCGACGGCTTTTTCCACCAGTGGCCAGCCCTGATCAGGGCGATCGAGATTAATTAGGGCAATCCCTAAATTGAGGTTAATACTGCCGTTGTAGGAGGCGAGACTATGGGCCTGCTGTAGAAATGGCAAAGCGCTGGCATAATCGCCTTGCTGCATGTAAACCGTGCCAATTGCCTCTTGAATTTGGGCATTGTTGGGTTGTTGACGTGCTACAGCTTGATATGACTGAACGGCTTCATCATATTGACCTAACCGCGCCAGGACGATTCCCAGCCCCAACTGTGTTTTGACATCAGCAGGATCGAGATTAGCCGCTTGCCGATAGGCATTCGCTGCTGCTTCATAGTTTTGGGTATTTGCAAGGCTGTAGCCCAAGGCGTAATAAAAAGCAGCATTGTCGCTGTCAAGTTGAATAGCCGTTTCATAAGCATCTACGGCTGCTTCGTAGTTGCCCTGCTTGGTTTGCAGATATCCAATTCCGGAGTAAATACGGGCATTTTCGTTATCCAGTTGGGCTGCCCGTTCATAGACCGTTAGTGCTTCGCCATAGTTACCTTCATTGACAAGCTCCTGTCCGCGAGCCAGCAAATCTTCTAACTCTTCACTAACATTGTTGGATTGGCTTACCGTTTGTGCGATCGCAGATGGAGCGTTAATCGTGGAGACTACTCCACCTGTTAAACCGCCCACAAGCGCCATCATCAGGAAAGTTTGCTTATACACGACCAAAGTGTCCTACCTGCGTTAACGTCAACAGAAAAATCACAGTAAAGTTAGGGTGTGTGAACATTTAGTGAGTGGAACAATCCATGATTGTATCAACAACTGATGTGCTTCAGGGAGTCACCATTGATCGATACCTGGGTGTGGTGACTGCTGAAGTCGTTTACGGTAGTAATGCTTTACGCGACTGGTTTGCCGGAATCCGGGACATTGTCGGCGGTCGGACGGGCAGTTATGAGCGGGTTTTTCAGCAGGGACAGCAGGCCGCGATTGATGAGCTGAAGGAACGGGCGGCTCAGATGGGCGCAAACGGTGTAATTGGCATTTCGGTGGATACGGGCACGATCAATGTTGATCAAAAAGGCGCTTTACTGCTGATTACGGCAACGGGTACCGCAGTCAAGACTGCTTAGCACAACCTAAAAAAACAGTCTGCCGACGCCTCGCGTCGGCAGACTGTTTCTTGGGTTTAAAAGTTTTAGCGGGTCAGCACATTGCAGTAATGGCTGGCCCGCTGAGCTAACTTATTCAGTTGTAAGATCCAAGGTTTGTCCTATAGCTAACTTCGAGTGAAGTTATTGAGATTGCAGGACTTGGATCTACCTCTCTACAGTGCATCTGACGATGCATGGATTGACATAGCTCCCGGAGGAGTGCCGCCACTCCACCTACAGACGAGGTAGAGTGCCACAATCTCTTTCACATAGTAACAGAGCTATCGGGTTTGGATACGAAGAAAAATTAAGATGTAGCGGAGCCGTTGAACCGCAAAGATGAATATCTATTTCGAGCCAATAATGAGCATTTCAAGCGTATATAAGTCCAAAACAGAGAATGAACGAGAAATCGCTAGCGATTTCTCGTTCATTCTCTGTTTTGCTGGTTTTTGAGTCAGCCTTAGATGAGTTTGACGGCTTTGAGGCCAAAGTAGAGACCCATTGCCGCCGCAAATGCGATCGCAAGATAAACGAAATAAACAACAACAGCCATGAATCGAGTCCTCGTTGATATCAAAATCTAAAATTGCAATATTCCTATTGAACCATCTTGACTGGCTTTGATCTCAAATCTTGTGCTGTGTTGAACTTGGAAACCCAGAATCCCTCTTCGGGGGTTTGACGCCAGCCGTGAGTTGAGTCGCCGTTTCAGGCGCAAGTATTTTACGATACTGAATAGAGGCTAAACTAGTTCAAATTTAGATAGCGTAGGATAGCTATCTTGGCTGTCCCTTCTCCATCCCGATGGATTGCAATGCGTAGGATAGCCATCTTGACTGTCCGCGTCAGGCAGGATGCCTAATCTACAATCCGAGCATGAAGATTTAGTGTCCTCTTAACCCATTTATTTTCTATTACAGCAACTAACTCTATGCCACGATCGTCCCATTCTGCGTCTCACAACGTATCAGATTCAATACAGACTTCTGCCAGTGCCGGATGTGCAACAGCCAGCTTGCCGCCGCTTGCGATCGCACCTGGGCAGGTGCGTCGAGGTGCAGGCATTTTGGCGGCGGCGGGAGATGCGATCGCACAGTTGGGCATGCGACCTCTGGTGATTGGAGGAGCGCATTCGCTGCCGCTGGTTGAGGAGACATTAAGTGCGATCGCAAACGAGTATGGATTGGAGTTGGCTCAGGCGACCTATCAGCCGGACTGTAGCGAGTCATCCCTGGCGGCACTGCGGCAAGCTGCTGAGCAGCATCAGGCGGATGTGGTAATTGGTGTCGGTGGCGGCAAGGCGCTGGATACAGCGAAGCTGCTGGCTTACCAGTGCAAGGTGCCTATCGTTACCGTTCCGACTTCCGGTGCAACCTGCGCGGCTTGGACGGCGTTGTCAAATATCTACTCGAACGAAGGCGCATTTCAGTACGATGTAGCGCTGGCTCGCTGCCCGGACTTGCTGATTTTGGATTATGACCTGGTGGCTACGGCGTCGCGCCGGACACTGGTGGCTGGCATTGGCGATGCCTTGGCGAAGTGGTATGAGGCTTCCGTGAGCAGCGGCCATTCGGCGCAAACGCTGCTGATTGCTGCCGTTCAGCAGGCACGAGTTTTGCGAGACATTCTGTTCCAAAAGTCGGCGGCGGCATTAGATGAACCCGGTGGGGCAGAATGGCGCGAAGTGGTGGATGCAACGGTGCTTTTAGCGGGCGTAATCGGCGGCATCGGTGGCGCACAGTGCCGCACAGTGGCGGCTCATGCCGTGCATAACGGCTTAACCCATGTCAAAACCAACCAGAAGACGCTGCATGGCGAAAAAGTGGCCTACGGCATTTTGGTGCAGCTGCGCCTAGAAGAAATGGTGCAGGGCAATCAGCTTGCGAGTTCGTCGCGGCAGCAGTTGATTCGCTTCTACCGAGAGATTGGGTTACCCTGTACGCTTTCGGATCTGGGTCTTCATCAGGTAACATTGGCAGATCTGCAACATGCTGCCGAACTGGCCTGTGATCAGCAGTCTGATATTCACCGTCTGCCGTTTACAGTCACACCGGAACAGCTTTTGGCAGCTATGGTATCGACCACCGTAAGCGAAACGGCTTCTCGCACCTCTGAGGTATCGGCATGACATTAGATTGGATTCAACCGGCAGATCGGCTTAAAACGCTACCACCTTACGTATTTGCGCGTTTAGATGAGCTGAAAGCAAATGCCAGGGCACAAGGACTCGATCTGATCGATTTGGGCATGGGCAATCCCGATGGGCCAACGCCTCAGCCTGTTGTTGAAGCTGCGATCGCAGCAATTCAAAACGTGGCAAATCACGGTTATCCGCCGTTTGAAGGCACGGCCAGCTTTCGGCGCACCATCACCGATTGGTATCGTCGCCGCTACGATGTCAACCTCGACCCAGATGGGGAAGCTTTGCCGCTCTTGGGTTCCAAGGAAGGTATTGGCCACCTCTCAATGGCCTACATCAATCCGGGCGACACGGTTTTAGTGCCGAGCCCGGCTTATCCGGCCCATTTTCGCGGGCCATTAATCGCTGGGGCAGACATTTACGATGTGGTGCTGACGGCTGAGAATAACTGGCTGATTGACTTCAGCTCAATTCCCGATGCCGTCGCTAAACGAGCCAAAGTTCTGTACTTCAACTATCCCAATAACCCAACGGCGGCGACGGCCCCCCGCGATTTTTTTGAAGAGGCGGTAGCCTTCGCCCAGCATTACGAAATTATGCTGGTGCATGACCTTTGCTATGCGGAACTGGCGTTTGACGGCTATCATCCCACCAGCTTGCTGGAAATTCCTGGCGCGAAGGACATTGGCGTCGAGTTTCACACCCTATCGAAGACCTACAACATGGCTGGCTGGCGGGTCGGCTTTGTTGTCGGCAATCGCCATATTATTCAGGGTTTGCGGACACTGAAAACCAATCTGGACTACGGTATTTTCTCCGCGCTGCAGCAGGCAGCCGAAACGGCGCTAAATTTGCCGGATTCTCACTTGGAAGAAGTACAAAACCGCTATACCACTCGTCGCGACTTCTTGATCAAAGGTTTAGGCGAACTCGGTTGGGATGTGCCCAAGACCGAGGCGACAATGTATCTCTGGGTGCCTTGTCCACCCGATACGACTTCCACGGATTTCGCTCTGTCGGTGCTTCAGCAAACGGGCGTTGTGGTTACACCCGGTAACGCCTTTGGTGAAGGCGGCGAAGGGTATGTGCGAATTAGCTTGATTGCGGATTGCGATCGCTTAGGTGAGGTGCTGGATCGATTCCGGCAGGCGAATATTCGTTTTCGGTCGGAGCCTGTGCCGTCAGCTCATTAACGGTTGCTGTTGATTTGTTGGAGTAAATTAGCCTGTGACTTTGCGTGCGATCGCAATTCCGCCCACTCGTTCTGCCGAAACTGAAATCCCGTCTCATCTGTTTGTTGGATTGCATGGTTGGGGAGCCAATGCTCAAGATTTAGCGGGTTTGGCTCCCTACATGAATCTGCCGGACTGCAAGATGGTTTTTCCCGATGCGCCATTTCCCCATCCCCAGGCACCGGGAGGCAAGATGTGGTATGGGTTTCCAGTTGGTTACGACTTCAGTGATGTCTATGACCTAGAGCAGCAGACTGATTTGCAGAGCAGTCGGGAGCAGTTGCGGAACTGGTTGCGATCGCTAGCCGATCAAACTGGCATTCCCCTATCGCGCACGATTCTGGCAGGATTTTCTCAAGGTGGTGCGATGACGCTGGATGTGGGGCTGTCGTTACCGTTGGCGGCGCTGATTGTGATGAGTGGTTATCTGCATGGATCACTCAGAATCGAAGATAGTGCAGAAACTCCGCCTGTATTTGTCGTACACGGGCGCTTTGATCCGGTTGTGCCCCTATCCGCTGCTCATCAAACTCGTGATCAGCTTCAAAAAGCGGGGGTAGCGGTTCAGTATCACGAGTTCGATATGGGCCACGAAATTCAACTGTCAGTACTTGCACAAATAAGAAGTTTTGTACAGGAGATTTGGCCAAAGGCTGGTGAAACAGCTTAGTATGAAAGGTAGAGTATACGGTAATTTGCCTCAGTTGGTTTTATACCCAGTCTGATCGGGAAATCACCGTTGCTTCTAGCGGAATAAGGGGTAAGGAGGCGTGAACATGGTTACGATGCACATCTCACCGAAAGATGTTTCGAGCATGACACCAGAAGCGGTCGCGCAGCTTGCGAATCGGCTGGAACAGGATGATTATGACAGCGTGTTCGATGGCCTCAACGATTGGCATTTGCTGCGGGCAATTGCATTCCAGCGGCCAGAATTGGCAGAACCCTATACCTACCTACTCGATTTTGAACCGTTTGACGAAGAGTGAGTCAGATTCTCATCGGCGTTGGCGGCGGCATCGCGGCTTATAAAGTCTGCGAGGTGGTTTCGAGTTTGGCGAAAGCTGGGCATCAGGTACGGGTTGTAATGACCGATGCGGCTCAGCAGTTTGTGTCCCCGCTGACCTTTGCTACCCTAGCTCGTCATCCAGCCTACTGCGATCGCGATTTTTGGCAACCTACTCATTCCCGTCCACTCCACATTGAACTTGCGGAGTGGGCGGATTTGTGCGTTTTGGCTCCGCTGACGGCCAATACGTTAGGCAAACTGGCACACGGGTTGGCAGACAATCTGCTGACCAATATGGTGCTGGCTTCGACCTGTCCAATTCTGCTGGCTCCCGCCATGAATACCGACATGTGGCAGCAGCACTCGGTTCAGCGCAACTGGCAGACGGTGCAGCAGGATCCTCGCTATCACTCAATGGAACCGGGAGCGGGTATTTTAGCCTGCGATCGCATCGGTAAAGGCCGCATGGCCGAACCGCCGGAAATCTTGGCGCATATTGAATCGCTGCTGCACACCCAAGGTCAGCGAGATTTTAACGGCAAGCAGGTTTTAATTAGCGCCGCCAGCACCCGCGAGTATTTAGATCCGGTACGCTTCATCGGCAATCCCTCAACCGGAAAGATGGGCATCGCTCTGGCGCAAGCGGCGCAGCATCGCGGTGCAGCGGTCACGCTGGTGCATGGGCCAATGGAGTCTCACCTGCTGGATCTAGTCCCAAACGTACAGCAGGTTGCTGTTACCAGCGCTCACGAAATGCACCAAGCCATGCGCTCAGTCCTGCCCCAAGCCGATTGGATTATCATGGCCGCCGCAGTCGCCGATGTCCGTCCGGCTCACACCGCCGAGACAAAATTACCCAAGTCCGCACTGCCGACCGCCCTACCTCTAGAGTTCGTGCCCGATATCGCCGCCGATTTGGGTCAGCAGAAGAAACCGCACCAAGTCCTAATTGGCTTTGCGGCGCAGACAGGCGATATTGTTACCCCAGCTTTGCGGAAGTTGAAAGAAAAGGGACTAGATGCGATCGCAGCTAACCCCATCGACCAACCCAACAGTGGCTTCGGCACTGACTCTAACCAGGCCATCTTCATCAGTGCCACAGGCAGTCAACATCAAATCGAACCCTGTAGCAAACTCAAAATGGCTCACCAGCTCTACGATTTTGTTCAGCGGCAACTATAAAACCCAAAATTGCTGAGTGGGCGTTTTGCGAAGCCAAACGCCCCCTCAACAATTTTTGAGAAGTGTTTTATGAATACCCCACTCTCCCTACAAACCCCCCGCAACGGCCCATCCC
>CBKWJC010000157.1:0-7354 GCA_966674685.1 uncultured bacterium
CCAGCATCTAGCTTCTCAACTATTATCCTCTCTTCAGAACTTTCCAAGTCGTGCATTACAACATAGAGAGTCAGTATAGAGAGTCAGTGTCGCCGCATCGCGGCGACACTGACTCTTTTAAATTTTGCAAGTTAAAAAGAATAAGTTGTCTTGCCCCCCTGCCCCCTCGCCCCCTCACCTCTAATCTTGCACCGCCCTACGAACATCTGAACAGCAGCCCAACTCCTCTCCCAAGAAAGATGCTGCTCTGTTGCACCGTCGATACGTTGAGAAAAAACGGTAAAGACACACAGGAGGCAGCGATGGCCCAAGCAGAGAGCAAGACAACCACTGACCACAGCACAATTAAGCAGTGGACAGAATCACGCGGCGGCTTTCCGGCTACCGTTAAAAGCACGGAAGAGAATGGTGAACCGGGACTCTTTTGGTTAGAACGTTTTTGTGGCGCGGCTTAGCCGCGCCACAAAAACGTTCATGTCCCGTAACAAAGCGCTAGCTATCTAGCGTAAAAATAACTCGTATACCGAAAGTAGAATCTCTACCACAATCAGAATAACGATGTACCACTCGACGCGCATGCTGGTGTTGTGCTGCAAGAGTTCGAGCGCCGTTTCTGCCGTGCGGGATACAAGATTCAGCTTTTGCTCCAGTGCCACATGACGCTCTCGCAGCTCGTACTCATCTTCTAATCGCAAAAACATGCGATCGAGTTCTGGATACTCCCACAGCAGTTCCGGCTTATCAGTAATTTGCACGCGCCCGACCATCTTGTGCTGAATCGAGAGCGTATTTCCCAACTGCCGCAGAAGCTGATTGCTCTGGCGCTGCCCCCAGTTTTTGCGCTGCAGGCTAGTGGCAAAGGGTTCGATGCGGCTGAAGGACTGAGACGTTTTATCTTCGTAATAAGACAGGACAACGCTCTTAGCTAAAATGTCCGCCACAATCTGAATTCGCTGTAGGCTAAAATCCGACAGCAAAATGCGATCGCCATCGACTTTACCCATACCGTGTTCGTCAAAATGTAGGGTTGCCTCCTCAGTCTCATGCACATCTGTTGGCTCGACTACAAACGGTTCAATGTAAGACAAAAAATTCGCTTCCTCTGAGGGGGCTAGCCCAACCATGACCACGACGCCGTAGGGAAATAAGACGGCGCAGCCTTGTTCTCCTGCCGTAATAACCAACGGTTCCGTCCCCAGCGGTTCACTAGTGGAAATACCACGCAGTTTTAGCGATTTACCGACCAAACGAGCATAAATTCGGACAGTTTCTTGATTATCAAATAGGATTTTTTGCATGCAATGCAGTTGAAACGCTGTAAATATTTAGGAATTTAGGATGGTAAGTAGCTACATAAAAATCAATGCAAAGCCTACTTAAGACTTATATCGAATCCACTGTCGTATTCGATATCGATTCGGTCTCAGGTGAGTCTAGCTCCGATTCTGAATCTGGTTGATCAAAATCCGGGCACAGAGGTTGCTGATCCTCTGGTAGTGGTACAACCGTTAACACCTCTGTTTCACCGTTGACTGCAACCGTGAGCTGGTGCAGTCGCCAGGTGGCTTCTGGTGTATTGTTTGTCCCTTCAGCATAGGCACTACCGCTCCGATCGGCACCGATCACACTAAAGCGGATACAGGCTCGTCCACCTGCTGGATCGCCATATCGTTCAGCCGATTTGGAAACCCAACCCGCTTCCACAGGTTTGCCTAGCACATCGCCAACGGTGCTGTTTGACTCAACCTCAGCCGCAGCAAGCCGATAAACCTGGTGAGTCCCTGTGGAACGCACCAGCTGCCAAACCGCTCCACCCAGACCCGCTACTCCTAACCCTAGCGCAATTAACGAAATGACGATACAGCCGCAGCAGGTAAAGCCGACTGGAATAATCCAGTTATTTCTTGGGGCTGGCGCGACTTCATCCGGGCTAGGGAATGGATTTGGCTGATCAAAATTACGATCTTCGCTCATGATGCTTTTATAGCATTTCTGCAAAACCGAGCTATAGAGTTGGAGTGTGGGTAGGGGGGCAGGAGAGCAGGGGGGTAGGGGAGCAAGGGAGCAGGGGGGCTAACTACGGTAATATCAAGTTTGTGTAGGAGAACCCACTGATTATGTTTGCGAAGTGCTCGCTTCGCAGGCGTTTCGCAAACATAATCAGTGGGTTTCTAACTACATCTCGTATTACTGAACTTTCCACTGTTTTACTAGTGGATCAGCCTCGATTGCCTTTTTTATTTCAGTTTGTCGGCGATTTTGGTCATGGGTAATTCCGTCCAGCGTATTGCCTAAGCCAGGAGCGTTCCACTGTCCGGTATCGGGATTGATAAACGAACGCACTCTGGCCCACAGAATCGCCTCTGGCCCCAGCAGTCCCATCTGATACGCCTGCACTAACCGATCGATGTAGCCTTCTCGACCGAGCGCGGCTAGAGGAGCCTGATTCGCTAGGTCAATACCGTTGAGTTCTTCTTCCAGATCGAGCTGAATTTGGTAGGCAGCCGCTTTTTGCCGTAGTTCAATGGCCTGATTTTTGAGCCGAGCCAGTTGCTTGCGATCGGCTTCGTCGGGAGAATTAGCGCCGTGCTGATAGGAAAAACTGCCCATGTTCCAAACGCCGTTACCTGGATCGGTGTGTCCGTAATAGGCCGGATTGTAGCCACCGTCTGGACGGCGAGTTCCTTCTGCGCTACCAACTGAGCGGGCTACCAGCGATTCCGAACCGCCATTAAACAGGGAATCTAAATCCTGGTAGGGACGAGCGGAGAGATGCGGGGCGCTGAAAGTCGTGCTGGGTTCAGATTGGGTCGGTTTGGGTTGGGCCGGAGCAGAGGGTTTTGGACTGGTGTTAGATGATGATATGGGCGATGTTGGTGATGGAGACGGCGATTGTGGCGCTGTATCCTGAATAAGTGCTTGAAACTGAGGATTTTGCCGGACTTCTTCAGGCGTGAGTGCGATGTTTGTTTGTGATGGATCAGTTGGTGATGAGGTATCAACATCAAAGCCTATTGAGCCAGAGGACGCAGATGAGCGAGATTGGTCTGAATCCAGCCGCGATCGCACTTTTTCCTGCTGTTCTTCACCAGCCAAATCTGACGCTGCCAACAACTGCTCAGCTCCTGGCGGCACTGGCGGTAGAACAGTAATGGCACTATCGGAAACCGCAGGCTGGAGTGGTGCAGCTTTGGCTGGTGCAGCAGCGGCAGAGGATAAGTTGGGCAGTGACTCGGTTGGCTGAGTAGAGTTCTCTAAATCAAAGTTGAGGGCATAGTCGGCAGCATGAGCAATCGTAGGACTACCAGTTGCGATCGCAAGTACACCAAGTGAAATCCAGGTCGTTTGAGTCATGGCTGTTCGGGGATGCGCTAGTGCAGGGGTCAACCGTGAAGCAATTTTGATTGACCTGATTAAAATAGTACATTTGAACTTAAATTAGGACAAGTGTACTAAATTTGTTTTTTGCTGATGTCCAGAGCAGGGGGAGAGGGAGCAGGGGAGCAGGGGAGCAAGGGGGCGAGGGGCGAGGGGGCGAGGGAGCAGGGGGGCTGATTTGCGATCGCAATTTAGAGAATTGGTATGACCTTTGATGTCTCTCGCTGTACTTTGAAGTGCAGTGCTGAGCTGTAATCGACTTACGCCTTACTCCTCACGCCTCACGCCTCACGCCTCACTTTCAAGCGCCGAGAAAAATCAAAACCAAACACTCAACAAAGCTCCCCTGCTCCCCTGCTCCCCTGCTCCCTTTCTCCCCCTCTCCCTTTCCTCAACGCCCTCTCGCCTCACGTCTTAAGTACAGCGGCGCAAAATTTATCGGAGAAACATTAAGGTTTCGTCTTGAAGCCCTCAAATCTAGATATTCTTAGGGAGAACAGCCGCAGAAATGAGAGATTCTCAGATCATTTCTGCCAATTTTTATTCTGCTTGTCTGTTGGTGAAACAAACTCTTGCTCCCAAAATTTTGGTTGTCCTTAACGGTAAGGGCGGTGTTGGCAAAACGACGACCGCTGTTAATTTAGCGGCCATTTGGGCAGAGAAACAGTCTGTTCTGTTAGTCGATGCCGATCCGCAAGGTTCAGCGAGCTGGTGGGTGAATCGCGATCGCACGGGTATGGGATTTGATCTGGCCCAGGAAACCGATCCAGAGCTGCTGCAAGCCCTGCACCAGGTCAAAGATTACCAGCTCATTGTGGTAGATACGCCCCCCGCGCTGGGGTCGGCGGCGCTGGCTGCGGTCGTTCCTGCCGCTGATTATCTGCTCCTGCCCACGCCTCCAGCCGCGATGGATTTGGCGGCACTGATTGAAACGGTGCGGACAGCCGTACAGCCCGCAGCAGTTGACTATCGAGTGTTGCTGACGCGGGTTGATCCACGCAGCATTCGCGAAACCCAAGAAGCTCAGGAAACCCTGGCCGAGTGCAAAATTCCGGCCTGCCAGGGCTTTATTCGCAGCTATAAAGCCCATGAGCGGGCTGCATTAGAAGGGACATCCATTGTACGATGGCGAGGCAAGCAGAGCCACGCTGCCGAGGCGGACTATCGCCAAGTTGCTCACGAAATTCAGCAGGATTGGAGGTCATAATGGCTAAGAAACGGTTATCGGATTTATTACGAGAAGAAGCTCAAGGTTCGGATGCTAACGATACATCCAACGATGCGTCTAACGATGCGTCCAGCAACGGGGAGCCTGAGATTGAGACAAATGCTGCGATCGCAACTGTGGACACAACAGCAGTAGACGTAGACGAGGAACAGCCAGCAGATACGGCTGAAGCCAATGATTCGGAGTCAGAGGACGCTGATGCTGACGACCACGCCAAGCGCTCTAGCCGCACCACTAAAGCAGAGCTGAATGAAATTGTGACTGACCTAGAATCAAAGCTGGATGCCGCACGGGAAACCGAGGCTTCTTTGAATCAGCAAGTCCAAAATTTGGAAACTGACCTGCAAGAGCAGTCTGTCCGGGTCAAGCAGCTACAGGCCAAGCTGGAGCCAGCCCAGCAGCAAATTCAAGAGCTGCAGGCCGAGCTGAAGCAGCAGCAAAAGCTGACCGATCAGCTTCAGTCGGAGCTGAAGCAAACCCAGCAGCTCAAGCAAGAGCTGGCAGAAGCCAAGCAAACGATTTTGCAGTTGACTGAAGTTAATCAAAACCTACAGGCTGCAGCAGCTTCGACGGCGGCTCCCGTTCCCGCTCGTTCGACCTCTGCTCGACCGGGTGCGGCAATCGTACCTCGTCGTGGGCCGATCCAGCGTCCAATAGGGGCTTCCGCTGCTCTCGCTGCCCAGCCAGAAAGCGTCCCTGAACTGGAAGACACCAATCCAGCCCGGCCTGCGGCTAGCCACGGCATTAATCCCCAGTCGTACTATCATCCTGAACCGAAGCGACTCCGGCGGCAGTCCATCGTGCCAGCAAAGTCGAGCCAGAACAGCATGCTGTCTGATGATGATATCGGTTGGGTCGATTAAGCTCAATTTACTATCTTAAAACCCGAAGATATTTCTGTGAAAGTCTTGCATTGTACTTGTTTAGCGAGGCACTCTGCATCGATCCCCCTAAATCCCCCTTAATAAGGGGGACTATGAGCCAGAGATTGGAATAGCCCCTTTTTTAAGGGGGCGGCGACAGCGGGGGATCGTATAGCCTACGCCAAACAGGTACCTCGCAGTGCAAGGATTTCACGAAAATAACTTGGCTTTTGGCTTTTGTACCTATTCGTCAGGCAGATCGAACAGCACAGTTGTCATGTACCGCTCTGCCCAAGCTTCACCAAAGGCTTTTTCCAACACCCGCCGCGTCTTGTCGTTTTGCCGCTGCTGGGTGCAGTAGCGCTGCTGACCCGCCAGAATCTGCGATCGCAGATCCGGTGTTGCCTCTGTCGCCCGTGCCTGCTGGCAGTGAACCGTTAGCATTTGAGTCACATAGCCCAGAAATGCAGCTTCTTCGGCTTCCCCATCGGGCCGAATAAACAGGCACACTTCGGAGAAGATGTCGCCCCAGGTGGGCAGATCGCGCCGCTGGGAGTAGTCAAACTGGGGCAAGTTGAGGTTTTCTTTGTAAGCGGCTGAAAGCTGACGGTCGGGACTGGTGGGGGAGAGATCTGCGATCGCAGCACTGATGTGGCCTCGACCACCCACTAAATCGCAGCCGAACATCGGCAGGGCATATTCGGGATTGGGGAACATGACACAGTGCAGAATATCCAGCGAAGTGCCAACCCGCGCTAGTTCCAGGTGCATTTTGCGAAATTCGGGCGATTGGTAGCAGCGATTTTCAATCACCAGCTTTTCCCCTTCCAAACGCCCTTCGACGTAGCCCAAATCCTCAGGCAACTGGTAAGGGGACAGCTCTAGATGGGTGCTCCAGGTAGACTCGATTACGTCGGCCAGTTGGCGAATCAGGGGATGCTGCTGCTGACGCAGTGAAGATGAAGAGGGAGAAGAAAGCGCTGACATGTTAAAACCAGAATGCTAAAGAATGCGATTCTTTCAGAAGTAGCAGGATTTGGCGACCCGCTTAAATGGTTTCGTAGTGATTCTTAATGGTTTGAGCAGCGCGATGCACCTCTTTCGTAGGGTGTGTTGGGCGAAGCCATAACGCACCGCTTGATATTCATTAATGATGCGTTTGCTTATCAGCAAAACATCCTACAAGATCTGAGATCGCACTAAAGCTAAGCCGAGGTTGCTTAGCGGCTACCAATTTGCTGAGGATCAAAATCTCCTAAAGGATGCCTTTGGAGCGAGAGAGAAAATCTGTTGCCAACAGCTTCTCCTAGCTGAGGAGTAATCTCAATTATCAGTTTTTTGAATACCTCAACACTATCTACCTTAAGTGGTGCTAGAAGCTTTTGAGCATTGTTGACTCGATAAGCCTCAATTAAGTATCGTGGTGTTTGCTTTAAATAGAAAAGGCTCCATGCTTTCCAGCCTGAAAAGTTGTATATAGAATCAGTCTTTTCAAATGCTGCCCTCAGAAGCAAAAAACAGTCGGCATCTATGAATTGCTGCATTGGGACGATTTCAGCAAAAGCACCTTGAGTATGACGTTCATTCAGTAAATCGGCATGAATAGATACTCGATTAAGATTCAGGCGCTGGTTTCTGTATCTTAGAGATTCAAGATATGAGCATATGCAAGTGAATGTAGCAGTGGTATGCTGATCGCTATTGTCAGATTTCAGAATATAAAAGTCTTTATCTAAAACCTCTGCTATAGTTTCCCACTGCTCTTCACGAATTAAAAACGAGACAAATATGGTAAAAAATTCATGTCCTACAAACTTATAAAAATCAAACGCTATTCCTAGTTCCAACTTATTTTGTGTCAGCGTTCCTGAGCAATGGTCTTCTG
>CBKWJC010000158.1:0-7255 GCA_966674685.1 uncultured bacterium
CCTTCTGAACTCTCTGCCTCAATTCTACTCAACACAAACTTGGGTGGAACTAGGTGCATATCTATAAAAGCGGGGGAACCCTCCCTCAGCAAAATACTCAACGGATTTAAATTATTTTTATCTTTCAACATTCCGGTAGTTCTCAAAAAAATCGCTATCGCTAGCTATGATTGATTGCTTAGCGCGAATAAAGCTTTTGTGTTGTATCAATCTCTACGATTTCGCGATCGCACATCCGATACAGTCAAGATCAATCTATCGGTAAGTTTGGGTATCCCATGCGCCTAGAGCAGCTCAAGGCATTTTTAGCCGTTGCCGAAACAGGTAGTTTTCAGCAGGCGGCCCGCCAGTGTGATGTCACTCAATCAACGGTTAGTCGCCAAGTTCAAGCGATTGAGGCCGAACTGGGTGTCGCGCTCTTTCATCGTTCAGCCCAGGCCAAGCTGACCGTGGCAGGGGAGTGTTTGTTGCCGCGAGCGCGTCGGATGTGTCAAGAGTGGAATACAGCGGTTCAAGAGCTGTCAGATTTGATGGCAGGCAAGCAGCCGGAACTCTGTATTGCCGCGATTCACTCGGTCTGCTCCTATTTCCTGCCGCCCGTGCTACAGCAGTTTTGTCAGACCTATCCCGATGTGCAGTTGCGAGTGACTTCTCTGGGTAGCGATCGCGCTTTAAAGGTGCTGCGAGATGGCCTGGTTGATCTAGCCATTGTCATGAATAATCGGCGGTTGACCACAAGTGCCGAAATGATTACCGAAGTGCTGTATCAAGAGCCTGTACAAATTTTAATGGCGGCGGATCATCCCCTGGCCGAGCATCAGGTTGTGCCCTGGTCGGAAATTGTCCGCTATCCTCAAGTTGTTTTCAAAGATGGTTACGGCATGCAGCGGCTGGTGCAGGAGCAGTTTCAGCAGCAGGGAGCGGAGCTAAAGGCCGTACTGGAGCTGAATACACTAGATGCTTTTCGAGGCGTAGTTCGCCAAGGTCAATCCATTGCGCTGCTGCCTCGGAGCGCGATTTTTGACATTCACCAAGAGGCTAATCTGACGGTGCGTTCCACCGCTGATCCCGTTTTAACTCGCGAGGTTGTTCTAGTCACGACGGAAGATCGACTGTCGATTCCGCCGATTCGCCATTTTTGTCAGCTTGTTCAGCAAGAATTGAAGGAAGCGATTAGCTTAGATAGTGTGGATTTACCTGTTTCAGCAACCTCAGCTAAAAATACGTCGGCGATTTGGGCCACAATGGATCGATCAATTGGTGGATCAGCCGATCGCCCGACAGAACGGAACGGCTACATCTATTTTTAATATTTCTAACCTACCTACAACTCAAGGTTGATGACGACTGATTATGAGCAATGCGTTTCGCACGTTTCTGAAGACGATTGGTAGTGGGGTTCACACGGGTAAAGATTTATCCCGGAGTGAATCGGCAGCCGCAACCCGGATGATGCTGACTCAGGAGGCGACACCCGCGCAGATTGGTGCGTTTATGATTGCTCATCGGATTAAGCGACCCACGCCAGAGGAACTGGTGGGGATGATGGATGCCTATGATGAAATGGGCACCAAGCTAGCTGTTATCCCGGCTGAGCATCGGGTGACGGTGTTGAATTCGCCCTATGATGGCCGTTCCCGTACCGCTCCAGTGACGCCGCTGACGGCGCTGATTTTAGCGGCGGCAAACTGTCCGACAGTGATGCACGGTGGCGATCGCATTCCGACCAAATACGGCCTGTCGCTGGTTGAGGTGTGGCAATTGCTGGGGATTGACTGGACGGCGTTGTCCTATTCGGAGACGCAGCACGTCTTTGAGCAAACGGGGCTGGGGTTTGTTTATTTACCTCGCGATTTTCCGGCTGCCCAAGCGCTGATTCCCTACCGTGACCAAATTGGTAAGCGTCCCCCACTGGCTACGATTGAAATTATGTGGGCACCCTACAGTGGTGAGGCCCATGTGGTCAGCGGTTTTGTTCATCCTCCTACCGAGGAGCGCACTTGTATCGCATATCAAATGCGAGGTGAAGTGCACTACACCACAGTGAAAGGGCTGGAAGGAAGCTGTGATCTACCGCGCGATCGCACAGCCATTCTGGGCATTGGTGAACATGGCTCGTTTGAGCGTTTGCTTCTATCGCCAAGAGATTACGATCTGGCTGGAACGGACGTGCCGCTACTGGAAGATGTGGAGTTTGCTAACGCGATGCAGGCTGTACTGGCGGGTAATGTCACTGAACTGAGTCAGTCTGCCATTTGGAACGGTGGTTTTTATCTGTGGCGCAGTGGCGCCTGTGATTCTGTTGCAGTGGGAATTGAGCACGCACGACAGCTACTGGTGACGGGCGCAGTGCAGGAGCAGTTGCAGAAGTTAAAAAGCGCGATCGCAGATCTCAAGTCAGCGTTGCAGGTCTAGGAAGACGTATCAGTTGGATTGAGAAGGTTCTGACAAAACGTCAGCAGTGTTTGAATGCGATCGCGGATTTGGGCTTGGCGCTGCTGGGCAGTGCTGGGCTGTTTGGCCGCTTGTAAAAACGTCAGATCCATACTCAAAAGCCGTAGGTGCTTATTAATTTCAGTGTTGTAGGAGCGCACAGTAGACTCGTCGGCTGGCTCTAGCTGATCATCGGCTTCTAAACCAATAATCTTCTGCTGAAACCACTGCTGCGCTTCTAAAAACTGCGATCGCAGTTTCATCTGGTCTGGGTTAGCCTGAGTGGCTTGATTCTGGAGGGTTTGCAGGGACTGGGAGAGCGTTTGATAGCGGTCTTGATAGTCCTGGGGCAGCATGACAAATCGGGTTAGGTAATCGACAGGTATCGTTAGGAGTGATGGATATCCGTAGGGGCGGGTTTAGTAGACCAGTTTTATCTCAGACCGATTACATTTCGGCCAAACCCGCCCCGACAAGTAAAAATTAGAAGACAGTTCCATCGCTAATTAGCTGTATCGGTGGTGCACCCGAGGGGCGACGTTCGGCGGCAATTCGGCGTCCCGCCGTCCAGGTGCCGCCTTGTAACACTTTGACCAGCGGCAGTTGATCAGCGGTTTGATTCAGTTTTTGCCGAATTACTGCCGCAACCTGATCCAGCAGAATAATCGTTGTCGCCCGCCATTCGATAATCACCGATGAGTTGAGCGGCTGCGGCTGATGCAGAATTTCTGCCTGCTTGGGCACCAGCAAGCCCATGTCCAAACACAGTCCGGCGTTGCGATATTCCGCTAGACCCGTCAACTGGTCTAAATCAGTAATCTGATAGCCTAGATCCTGCAGCGGCTCCAGCAGCGAGTACGTCAACCACTGGGAAAGCTTATGAAACGGAATGTAGGGATAGCACCGATCCAGGCCAGCTAGCTTATTAGATCGCCAGGTGTCGCCTAGATTAGTGTTTGCGATCGCAATTCGTCCGGGCCAGATTTCGCCCAAACCGCGCAGAACCGCTTGCAGTACCGTAACCGCACTGATCTGCTGATCCTGAGCTTGAGCGATCAGGTGATCGACCAAGTTGCCCAGCCGTGGTTGCTTATACCCAAATAGATCGGGATGCTGGTGCAGAACATGCCCCAGTTTTTGCAGGAGCAGGAGCCGACCAGAGAGGCCAACTAAGGGATTATGTTCATCGGCTTGAAAGCCATTGGCTAGCTGAGCTTCCGTCAGCCGAGTCAGGCTATTGGCATCGGCTTGCAATGGTAAATCGGGATTGCTGGAAAACAGACCATTACAGAACATGTGATAGCTAGCCAGAGCTAGTCCTTCCGAGCGTTTAACGACTAAGTACGTACCCGGTTCGTGATACTGCCAGCGACTCCCCGCCCCGGCATCTAACAGCACGCTGACGATGGCTAAATCAAATTTGCTGCGGGTTTGTTCAATTGCAGATTGATCGGCGAGTTTTTGCTCAAGCTGGGGTAAACGCGGGACGCCGCCGACTTCAAAATGCCGCCAGCGGGAGTGAAACGGCACGTCAAAATCCGGATACTCTTCCCTCGTCACCTCCAGTACGTAATCAGCGACTGAATCAAGCTGGTTGAGGTCAATGCCAAAATGATCAAGCTGGTCGTTCAAAGCCAGATCGTAAAGATAGCGACTGCGATCGCGGATCGCCGCTGGCGAGAGAAAATAGGTGACGGCATCAGCGTCATTTTCAGGGACATAAACCATTAGTAATCGCGCCCTTTCACCTGCGTTAACCCATCTTGATCCAGCACGCTGCCCGTCGTGAAGTATCCCGCCGCTTTCTTGGCCTCAATTTCCACCATCGCATCAGCCGGAATCAGTTCTTCGGGAATCGGCACCCGCTCCACCACTTCAATGCCAGAATGAACAATGGCATTGTATTTCATGTGGCTCATGGAAATCAGCCGATCAATCCGTGTAATCCCCAGCCAGTGCAGCACATCGGGCATCAGCTCCTGGAAGCGCATATCCTGCACACCCGCCACGCATTCGGTGCGCTCAAAGTAGGCATTGGCATTGTCGCCACCTTCCTGCCGCTTACGGGCGTTATAGACCAGGAACTTTGTGACTTCGCCCAGTGCCCGACCTTCCTTGCGGAAATAGGCAATCACGCCCACGCCGCCGGACTGCGCGGTTTTAATGCATTCTTCAATACCGTGTACGAGATAAGGCCGACAGGTGCAAATGTCGGAGCCAAATACATCTGAGCCGTTGCATTCGTCATGAACGCGGACTGTGACAGGTCGAGAGGGATCGGTAATCGCATTCACGTCGCCCAGAATGTAAGCGGTCATGCTGCCGATGGGCGGCAAAAACACGTCTAAATCAGAGCGGGTAACCAGTTCCGGGAACATGCCGCCCGTCTGCTCAAACAGGACGTGGCGCAAATCGCTTTCGGAGACGTTGAGCCGCTTGGCGATCCCCGGCAAGTACCATACAGGTTCAATCGCCGCTTTGGTGACGACTAAATCGCCGCCTGGTTTCATGATTTTGCCATCGACGGGAATCCGCCCCATTTGTGCTGCCGCGTGGAGTTCCGGCATGTTGATGTGGGCTTTGGTAATGGCAATTGTGGGGCGAATGTCATAGCCCTGTTGGATATAGTCGGCAAACGCTTCCCCAACCAATGCACCAAACGGATCGAGGGCAACAATTTTATCGGCATCAAACCAGCTTGGGTGTGGCCCGATGTTGATAATTGGGGCGGTATTCGTTAAATCCGCCTTGTGATCTGGCTGTAGCGTACCCTGAGCAACCGCCAGCGCTCGATAAATGGCATAGGAACCGGAGTGCGTACCAACAACGTTGCGATGACTGGCGTTCGTGACGGTGCCAATGATGGGGCCGCGCTGCATTGGGTCAGACTTGCCCCAGTTAATGGGAATGGGCTTTGTACCAAAGCGACTGGGATGGGAGGTTAGGACAATGTGCTTGGGTTTCGTGGGGCGCTGGTTTGCCATATATCCGTATCAGATGGGTGAAGGGTATTGAAGGGAATGCACTTACGATAAGTCTGTCAGGACGGTAATGTCCATGTTAGATTCTCCCACTACTCTAATCTGCAAGAAGCATCATCCAGCACTTCACAATTGCTCCAAGTTTGCAATACATCTAGCAGGTCGTCAGCATAGTCCTCAAGGTCAAGGTGAAACTGCGATCGCACATTCATCCCCGACATCTCTTCGTGCTCTTGATCAATCAAATACTCCAAAAACGCCACGATAAACTGCCGCTGCTGTAAGTTCGCGGCGTCCAGTAAATCTGACCGATGCAGATGAAACAGAAACTGATCTAAATAAGCTACCCGTGGTGAACTGAGCGTCTGGAGGGTTAACCGCACCAGCGCAGGCATGTAATACAGCAATCCCGTCGCGGATGAAAAGCATATTGGATCCCAGCCCGGATTGCCCAACTGCTTCAGCCCAATGGAATCTAGATCATGCGCCAGCAGTGTTTCATCATGCTCCGCACATTCGCAGCAGTGCCAATAGTTCGTAAAATGCTCCGGCTTTGGTAGAGCAAACAGACGTTTAGCGGTTTGGATCCACTCATCCGGGGTGATGGGGTTAGCGGCTGGTTTAATCATCGCGATGCCACCGTTATTGTCATGGATCGAGTAGTGTAGGATAGCCGTCTCGGCTGTCCATAATACTATGACCAATTCTCCCTTGCCTCTCGATACCATCACCCCAGAAGCCACGGCTGATGGATCATACACCTTTTATTCAGAAGCCTTTGGTGAGTGGTTCCACAGTCGCCACGGCGCTTACCAAGAAGCCTTTGAAACCTATGTAGAACCGACTCAGCTCCCGCAAAAAGCTCAGCGGGAAAGCGTGGCGCTTCTGGATGTTTGCTACGGTCTGGGCTACAACACAGCGGCAGCGCTGGAAACTATCTGGCGAATCAATCCCAACTGCAAGGTGACGGTGGTGGGTTTGGAGCTGAACTTAGACGTGCCGCAAGCTGCGATCGCACATCAGTTCACTCACATTTGGACGCCGCAAATTCAAGACATCCTGGCAGAACTGGCTCAAGCCCAGGTAATTCACACCGACCGCCTCCAGGCCAAGCTCCTGATTGGTGATGCTCGCCAGCAGATTCAACCGCTGGTGGAGCAGGGATTTCAGGCCGATGCGATTTTCTTCGATCCGTTTTCGCCGCCTCGCTGTCCGATGTTGTGGAGCGTTGATTTTTTTCAGCAGGTGCGCCAGTGCCTCAAGCCGGAGGCGGAGGGTCGGCTGGCGACCTATTCCTGTGCGGCAGCCGTGCGAGCTGGACTGCAAGAAGCTGGGTTTCAAATTGGTGCGATCGCAGCCGCTGGTCGCCAGTGGCCAGGGACAATCGCCGTGTTAAACGGTCAGGATGAAGATTTGCCATCCTTATCCCAGCGAGAACTGGAACATCTCCAGACGAAGGCGGCGGTTCCCTATCGCGATCGCAATCTGACAGCCACCGCGCAGGACATTATGCAGCAGCGCCAGCAGGAGCAAGCCCAATCTTTACTGTTACCCACTTCTCAATGGCGCAAGCGCTGGTTGAATGCGTCAGAACTCACACAGCAACCATAAGTGGCTAAGCCTCTCTGCATACAGCGTTTCCCACGCTGGTGGAGTGCGGAAGCGTTTCTCTACCTCCAGTAGGGAAATAATTCTACCTACCTCACAAGGTTGAAAAATGCTGTACAAATAAACACATGTCAAAAGCCGGGGCAGCGCTGCCGCGGCTTTTGACATTTGTTCATTTATGCCAATTTACTTGAGTCTTTCTCTATTTCCGAAAACGCATTCTAAGGCGTGAA
>CBKWJC010000159.1:0-7068 GCA_966674685.1 uncultured bacterium
GGGAAAAACACGATTGGGTGCAGTGGGAAAAAAAGGTTGGGTTTCCCACAAACCAAAGGGGTTGGGTTGCCCCCCCCCCCCCCCCACTCAACTCCTTTTGAGTTTTATTAGCGTAAGTAAGACACATGGCGATGGGCCAGTTCCCAAAGTTCGGTGATCAGCCCCTCAATGGTGGGTGCGATCGCACAAACGAACACGCCGGAGTGAGCCTCGGTATCGGTGGCGACCCAAGTACCCCGTAAGCTAACCTCGGCGTACTCTTCATCCACTGGGGTGATCGACAACGCCTGAGTTTGCTCTAGACGAATGGTCGTTTCGAGCATCGACAGCTTTGGCAAATCCGTCGGCAGCAGAAAGGACGCGCCACTGGGCTGCACCTGTAGCTCTTGTCCTAACCGCACCGCCAGCACTACCCGCTCAGCCACGAAGGTTTCGAGCGTGTAATCCAACTGTTCTAAAAATAAATCCGCTTCAACATAGGTCAACTTCAACATGGCTTGTCCATCCCTTACCAAGACGAAGATTTGCTGTGTTGGGAACGAAAGCCAATAAAAAGCCCCCGCTCTGCCAACTGAGATGCGGGGGAAAGTAGAACTGAACGCGAGTTCTATGTAGAGGCGACGTATAAACGCCTACTCCCTCCGCCTTTCAATCGGGGTTCTGATGTTTTGATGCTCGGCAAATCGCTAAATTGGAGCGCGATGCCCGATAAGCCATCTGCTATGCGATCGCGCAAATTGAGCGCATCGGCTGCATTGATCACGCCTGCAATCGTTGCTACACCTGCCGCTTGAGCCAGCAGATCGAGCTGTCTTGCTGCATTCCTGAGGCTAAGCCGCATTGAGCCATTGCCCAGGAGTCCACTCATGGATCGCATCCAACCTCGCTTCGTGCCGCCTATGACACGACTAGTTAAATGGCGTTCCTGAACATGCTGATTGTGATTACGATTACCCACACCAAAACAGCCCAATTCCATACCGCCAACCGTGCTGGTTCGCTGAAGAACAAGCAGGTTGAGGAGCTGGAATGAGGGCTGGAAGTGTTTCATGGGAAGAAAATTAATAATTCAGAATAGGGTGAACTTCTGTGTGAATTTCTGTGTGGACTTCTGTGTGAACTTTTATGTGAACTTTGCCTGAACTTAAGTAGGTTGGCATGAACCAACGCATCTAAAAACTGGAGGAGTGCCCCGGAGAGACGATCCCTGGGTTTTTAGATAAGCATTTATTGGTAGTGCAGCTACTTAAGTGCAGCTATTTATTTGAGACACAATGATTTAGATCGGACGAGAATACTACAAATAATACACACACAATACAAATTTGTCTATCTTTGCGTCCGATTGATTAGTTTGTTGACTAACATCTTGCACTTGGCACGTTGAGAACCCGAGGAGGTTATTGGGGGGTGATATCAAGCCTGTGTATAAGAGCCTAATTTATTTTTGTGAAACGTTTGCGGAGCAAACGTTTCACAAAAATAAATTTTGATTTTTTAATCAGACTGGACATGAGATATGAGTTAACCAACTAAGCGCGATCGCAATAGACTTCGTCAACTACAAGCTGGTCAATCACCATTCCAGACAGAAACGCATTCAATTTTGAGATTCAACATTTCGTTTCGCTCAGCTAAAGCATCTCTAAACTTTGCTATACGAAATTGACGAGTAGCGATAGGATCTATCTACCGAAACGCTTACATCGGATCTAAACAACTGCTTTGATTGTTTCCACGTTTCCTGCCAATATTTCTCGACTCAGCAATGGCCTGACGGTGATCCATCAGTACGTGCCAACGACTTCTGTGGTGGTCACGGACGTGTGGGTGAAAGCGGGTGCGATCGCAGAGCCGGATGAATGGACGGGCATGGCTCACTTTCTAGAGCACATGATTTTTAAGGGAACGCAACACATCCCGCCTGGGCTGTTCGATTACGTGATTGAAACGCGGGGCGGCATCACCAACGCTGCCACCAGCCACGACTATGCTCACTACTTTGTCGTTTCCTATAGTGAACATCTACCGGAGGTGCTGCCGTATTTAGCGGAACTGCTGCTGAATGCGGCCATTCCCGATGATGAGTTTGATCGCGAGCGGAATGTGGTGCTGGAAGAAATTCGCCAAGCCTATGACGATCCGGACTGGGTTGGCTTTCAGACCTTAAGCGAAACGGTGTATCAGCAGCATCCCTATCGCCGCTCGGTACTGGGCACAGAAGAGATTTTACGGCAGCGATCCCCCTCAGAAATGCGGAGCTTTCATCGGTGTCACTACCAGCCCGAACACATGACAGTCGTGGTGGTTGGTGGCATTCGGCAGCATGAAGCGCTGGATTTGGTGCAGCAGGCGTTTGATCCCTTTGCTGAACCCGCGATTTGTCCACACGGTCAGGTTGATGCTGAACCGCCGATGACAGGTATTCGGCGTCAAGTGCTTGATGTGCCTCGCTTGGAACATGCGCGGCTGATGATGGCGTGGCAGGGCCCAGGAGTGGATCAACTGGATCAAGCCTGTGGCCTGGATTTAATCTCTGTTCTACTGGCCGACGGTCGCACGTCACGTCTGGTCAAGGAACTGCGGGAAGAACGACAGCTTGTGCTGGATATCAACACCAGCTTTTCGCTCCAGCGAGATTCTAGCTTGTTTACCCTCAGCGCTTGGCTGGATGCCAGTGATTTGGGGATTGTTGAGGCGATTATCTGCGATCGCATGGCTGAATTTGCCCATACGCCCGTACCGGAAGCGGAGCTACAGCGGGGTCATCGGCTGCTGTGCAATGATTATGCCTTTTCCACCGAAACAGCAGGGCAACTAGCGGGTCTCTACGGCTACTACAGCACGATTGCCCGTCCCGAACTGTCGGTTATGTATCCTGAGACTATTCGCGCTTGTCAGGCCAGCGATATTCAAAAGCTAGCGCAGCGGTACTTGTCGCCCACTCGGTATGCAGCGGTAGAAATGCGGCCTGCCGCTTGATCTAATTTGCCGCAGTACAGGTCGTTAGCGATTGTCCAACTCTCGTATCGGTCGGTGTAGCAGCGACCAGGTGTAATCTGCCATTGCGATCGCGCCTCCAGCCTTGAGCTTCTTGTAAGCGCATCGGCTCAGATGTGGAGATCGTATTAGTTGGATCAGGTAAGGCTTGGGAAGGAGCAGATGGGACAGTCTCGGTTGGGCTTGTTTCGCCTAAATCGTCTAACAGTTGATTGGGAGATGTGCGATCGCGGGGAGTCGGCGGCAACCCACCTCGACCTGTGACGATAAACTCACTCGGTCGGTCTTGCGCTGCCAGATCACAGGAGCGATCAATTAATCCAGTCGGATCGACGACGTTGGCAGGCAATTCAGCCAGTCCTTCCGTCGGATCAACGTCTAGATCATTTTGGATAAACGTTCCGGCTAAACCAAACTGCGACGTTACCGTAATGTCATTTTCAGGGGTTAGTTCTGGGCGAAATGTCAAACCGCTTAGCAACGTTGTCGTGATGGTGACTGCACCACCATTACCACGCACAGCATTAGCCGTGATATCGCTGCCATCTGCACCTGTAGGAGCCAAACCAATCACAAACTCCGCCTCAATATCAATGTTGCCGCCATTAGCGTTTTCTAATGCACTGGCTGATATCAGGCTTTCGTTTTCCAACAGAAGTAGCTGTGTGTCACGCAGGAAAATGTTCGCACCGCCTGCGGCATCGGCACTCAATCCAGTCACCGCTGAAAGTGTTCCTTGATTGAGGCGGATATCTTCAGCATTTACGGTCAAGTTTCCCGCAACGCTATTTGGCGCACTGACGGTAATCTCGCCACCATCTGTCACCAAAAGCTGCGGTGTCGTCAAAAATAAGCTACCTGCCGCTCCTGTACCTTCGGCAGCCGTAAATAAAGTGCTATTAACTAGTGTTTCGCCAATGAAACCTGATCCTTTAACTTCGACCAACTCGGTGGCATTAATTCGTAATAAACCACCAGGGCCACGTTCATTACTAGGAGCATTGTCCTCAACCAAAGATCCTGCTCGCACCTGCCCGCCACTTCGTACTAAAAGCTGATTTACATTTAGAACTGCTTGGCCACCTGCGCCAAAGCTAAATGTATCGGCAGAAATACGTGCTCCATTTTCAACAGTAAGTAAAGGTGTTTCAATTTCTAAATTGCCAGAATCACCAGTCGGAATAACCAACTCACCTGTAAATGGATTGACACTAGCGGGGTCTATAGATACAAAGATTCCGCTGCTACCAGAAGTTAAGGTTGCATTCTCGCTTGTACCACTGAGCCGAACAAATTCTGAGGCTTTGATACTCAAATCACCACCATCTCCCGTTTGGCCTCTAGTTGAAGATGAAATTTGTGCACCATCAAGGAGCGTAAGCCGAGGTGTTTCAATCGTTAAATCCCCTGCATTACCCAAGCCATCAACTTCTACAGAAGTAGATATCGCACTTGGATTTGACCCGCCTAGAGTCGAGCCCACTAATTCTACTGACTCTGAAGCAAATATCTGAACATCACCAGCATTGCCTTCACCAAAGGTTGTGGATGAAATTTGTGCACCATCACGAATAACTAGTCGTGCAGTTTCAATCGACAAGGTTTGGCCATTTCCAATTGGCCCTGGCAATAAAGGAAGCACCTGAATTGATATTGCACTTGGAGCAGCCCCTTGAGCTGTTCCTAAAACCTCAATCAAATCTGTAACTTGAATAGTAAGATTGCCCGAATCTCCACCTCCACCTCCTAAAGGCAAGGTTGAAATAGCTCCACCATCTTCGAGTCGAAGGTCTTGGCTAGTGATTTGAATATCTCCTGCTGCGGCTGTTCCTAAGGCATAAGTACTAATAGAAGACGTCAATCCCAGTGCTAGTTCTGCTCCCTGCAAATGAACGCGGTCAGATGCACTAACTTTAAGCGTTCCGCCAGGTTCCGCTCCAAAATTGAATCCTAAAATGCCAGAAGCACCAGATAGGGTAATGTTTTGTCCTTGAACATTGGCAGATCCACTCACTCCATCGAGAACCCCTAAATCTGTAACGTCAACCAAAGCTAAATCGGATAGGGTGATGTCTTGGAAATTTGAGACTGTAGTGTAATCAAATTGCCAACCGAATGAACTTGGTTCTATCAAGACAGTGTTATTGCCAGCTACACTACCTAACTCTACGTGTCCTCCATGAGCAGTGATGTTACCGCCCTCTAAGCGCAATTCTCCACCTACTAAAGCAACTGTTGCGCCTGGAAATCCTTGTAGCCCCGCCAACGCAAGATTGCCTAAGCCAAAAAGCGCTCCTATAGAATTAGGAAACGGCCCAGCATTGGACTGATTGACAATATCTCCAGGATTGGAACCGAACTGTAATCCAACTGGAGCTGTCACCGTCAGTAAAGGGGAAGTCTGAGGAGATGCTACAAACTGAGTACCATCAGCAAAGTTGATGCGATCTGCCGAAGTAGCAATAAAAGAACCACCAACGTTGAGACTAGCGTTGGGACCGAAGAGAACACCATTGGGATTGATAAAAAATAAATCTGCTAAACCACTAGTAGCAATCAATCCATCGATTTGTGACTGCTTGTCGCCAGTAACTCGACTGAAAATTAAGCTTATATCAGGGCTGTGGATAAACTGGGCAGATCCGCCAGTTGGAACCGAAAATGTATCGAAACTATGAAATAGATTTCCGCCCTGTGATGTACCACCAATGATATTGCAGTTTGTGCATCCCAAAGGGACAACTGAGTCAGTAGGCAACGTTGTGTCCGGAATGATTTGAGCGGAAGCAGAACCCGCTAGCATCCATGACAATACTATGCAGCCACGCAGGAAATATATGCGCAAAGAAAAAGAGTACATGATGGCGAGGAAAAACAGGCTATTGGAGGCAAACCTAACAAATTCTTCCTGTAATATTTGCTTTTATTCGAAAAAATTAATTTCTTCCTAATTTTTTGCCTCAAAGTGTTAAATATCAGCGCGCTTATGGCGCTGATGTTCAATTATAAAGGTTGGTTGGCTCATGTTCAGACAATGTGAAATCCAGATCTGAAGCCGCCTAAACAAGAGCAATTCAAAATCGTTTGCACGTTCTTTGAACATGAGCCAGGTTGGTTTTAAGATACAGCGCTATTAAATAGCTGATGAACCAAGCTGATTATGAACAGGCCGCCCCGCTGGGGCGGCCTGTTCATAATCAGCTTAAGATTGCTGTAGAGACTATACTACCTTTCTAAATCGCGCTTGTCTTTTAAGCAAAATTGCGCTCAAAAGACTAAATATCGAAAAGCCTAAGGCAGAATCACCTTCAGGAACATCAGCAGGATTATCTTCTGCTAATAGATCAGTTGAAAAACCTGTACCTAAAGGAACATAATCAAACAATCCACCCTCAATAAAATCGATATCAAGATCTAAAGCTCCATCTGAAAAACCATCATTATTATTCTCATCTTCAAACTCGAATAAATTTGGCTCATTTCCTATACCGAACTGTAAAGTTCCAGTTATGTTATTAGGCTGATTAAGGATTGCAGGTTCTTTAAGAGATACATCAAATATTACTGTAAATACTTTATTCATAAGGCCACCATCAACAGTATCATCGGCAATACCAAAAGATGGAGTCTCTGAAGAAACTTGTAGATCAAACGCAATGTCAGCACTAGAAAAGTATGAGCGCTGTAGATCTGTGGGACCTATTTCATTGCTTTCAATCCTATCTCCCAAATTCATGAATGGCAGATTAATTAATGATAGATTGCTAACAAGATCCTCATAATTGCCATCGCTTAGAGTGAGAAGATTAATATCTTGATTTATATCAAACTCAACTGCTGTTCCTTCTCCATCCGAAGACCATCCAGTAAATCTTAACAATACTGCTTGAGCTGGGTTTGACCATATCAAACCACCAATAGAGATAGCAATTAAGGTTACAAGACCACTTATTTTCATACTTTTCCTGTTTCAAATTGATTAGTTGGAATGGCTTAAATTAATTAGACTGATGCTAGTTCCAACTTATTTTGTGTCAGCGTTCCTGAGCAATGGTCTTCTGCCATTCA
>CBKWJC010000160.1:0-6964 GCA_966674685.1 uncultured bacterium
CCCAGCAGTCCCTCGCGTCCCTGCCAATTCTATCTCCGACCGAACGGCAGCAGCTTTTGGTGGAGTGGAATCAGACCCGTATGCCACTGCCCAACTGTAGCATCCATGCTCTGTTCGAGCAGCAGGTTGAACACACTCCCGATGCCACAGCTTTGGTGTTTGAGGATCAGCACCTTACCTATCAAGCACTCAATCAGCAAGCCAACCAACTGGCTCATTACCTACAGTCTCTGGGCATCGGCTCTGAAACGCTGGTCGGCATTTGCCTAGAGCGCTCACCCTTGATGCTGATTGCCCTCCTGGCTATCCTCAAGGCTGGAGCCGCCTATGTGCCGCTTGATCCTAGCTTTCCCGCTGAGCGACTGCGCTTCATGGTGCAGGATAGCCAAATTGCTGTCTTGATCACGCAATCAACCCTCAGCGATCAGTTGCTTGCAACTGTTGAGGAGCAGTCCCATCAACCCCAAATCTTGTGTCTTGATACAGCCTCAGAGCAATTATTCCAGCAGCCTCAGAGCAATCCTACTGTTCAAGTTAATGCGTCTAACCTGGCTTATCTGATCTACACCTCTGGCTCCACGGGTAAACCCAAAGGCGTGATGATTGAACATCGCTCCGTCGTCAACTTTCTCCTGTCCCTCCAGCACCACCTGCATCTGACTGCCCAGGATCGACTGCTGGCTGTCACTACGCTGTCATTTGATATCGCAGTACTGGAGCTACTCCTGCCGCTGACCGTTGGTGCTCAAGTTGCGATCGCACCTCACTCCACAACCAAAGATGCACTCCAGTTGATTGCCGCATTAGAGACGACTCAGGCCACCGTCATGCAGGCGACTCCAGCGACCTGGCGAATGCTGCTCAATGTAGGCTGGACAGGTAAGTCCGATCTGACCATTCTCTCAGGAGGTGAAGCATTACCAACCGATCTAGCCGATCAGTTGCTCAATAAAGGTCAAGCACTATGGAACCTCTATGGCCCGACTGAAACAACCATCTGGTCTACGCTCCAGCACATTACGGACACAGCTAACGGCATCACTATTGGTCGCCCGATTCACAACACCCAAATCTATCTCCTGGATGAAGATTTACAGCCCGTTCCCATCGGCGTTCCCGCTGAACTCTACATCGGTGGAACCGGACTCGCCCGTGGCTACTGGCACCGTCCAGACTTGACCACCGAGCGCTTCATCCCCAACCCGTTCGCCAACCCATCCACCCATACTTTCAATTCCTCAACCACCCATCCACCCATCCACCCATCTACTTCCCCACTTCCCCACTCCTCACTCCTCACTCCTCACTCCTCACGCTTATACAAAACCGGCGACCTCGCCCGCTATCGCGCCGACGGCACACTCGAACATCTAGGCCGACTGGATCATCAGGTGAAGCTGCGCGGCTATCGGATTGAGCTGAGCGAAATTGAAGCGGTGTTGCGGCAGATGCCAGCGGTCAAAGAAGCTGTTGTCATCGCGAGAGAAGATGAGCCAGGAGATCAGCGATTGGTGGCCTATGTGGTGCTGTCGGGTGAGTCAGCTCAAGCGGAGCTGAAGGAGAAACTGCGATCGCACTTGCCAGAGTATATGGTGCCATCGGTCTTTGTCACGCTGGAGGCTCTGCCGCTGACTCCCAACGGCAAGGTTGACCGCAAAGCGCTTCCTAAACCTAATTGCCAGCCATCGGAACTATCCCTCCATGCGGAGCCGCAAACCGAGACTGAACAACAGATTGCTGCGATCTGGCGACAAGTCTTGAAGTTGAATCGCATTGGCAGAGAGGATAACTTCTTTGAGCTAGGGGGACATTCTCTCTTGGCGACCCAAGTGATTTCACGACTGCGGCAGGTCTTTCAACGGGAGTTTCCTATTCGACTTTTGTTTGAAGCGCCAACCATTGCAGCGCTGGCTCAACAAATCAAGCAAGAGTTTTTAGTCGAGCCGTTAGTTGAGCCTTCAAACGCTGAACAGTCAAACTCTCTGGCAATTCAACCCGCTAGTCGAACGCAGCCAATGCCGCTATCCTTTGCCCAGGAACGACTGTGGGTACTGGATCAGCTCCAACCAGGCGATCCCAGCTACAACATCTCAACTGCCGTAGAGCTAACGGGAGACTTGAACCTATCAGCCCTAGAGCAGAGCTTAAATATCGTGATCCAGCGGCATGAGAGTTTGCGAACAACATTTAGCATGGTAGATGGCTCTCCTGTACAGGCGATCGCATCTGAGTTATTTGTCAGAATTAACTACACCGATCTGAGTGAGCTGCCCCCCGAACAACAGCCGCTTACTGTCCAGCAGCTAATCCAGGCAGAAGCTTGCCAGCCCTTCAATTTAGCGCAGGGGCCGCTTCTACGAGCACAGCTTCTCTGCCTTGGCAAGAGTAAACATATTTTGCTGTTCTCGCTCCATCACATCATCGCAGATGCTTGGTCGATGGGTGTTTTGGTACAAGAGCTGACAACGTGCTATCAAGCCTTAATCAACGGTAAACCTCCTGTCTTACCTGATCTACCGATTCAGTACGGCGACTTCGCCGTATGGCAGCGTCAGTGGCTCCAGACGGCTGATGCAACTGGACAATCACCCCTGCAACAGCATTTGGACTATTGGCGGCAGCAGCTCAGAACTCCACTGCCCGTCTTGCAATTGCCGACCGACTTTCCCCGACCCACTAAACCAAGCCATCAGGGAGCTTTGCAACCCTTTATGCTGCCTCCTGATCTCGTGCGATCGCTAAATCGGTTTAGCCAGCAGCAGGGTGTGTCTCTGTTTATGATACTCTTGGCAGCCTTTCAGATTCTGCTCTATCGCTATACGCAGCAGGAAGACATCGTTGTGGGCACGGATGTGGCGAATCGGAATCGAACGGAAACGGAGGCACTGATCGGATTTTTGGTGAATATCCTCGTGCTTCGAACGGATTTGTCTGGCAACCCTACGTTTGAGGAATTGCTTGGCCGCGTGCGAGACGTGACTTTAGACGCCTATGCCTATCAGGATTTACCGTTTGCCAAGCTAGTAGAAGCTCTGAATCCTACGAGATCGCTGAACCACACGCCGCTCTTTCAGGTGCTGTTTGTGCTGCAAAATACGCCGATGTCAGCCCTGGATCTGGGCGATGTGAAGGTAGTGCCGCTAGACGTTGATAACGGTACGGCGAAGTTTGATCTAGCGCTGTTCCTAACCGAGACGGAGCAAGGAATGCAGGGGCTATGGAACTACCGCAGCGATCTGTTTAAGTCAGAAACCCTGATGCAATTCTCCCAAGCTTTTATTGGAATCTTACAGCAGGTTGTGAATCAACCACAGGCTTCGCTTTCTGAGCTAGCTGGTCTTTTACCTGTATCTTCAAACGTTATGACAGCACCACAACGCAAACCCGGTAAGTTCAAACAGTTCAAGTCCTTTACAGCAGTCCAACCAAAACCCGTTCAGTGGGTAGAGGAGGAGTTAATTCAAACCAGCTATCTGTCCGCTGAATCATCCTTACCGCTTGTGATCCAGCCTAAAGATGAGTCAATGGATTTGAGTGACTGGGCTAAACATAATCGTCCTTGGCTAGAGCAGCAGCTTCAACAGCACGGCGCGATTTTATTCCGAGGTTTTGGCCTCCAGTCAGCCAACGATTTTGAGCAGGTTGCTCAGGCTATCTGTCCCTCGCTGTTTGGTGATTATGGCGATCTACCCCGCGAAGGTGTGGGTGGTAAGGTATACGGATCAACGCCTTATCCAGCGGAGCAAGCCATTCGCTTCCACAACGAGAGTTCTCACCTTCATCGCTGGCCAATGAAGATCTGGTTCTTCTGTGTTCAAGCTGCCCAGCAGGGGGGCGAAACTCCAATCATTGACTGCCGTAAAGCCTATCAGCTGCTTAGTCCCAACCTGCGGCAACGCCTACAAGAGAAGCGCTTAATGTACGTTCGTAACTTTACTGACGGACTAGACGTAAGCTGGCAGAGCTTTTTCCAAACCTGCGATCGCACTGTAGTCGAAGCAGAATGTCGTCGTCATCAAATGCAGGTGGAATGGATCGATCAGGGGTTGCGAACTCGGCAGATTCGCCCTGCTGTGCTGCCCCATCCCAAAACGGGAGATTGGGTACTGTTCAATCAGATCCAACTTCACCATATTGCTTATCTAGAGCCAACTGTACGGCAATCGCTGCTTTCCCTCTTCGGTGAATCCAATTTGCCGCGCAATGTTTACTACGGGGATGGTTCGCCGATTGAAGAAACAGTGCTGGCTGAACTTGATGCTGTCTATGAACAGGCTAAAGTCCAATTTCCCTGGCAAGAGCAGGACATGCTGATGCTGGACAACATGCTGGTGGCGCACGGTCGCAACCCCTTTATTGGCTCCCGCAAGATTGTCGTAACGATGGGCGAAATGATTTGCGATCGCGATTTACAGAATTCACAGGTAGGGGAGGTTTCTCATGCAGCAACTCGATAGAGCGATCACTGGATTTCGGCTCTCATCTCAACAGGAGCGGCTGTGGACATTGCAGCGGCAAAATCCCATATATCGGGTGCAAGGGGTACTGCGGCTTGAAGGTGAACTGAATCGGCTGCGCCTAAAGGCTGGACTGCAAAAGCTAGTCAACCAGCATGAAATTCTACGCACTACATTTCACCGCCGACCGGGCATAAAATGGCCGCTTCAGGTCGTGTCATCGGATGCTGTTTACCGCTGGGTTGAACTTGACTGGAGCCATACCAGTTTCACGAAGCAACAGGAGCAGCTCACTGAATTACTGCACCAGATTGAGAACCAAACCGATTTGGAATCTCAAGCTCCGCTCCAGGTCTACCTCATTCAATGCGCCCCGTCTCAGTTTTGGCTGCTGATCAGTCTGCCTGCGCTCTGTGCCGATACTGCGACGCTAAGCATTCTACTTGATGCGCTCTTGACCAACTACGCTGATGCAGAGAATGAAACTGAATCTATCCAGTATGTTCAAATTTCTGAGTGGCAGCATGAACTGTTAGCGACTCAGGATGAAGACTATCAGGCTGGACAAACTTACTGGAACAGGGCAGAGCTGAAGCAAAACCAAGTAGTTTCTTTGCCGTTTGAACATGGTGTATCTGATCAGTTTCAACCAGCCATTTCCCAAATTGATTTATTAGAAGAACAGCAACAACTAATAGAAGATTTTTGTCGGTCATCACAGTCAATTGATGTCAAAATATGGCATGTTTTATTGACCTGTTGGCAGGCTTTATTAGGGCGATTGGTAGACAATCAAAATCTCTTAGTTGGCATCGCTTTTGATGGGCGAAGCTATGAGGAGCTATCCTCAGCGATGGGGCCACTCACAGCGTACTTACCTCTCAATGGTGTAGACACTTACCTGACTTTTCAACAAGCTCTACAGCAGGTACAAGATCAGAGTGAAATGGCTGCACAATGGCAGGAATATTTCACCTGGCAGAACTGGGGTGCTCATACAGCAACAGATTACATGCCAATCAGTTTTGACTATACTGACTGGTCACTGCCCCGAACCATTCAGAATCTAACTGTTTCGTTAGAACACGTTTATAGCTATGTTGAACGTTTTCATCTCAATCTTTCCTGCCATTGCATTATTGATCGGTTGTCGTTACAGTTTCAATATGATCCGCAGGTTTTAGACGCAAGTGTAATCGAACGATTAGCCGATCAGTTTCAAGTTTTGCTGAGCAATGCTTTAGCAAATCCAAATTGCCCCATTCGTGAGCTAGAAATCCTCAGTGCTGCCGAGCGACATCGGGTGCTAGTTGAGTTCAATCCTGTCCCCTCTGAACAAACCATAGAAGGCTGTGTGCATAAGCGCTTTGAAGCTCAAGCTGCTCAGTTTCCAGATGCGCTAGCAGTTGTCTATGAAGACCAGCACCTCAGCTATGCTCAACTGAATCAACAGGCCAACCAACTGGCTCACTGCCTCCAGCAGCAGGGCGTCACCGCCGATACACCTGTCGCACTTTATCTAGAGCGTTCCTGCAACCTCATGGTGGGTCTGCTGGGTATCCTCAAAGCCGGAGGAGCCTATCTGCCACTCGATCTGGCTCTCCCGTCAGCAGGAATTATGCAGCGACTAAACGATGCTCAAGCACCTGTGATTGTGACGCAATCGTCCTTACTTAACACGCTACCAGAGACGACAGCCCAGTTGGTTTGTCTGGATCGAGGCTGGAGTGCGATCGCACATTACAGCACCGAAAACCCTACCTGTTCAACTCAATCGGAGCATCTGGCTTACCTGATCTACACGTCTGGTTCCACAGGACAACCCAAGGGTGTTGCCGTCGAGCATCGGCATGTGCTGAATTATCTCGATGGCATTCAACAGCGGCTGAATCTCCCATCGGGAGCCAGCTACGCCTCTGTATCTACCATTGCGGCTGACCTGGGGAACACAGCGATCTTCTCAGCACTCTGCACAGGTGGCTGTTTGCATCTGATTAGCGCAGAGCGAGCCTCTAATCCCGATGCTCTAGCGCACTACTGTCAACAGCATCAGGTAGATTGCCTAAAGATTGTTCCCTCTCACCTACAAGCTTTGATCTCATCGGCTGCTCATCCTGCGGATATCCTGCCGCAACAGTGCCTCATCTTGGGTGGAGAAGCATCTAGCTGGGAGCTGATTAGGAAGATCCGTGAGTTATCCAACTGCCGCATTCTCAATCACTATGGCCCGACTGAAGCCACTGTCGGTGTCTTAACTTATGAGGTTGATGAGATAGCCCATGACGGTATTGTTCCCCTGGGTCAACCTTTGGCTCATAGTCAGGTTTATATCCTGGATCAACAGCAGCAGCCTGTACCGATTGGAGTACCGGGAGAACTCTATATCGGCGGCGCAACTGTCGCTCGCGGCTACTGGCACCGCCCTGACCTCACCGCCGAACGCTTTATCCCCAATCCTTTCGCTAACCCATCCACCCATACTTTCAATTCCTCAACCACCCATCCAC
>CBKWJC010000161.1:0-6906 GCA_966674685.1 uncultured bacterium
CTGCTCATGCTCCTGATTCCAATTCTATCGGCTCAATTTCCGATAAGGTTTAATAAATATCCGGCCTTAGATAGAAGCTTTTGCTGCACAATATTGCTAACTTCAAGCTGTTCGAAATCCAAGTATAAGTTTGGTGGCTATCAACTTATAGTAGCTATCAACTTATATAAGATGTGGTAAAAGATGTGGTAGCGCTAGCACGACATATCAAAGCTTTGCAAAGCGGTGCATTATGACTTCGCCTAACACACCCTACCAATTACTCCAATTACTTGTAGCGGTATTCTAATCTCCATCTCCCCCCTGCCCCCCATCTCCCTTGCTCCATTTATATATTTCAAAGCTATATTTCAAAACATCCGCCGTTAACAAAAATAACGTCATGAATTCCTCAATTAATATTGAAAAAGCCCTGCTTGATCCCAGTAGCGTATTTGCGGCTCCGGTAGAGGTTTGTGATGCGCCAGACTTAACACGGCAGCAAAAGATTGAGATCCTACAGCGCTGGGAGTATGATGCCCGAGAGCTTCAGGTGGCAGCCGATGAAAATATGGGAGGTGATGCAGGCGGTTTACTCAGCGATGTTTTGGCCGCATTACATCAATTGGGAGAGGGTGCAAACACCGATAATTCTCCACCCACTAAACAAGGTGGAAAATAGTTTTATGAAGTTCTGTCGGTTGGGTAGGGCAACGCGAAACCCGACAACCGTGGTAGCTAAATTAGGATAAGTTATAGGGCGTGTTAGGTGAAGCTATAACGTGCCACTTCACGCAGCTTTGATGCTGCGATCGCAACAACCGGACAGCAACTTTTAACGATCAATTCGGCATAAATCCTCATAGGATAATTCCGGATTATTCCAGTGAGTTTCTTGTAGAAATGTCGCAAAAGAAGTTAACAATCCCGGAAATTCTGACTGAAGCTTGTCTACATTTGCTTGGTATCCAGCATTGCGATACCACTGAATCAAATCGAATAGTGTTTTGCGACCGAAGAGTAGAAAAAGCCAGGCCGGAAGCTCCCGATGCTTAACCATTTGATCCTGTACTTGAGAGAACGCAGCAGCCATTTGCTGAGGTGTTAAAACATCACTTGCTAACTCAATAGCCTGTCCAATGTAGTCGTTACCATGCTGCATAACGTAAGCGGCAACTCGTCCGACATCTCTGACCGAGACTAGATGTAGCGGACGATTGGATTGTACTGAAAATCGAAAGTTTCCCTTCAAAATGCTGGGTCGCGTATATTTTTTCCAGAACTCCTCCATGAATAAGCAGGAGCGCAGCATGGTTGTTGGCAATCCCGCCTGCTGGAAGATTTGCTCGACCCGATATTTCTGCTCAATGTGGGGGATGCCAGAGTTGCGCTCTACACCACCAGACGAGTTATAGACCAAGTGCTGAATCGAGCTGTGCTGCGCTGCCTGTGCCACTCGTTTAGCCCGCTCAACTTCAACCGGATCGGCTTGAGTATAGTCGCCAGCCGTGGCGTGGCAGTAGATGCGGCTCACATCAGCAAACGCTGCTTCTAGAGATGCCAGATCGTCTAAATCCGCTTCGACTAGCTTGATGCCGAGTTGATCCAGAGCTGCGATCGCAGCTCTGGATGTGTCTACCTTCCGCGTCATTACCCGCAGATTGGACACTCCTTGATCCAGGAAACCTTGAATGGCTCGATAGCCTGTGCCGCCAGTGGCTCCGATTAGCAGGACGTTATCTAGTTCACTCATTGATCCAGGACTAGCTCAATGGCTATACGATAACGCCTTCGGGATTGCGTTTTCCAGCCAAAGCCTCCAATTCTTCAGTTGTGAGTAGCTTTTCGCGTGGAACCTTTAACACGCGGGCGGTTTCGGCCAGTACATGTGCCCAGGTTGAACGGTTGATATACAGCATCCCCAGATGATTCAGTGTGCCGCCCTGATTGATGTACCCCAGAATGGCTGAGCGTTCTGGCCCCTTGAACAGTAAGTGTAATGTACCAATCATGGGTTCGGGTCGAGTGTGGGTGAGAAAGATCCGGTTGGGGACAGACTGAGGATACAAATCCGCCACCAGTTGAGCCGAAGCTGCATGGGCAATCTCGCCCGCATCACGGGGAGAGCGAAAGCGTCCTGGCTCTAGCATATAGACCACCGTATGGGGAATGTCTCGCTCGGTCAGTCGTGCAGAAGCCTTCAGCACCTCATGTAGCTGATACGAACCAATCGCCGTTAGGACCACCTGCTGCTCCATCGGTCGGTGGCTTGCCCAGTCAAGCCTTGAGGCTCCTTGCTGGTAGAGGCTCTGAGCATCATCTGGCGTGAATAAATTGGCAATCTTGTCTTGCTTCGACACGACCATTGTCCAGAACTGGCCGTGAGTCTGGTAAACCTGCTGCATTAGTGTAGCGGTGGTGTTGTAATCCGCAGCAAACATGACTCGCGACACGTCAGAAGCTTCATTCAACATGGCCTCTGCCATCACCGTATCTTGGTGGGACTGCTCATTCTTGCCGTTTTCCCAGGTGTGGGAGGTGAGCACCAGCGGTACAGAGAGCCAGTTGCGCTCCTGCCCCAGTTGCTTTTGGTGCTTGGCAAAGATAATCTCCTGCCGCATAATGCCGTGCATCTTTGCGCCAAAAGCTTCATAGGTGGCAATTAGGTTAATGCCAGCCTTGTTACCTAATGCCGCCGCTGCGATCGCTTCTTCATTCAGCGCTGTCACGATTTTGCCGTAGACCTCTTCTGGTACACCCTCTTCTGGATCGGTGACGCGGAACTTTAGGTAGTTCAAGGTCTTCTTCAACCGATTGGACATCATCTCATCAGGATTGCCGACCCGATGCCGCAGGTGGGGATTGGCGTCTAGAACCGCCACAAACGTGTCATCCACTGCTGCCATTGGCTTCAGGTAGCTCCAGGAGTTGCGATCGCACCGATCCTCTGGAACAGGTTGAAACTCCAGGGTCGGGATTTCTTTCAGATTGACTCGCCGATGAGTAAGGGGATGGTCTTTTTCCTGGGGGCGATTGTCGGATTCATGAGTCGTCAGCCGATCAACGGCGTCCTCTAGCTCAGCCTTGGGCACCCAAAGCCGACGCGTCCACTGGTTGAACTTGGCCGCCATCTCGATGTCTTGGCGGGGACTGACATCCAGCGGTAAGTCATGGGCTGGGTTGGTGCCCGCATTGACAAAGCCTGCACCCTTTTGGGCGACAGCAATTCCATAGGGTAGCGGCACTGGATAGTGGTCTTCTTCTGCTTCTACGGCTTTCCCGGCTGCTGCCAATCGCTGCTCCATTTCGAAGATCAGCCAGACAAACGCTGCCGGATCGGTACCGTCAATCACAATCGGATCAAAGCTGTTGAGCTGGAGGTGACGCACCAGCCAGTCCGTGCCGCCTTTTTGAGCCATTGTGCTGCGCTGGTCAATCCGGCGACCATTGTTGATCATAATCGGCAGAATTGAGCCGCAGTCTTTACTGCGCCACCAGCGCGGTGCCCAATCGCTGCCCCGCTGCTCCTCAAACGCTCCGTCGCTGAGAAACGTCACCAGCGTTTCACCCGGCAGCGGCATGTGCATATACTCTAACTGCACAAAGCCCAGATAGCCTCCTTCAGCCATACCGCCTGCCGTATGGGGATTAACGTGGCTCCCCAAGGGCGAATCCTGCTTGCCCTCGTCCGTCAGCTTATAGGAATAGAAATCACGCACATAGCGGGTCAGCCCTTCATCCGTCAGCGAATAGCGCTCTGCATGGGCAGGCAGCATGTTGTTCACCAGCAGATTCAGCGAATCAATCGCTGCTACACAGTGACCCTGACCCATAATCCAGGAGCGAGTTTGACGTGCGATCGCATTTGCTGCCAAATACCCACTATAGGCAGGCACCATGTTTAACGAACCGCCCGTATGACCTTCTGGCTTCTCCTTAAAGTCTTCCGGCTTTAGATCTCGCCCATCCAGATACACATTGCGAGTGTAGACCTCATGCACCACCAGCCACATCCCGGCACTGGCAACTCGATCCAGTGCATAGAGCAGCTCGAAGAACTCAGTTCGAGTCAGTCCAGCCCGATCATCACTCTCAGAGGCGACACCACCCACCGCAATCTGCTCGGCCAGCGAAAAGATGCGGGCTTGCGTCTCCAAGCTGTGGCTGATCAGTCCATAGCCAACCGCCCAGCGTTCGGCAGCAGGATGTTTCTGACGATAGTTCTCGACCCAGTCCGACTGGCGAAGGCTGGCGGCGGTTGCAGTCTGTGGCATGGGGACATTCTGACTCCAAGCGATCAACTCTGGCCTTCAGATTAGGTCGTCCGCCTCGTTTCACCCTCTGGCTAAAGGTAGTGTGTATAGAATCGCCGCCGTGCTTCTATTGGTAGAACGGTTGATTATTGTGATGGCGTCCCGGTCAAGCCAAAAATGAAGCTACTAATGTCGTCGCATGGCATCGCCGCGATCGCAACATCGTCCTGCTTAAGGACAACTTCCAATCGAACAATCAATTGAACAATCGAGTGAAACCTGTCTACCCCTCTAGAGTGAAGCTAAGTTGCTAATCAGATTCATATCCTGTGCTCAAGGAACGGGTAAATTGTGCGATTATCTGAGCCTCTGATTGGCGCGATCGCAACACCCTACCTGCGTTCTCCACACTACAACTGCAAATTATAACCACTCAATGTAGCTCCCCCTCCCCCTCGCTCCCCTGCTCCCCCTTGCCGACGCTCCGAGGATTCGCATCATGCCCGACGCAACGCTGCTAAACCTACCTGATGCTATCCGTCAGATGGCCTATCCCCTAAACACTCCGGCTGACTACGATCCGCTGCTGGACTGGATTGGTGATGCCCATTTCGTCTTGATTGGGGAAGCGTCCCACGGCACCCATGACTTTTATTATGAACGGGCGGAAATCACCAAGCGCCTGATTCAAGAGAAAGGCTTTACCGTAGTGGCCGTGGAAGCCGACTGGCCGGATGCCTATCGCGTCAATCGCTACGTGCAAGGCACTGACGACGATCCAACTGCGGATCAAGCCCTGGCTGGATTTCGTCGATTCCCCACCTGGATGTGGCGGAACACTGACGTACTGCGCTTTGTCGATTGGCTACGAGCCTACAACGATCGCTTGCCCGATGGCGCAACAAAAGCGGGATTTTATGGCCTGGATCTATATAGTCTCTACGGCTCGGCTCAAGCGGTGATCAGCTACCTTGAGCAGGTTGATCCAGAAGCTGCTAAGCGGGCTCGCGATCGCTATTCCTGTTTTGAGCATTTTGGTGAAGACAGCCAAAGCTATGGATATGCTGCTCACTTTGGCATGACAGAATCCTGCCAAGATGACGTTGTGAATCAGCTTATAGATTTACAGCGACACAGCCTGGACTATCTCCAGCGCAATGGTCAGGTGCCGATCGATGAGTATTTCTATGCTGAACAGAATGCCCGACTCATTCAACATGCTGAAGAATATTATCGCTCGATGTTTCAGGGTCGCATCCAGTCATGGAACCTGCGCGATCGCCACATGGCGGATACGCTTGATCAGCTCGTGCAGCATCTTCAGCAAGACGGCCAGCCGCCCAGAGTTGTCGTCTGGGAGCATAACTCGCATTTAGGTGATGCTCGCGCGACCAATATGGGTGAAATGGGCGAAGTCAATGTTGGTCAGTTGGTGCGAGAGCGACACGAGCAGGATGCTTTCTTGCTCGGCTTTAGTACCTATACTGGTACGGTCACGGCGGCCTCCAACTGGGATGGATTGGCTCAAATGAAACGAGTACGTCCTGCCCTGCCAGATAGCTACGAAGCGCTGTTTCATCGGGTTGATCTGCCCCGCTTCTTGCTGTCCCTGCGAGATAAGAATGAGGTAACTCAACAGCTTCGTCAACCGCGATTAGAGCGAGCCATCGGTGTGATCTATCAGCCCGAAACGGAGCGGGCTAGCCATTATTTTTATGCTCAACTTTCTGATCAATTTGATGCCATTATCCATATTGATGACTCACGCGCTGTCGAGCCGTTAGAACGGTATCAACCTGAAGATGCAGAAGCACCCGAAACATATCCATCGGGTTTCTAAATGAAGCTACGTCTATAAGAGAATATGAGGTCTAATACATCACGCGTGCATCACGCGTGCGATCGCAAATCCGTCGTATCCTTTGCTGCCCACAGTTTGAATTGCAGTAGCAGATAACCGAGGTTCCGCCGCAATCAGCTCACAGAACTGGCGCACGCCCTGCACTTTCGGGTCGGAGCTAGTAGAATTGGTCACCTCGCCCTCGCGCACCACGTTATCGCCAATGATGACTGTGCCTGGGCGGGATAGCCTGAGCGACCAGTAAAGGTATTCCGGATTACTGGGCTTGTCGGCATCGATAAAGATTAGGTCAAACGGCGCGATATTAGCTTCGACTAGCTCAGACAATGTTTTGGCGGCCTTACCAACTCGGATATCGACCATCTTTGCTAAACCAGCTCTGGCAATATTTTGAGCAGCCACCTCAGCATGTTGAGGATTCGCTTCCAGCGTGACGACACAGCCATCAGCAGGCACTGCTCTTGCCAGCCAAATTGTACTGTAGCCGCCCAACGTACCAATCTCTAGAATCCTTGCTGCACCTTGAATTTGAGCCAATAGCTGTAGGAACTTACCCTGATTAGGCGCAACCTGATGCGGCGGTAGTCCAGCCGCTTCACTGTCCCGTAGCGCCTGATCTAGGACAGAATCAGTCGGGACTAAGACCTCAGTAAAGTATTCATCAACTTGAGTCCAAGTTTGGTGATTCATCGAATTATTGGCTATTTCTTACATTTTGCACTAAAACCCAGAAGGGTTGTTTTTGGGGGGGGGGGGGGGGGGGGAGGGGAAACAGGCGGGGGGGGGCATGAGCGAAGGGAGAAGAACAGGACG
>CBKWJC010000162.1:0-6778 GCA_966674685.1 uncultured bacterium
GGCAGAAGACCATTGCTCAGGAACGCTGACACAAAATAAGTTGGAACTAGGAATAAACTAAGTAATGCCATTTGAAAAAATTCATTTGACTTTATCAAATCTGAGTTCAAAATATCTAGGATTTTATCGCCCAAATTTTTCCAATTTCCAGTGTAGTTGTTTGCTGACGCAATAAGATAGTTACAAACATCGCTAATAGCAGGAGTTAAATCATTAATGTTTCGAATACAATATTCAACCGCTGTTGGTGTTCCTATCTGAGACAAACGCCTTAAGAACCATCGTAGGCGGCTATAATTGGGATCTTCACTTATAAGGTATTCTTTAATGATTGACTCAATTTTTTCCTGGCTAAAAAGCTGAAGTTCTTCACTAGTCAGTTTGGATATCTGGATCGTTGCATAACGGTTCTTCCGAGTATAGGATCTTATTAAATTTATAATTCTCTTTTCACTCTCGTTGATGGGCCTATCTTGAATCATCAGAGAACAATGCTCTCTAAAATCAATCGGGTTTTTATATATTTTTGTTTTTTGTTTCTGTAAAACTAACCTTTGTTGTTTATCAAGAATTTCTGCGATTTGGTATATTACAATTTTTGCTTGTGTATATTCGCTACAAAAAATAATTATGTCGTCTGCATATCTGCAAAAATCTATTCCTCTATAAAACATGCTATTGTCAATTGGAATCAATGACATTTCAGCAATTAGATGTGTAGCATGAGGGCCAACAGGAATACCTCTAGAGACTTTTGCTGTTGTTGACTCTAATAAGCCAATAATCCATCTCTTCAGCTGATTTGGAAACTGAGATTCTATTAGCTGATTTTCTACGTTATGATGGTAAATTTGATTATAGAAATCAGCGATATCAAGACAAACAATATAATTGTAATCTATAGCTTTTGTTCGGCAAGTATTCCAAAAATCTACCCAAGTTATATTCTGATCATATAGAGCGTTTTCTTGAGGTAAAAATCTATAACTAAAGATCTTGTTTTCGCTTGTTGCTATCCGCCGTTCTTCTATTTGAATTCCATATTCATAGATGGCTGCTGTCAAAAATAATGTATCAACGGGATCAAGCTGAGTTGCTATTCTGTAAGATATTTCATCTTTTGGTACAATGAATCTTCTAGCAGAGCCAAATGAATAATTACCTAAGTCGATCTTTTCAAATGTATTAAGTGCATCAGCTTCTATAGCTTTTAGTGCATCAATTTCAATTGGTCTTGGAAACAAATCAGTATCACTGAATTCATGTAAGTAATTCAAAGCCCATTTTAAGGAATCTTTTTGTAACTTCACAGTTCCACCAAAACATTGAACGAAGTATTTTTAGATCTAGCTCTATACGATATCGGGATGCGATCACATTTCTTACACAGTGTAGTAGATAAACTCTTGTCGGTTATAGTACTTAGTTTGTTGGAACACACCATCCCATCTGTTAGCGTCGGTGCGTTTCGCGTTGCTCAACACACCCTACGGAAGATAACGGCAATAGTGGCAACTCGCCAGTTAGATGAGTTAGATTGATGCCGATAAACTTGTGGAACTTAACAACATGTTTAAGAACATAGCCTCTGATGCCCTTGGGCTGAGTGATATTGGTGCTGTCATTAAACCTACCGATTACGACAAGGTGGACAGCGATAACTACGTCTTGCACGAGGAGAATGAGAAAATATATTTCTTAATTAAATCAAAAACCGATGAATACTGCTTTACGAACCTTGCTTTAATTCACCTCGACGGAACTTCTGCTACCAGCAAAAAGCGGATGCTAAAGCGGTATTCTTACCTAAAAAATACCGTTCAAGATGTGCTGCTAGAAACGGCTGGCAACATGGACATGGATATTGAGATTAAGTTCACGATGGGCAATATTCAGTACTCCATCGACGTTGGCAAAACCCATTTAGCCGCACTCAAAGATTTGTATAAATCCTTGACCAAAATCGCCAGCATTCAGCATGAAAACAGTTTGATGTATCAGTATGCTCAAGACAGCTTAAAAACAGCTACCAGCGTCGGCAATCGCTTCACTACGTCGGAAAGTCCAGAAGAGCAGTTTAAGGCCATCAATCAATACGCGTTTAACTGGCTCAAATATGCTCAACAAACTTACATGCGCGAGGATTTCGGCGAAGTTTTTGAGAAGTTTATCAATAACTAATTATTAACGCTAATTTTAAGTCTGAGTTGTGATGTGGGGGCACCGCCTCCACATCACAATTCATATCCAGATTAAAGTGCGATGCGCGATCGCAAATTCAATTCGGCAGGGTGTGTTACTCAACGCACCCTGTTTGCGTTTGATTGATAGCAGTTTATTGACCTGCAACAATCACTCTGCCACTGGGCAGAATCAGGAAATCAAAAAATCTGCTTGACTTAGAGTGCGCTCTAACATCTAACGTGCAGATATGGAACAAGAACTCACAATCCAGCAAGTAGCAGAAGCCACCCACCTCAGCGTTCACACCTTGCGCTATTACGAACGCTGTAACCTAATTGCGCCCGTCGGTCGCTCGGCCATCGGCCATCGGCGCTATTCGGCGGATGACCTGCGCTGGATCGAGTTTTTGAACAAGCTGCGACTGACAGGCATGCCAATTCGACAGATGCAGCAGTATGCGGAGCTAGTGCGATCGCATCCCGACTCCGCTTTCCATAAACGGCGACAGATGCTTGAAGCCCATCGGGAGGCGGTTTTGGAGCAGATTCAACAGCTGCAAGAGAATCTGGCCGTCATCGACTGGAAAATTCAGCACTATGCACAGTTAGAAGCACAAGAGAATAAGGTACTGCAATCATGAAAACCCGCAAATTAGGACAACTGGAAGTATCCGCCATTGGACTGGGCTGCATGGGCATGTCCGAGTTCTATGGTGGTCGTGATGAAGCAGAAGCGATCGCAACTCTCCATCGGGCGTTGGAGTTAGGCGTCAGCTTCCTCGATACCGCAGATATGTATGGCCCCTTCACCAATGAAGAACTAGTGGGACGCGCCATCAAAGACCACCGCGATCAGGTGGTACTGGCAACCAAGTTTGGCAATGTTCGCACTGCCGACGGTGGCTGGGGCGGCGTCAACGGCAGGCCAGAGTATGTCAAGCAGTGCTGCGACGCATCACTGAAGCGGCTGGGCGTGGACGTGATTGATCTCTACTATCAGCACCGGGTCGATCCCACCGTGCCGATTGAAGACACCATTGGCGCAATGGCGGAACTGGTGCAGGCAGGCAAAGTCCGCTACTTGGGCATGTCAGAAGCCGCGCCAGCCACGATTCGCCGCGCCCAAGTGGTTCATCCGATCACCGCTCTGCAAACTGAATACTCGCTCTGGAGCCGGGAGCCAGAAGATGAAATTTTACCGACTGTGCGCGAGCTGGGGATCGGCTTTGTGCCCTATAGTCCCTTGGGTCGCGGCTTCCTCACGGGTGCTTACCAGAGTCCCGATGATTTTGCGCCGGACGATTATCGACGGCACGCGCCCCGCTTTCAGGGTGAAAACTTTGCCAAAAATCTGGATGTGGTCAAGAAAGTCGAAGAAATTGCGGCAGAAAAAGGCGTCACGCCTGCTCAACTCGCTCTGGCTTGGCTGCTGGCTCAAGGAGACGATATTGTGCCCATTCCCGGCACCAAGCGTCGCCAGTATCTAGAGGAGAATGTTGCCGCTGTGGAGATTGACCTCTCCCAGTCCGATCTCGATCGGATCGATGCCGTTGCGCCCAAGGGCGTTGCGGTAGGCAATCGCTATGCCGATATGAGCACCGTAAATCGCTAACTTCATGTCTCGCCCCCCAAAAACAGAAGGCCATTTTGCCGTCGCACGATTGGCAAAATGGCCTTTATTTTATGAACGGTAACAGGTCGAACTCTTGACGAATCTCCAAAAGCGATCGATCCAGCAATGGCTCAAACTCTAGAAACGGCAGTAGTTTAGAGCGTTGACGCGTCTTAAACCAAATGGGGATTAATTCTAGAATCACTCCGGGTAGTACCTTCAAAACTGCGCCATACAGCCAAAGCGTTCCTTTCTCTCGAATCATGTCCTCATACATCACATCAACAGCCGGAGAATTTTTCATCTTGAGATAGGTGCGAAACGTACACTCACTCGTCCACCAAAACAAGGGCAAGATTTTTAGCTCATCGTACATACCTGTATCGCAGGCATAAATCACATGGCCAACATCGTGCGATCGCAGAATCTGAGCGAAGTCTGACGGCTGTGTGGCTGGATCGGTGATGTGGGGATTAAGGGCATAGTACTCTGCCAGCCCTTCGCGCAGGGTTTGAGTACTGTGTTTGTCCATATATTGAGGATGAGAATATTGAGGTTGCGGGTTCATAGCTCGGGTTACGGTCGTTTTTCATTTCATGATCCCCTGGCAGGACGATATCTTAATAAACGATGGCAGAGTCGTCCGTCAGCTTATTCTCTTATTTTGGCTAAACGTTGAAGCTATGGTTACGCGATCGCAGAATTCAGAACCAACCTGGAAAGCCATTGTTCGCCTCTTGCGCTGGGACAAGCCTGAAGGACGGCTGATTTTAATGATTCCAGCCCTCTGGGCGGTGTTCCTGGCGGCTGATAGCATCCGGTCTCCCCTGCCCCCCCTGCCCCTGGTCGGCGTGATCATCCTCGGCAGCTTGACGACCAGCGCCGCTGGCTGCGTGGTGAACGACCTCTGGGATCGCAACATTGATCCACAGGTGGAGCGGACTCGCAATCGACCGCTGGCTTCCCGTGCCCTATCGGTACGAACCGGAATTGTAGTTGCGATCGCGGCGTTTTTCTGCGCGTTGATTCTGTCGCTCTACCTAAATCCGCTCAGTTTTTGGCTCTGCGTGGCCGCTGTGCCTGTGATCATTCTCTATCCCTTAGCCAAGCGGATTTTTCCCGTGCCGCAGTTGGTGCTGTCGATTGCCTGGGGCTTTGCCGTGCTGATTAGCTGGAGCGCAGTGACGGCTAGTTTGGAACTGGCGACCTGGCTGCTGTGGGGCGCAACGGTGCTGTGGACGCTGGGCTTTGATACCGTCTACGCCATGCCGGATCGGGAGTATGACAAACAGGTGGGGGTAAACTCCAGCGCCCGCTTTTTTGGCGATCGCACTCCCTTAGCAGTGGGTCTTTTCTTCGCAGGCACGGCGCTACTGCTGGGCGCTATGGGCTACGTCATGCAGCTCTCAATCCCGTTTTGGATGGCGCTAGCAGGTGCGATCGCAGCTTGGTATCGCCACTACCGCCGCCTGAGTCACGCCCAGGTGCCACCCACGGCCTACGGTCAAATCTTTCGGCAAAATGTCTGGGTGGGCTTTCTGCTCCTAGCGGGCATGATTCTCGGCATGATGTTTTAATCTAAAGCTCTGAGAAGATGCCCAACTGTAGGGGCGGGTTTAGCCGTAGGTAATCGGTTTGCATCAGAATTGGTCAGCAAAACCCGCCCCTACGAGTACACCCAAAATTCAGGCTACCCGAAATTCAGCACCCAGAGCAGTTGCCTGTAGAGTTTCCCAGAAGGCATACACGGCAGGAGGATGAAGGGCTTCTGCTGAAATAGCAACACCGATTACCCGCTCCATTGGTTCCGGCGGATAGGCAATTTGTAAGCCCTTGGGGATTGGATCAGCGGCTAAGCGAGCCATCACTGTTGCCCCTAGTCCCTGCATCACCATACTGAGAATGGTTGAGTCTTCAGTGATTTCGTAAGCTAGGTTAAACGGACGGTTATAGCGTTCAAATACGTCTTGGACAATGGCGCAACAGGTGACGTGGCGCGGCGGCAAAATCAGTGGGTACTGCTCCAACTGCTCCCAGGTCAGCTTGGCAGGTGGTTTTTCGGTTGGCGGCAGCAGAACAACGTACTCGTCGCGCAGTATAATTCGCGTTTCAAGATCTTTCTTGGTTGGCAGCAGGACAAATCCAATATCAGCTTGGCCAATCAGAACATCGTTTTCAATTGTGTCAGTCGAAACGTGCTCGGTGATGATCACTTTGATGTCGGGATGACGCTGCTGAAATTGACCAATGATGCTGGGCATCAGGTGAGTCGCCACGCTGCGGAAGCAGGCAACGCGCACCTGTCCCGTTTCTAAGCCGCGAGCTGAGGTGGCGGTTTTGCCAATGCGCTCCAGTGAGGCTAGAACCTGCCGCGCTTCGTTCGCAATCTCTTCACCAACGGGAGTTAATGCCGCTCCCTGACGACCCCGATTCAGCAGCGAAACGCCCAGAGTCTCTTCCATCGTAGAAATGGCGTGGCTAACGGCTGACTGGGAAATATCGAGCTGGAGTGCAGCCTTGCCGAACGTTCCTTCATCCGCGATCGCAACTAGGGCGCGGAGCTGCGAAATTTTCAAGCGGCACACATCGATATTTGCCATGAGTCCTCAGCCAAACTCGTCGGGGTGGGGATAGTGGAGATAGACTCCCCTAATGCAGAATTCGTGGTGATACGAAGTCCGGTTGAAAACCTATGATTTATTTTGTGAAACGCTTGCTAAGCAAGCGTTTCACAAAATAAATCGGATTCTTATACGCGGACTGGATATGAAAACTGATTTTTGTGGATTTTTGGACGGAATTTTTTCCATCATGCCTTATTTGTCCGATTTTACCTCCGTAAGATCTATCGATTTTGTTCATTAAATTTGTTCGAATTAATTCATGTAGGATCACAAACCCAAAGGGGTAGTTTTGGGGGGGCGGCTGTGGGGGCGAAAACACAACCTTTGGTTTTCTTTCCGTTTCGGCAAATGCCACACAC
>CBKWJC010000163.1:0-6754 GCA_966674685.1 uncultured bacterium
GCAATCAAGGCATTGGCCCTCATCCCCAACCCTTCTCCCACAGGAGAAGGGAGCTTGAGCAAGTTACTTATCCGAGTCTTCGTTTTGAATTCACTGTCTGGTTCCCCTCTCCTGCGGGAGAGGGGCTAGGGGTGAGGGCCTCAACCTTTGCCACCTCTAAAATCTTGCCTAAAACACCTATAACATCCTCAAAAACTTCCTCATTCCGAAAACGCATAACCGTGAAACCATTCGTCCTCATCCACTGATCGCGATCCTGATCTCGTTCTCTTTGAGACGCATGAACCGCTCCATCTAGTTCAATAACGAGTCGAGCATCATGACAGTAAAAATCGGCAATGTACTGACCAATGTTGTGCTGTCGCCGAAACTTTAATCCATATAGTTGGCGACTTCGAAGACACTGCCACAGAATTTCTTCCGCTACTGTTTGATTCTTTCTCAGTTCCCTAGCTTTGATAAGCAGCTCTTCGAGAATCTGTCTTTGAACTCCGGCTAGCTTCGAAATGTCTTCCATGCTGTATCTCTACTGCGGTTAAATCTCATTCTTTAATGCAACTCGCATAACCCAAAATTGCTATTTACATGAGTGTACTCAGAAAGTAGGGTGAGTTAGACAAGGCGGAAAGTATCAATAAGCGATTGATGGAGATGGTGTGCTCTAGTAAACCAGTGCTATAACCGACACAGGTTGTATTTAGGAATGCACCTTACAAAAACTGCTGTATGAGAGATGCGATGTCGCTAGGCAGCAATAGTTTTGGCTTAATGACTATGAAAAGGAACGAGATTGGGAAGACTTCGGTTCGACGACATTCAAAAAGCCGAGCCGAGCAGGTTTAGAGCCAGATACCTGCTTTTACATTCAAAATGCGGCACAGGTCAGAACAGTGATGCGGCTGAATATGGAGACTGATCCACCCCCCGATCTAGCGATTGAGGCCGATGTCACTTCTAAAACTACGCTTGCGGCCTATGCTGTGCTGCAAGTGCCAGAAGTGTGGATCTACGACACGGGTAAGCTGACGATTCATTTACTCCAAGGTGATAATTATCAACCTGGAGCAAACAGCCAGGTCTTCCCAGATTTAGCGATCGCAGATTGGATTCCTCAACTGGTGCAGCAGACATTTACAGCCGGAACCAGCACGATGCTGCGAGAGCTGAGACGGAGATTACAGCCAGAAAACCTGGAGTCGTGATGATATCTGACTGAAAACGAATATAAAGCGGTGCATTTGCTATTCTTTATGAGATGAGATCCTTAGCTGACATTCAGAAACAGTTACAAGCCGGGGCGTTTGAATTTACTCGTCATGCCTCCAAACGTGCTATTGAACGAAACATTGACGATACACGGAGGTCTTAATGTTTCAATGTCATGTATGCGGTTCATCAGAATCCGACCAACAACTCGTTACTGAAGTTTTTAAGATCAGCGATCAATTTTACCTAGTGGAAAATATTCCAGCAACCGTTTGTCAAAATTGCGGCGAGGAAGTTTTTAGTCGAGAAACTACAGAAAATATTCGTAAAATGCTACATAATCAGACGGAGCCAAGTCGCTCTATCTCTGTCGGTGTGTTTGCTTATGAGCCTAAGGCATCTTAAGTGATCGCAGATCTTACAGACTACATTGCTAATAAGATTTATTGATTTATAGAGCAGGGAACTGCCTGCCAATCAAGCACGGTTTTAGATTGAGTTTCATCGCTAACAATATCTTCAATCTCCAATATTTTTTTGAGATTAGAACCGTCAATATTCGCAGTATATAAATGATTTGAATTTGCCCAAAAAGTAATTTTGTCTCCTCTAGGAGATCTGGTTAAACCTTCTTTTATACCATCGACGTCAATATTAACTTTTGTTTCTACTAATCCATCGATACTTGTGATATATATATCATCCGAACTTTCGCTATGAACAGAGAAGACAATCCTTTCATTCGGTAACCAATCAAATCCTGAGATAGCACCCGATCCGACAGGGAGTTTTTCAATACTCTCGCTCTCAATGTCCATTAGGTAGATGTGAGAACTCCATTTAGGTTCCGTTATCTCTGGTGAAGGAGAGAGACCTATGAAGGCTAAATGATCACCATTGGAAGACCACTGTAAGGAAGTAGGAATAATTGAATATAACTGTTGAACTTCTATTGTTTGGGAATTACTAGAGTGATCTAGTTGGAAAATTCTGATCCTATAGGTTGCACTAGCAAAATCTGGGACGGCCTCAATGGTTGCTATATTTTGGCCATTTGGCGACCAGGCTAGATAGTTGATAGATGATCCTGTTCCTAATATTTCAGTTTTGTTTGCTCCATCTGCATCCATCAAGAATAGTCTACTGCCACCTTTTTTATTGGAAATGAATGCAATTTTTTGACCATCGGGTGACCACGTTGGATACCCATCGAAATCGGGATTTTCTGTTAGACTCGCCATGTTAGAGCCATCCGAATTCACAGAGTAAATATCGGCTTTTCCCTCTACGCCAGGAGCAGAGAAGACAATCTTTCCTGCACAAGGATAACTCGCTTCTCCATATGAGCATCCAGAAAACAATAGAGCTGAAAATATCATCGAGAAGAGTTGAAACGCTTTTTCCCTTTTTTTCAGATTGATTACTAAAGGACTTAATTGGTAGTGATTCATGTTTGATTTAAATTTATTTAAATAGATTTTTTGGCGCGATCGCAGATTTTGCTGGCTACATTGCTACGCGAGAGGTGCGATTGCTTATAAATGCCTATTCGCAATAATATATTTGATTTAGCTATTTGTAGTGTTTAGAACATATTTTCTCATTATGCGTGCTGACATTGAAGGTTGGTAGGAATTCAAAAGAAGATCTGCGACGTTTATCGGAACAGGTTGAGATTGATAGTTGGCTATTTCGTCTGAATCCTCATAATTCTCTGGGTTATAAAAACCTACAAAGTCTATAGAACGATAGTAATAAACACGATTATCTCTTGCTAGCTCCAGTAAACATTTAGCGGTCTGATACAACATTATTCGTTCTTCGGATTCACCCAAAAAATATTCCAAAACGCAGAAAGTCCTGTCTGGCTCCCAGGTGTAAACATCAACTCGGCGTCCTTTACCAGTCCAATATGTCGAGATTTTTTGGCGAATAGATTCTAGATCTATATCTGTTTGAAACTCGAAGGTTGCCACGTCTGACATTTTGACTACCTCAAAAATTGCAACAGTGCGATCGCAGATCTTATTAAGGTGCTTTGCTGACCCAGGCGATCGCACTTTCACAGAGTAAAACTGGTTCTTCTGAACAGATTTCGGGTAAAACCATAAAATAGATTTTGGCTGCTCAGTTCAGCGTTAGGCAAGGTGCTGACCTACGAGGTTCGAACACATATGGCTGAAGTTAAGTGCGATCGCATTACTCGACGATTCGACAATACAGTTGCTATCCGCGATATCACCTTCACCATTCCAGACGGTGAATTTTGGGTGCTGGTTGGGCCATCCGGCTGCGGCAAATCCACCATTCTCCGCACGATTGCCGGATTAGAACCCGTCTCAGACGGACAGCTTTATATCGGCGATCAACTGGTCAATGCCGTGCCAGCCCGTCAGCGCGACGTGGCAATGGTGTTTCAGAACTATGCGCTCTATCCTCACATGACCGTGGCGGAAAATTTGGCCTTTGGTCTAAAAATGCGGGGCGCAGACGACAGCCAAATTCAGCAGCAAACCGAGCAGGTGGCGCAAGCACTGGGCATTCGTCATTTACTCGACCGCAAACCCAAGCAGCTCTCCGGCGGACAGCAGCAGCGGGTCGCTTTGGGACGTGCGATCGCACGTCAGCCCCGCGTGTTCTTACTCGACGAACCGCTGTCAAACCTGGATGCTCAACTGCGCGACGACACCCGTGCCGAACTGAAGCAGCTCCACCAGCGCTACGGCATCACGACTATCTACGTTACTCATGATCAGGTGGAAGCAATGACGCTGGCCGATCAGATTGTGGTGCTCGACCGGGGCGAAATTCAGCAGATTGGTTCACCGCAGCAGGTTTACGCTAATCCCAAAAATCAAATGGTGGCGACGTTTTTGGGCAATCCGCCGATGAATTTGCTGCCTGCCACCTACGACGGTGAGCAGTTTAAGGTCGGTCAGCAGTTGGTGGGATGTGGGGAGAAACTGCGATCGCACCTCCAACCCCAACAAAAACTCACGCTCGGTATCCGCCCGGAAGCGATTAAGGTTGGTGTTGTAACTCATGGGACAACGGAACCCCTGATGGTTGAGGTCACGCTGGTCGAGCCATTGGGACGCGAGGTACTGGTGCGAGCCAGCTTAGCGGAAACGAATGGTGCAGGCTACTCGCTGAATTTACTAACGAAACCGGATCGGATGCCATCAGTCGGGGATCGACTTGCGATCGCGCTGGACACCGACCAGCTTTTCCTCTTCGATCCCAACACCGGACAGCGCATTGATACCTAGAAACACTGTGTAGGGCGAGCAGCCGCTCGCCCCTACGTGATGTAACGTTTCTGCTACTCGTCCGGTAGCTTGTACTGACTGACGATCCGCTTGGCGTATTCTGGCACATGCTCCTCCAGCTTTTCGGGATGGTTGCGCCGCGTGTATAGATAATTGCGCGTAAAGTGCGAGTCGATCGAGAACCGAGCGTATTCCAAACCGCGTGGGCCAATGCGGTCAATCACCACGCCCATCAGCTTGGCGGCCCACATGGGCAGCGTCACGCCCTTATCGTAGGCGGGAATGCTTTGCTGCACGGCATTACGGCGATCACCTTTCGACTCGACGGGCTGCGTATCAAGCTGATCCATGACTAGATCCAGCATTTCCCGTCCGGTTTGATTCCGCACGACAATCCACTGCCAGCCAAACGGTGCGCCCATGTAGCCCACGACTAAATCAGCCAGCGAATTAACGTAATCAAAGCAGCTCATGCAGGAGGGTGCAAACACATCCTTGAGCTGATTGGTTTTGAGGCCAAAGAAGGGCACCGTTTCATGGGAACCATCTTCATGCTTGAAGTGAACCCGGAAGTCTTGCATAAACTCGTAATACACGACCGTGTCCGGCGAACGGCTGGTGGTGTCGAGGAATTTTTGCAGTCCGGCGCGGGTCACATTATCGACGCAGGGCGTGCCCAGTACGTAGAGCTTTTCCAGGCCAAGCTGTTTCTCAACGGCGCGTAGGGCTTGAATCTGACAGCCGACGCCGATTACCAGCAGTCGCTTCATGCCAGATTGCTCAATCTGCTCCAGCACGGACAAATTAGGCGACAGCGTTGGCTTATTCACCCGCGCGGCCAAGATTTCCTCCGGTGTGCGGGCAATCACTGGCATCGGTTGGAACCGATCCTCCTCAGTGTTCTGCACGCAAACCACGCCCTCTACGAGCTTGCGGTTCAGCATTTCAATTGCGATCGCACTGACGATCCCCGTCCACTGGGCACCCTCAATAGGCTGCTGCTTGCGAGCCGCCATCATGTCCTGATGCACACCGAAGTAGACATCATCGTCGTTGTCTAAATCACGGCTGCGGCCATGCGCCTGCTGCTCTAGATCGGGAATTTGCTGATTAATAAAGGCACATGCCTCTTTTACGTAGTGAATGTAGTAGGTGTCGCAGAGGCCACACTCGCTACAGAGTTCTTTGGCCGGACGACGCGCACCCGGACGGAGCGCTTTCGCTTTTTTGTGAGGATATGCCAGGGTCATAAAAGGAAACGTTAAGCTGGAACAGCCAGAGTGAGTACTTGATTCAGACATTTGCCCCAGTCCAACACCAGAGCAACCCAAAATTTAGCCTTTGATCACCATATCTCAAAGGCTTAACCCATCTAAACAGATTGATGCGTTTTGTAAAGAAACGTGGGATCACGAGCCAGTCTGCCATCGATCTTGAAAGATCTGTGATCCCCTCAACAACTGCGATCGCAGGTTAAGAACATTTGATACAACTAAGTTAAGCACCCCTTTGAACTCCGATGAAGATTGCCAAACGCACTTCAACGCATTTACAAATTCGAGACGTGCCGTTAGAAACCTGGGTTTTCGGCAGCGTCTTTGCGGTGTTGGGCACCTACATCATCACCAGCGGCTTTATCTACGGCACCAGTGAATTGGCGATCTCAACGGCAGCCAACGGCCTCTTTGGTGGCCTGTTTTTGCTGGTGGGCTTGATGATTCTGCGGCGAGGATGCCTACTGCGCTGCGACTTTGACAAAGCGGCGGGGACGCTGACCATGATTCACCGGGGCGTGCTGCGAACCAACTGTGAGCGCTTGCGGCTGAAGGATATTACAAAAGTAAAGCTGGAGCAGCCGCTGAAATCCATTGTCGGCAGTGCATCCACCAACGGCTTTGTTGAGAATGAGGTGTTGGAAGTGCCTGCTCCGGCCTATCGGATTGTGCTGGTACTGGATGAGTCACAGCAGTTGCCGCTCACGACTCGCTACTACGAAAATCGTGAACATCAAAAGCTACTGGCCGAGAGCATCGCCGAATTTCTGGACGTGGAAGCGGAGATTCCACCTGGACTGGGTGATCTACTCAAAAGCTTTTGGGGCAGCATCAAGTCCTATTTTCAAACCAATGCTGAATAAGCCGATGTTGGTAACTCACTTATCCCAAAACCCAGAAGGGTTATTTACCGCTGAATTGCGGCGACACAATAACCTCTTCGGGTTCTTAGGGTCTGTAAAAGAATAACGTCATGGAACTAATGATTCTGTGTCTCGTGGGTGA
>CBKWJC010000164.1:0-6622 GCA_966674685.1 uncultured bacterium
GCTCTACCGACTGAGCTATCCCGGCTCGCGTTTGTTTTGCGCTTTATTAAAGTAACAAACTTGATGAACGGATGCAAGATCTTTTGTCAAAAAATCTGAGGTACTGGGTGGAATGGGAGAAAGGGGCGATTCTCTACGAGGGAGCAAAGCGATCGCATCTCTGATCAAAACGCCAAAATCCGAGATTTCACCGTCCAGGTTTTACGCTAAGCTAGCCAATACTTCCGCATTGCGATGTCAGTAGGACAAGCTTATGGCTGTTAATACCCTGGATCAGCAGCATCCACTTTGGAATCAGGATCGCCAGATTGTTAATACTTTACTGAATGGACAGCCCACGGATATGAATTTAGCGGAGGCTGCGCGACTGCGTATTCGCTATCAGGGGTTTCCTGGCGCGCGCGATATTCAGCAAGATCTGGATACGGTGTTGCAGAACTGGAACTTGACCGAAGATGCTTTATTTGAAAAAACGCGCCAGATTCACGCAGGGACACCTGTGTATGTTTGCCAAGGGCGCAGTGCTTCCCGTCGGGAGGGAAGTTGGGCGGATATGGCAGAGGAATAGGGGCAATTAACTGGGGGAATTGAACGAATAGGCATCAAGCTGAGAGTGAAACCGGGGATGCAGTAAGTCCTGAACGGGTTCGCCATTCTGCAAATGCTGTTCGATGATGCGGGGTACGTCGGCTGTAGTGACGCGGCAGTACCAAACGTTATCTGGCATGACTCGCACGGTTGGCCCAGAACCGCACTGACCCATACAGTCGCTTTCGACAATCATCACGCCCCTGGGCTGATCGGCTTGGCGAAACGCGGCCAGCACCTCAGCCGAGCCGTTTCGCTGACAGGAGCGATACTGGCAGATCATGACGCAGCAGCGACGGGGTTTAGTCGGATTAGAAGTCACAGGCAAACTGGGGTGAGACGATTCAGACGTGACCTCATCCTAACGAGTTTGGGCGCGTTTGCCGTCGTCAAAACTACCAGAATATTAGGGGTACAAACCTGAATCTATACACCCAGCCAGCGATTGAGGACGCGGTTGACTGAGCGGGTAATTTGGCGGCGGCGACGCCAGCGCTGGAAAGCGGCTTCGTAGGTGGGGCTTTCGGAGTGGTAGACTTTCCAGGCGTGAAGAGAGAGGCCCAGTCCCCAGAGGAGGGCGACAAACAGAACAACAGGTATGGGAAGAAAAGTAAACGTGCCGATGGCAAGTAGAAATCCGTTGGCAATGGCGTACTTGACGGCGTGATTCTTAAATTCGCGCCGCTGCTGTGAATCGAAGACCTGGCGCTCTTGCAGTTCACCTTTATGGGCAAACCATTCTTGCTCAGCCAGTCTGAGATTTGCAGGGGAGATACCGAGTTCATCGGCAATTTCAAGCATTTGCCGCTCGGTGAGTTCGTCCGTTTGAGCTTGACGTGCGATCGCACGACAGAGAATTTCTTGGATGTCGTCGGAATGGTAAAGCTCGGCCATGATGCATCAACTGGAACCACCTACCACTTAGTTATAGAAAAGAATCGCTGCGGCTAACCACTCTCTTGAGGTGTGGATTGCCACCCAGGTGGATTGGCGATTTTGGATTTTGGATTGGCGATTTTGGATTGCGGATACTTTAAAGCGCATTGCACTGTTGCCCGTTCCAAATCACTGATCCAACAAGCGCATCGCGCTGTTGTTAATCAATCCAAAATCCAAAATCTAAAATCCAAAATCACACTGCTTCAATCTGCCGCACAGCGGTCAGGGCGGAGTAGCTAACGCCTGCGGTGCCTTCGCCGGGATGAGTGCAGTCGCCGACCAGCCAGAGGTGAGCAATCGGGGTGCGGTTGGCGAAGCCGAAGGGGCCAAAGGTGGGGACTCGCTGGCCGATGCCGCCGACTTCGCCGCGATCGCGGGCAGTGAAGGTGGCAAAAGTACGGGGTGTGGCGGCTTCTTGGTAAAGAATGGTTTCGTCGGTTAGATGGAAATATTGGCTGAGTTTTGCGATCGCACCCTCAGTATATTCCTGCTTCAGCGCTTCATAGTCAGCACACTTCCACCAGTGGTCTGGATCGGTAAAGGATGAGGCAATGACGGTGGCTTGACCAGCGGGAGCGCGACCGTCGCCGGGTTGGCTGACGGAGACAAAGAGGGAGTTGTTTTCGCCGATAGGGCCATCGGCATCGTACAAAAACTGAAGATGGGGTGGGCAGTCGGCAGGAATGGCGAACTGATCGACACCGAGGTAGACAACAAAGGCGCCAGAGGCAGGTGGCAGCTTATCAACCCGCTGCCGATAGCCGGAGGGAGCGGCTTCACCCAGAAGCTTGACTAGGCTCTGCACAGTGACATTGGCAACAACGTGATCGGCTGGTTCTGTCCAGGTTTCGTCGGTTGTAGTATTGCAGACGGTAACACCTCGTATCTGGCCGTGATCGACGTGGATTTGCTCAACTGAGTGACGCATGTGGAGCCGACCTCCATCCCGCTTCAGCGCTTTGACGAGGACGGTGCTGAGGGACTGCATACTGCCCTCTAGGTGAAATAGACCCTGCGGTTCTTGGGAGACACCCAAAGCCGTTGCCGCATAGAGCAGAGCGGTTTCGTCAGTATCAACTTGGGAGTACAGCTTGAGCTGCAAATCCAAAAAGGTTTTCAGGCGATGGGCGTTCTGTAACCCGTAGCCGCGCAGCACTTGGCCCACGGTTGAAAAGGTGTAGGGCAGCGTCAGCAGGGTGTCGGGACGTACAGCCTTGACCAGTTGCCACAGATCCCAGGGACTGCGGGGCGGCAGAACCGGATCACGGGACTGGAAGCGCCAGCTATAGCAAAACAGTCGCTCCATTAGTTGCCAAAAGGGTTCACTGCCGGGAAACTGCCGCTGTCGTTCGGCTCGCCACTGGTCTGGATCGCGCCAAACCCGAATCGGTTCGGTTTCTCCGGGTAGGTACACGGCACAGGCCGGATCGCAGGGGCGCGCCTCCGGTAGTTCAATTTGTAATTCCTCAAAAATGCGGTGGTGAATGCCGCCAGGTTCTAACCCTGCCACCTGAGTGGCACCGACATCAAACGTAAAACCACGCCGCTTAAACGTTGACGCACAGCCACCCGGCACAATTGCCTGATCGAATACCGTCACGTCGTAGCCGCGATGAGCCAAGAGGGCGGCAGCGGTAAGGCCACCAATGCCAGCTCCCACGACGACGATGCGACGGGCGGGTGCGGATGGGTCAAGCTTGGCAAGGGTAGAAGGGGTCGGCATGTGCGATCGCGTTTCACTCGTGTTTTACATTTCTTAACTTTTCTATCATAGAGAATCGGCTTAACTCCCTGCAATTTCGTTCTTTATCCTCAGTGAGCCTAGAAATACTCAGAAAGATATAAAGTCCGGTTGAGATTTCTCCGGCTTTCCCGCAGCTCTCATAGAAAATGGGACATAATTGCTCCAAAATCTGTGTCTTGAACTCAAAAATCTATGATGAAGTTGGTTTCCAAATTTGCTGCCAAATTTGCTCCATTAACAGCCTTACCGCTTGCAACGTTAGCACTCGGCTTTGATGCAGCCACCGTCAAAGCTCAAAACGCTATGTATGTCCCTATTCCGATTGAATCAAATCAGCCTGTTGACGATGTATTGTCAACTACCGATATTCCGACCGGATTTGGCGGATATTCACGCGACTATACGTTGGATCTGACGGAAGGCGATCAGGTCGCGATTGATTTGGCCTCGGATGAATTCGATACGCTGGTGTCGCTGATTGCACCAGACGGTTCAACTCTAGGCGAAAACGATGACGGGCCAGATGGATCGACGAATTCACTCTTGTTTGCTCGCATTACCCAGGGCGGTAAGTACACCGTGCGGGTACGTTCCTATGCAGGTGATGGCGTTGGCCCGTTTACGCTTAAGGTGACGCGCTTGCGCCCAGTTGAATAACTGTAAAGTAAAGCTTGTGAAAAGGCTGGCAGAACTGCCAGCCTTTTGCTTTGGTGGCAACTCATAACGCAAAGCTCTCAATCACAGGCGTCAAGATGGCCTGATGCCGTGGTGCATATTGATAACCAATAATGTTACCCAGTTTTAAGGCTCGCAATTCTTGGGCAATGGGGTGATCCCCAAGCTCAAACTGCACACCACTAGACCCTTGTCCCGCCATCTGATCACGTTCACTAACAACTAATTCGCTCCGCAGCAAATATCCGGCTCGTGTGGTCATCGGTTGAATTCGAGATCGAGGAGCAGTTTTGAGCGTTCCTACCCGACCACTAAGCGTCAAAATGTGCTGATCAGCCTCTCGCAGGCTGCACTGAACCCACTGGTCATTCTGCTCAAACGTAATGTCAGCCAAAAATTTGGGATAGCCCGCTAAGTCAATTCCGGCATCACGAGCAATTGCCGTTGTTACAGGCAACCGCCAGATGAAGACCTTAAGCACCTCTGGCACTTTACGCAGCGTCCCTACAAATAACGGTGATGGTTCATCCAGCGTGACGGGTACGCCAATCGATACTTCGTTATACGCACCGACATCACTTGATCGATAGGCAAAGGTCGAGATGTTAACTACACAATGCCAAGGCGTAACGCGCAGAGGGTGCAGCCGCTTGGAGGGTATGATTTGCCGCACGTTTTCGATTGGTGCTAAAAATTGAGCCGACAAGGTTGCAGCATCATAATAAAAAACGGGCAAGTGAATCGTTTTACTGCCCCACGGAGCCTCTAAATGTTCAATTTGCTGAAAAAATTCCTCGCTGTTCATCCCGTTCTCCTAGATAAGGCTGAGACTGTCGATCTATTTTGGAATTTTGTAGGCGATTTCGACATTAAGAATCAAGAGAAAAAAGATAAAGCCGCGATCGCACATTTCGCTACTCACTTGAATGTTCACTCAGATTTACGTCAGAGTAGTAAACGTTGAGATGGGAAGATGTCATGAACGGCAGTTGGGTTACAGTCAACGGAATTGTTCAGCAAGGTCACCAAGTTGCTTCAGGTCGAGCAAAACAGGGTCGCTATCCAGAAGGCTCAATTAAAATGCAAAAACCGTTTTTCAAGCAGCTTGGACTGGATTTGAGTGAATTCTATGAAGGCACTTTAAATGTTTCGATTGTGCCGTATCGCTTTTCACTTCAGAATCCAGAATATACCTTTCGAAATGTTGAATGGACATCGCTGCATCAACCTGAACATTTTTCCTTTTCTCGCTGCGCAGTCATATTCAAAGATATCCAATACAGCAGCTGGATTTACTATCCTCATCCCGAAACTAAAACAACCCATTTTCAGCAGCCTTCAACCTTAGAAATCATTTCACTCCTTATTCCTAAAATTAATTACGGTGACAAGATTCAACTGCTCATCAATGACAATGAAGTTCACTTGGAAAGGAAGTAGATTTCCTTTAAACATGAGAAAAGGCCAATGGTCGCCACAATGCGGCGACCATTGGCCTTTCAGATATAAGTCAACTAGGATTAGAAGGTATAACCCAGGCCGACGATACCGTTGACATCTGTATCATCGTAGAAGTTAACGTTAACGGTTCCGTTAACTGTAATCCGACGACTTGCCCGATAGTCAATACCCGCCGTGGCCATTGGTGCTACGTCTTCGCTACCTGTGGAATAGGTAACGCCTGCACCAACGAATGGCAGCAAACGGCCATTCTCTGTCGGAGAGTTGAAATCATAGGTAATTGGTAGTGACAGTTGAGTATTGCTGTCGTCCTCATCGAAATTGAGGTCGGTAATGACGCTGGGGCGGAGCGAAACCTGATTAGCAACTCGTAATTTGCTGTTAACAGCTAGGCCGACATCGCTGTCGGGGCCAAGATCGCCGACCCCAACGCCAACGCCAAGATAGCTATAGTCGGTCGGAGCTTCTTGTGCGCCTGCCATCGGTGCGATCGCAACCGTTGCAGATGTTAAACCAGCAGCAATTAGCGCAAATAATTTGATGTTCATCGTGTTCTCCAAGTTGATAATGATGATTTTCAGTGAGTGAAAGTTTCGATCTCTTCCTATAGATTGGTAGCTTTCCACAACAGTTTCTATCTTGTGAAAGAGCACTAATTTTCAACTATCTAGCAAGACATGTTTAGCACTCTGCCAAGGAAGAGCCGATGGATAAGAGCATCAAAATCAGCAATCAGATGGTTTATTCAGGGCTAGTTGCTGATAGTAGATGGTGAGATTGAAGGATACATATTTGATTAGTGCCAACTTCTTTCGCTCTCTTGTTTTATTTATAACGTTTTGATTTATGCTCGTTTTAGATAGGTATGACACTTTATATAGGTGCCTAAAACCTAACAATTAAGGTGGAAATCACTACCGTTTCAGGGAACTTTTTGAGGAACAATTTCGTCCTCGTTTGTGATTGTAATAAGGCGTGAGGCGAGAGGAGTAAAAAAATGAGGAAAATGAGGATTTGAGGCTATAAAAGGCTGTAAAAATTTCAGCACTCAGCACTGGATCTATCTGTCTTAACTTGATTACGTAAGGCTTATACAGCATTTTTCAACCTCAGGTACATAGAAGTGTTTCTCTTCCCAAGGCAAAGAAACACCTCCATCCCCCCCCAACATGGGAAAACCCCTCAAAAGGTTGGCAAAAACCATCCAAAACCAAA
>CBKWJC010000165.1:0-6466 GCA_966674685.1 uncultured bacterium
TGATTTTCTTTGGGGGGAGGGTGGGTGTTTTTGTTTCTTGGTGCCACTTTATGTAGAGGGGGGTTTTTCTTTGCGGGAGAAAGAAAACCACTTCCGTACTCCACCAGTGCGGGAAACGCTATATCAAGTCCATGTATAGGGAACCCTGTTTGGCTTCGTTTCATTTTTGTGAAACGCTTGCCAAGTAAGCGTTTCACAAAAATGAAACAATGGGTTTTGAACCGAATTTTATATTAGATGTGGGGAATAGACTGTCGGCGAGGTGTTATTAAGAGATAGTTCCTACTTTCAGAAAGCACATTTTTATCGAGAAATCTAAGCGTTAACCCCCAACGTAGGTTTGCTTTATGAATCGGCGTTTCGCTTCACAACCAAGAGCAAAGCAATCCCGCTGGATGCGCCGGATCTGGCAGTGTCGGCAGCTTATTTGGGCTATCACTGCCTGCTTTGTGGTGCTAGCTGTGCAGTCTGTGGGGATGATGCCTGCGATCTCAACTCATCCAACTCCATCGCCTCACTCCTCACTCCTCACTCTTCAACCAAACCAGTCCTTCATAGTTCCCACCGTTACGCGCGGAATTGCCGTCGTAGAGCGGGTGCAGGAAATTGAGCAGACCTGGAAAGACCAGTACACCGAGTATCTCGGTTCGCCATCGGATCTGGTGCCTCAAACGGGTGTGGATGTTGCGGCTACCCTCGCCAAACTCAGCACCGAAACGAATCATCAGCTAGGCTTGGTGTACGTTTTTCCGCATGAGGAAGGGCTGGAGCTGCTGCTGGTCACGCCGGATGGCACATCAAACCGTCATCTGTTTCCAGACCTTCCGCGCAGTCAATTACTGGCTCAAGCCAATCAGCTCAAGCAGATGATTGCTCGTTTGGCTCCCGCCGAGCGCTATCTACCTCCAGCCCAGCAGCTTTATGAGTGGATTATTACGCCGATAGAATCTGAATTACAGGCGGCTCAAATCGATACGCTGGTATTCTGCGTCGGGGAAGGCGTGCGATCGCTACCTCTCGCTGTTCTACATGACGGTCAGCAGTTTTTGATTGAAAAGTACGATATTGGCCTCATTCCAGCATTTACGCTGACCGATCAGCGCTATCGATCCATGCAGACGATTGACGTTTTGGCGATGGGCGCGTCGGAGTTTCAAACGCTGGAAGATTTACCTGCCGTGCCCGTTGAGCTATCTGCGATCGCATCTGACATCTGGCCGGGCGAAATTTATCTTAACGATACGTTCACACGCCAAAATCTTCAGCAGGAACTCGACAAAAGTCAGTTTGAGATTGTCCATCTGGCGACCCATGCGGAGTTTCAGTCCGGTGCGCCGAGTGAGTCTTTTATTCAGCTTTGGCAAAATGAGCAGATTACGCTGGCTGAAATTCGCGATTTAGACTGGGAGAACTTGCCCGTTGAGCTACTGGTGCTGAGCGCCTGTCAGACGGCATTGGGGAATCCCGAAGCGGAACTGGGATTTGCGGGACTGGCCTATCAAGCAGGCGTCAAATCGACGCTGGCCAGCCTCTGGTCGGTGAGCGATATTGGCACACTGGCGCTGATGCGGGAGTTTTACTCGCAGTTGGCTCAGGCTAATGGGACGACGAAAGCGAACGTTTTGGGACTGACCCAGCGGGCGATGATTCACGGCGAGGTGCAGCTCACGGATCAGCAGTTGCGAAATTCAGGCGGAACTGCGATCGCACTTCCGGCTTCACTACAAAATATGGCCAGCAGCACCGATTTATCACACCCGTTCTACTGGGCTGCCTTTGTCTTAGTGGGAAGTCCCTGGTAAGTACACTGGAAAGTGCGATCGCTAATTAGAAAGGGAGCCAATCTAGACAGTCTCGCCATTCTTCGGCTTCAGTTGTTTTCCAAATCAACACTAGTTCTTGAGCCAGAACACGCATAGGTGTATTTGGTCGTACCCATAATAATCTCCAGATGTGTCGTTCACTCTGCCAATGATCTTGCAAATGCCCTGGCATACTGGCTCGATTATCCGTAATCAGCAATCGTTGGGAGCGTTCCAAATAGATTAAAACATCAGGATCTAAGCTACTCAGGGGCAAGGTGTTCGGATCGCCAATTCGCAAAATATCAATATCTGGATTTAGCCTCAGCACAGCCATCTTCAGCCGTGGCGATAAGTTCTCATCTAGTAGATACCGAACTTTCATTACATGAGTGATACTTGGCGTTGTGCTTTAATTTTTCTAATCCGTTCAGCCATTGGAGAAGGATTCTGCAAGGAGGCTTCATAACGCTGTTGTCGCCACTGATGCAAGCGCTGGAGATAAGCTTCAACCTCAGCCTGCCGATGAAAGTAGTAAGTAATGGTGGCATAGATTTGCTCTAGGCTGAGTTCTGGATAATCCTGGACAATCGTCTCAGGGGCAAATCCGTTTAAGAAAGGCTCCAATATGGTATCAATACCAAGCCGATGCCCTTTGATCCGAATATCGTTCTCATTGAGAAACTCGAAGTAGCTTTCCAACTGCATAATGAGTCACCTGTAGCTTGAGAACAGTCTAGCCTTTGCGGAATGCTAGTGCGATCGCAGATCTGGTCTGTTGCGAGAAAAGTGCGATCGCGAATCTTTTAAAGTACATTATCATGAGCAAATGTACCATTAGTTGCTGAACTTTACACTGATCAGTTTAAGCTGGGGGAAATGTGTTTCATCTTATTTGGATATTACATAATGAGCACATAACCAACACTCTACGTAAACAACATTACCAACGGAAACATCCGTTAAGATTTCATGTTGCACAACTGCTTCGTAAGTTATGCCTGCACACTCAATTGAAAGTTGACGATAGTTCTGTCCTGTCCACGGATTTGATTTGACTTGTACTTGCTGTACTACACCATAAAAAGCTGCTCGTGGCTTATCATCCCGCATCCTCTCCATCGCAGCATAAGCACCGAGCGGGAGAAACCAACCTGGGCCTACTTTGCTATCAGGATATTCATACTTATAGGCTTCTAAACTGCTCCAAACTATTCCATTTTCAACAAAGGCAGATAAAGCAAGCTCAATCGGTGAATCAAGTTCTATTATCTGACGGACATGAACAGCATTCCCAAACGTAACGGCAAGGGGATATAAAGGTTCATCAGTTGCACTCAAAACTTGTATATGCAGAGTTGTACAGTGAGGACAACCATCTTGAGCCTCGACCCATTTCTTAGGGATTGCCTTAAGCGTGGTTGGTGATAAAAAAGATGGAACAGCACAGGCTGAGTCAGTATGTACCCACACCTCTACAGAACCATCAGTTAACAAATGAGTATGCTCGCTTAAAATTTCTGATCGTGATGATGACAAACTCACAGCATGTTTTATAACTTCTACAAGCTCTTCTTGAGAGCAAATTCCAATCGCTGGCCAATGATTACTCATAAATACTGCTCAATAGTTGAATCGAATTGATTATTGGTAGGTGCGATCGCAGATCCAGTATCCCGTAGGGTGTCATTAGCGAAGCGTAATGCACCGTCAAAATGCTGGTTCTTCCAAAGGTGCGATCGCAGATCTTGTAGGAAACTGCCAGTTGCATAACTGTAAACATTGTGATTGCTCGGCAGTGATACATCCTAGATTTGAGAAATGCTGCCTTGCTAGAAATCATGAATTTTTGATCTCAGAAAATGCTGAATTGGAATAGATAAAGTCAATCTTTATATCTTTGTTTTTCCCATTCTTGTATTCTTGATAGAGAATCATAACGAAATCCGCAGATATCCATATAATGATTTGCAGTTGTGTAGCTTAAAATTCCTCGAAACATAGACTTGTACTCATTCAGCACAACTGATATAACATCTAGAATCTCTTGTATATAAACTGGGTGATATAACTTTAGCTCTATTTTTATTTTATCTAAGCTATTCAACCTATGTGCAAATTCATCTCGATATTTTCCAAGCTTTAAAGTAATCTCTTCATCTAAAAAACCGTTTCTCCATTCATCCATTTCAACATGATTATGAGACTTAGGACCAATCTTGTCTCTTAAATTCCTTCTGGCCGTCAAAGACTCTTGATTAAGAAATTTAATATACTTACGTTTATCCTCATTGCTGGGTTCTTCTACTCCATCATCAGTGGATTTGCCTAAAAAAATTACTGTGTCCGGTTCAACCCGACTTTGACTGATTTGCACGAAAGCTTTTGAATTGTTTTTAATAATCTTGGCATACAGTGATTTCTTTTTTTGGACTCCTTCATAGAGAGAATACACATCAATACATAGGAACATGACTTCGTGAGCCAATCGGCTAAGCGCCTGTAAAAGGTGAGATCGGTGCTTATTCTTTAACTGAAGTTCTTGGGCAGATTTATACTGCTCTCTACCCGTCAAATTCTCTTCATTCCAGGATTGATTGAAAAATTCTAGATCTTTCCTAAATTGTGATTCTCTATGCTGAAGAAGACAGATTACATTAATCAACTGTTTTATTTCTTCGACAATAGATTTATCCATGAATTTATTTGTCTTGAATAGAAATGGCTAATACAGTTATAGCAACTATTTGTTTTTTGCATGCGCCATCGCACCTCGCTACACACACACAAACACAGCAATTGGTGATTTTCTTACAGAGTTGTGTAGGATGGTTGAACGAAGCGTAGCCCTTGCGGGTGTTGGGTTTCGTGCCTCAACCCAACCTACAAAAACCACAAAAACTGTGTCTCAGTCTTCAAAATACCCCAATCACTCTCCCAACCGCTCAGCCCGCGTCAGCGATGCCACCGGATCGACTCAGAATTGGACAAGCACCCGCCTGTCGCAAATGCGTCAGCATTTATTGACCTGGTATCAGCAAGTCGGGCGCGATTTACCCTGGCGCAATATCGACGATCCCTATCGCATCTGGATTTCGGAGATTATGCTCCAGCAGACCCAGGTGAAAACCGTCATGCCCTACTACGAGCGGTGGCTAGAGCGATTCCCCACCGTGCATCACCTCGCCAAAGCCGATCAGCAGGAGGTGCTGAAGCTCTGGCAGGGACTCGGCTACTATGCCCGCGCCCGCAATCTGCACCAGGCTGCTCAGGTGATTGTGGAGCAGCACAACGGTCAGTTCCCGGCCACGTTTGATGAAGTCGTGGCGCTTCCTGGTATTGGTCAAACGACCGCAGGCGGCATCTTAAGTTCAGCCTACAACCAGCCCGTGGCCATTCTCGATGGCAACGTCAAGCGGGTGCTGGCGCGAGTGATGGCTCTGCCCGTGCCGCCCCGGAAAGCGCTACAATCCCTGTGGCAATATTCCGAAACCCTGCTCGACCCGGACAATCCACGCGACTTTAACCAAGCGCTGATGGACTTGGGTGCGACGATTTGTACGCCCAAACAGCCCAATTGTCCGGCCTGTCCGTGGCAGGATTTTTGCCAAGCTCATTCCCTCAACCTCCAGCATCAACTTCCCATGCGCGAAACTCGTTCTCCCTTACCGACCAAAACCATTGGCGTCGCTGTCATCCGTGATGACCAGGGCAAAATCCTGATTGATCGTCGGCCTCAGAAAGGCTTGCTTGGCGGCCTCTGGGAGTTTCCGGGCGGCAAAGTTGAACCCGATGAAACGATTCAAGCCTGCATTCAGCGGGAAATTCAAGAAGAACTGGGCATCGAAATTGCGGTTGACGATCACCTGATCACGATTGAGCATACCTACTCGCACTTTCACGTGGTGCTAAATGTCTACAACTGCCGTCACCTGAGCGGCGAACCGCAGCCGATTGAATGCGATGAAATTAAGTGGGTAACAGCGGCAGAATTAGATCAGTATCCGTTCCCCAATGCCAATGTCAAAATTATTGAGGCGATTCGGCAGGGGGGTAATAGTAAAAATTAGGAGGCGGATGATGGCAACGATTTTGCGGAATTGGTGTTATCGCTATCAGTGGCTATTTGATTTGATTGTGGGAATTTCGTCTTTGCCCGTTGGCGGAGAGAAAAAATTTCGGCTGCTGCCAATTCAAGCAGTTACGCTTCAGCCCTGCGATCGCATATTGGATCTATGCTGTGGGAGTGGACAAGCGACCCAGTATTTGGTGCAAAAGTCTAAATTTGTCGTGGGTTTAGACTGTGACCCCTTAGCCATTCAACGGGCGCGGAGACGGGTTCCACAGGCTGATTATGTTGAAGCTTGGGCTGAGAATATGCCCTTCGAGGATAATTCGTTTGACTGTGTTCATACCAGTGCAACTCTGCATGAAATGGCCCCCCAGCAGTTCAGGCAAATCATCCAAGAAGTTCATCGGGTTTTGCGACCCGGTGGGTGTTTTACGCTAGTCGATTTTCATCGTCCGGCTCATAGACTGCTGAGATGGAATCTCTATCTGTTTCTATGGTTGTTTGAGAATCAGTCTGCTTGGAATCTGATTGGGCTTGACCTACCTCGTGTACTTCAAAATGCAGGGTTTCAGCTCAAGCAAACTCACTTTCC
>CBKWJC010000166.1:0-6334 GCA_966674685.1 uncultured bacterium
ATGGCAGAAGACCATTGCTCAGGAACGCTGACACAAAATAAGTTGGAACTAGAAACAATCGCCAGATTGCGATAGGTCTTAATGGCAGTTGTTCGAGACCCACCTAAAGGAATATAGACATAGTCACGGAACCAGTTTGATAACGTGATGTGCCAGCGTCGCCAGAAATCTGTAATGCTGATAGATGAATAGGGATGGCGAAAGTTTTCAGGAAATCGAAATCCGAAGATGTTTCCTAATCCAATTGCCATATCGCTATAGCCTGAAAAATCAAAATAGATCTGTATGGTGTAGGCTAGTAGTCCAATCCAGGCATCAAGCATGTAAAGGTCTGCATCGTTAACAAAGGCCCTATCTGCAAGTACTGCAACTGAGTCGGCAATCAAAACCTTTTTAGCTAAGCCGTGAGCAAATCTGATCACTCCAGTATTGACCTCGCTCCAGGTTGCTGTACGTTTTTCTATTTGTTCTGAAATTTCGTGATAGCGAACGATTGGGCCAGCAATGAGTTGAGGAAACATAGAAACGTATAGGGCAAAGTTAGCAAAATTTTTCATGCTTCTTGCTGAACCACGAGCAACATCAATGACATAGCTCATAGATTGAAAAATATAGAATGATATACCTATCGGCAGCATGACGTGCGGCCACTGAATTGCCCCGTCTAAATTGAAAGCGTAGGCTATGCTGCTGTTGAGTTGTTCGACAAAGAAATTTGTATATTTTAAGTATCCTAAGACTAAAATATTAAATAAGATGGTAGTAAAAACAGCTAACTTAAGAGACAATTTATTAGCTTCATCTTTTGCAATTTCAACAACCCATCCTAATATCCAATTAATCAAAATTATTCCTAATAGAACAAAAATATACTCACCACCGCCCCATGTGTAGAAGAGCAAGCTGGCTACTAATAAGACCGAATTACTGACTGTTATTGAAGAGCGAACAGCCGCATATAGGAGTAACGTGATTGGTAGGAAGAAAAACAAAAATGATTCAGATGAAAAAACCATTAATGCCTGTTTAACTCCTCAAAAAGATATTGTTGAGAATTTTATCATCAAGGTGATTGATTGTTGCTAATATCAGTTTCTAGATCATGACTAAGGTAAAGTTAGGCTGGTTCTAGTCACACATACCATGCAGTTTATGTCTCGTCCGGTTGTTTATATTGCGATTACGAATCACGGCTTTGGTCATGCGACGCGCGCAGCGGGAGTGGCTGCGACGATTCAGAAATTTTGTCCCGATGTGCTGCTAGCGTTTGTGACAACGGCTCCTCGCTGGCTGCTGGAGTCTTACCTGCCGGATAGCGACTTTATCCATCGACCTCGCAGTTTGGATGTGGGAGTGGTGCAGAGCGATAGCCTGACGATGGACAAGGCGGCGACGTTGGCGAAGCTGAAGCAGATCCGCGATCGCAGTTCTCAGGTCATCAGCGCTGAGGCCAATTTTATTGCCCAGAACAAAGCCTGCCTCGTTTTGGCTGATATTCCGCCGTTAGCAACTGCGATCGCAGAGGCGGCGGGGGTGCCCTGCTGGATGATGAGTAACTTTGGCTGGGATTTTATCTATCGCGACTGGGGCGGTGAGTTTGCCGAAATAGCAGATTGGATCAGCGAGCAGTTTACCAAGTGCGATCGCTTATATCGCTATCCCTGGCATGAGCCGATGAGCGCTTTCAAGAACGTGATTGACGTGGGCTTGACAGGTGGTGATCCGCGCTATGATGCAGCCCTGCTGCGGCAGCAGTTTGGCCTTACTGCGCCATCGGAGCGCACGGTATTGTTGACGTTTGGTGGCCTGGGGCTGTCGGGCATTCCCTACGAGAATATAAAGCGGTTTCCGGACTGGCAGTTTATTACTTTTGATCAGCAGGCTCCCGATCTGCCCAATTTAATGAAGGTGATGGATCGCGCTTATCGGCCTGTGGATTTCATGCCGCTGTGTGGGCGGGTGGTTTCAAAACCGGGATTTAGCACCTTTAGCGAAGCCTGTCGCGTGGGGGTGCCCGTGGTGACGATTACCCGCGAGGGGTTTGCTGAGACGCCGCTGCTGCTGGCGGGTATTCAGGCCAATGCTGAGCATTTAATCGTGTCGTCAGAGGAGTTTGTGACGGGAGATTGGTCGTTTTTGCACCAGCCGATGCAGCCACCGCAGCAGGCTGAACCGCTGCCCGCCGATGGTAATGCTGCGATCGCACAGGCGGTTGCGGATTACATTGCGGTGGGAGGCAACGATTGAAGTTGGGGGTGAGGGTGCGATCTCAGCTTTAACTCTTTGATCACGACCTCAAATATCAGACTGAAATATCCGAGTCGAGCGCATCCACAGTCTTCCTATCGGCTACTTCTGAACGACAAATTCGCTAATTAGACGGATGATTCGCCAGTACTGCCTTTTTACGGTGAAAACGAAGACGCTGTAAACAATGGCAACACAATGGTAAAACAGGCAAAACAGTTCAAACCGGGCGATCGAGTGGAGTGGAAAGCTGGCTCCGGTACGACCACGGGTGAGATTCAAAAGCAAGTTAAGCAGCCGACGACGGTAGAGGGTCATAAAGTGGACGCCACCGAGGATGATCCGCGCTACTTGGTCAAAAATGACAGCACAGGTGCCGTGACAGGACACCGTCCGGAGACGCTGCATAAGATATCGAAGTCTCAATCTAGTCCATCTAAATCTTCATCCAAGTCGGATACCTCCAAGTCGAGCGCGTCCAAGTCCAATAGATCACGGTCGAACGCATCCAAATCGAGCGCGTCTAAGTCCGACGGATCTGGCAGTTCGATAAATCAATCTTCTGATGAATCTTCTGACCAGCAGCCTGACCAGGACGCACTGAACGCTGCGTTTCAGGACTTCAAAAAAGCCGTTAATATGACCGCGAAGGGAATTGAGCGCTGGCTCCAGACGGAAGAAAGCCAGTCCGTTGGTCAGGATTCGGGCGACGGTGAATCGAAAGGGCGCAAGTCTGGACGCTACATTATTGAATTGCTCAACAAGAAGAAATCCGACTACGACAGCGACGATATTCAGCAGATGAAGCGGGTTGTGAGCTATGTGCATCGCCACTCGGCTCAGCGACCCTCTGGCGATATTGAGGACACCAACTGGCGCTACTCACTGATGAACTGGGGTCACGATCCGCTGAAGTCCTAGTTAACATTCGTAGGGGCGAATGGTTATTCGCCCTATAACCCGACATAGAAGTTACTGATCCATCAGCGCTTGTCCATCTAAGATGGATAGAGCAGCTAGTGTCACAACTTCACTTATGACAACGACGACCTCCAATACCCAGCACTTTCAAAAAAGCCTCAGTATCCGCACCTCCGGCAAGTCGCTTCACAAAATTACTGCCGAAGTTCGGGACGTGGTCAGCCAGTCGGGCATCCAGACCGGATTATGTACCGTCTTTTTACGTCACACCTCAGCCAGCCTCGTGATTCAGGAAAACGCTGACCCCGATGTGCTGCGCGATATGGAGCGCTTTTTCTCGAAGCTCGTTCCTGAAGATAATTCCTACATTCACAGCACCGAAGGATCGGACGATATGCCCGCCCACTTGCGGACAGCTCTAACGCATACGTCCGAGAATATCCCAATCGGCAATGGTCGGCTGCTGCTCGGCACCTGGCAGGGCATCTACGTTTGGGAACACCGCGCCAGAGGCCATCACCGCGAAGTGATTGTCCATGTCTCCGGCTATTAATTTTTGCGGGTGAACTCGTAGGTTGGGTTGAAGTATAAAACCCGACATCAGTAATCAGTGCGCGATCGCAACATCGCTTTCAGGATTGCAATTCCCTGAAGCTGTTGGGTTTCGCGTTGCTCAACCCAACCTACAGAGTTTCATGCCCTCTACAGCCCTCTACAGCCTTTTACAACCCTTTACAGCCTAAAATTACCTAAATTCCACCTTCTATGACCGACTCTAATTCCGTGATTTCAAAAATTAATCCATTGACGGATGCGATCGCAGATAGTGTTCCAGATGACACCAACACCGCTACCCCTGCGCTTGATTTTGGCCTACCGCTAATTCCCGCCGCGCCGGAAGGTTTTCGGTCGGGATTTGTGGGTATTGTCGGTCGTCCCAATGTTGGCAAGTCCACCCTGATGAACTATCTGGTGGGACAGAAAATCGCCATTACCTCACCCGTGGCTCAGACGACGCGGAATCGACTGCGGGGTATTTTGACCACCGACGCCGCGCAAATTATCTTCGTTGATACGCCGGGAATTCATAAGCCGCACCATCAGCTTGGGCAAGTGCTGGTTCAGAATGCGCGGATTGCGATTCAGTCGGTAGACGTAGTGCTGTTTGTTGTGGAAGCGACCAGTGAAGCGGGCGGCGGCGATCGCTTTATTGCCGAGCTGCTGGCGGAGCAAAAAACTCCGGTTTTACTGGGGATCAACAAAATTGACCTGCAATCGGGTGATGCCTCAGTAGATGCCTCAATCATGGAGCGAAGCTATACCGCAATGGCCGAGGCGCATGGCTGGTCAATTCACAAATTTTCCGCTGTGACCGGGGAAGGGGTGGAAGACCTGCAAGCCGCGCTGATTCAGCATTTGGAACCAGGCCCCTACTACTACCCGCCGGATCTGGTCACCGATCAGCCGGAGCGGTTCATTATGGGCGAACTGATTCGGGAGCAAATTTTGTTGCATACGCGGGAGGAAGTGCCCCATTCAGTTGCGATCGCAATTGACCGCGTGGACGAGGAACCGGATATTACGCGCATTCTGGCCACAGTAAACGTGGAGCGCAAGTCCCAAAAGGGCATCATCATCGGCAAGGGCGGTGCCATGATCAAGGCCATCGGCTCCGATGCGCGCCAGCAAATTCAAAAGCTAATTGCTGGCAAGGTGTACCTGGAGCTGTTTGTGAAAGTGCAGCCCAAGTGGCGGCAGTCGCGATCTCGGTTGGCGGAATTGGGGTATCGGGTGGAAGAGTAAGGCGTGAGTTGAGGTCTCGTAGGGGCACGGCAATGCCGTGCCCCTACCTCAAGAATTTCGCTCTCTAGATTGATCATGCCGTCGTCAGTGTCCGCTGACGATAGCGATAATACGCCGCGCAGGCTCCTTCTGATGACACCATTGGTGCGCCGAGGGGATGATCGGGAGTGCAGCGGGTGCCGAAGGCGGGGCAGGTTTCCGGTTTGCGTAAACCTTGGAGAATCAGGCCGCTGATGCATTCGGTGGCATTGGTAGCGGGCTGCACTGGGGTACTCAAGATTCCCTTTTGCAGCGCATCAAACTGGGCATATTCTGGGCGTAAACCGAGGCCGCTTTGGGGAATCTCGCCGAGGCCGCGCCAGGTTTGGGGCACAACTTGGAACACCTGCTGAATCACCTGCTGCGCGATAGTGTTGCCCTGCTGCCGAACCGAGCGGCGATACTGATTTTCCACCTCGGCCCGACCGGATTCGAGCTGCTGAATGCACAAATAAACGCCTTGCAGAATATCGACGGGTTCAAATCCCGTGACGACAATGGGCACCTGGAACCGATCTGCGATCGCACCATATTCTTCATAGCCCATCACGGTACAGACGTGACCTGCGGCGAGAAAGCCTTGCACCTGGCAGTCCGGCGAGGATAATAGTGCTTCCATTGCGGGTGGAACGAGTACATGGGATACGAGTAACGAGAAATTTTCTAAGCCCTGCTGTTTAGCTTGATAAACGGCCATTGCGGTGGCGGGAGCGGTGGTTTCAAAGCCTACAGCAAAGAAGACGACTTCTTTGTCGGGATTAGCCTGGGCAATGGTCAGGGCATCCAGCGGCGAGTAGACCATGCGGACGTCGCCACCGTTGGCTTTGACGCTGAGCAGGTCGGTGGGGACGGGTGCGCCGCTGGTCGAGTCGGGGACGGAACCGGGGACGCGCAGCATGTCGCCGAAGGAGCAAAAGATCACGTTGGGCTGACGAGCTAGTGCGATCGCAGTATCAATTACCTCGGCGGAGGTGACGCAGACGGGGCAGCCGGGGCCATGAATCAGGGTAATTTCAGGCGGGAGGAGTCTATCCAGACCGTATTTGACGATGGCGTGGGTTTGGCCGCCGCAGATTTCCATTAGGGTCCAGGGGCGGGTGGTGAGATCTGCGATCGCACTTGCGTAGTGTTGGGTGAGGTCAGCGTCGCGGTATTCGTCAACGAATTTCATGGGTGGTTTAGGTGTTACTTTGGGGCGCTTTTGTTGGGTGGGAAAAACCCCGTTTGTGGGGGGGGTTGCCCCCCCACCCCCGCTTGAGGAAGGTCTCATCCCCCCAACCCCCCCCCAAAAAAACAATCTGTGGGGGTTAACGGTTGGGGGTGG
>CBKWJC010000167.1:0-6189 GCA_966674685.1 uncultured bacterium
AAACCAAAAGAGTTAATTTTTCTAACACCACACGGTAACAAAGTTAACTCAAACAAAAATGTCATAAGCAAGATGCCTACCGCTATATCACCCCATCTGCTCAAAATAGCGATCCAGAAAAGACAAGGCGTGATTTCGCAGATCGTAATAGTCCTTTGATTCACGCAGAGCTGTGCGATCGCGCGGGTGGTCAAACGGTACGGTCAAGATTTCACCAATCTGAGCATGGGGGCCATTGGTCATCATCACGATTCGATCAGCCATATAAATAGCCTCATCTACGTCATGGGTAATCATCATCACGGCCTGAGGGTTGCGCTCCCAGATGTCGAGCACCTGCCGCTGCAATCGTCCCCGCGTCAGCGCGTCCAGTGCGCCAAAGGGTTCATCCATTAGCAGCATTTTGGGACGAATCGCAAGGGCACGGGCAATACCGACCCGCTGTTTCATGCCGCCCGATAGCTCATCAGGATATTTAGTGGCAGCGGCGGTCAGGTTCACCATCGCCAGATGCTCCTCCACTAGCTCCTGCTTGTCTCGCGGCGATAAGCGATCGCACACCTCATCCACCGCCAGCCGCACATTTTCCCGCACCGTCAGCCAGGGCAGCAGCGAATACTGCTGGAACACCATCATCCGGTCGGCTCCCGGTTTGCGAATCGGTTTACCCTCTAAAAACACCTGCCCCGCAGATGCTTGCTCTAAGCCACCGACAATCTTAAGCAGCGTTGATTTACCACAGCCGGAGTGGCCAATAATGGCAATAAATTCGTTCGCGCCGACGGTCAGATTAATGTTATCCAGAATCACGGTTTGCCCCCCGTCGCTACTGGGATAGGCTTTAACCAAATCTTGAATGACCAAAAAATCTGTATCGGACTCTGCCTGTTGGTAAGTAGAGGATTGAAAATAGTTGCTGGGTTTAACCATAATGGATTGCCTCCTGGGTAAGCGGTTCAGCATTTAGCATCAGTACATCTATGTCTTGCACCGTTCAGAACTAAAACCGGAAGAGGTATGTTGCCGACGCGACACGGCAACAACATTGCCCTTTTGGGTTTTGGCGCAGGCTCGTCATGACAAAAAGATTCGCTGGGGTCGTCGGGCGCGAATTTCAAAACTATTCAGATAGCCCACAGGGTCACTGGGGTCAAAAGCGACACCATCAATAAACAGCTCTGCGGGTTCGGGCTTCAGATCTTCAGCGGGGCAATCAATTCCCATTTCAGTGGCAATGTCACGATAGAGGTCGGTACGCCATGCCACACGGGCTTTTTGCTCGGCATCTGCCGGAAACTCCGCAATTTGTCCCCAGCGGGTCGCCTGGGTCATCAGCCAGAGCGACTGGGACTGCCACAAAAAGGTGGAGTGATCACCAGGAGGATGGGGCAAATCATCGGGCATCTCAAAGAAAACGGTGCTGTCGGACATGTTGACCTGGCGGCGTTTGCCGTCAAATCCGCCGTAATCGTAGTTGCCAATGAGCGCGGGTTCGATGAACTTGGGTTGTGCTCCCGTGAAAGTGCGATCGGAGATAATTTCAACCACCTCAGCCCGATTCTCAGGATCGTCGCAGTAGCGGCAGGCTTCGATCATGGCCTTCACTAGCGACCGATAGGTGTTGGGGTTCTCCTCAATGAAATCTTCCATCACCGCCAGGACGCGATCGGGATGCCCACGCCACACCTCCTGACCGTGAGCAAACGTAAAGCCAACTCCCTCGTTGCCAGTAACCGCGCGCGTATTCCAAGGCTCAGCAACCATGTAAGCCTGCATCGCCCCAATCCGAATGTTGGTGACCATCTGCGGCGGTGGAATGATGATGATACGGAATTCTTCTAGCGGGTCAATTCCTGCCGCTGCTGCCATGTAGCGGATGAAGTATTCATAGATCGCTGAACTCAGAACCGTGGCCCAGACGCGATTTTCAGGCTTTAATCCATCAAAGTAACCGCGAAAGTCCCGGCCAAACTCGTCCAGGTTGCCGCTATATTCCCGCCAGGGCCGCAGTCCGTACTCCCACATGGCGGGATTCATGGTCATGGCGTTGCCGTGGCGATGGATCGTCATGGCCGCAGACATGGGCGCACTGCGGGCACCCTCAGCACCAATTCGGGCATTGGTGACCGCACCAGACACCACAGGCGCGGCATCCAGCCGACCAAAGATTACGCCGTCGCGGGATGTGCCCCAACTGGCTTCCCGATTGAGCGTAACATTTAGCCCATACTTGTAGAAAAAGCCTTTGGCCTGCGCGATCGCAAATGGAGCGCAGTCATTAACAGGGACATAACCCACACGCAAATTGGGTTTTTCCAAGCTGCTGGGGGCAACCACCCGCTCAATATCAGCCGCCTGAGCTGGTCGGCCATTCGGCGATGAACGGTTTTGTTGGAACGTTTGCCCACAGGCAGAGGCCGCTAGGGCTGTGGTAAATCCGACCGCCCCATAGAGAAGCGATCGCCGACTAATACCAGTCATGGTAAAAAATCCTTTTTAAGACCTTATTTAAGATGCTGAACGGGCGGGACGATGGGTGACCCACTGCTGAATCAGGCTGATTAGATAGTCCAGCAGCAAACCCGTCAAACCAATGACAATCACAGCCAGAAATACGGAACTCAGGCTGAGGCGATTCCACTCGTCCCAAATAAAGAAACCGATGCCGATGCCACCCGTCAGCATTTCAACAGCCACAATCACTAACCAGGCAATACCTAGACTCAGCCGTAATCCAGTAAAGATATAGGGCAGACTCGCAGGCCAGATGATCTTAGTCATCTGTCGCCAGCGGGGCATCTCCAGCACCCGCGCCACATCGAGATAGTCCTTGGGCACGCTGGACACTCCCAGAGCGGTGTTAATCACCGTTGGCCACAGCGAGGTGATGAAGATAACAAAAATAGCCGAAGGATTCGCCAAGTTAAAAATGGCTAAGGCAATGGGCAACCAGGCAACGGGCGAGACCGGACGAAAGAGCTGCACGACCGGATTAATCGCCTTCATGGCGCGGGGTGACAGGCCGATCCAAAAACCAACTGGAATAGCAACCAACGACCCCAGTAGAAAACCAACCATTACTCGGCGCAGGCTAGCCAAAAGCAGCCAGCCAATGCCCAAGTTGCCTGGGCCGCGCCGGAAAAACGGGTTGAGAATGTAGTCTAGATTGTCGCGCAGCGCATCCCAGGGGGTCGGCATAAGAGTCGTAAAGAAGGCTGCAATCACCCACCACAGCGCGATGATGATCAAAAATGCGATCGCAGGTAGAACAATATTTTCCCAGGGAAACTTTTTCCCCTTAGCTAACGCAACCGACCGCCCAGAACGGGTAGCCGCGCGAGTTCGTGACTTGGGCCGCATGACACCCTCCTTCGGGTTCATTTATGAACAGCGAACAAGCCGTGATAACACAGCTCAGGACACTGAAACAGTCATGCAAAAAATGCTGACGATTCAATTTCCCCCAATGCCGACGAGGTTAGCTGACGGGCTAGGACTGAGAGATGTCCCTTTCCGATTACCCTCAAGTGGGTACAAGAACTCGGAAATACGCCCCTTCGATGGTTCCCCCGCTCTAGGAATACTGATGTATCGCTAGACTAGGCTGACTTGTTCGATTTCGTTGAGTGTAGCGAGCACAAAGATAGCTGTCAAGTCAACTTCAGTACAGCTTGACTCCCACTCAAATCCGCAAGACAAACCGATCATCATAGGCGGTCAATGGTTTGAGGCTGTTTGGGTTGCTTGGACACAGCCTAAAATCTATCTCTGGAGGATGACCAACAAACAGTTCCTCAGTAGGCTGGGTTTCACGTCGTTAACCCAGCACTAAATGCATTTGTTTATAATCTGAATTTATTTCTGCAATGCTGACTAACTCTCATTCCGGCTCCCATTCCGACCTGAAATACTTTTACGATAGGCCGGGTGCTGTACCAGGTACGCTACACATCGCTGAATCGGCTCCCAAAACTCAGCTTGTATTAATTGACTACAACGCTGATACAGCCATGCACATCACGCTAGCTACAGCAGAAGAATGTGCAGCCTATCTCGACACCGAATCCGTCTCTTGGATTGATGTTCAAGGACTAGGAGATACCGCCGCCATCCAGCAGCTTGGCCAAGTTTTCCAATTGCATCCGTTGGTTCTAGAGGATGTCGTGAATGTGCCCCAGCGACCCAAAGTCGAAAACTATGGTGATCAACTGCTGATTGTGACTCAGATGGTTACATACCTGCCAAAACAAAAGCAGTTGGTGCAGGAGCAAATCAGTTTTGTCCTGGGTAAGCATTATTTACTAACGGTGCAGGAAGAACCAGAGCACGACTGTTTTGATCCAATCCGCATGCGAATTCAGCAAAGTCGAGGCGTTATTCGGCGCATGGGAGCCAACTATCTGCTTTATGCCCTGTTGGACGCCATAGTGGATGGATTTTTCCCGGCCTTAGAAGCCTATGGAGATCGTCTAGAAACGCTGGAAGACGAAGTGGTATCTCGTCCCAGCCAAAAGACCTTGCACCAAATTCATCGGCTCAAACAAGAGCTATCCAGCCTGCGCCACACAACTTGGCTACAGCGAGAAACGCTGTCCAGTCTGCTGCGAGATAACGAAGAATTCATGGATGGAGAACTAGATATTTATCTGCGGGATTGTTACGACCACGGTGTTCAACTGCTCGATATTATTGAGAGCTATCGCGATCGCTGTTCTGGCTTAATGGATATCTACCTCTCAGCGATCAGCAACCGGATGAACGAGGTGATGAAAACCCTGACGGTAATTTCCACCATTTTCATTCCTCTGACGTTCATTGCTGGGATTTACGGCATGAACTTTAATCCCGATGCCTCTCCGTTCAACATGCCAGAGCTGGACTGGTACTGGGGCTATGTGGCTGTGTGGGTGCTGATGATTGCGATCGCACTTGGCCTGATCTATTTCTTCTGGCGGCGGGGCTGGTTCCGCAACCTGTCCTAAATCTGTTTTGTATCAAGTCTGGTTGAAAACCCATGATTTATTTTTTGTGGAATGTTTGCGGAGCAAACATTCCACAAAAAATAAATTGGGTTCTTATACACAGACTTAATATTAGTTCGCCACAGGCTCATCCGGTTCGGACATGTCGGGTAGCGGCTCTGGCAACGTCATCGGCATCAGTAAATCACCATCCACCTGCACCAGTGCAGGCTGCACTTCATAAACCTGAGTCACCTCCAACGTTGGGCAGCACAGCGGATCATCGGGGCCTTGCATCACCATGTTGACCGTCACCTGCCCATCTGCGATCGCAACGGAATTGACCTGAACCCGATCGCCCAGGAACACCGCGCCCAAGGGCTGTGGCTCAGTTTCAACATCCAAAATCGGCACAAGATAGACAAACTGCCCCGACCCACCCGAATTAACTAACAAAAGTGCGATCGCATCATCCTCTGTTCCATCCCCATCCAAGTCACCAAAATCAATCAGTCCGGCTCGATTGATTAAGCTAACCTGCCAGCGCTGCTCCCTATTTTCATAAAAGCCATCCGTCAAAGTAACAGCACCATAGTAGGGAACGGTATACTCCAAGCCCTGCACGATACGCAGCGCATTACACCATGCCTGCTTTTCGGGACTCCAGACTTCGCGAGTCAGGCAGTTATACCAGGTTGGTTCGTCATCGGAGGTAGTGATCTGGGCGTTTGGCACTTTGTCGGAGCCTTGTTGAACGGATTCATCGAGGGACATTTGCGCTACTGCCAACTGACTCAAGCCTGACCAACCCAACCCAGCGCTCAGGGCTAACGCAATGATTGTTTTCATATTCTTTCACTCTTCACACAACGATTCTCTGTTGCCAGTTTGAATTCGTAATCCTGAAGCGGCCTTTCAACATATGCCAAACTGCAACATCCTCACTCTATCGCTGGTTTAGAGCGCCGAAGGAAACAGTTACAAATTTCGCAACCAAATAATTTTAGAAACGACGAGAGCGCCGCCAGCAGCGACGCTCTATGTATTAGCATAGGCATCGGATGCCCTCATCCCCCAGCCCCTTCTCCCACAGGAGAAGAGGAGCCGGATCGAACCTCCCTCTCCTGCGGAAGAGGGATTGAGGGTGAGGGTAAGACGACCTTGGGGCGAGCTAGCAGCGACGCTCTATGTATTAGCATAGGCATCGGATGCCCTCATCCCCCAGCCC
>CBKWJC010000168.1:0-6055 GCA_966674685.1 uncultured bacterium
TTAGCTCACGATATCCCCCGTCTATTTTCCTTTCTTCAATAAATCAGCCCTGCTGCCATGTCGGGGCTTTTGCTGCAGCAATGCTATAGGCACGAGCAAAGGCTTCCAAAAAGAAGGCATCTTGGCCGACGTAGTAGGCAAACGTCGTTTGGGGTAACGAACCGTCTTGAATGCCTTGAACAAAGGGATGTTCGAGTGAGGCTTGAATTAAAGTTTGATTCTGCTGCCAGAGTTGCTGAGCAAGGGACATGGGTCAGCTTATATTTTGCTTGCATAGGGAGTGACGGAGCCGGGGAGCGACGGGGCAGGGGGGCGAGGGAGCTTGGGTTTGTCGTTGCAGCTTTAAAGAATCGACAGAGTGTGATTCAACTGTCTAATTCACGAATGCAGCAACTGATTATAGGGCGCTCTACAGAAAACCTGCTCCATTGTAAAGGCGGGTTTTGACAGTCAATTTTGGTTGAAAGTCATGATTAAGTTGCTAAACCCGCCTCTACCCCAGGTTCAGAATACAGCGCTTTGCGCTTCGGTTAGTCCCAGCTATTTTTGTGAGAGCCGCGCGGAGCGCGGCTCTCACAAAAATAGCTGTATTTTAAACGCTGGAAAAATGCTGTAGATCACTCGTGTGTGATTAACAAAGGTGGCATTGCTTCTGTGGGCGGTTGTAATGCGGCATGAATGGGGATTTCAATATAGAAGGTTGTGCCTTGGCCGGGAGTGGACTGGCAGGTTAAATGCCCCTGATGATGATCGACCACAATTTGCCGACTAATGGAGAGGCCGAGACCCGTACCTTTGCCCGTTGGTTTGGTTGTAAAGAACGAGTCAAAGAGCCGTTTCTGTACGTCTAGCGGAATGCCTGGGCCGTTATCTGCGATCGCAATTCTCACCAAATGATTAGCCAGCACTTCGGTTTGAATCCGAATTTGAGGGTGCGTCATCTGACCTTGCTCAACCGCTTCTTCGAGCGCATCGATTGCATTGCTCAGCAGATTCATAAACACCTGATTGATCTGGCTGGCGTAGCACTCCACCAGCGGCAAATTGCCGTAGTCCTTCATCACTGTAATTTCTGGACTATCAGCATGAGCCTTCAGCCGATTGTGCAGAATCAGCAGCGTACTCTCAATACCTTCGTGCAAATCCACGGGCTTCACATCAGCTTCGTCGAGGCGAGAAAAGTTACGCAGCGATAGGACAATTTGGCGAATCCGATCGGCTCCTAACTTCATAGAGGACATCAGCTTTGGCAGATCGTCCTGTAAAAACTCTAGATCGATCTCTTCAATCCGCTCCCGTAAAGCGGGCGTCAGTTCAGGATACTCCTGACAGAACAAATCCACCAAGTTCATCAAATCCTGTACATAGTCACGGGCCGGGTTGAGGTTGCCGTAAATAAAGTTGACTGGATTGTTGATCTCGTGGGCGACTCCGGCGACCAGTTGGCCGAGGGAAGACAGCTTCTCACTTTGCACGAGCTGAAGCTGAGTCTGCTTGAGCTTTTCCAGCGCTTCTGTGAGATGGGCTGTGCGTTGAGCAACTTGGGCTTCCAAGGTTTGATTTAAGTGCCGCAATTGGAGATGGACACGAATCCGAGCCAGCACTTCCTCCTGCTGGATCGGCTTGGTAATGTAGTCCACCGCACCCAGGGTTAGCCCTTTGACCTTATCAATGGGATCAGCCAAGGCGGTCATAAAAATCACCGGAATGTCTTTTGTGATCTGGTTTTCCTTCAGCCGACGGCAGGTTTCAAATCCATTGATCCCCGGCATCATCACATCAAGCAGAATCAGATCCGGTAGCGCGTCCTGAAGACGCTTAAGGGCGCTTTCGCCGCTTTTGGCCACAGCAATCCGATAGCCCGATGCTTTGAGAACGTCGAATAGAACTTGGATATTGGTCGGCGTGTCATCGACGACCAGTATCGTGCTTGGCTCTTGAGAAAACGCGAGAGACATGGGACTAATCCTGTAAATGTTGCTCGATTAATTGAATGATGGCTTCATCCTCAAACTGCTGGGCGAGATCGATGAGCTGATTCGCAAAGGTAGCATAGTTGGGATTAAGCTGTTTCAAGGCTTCTGCCTCTTGCTGGATTTCGTCGATAAAGCCGCCGCGAGCTGCTCGATACAGCGATGCTAGTTCTGACTGGGACGGCACAATCAGGGTTTTGTTTGGTTCGGTGGCTGGTTGGCTGACGTCTGGGGTGGTCAGTTCCCCATAAAGCCAGGTTAGGCTAAGTAACTGCTCTAGCTCTTGGAGCAAGAGTTCGAGATCGATGGGTTTGGGTAAAAAGGCGCTACAGCCTGCATCGAGGCTTTCTTGTTTCTCAACATGGGAGAGACTAGCAGGCGAGGCAATGATCGGCAGATCTTGGAAGTCGGAAAGCTGGCGCAGCCGACGGGTCATGTCTAAGCCGTTCAGCTTGGGCATGACAATATCGGTGATGATTAGATCAGGGCGAAGCGCGATCGCACAATCCAACCCCGCTTGCCCATCAGCAGCGGCAGTTACTTTAAAGCCCAGTGGTTCTAGCATGTTCACCACGACGGAGCAGTTTTCGGCATGGTCATCAATGACTAAAATGTGCCGCCGCTGGCCTTGGTAGCCAATAATTTGAACGGTGGAATGCGATTCTGCCGCAATCCAGCTTTCTTCCACTACGGGTAAATCGAGTTCAAACCAGAAGCTGCTGCCCTGTCCGGGGTGGCTGTCTACGTGAATTTGGCTGCCCATCATCTCGATGATTTGCTGACTGATGGCCAGCCCCAGTCCTGTCCCCTCGGAGTTGCGATCGCGACTGCCCGCCTGCTCAAAGGGAAAAAAGATCCGCTCAATGCGCTCAGGCGTCATGCCGACGCCCGTATCGGTGATCGTGAAGCGAACGTGGCTCAGAGCCGCAATGTTCGACAGCGAGGAGGATGCCATCGGTTCAACCCGAAAGGTTACAGAGCCGATGTCGGTAAACTTAACCGCGTTACTGAGGAGATTGAGCAAGACCTGGCGTAGCCGTTTTTCATCGGCCTGGACGACGAGCGGCAAATCCTCGGCTTTCTCAAAGTTGAACCCAATGCCTTTCTGCTCTGCTTTGATGCGGCACATATCGGCAGTCGTGGTCAGAAAGTTGGAAAAACTAAACTCTTCCGGATACAGATCCATTTTCTGAGCCTCGATTTTGGCCAGATCCAGAATGTCATTGATCAGCGTCAGCAAATGGTCGCCACACTGCCGAATGATCTGCACGCCTTTTAGCTGTTTCTCGGTAATATTCGAATCGCGCTGCAAAATTTGGGCGTAGCCTAAAATGCCGTTGAGCGGCGTTCTCAGCTCATGATTCATATTGGCCAGAAACTCGCTCTTGGCGTGATTGGCTACTTCAGCAGCTTCTTTGGCGCGCTCTAGCTCAATAGCCCGTTCGGCCTTTTCCTGGAGCAGTTGATCCACCTTGTAAATGAGCTGGTTGAGCGAAACGGTCAGCGTCCCGACTTCATCTGTTCCGGTCACAGGAGCCTGGAGCGCAAAATTGGAGTCTCGCGTCACCTGTTCGGCTACTTGGGTGACGACTTGCAGCGGACGGGCAATGGTGCGGCTAGTGATCAGCGTCAGCAGCGTCGCCGTCAGAGCCGACAGTAAAATACCCAGTACGATGATTTGCGATCGCAGCTTTTCGGCCTGCTCAAAGGCAATTTCAGCTTGGGCATAGTCTTGCTCTGCGGCTTTAATACTCTGATTGAGACTTTCTGAAAGCCGTTCGAAAGCGGTTCCAATCTGAACAATATCGCCGCTATTGGTGATGGTGAGAAGTTCCTCCCGTACAGCTTGGATCTCAGCCTGCGGCACATTGGCCGGGTCAAGCGCTTGCCACAGGTCGGTAATCAGTTGGCTGTACTGGCTGGTCGTGGTGGCGTACTGATCGGCTAAGTCATCGAGGGCTGTCTGATCGAGCGCAATTCCCTGCTGGTTGGTAGCGGCAAACTCCGTCAGCTCGTTAGTCAGACCGAGGATCTGCTGTACGTCGTCGTTAAACTTGACCGTTTCGTATTGAAACCAAACCGAGTCCCCCACTACCGTTAATAATCGCTGGGGATGCGATCGCACTTCCAAAACGCCATTTTCCAGCTCGTTTAACAACCGTCGCTGCTCTGTGGCCAGCATCAGCCGATTCAATGCCTGACGCTGATGGATTTCACCAATCACCAGCCCCACCCCCACCCCACAGACCGCAAATCCCATACTGAAGGCAAAGCTGTAGCTGATCTTTTGGGCAATGCCAAGATTACCCATCGCACGCTGTAGTTTGCCAAATAGCCGGGATGATCGACTATCCAGCGTCTGATACTGCGGCGTTTGATGGCTGGACTCTTGATTGTCTAAACTAACTGCCAAGAGAGCCTCCTCGTTGGACTGTCGTTGAACGATCTAAGAAACCTTACTGCACAAATTCACCCTGTCCAATGGCTTGATAGACGGCCCGAATGGGATCGTAATCTGCATCCGTTGCGGGTTCCAGCGTAGAACCAACATACTTACTTTCGTGAGTTGCGATCGCAGTTGTAATCCCCTGCTCATGTGCCAACAAGCGCTCTTGAATTAGCTCAAGAGTAGCGGGATCAACGCTACTGCTGGCAATCAACAGATCGCTAGGCAGCAGATCGCCTTCTACCAGCAGCTTGAATGCACCTGTGCCATCGTCCAGCAGATCAGTATAGTCAGTCGCCGAACCACCCCAAGCATCAACCTCTCCGGCTTTGAGCGCCGCTGCACTACCGTCATCACCGAGCATTTGCGTCGTAATATCGGTTTTCGGATCTAGGCCGCCTTCAATCAGGATGTAGGTTGGCCCCACATGCCCACTGGTTGAGCCAATATCCGATAGTGCGATTGCTTTGCCTTTAAGATCAGCAACGCTAGTAATGTCGCTATTAGCTGGAACTGCAATCACGGAACGATAGTTAGGCCGTGTAACCGCAATTACGGGCACTGCATTGGTTCGTGAACTAATAACAACATATTCTGATGGTCCTGCTAAAGCGAGATCAATCTCACCCTGCTTGAGAGCGACAGTTGCTTCCGCTGAATTCTCAACCGGATAAAATTCAACCTCCATTCCCAATGCATCTGCTACAGCCAACCGAAACTCTTCATAATTTGCTTCTAAACCGTCTAAACCGCTGACATCCGTAATGGCCAACTGAATCGTCGGTAGTTCTGCCACAGGCGGTTTAGCTGGACGGCTACAGGCAACCGTTGCGCTCGCAAGACATAAAGCTAAGTAGGTGAGAACAGTTCTTCGTTTCATGGGACATCATTGGCATTAAGAACAGGATTCGTCAAAGAAAAAATAAATAAGCTCAATTTTTATTTGGTTTTTTATCTAGCTTCAGTTCAAACACTCCAAAAACAGCATTGGCAACAACTTTTGGATGGGATCGGCCTTTGGCTACATTCGGCGATTCATGACGAGTAGCCTATACGTACCAGCCCCAAATTTAAACGGAGAATTTTGCCACAGCGTGGCAAAAAAATGCCCCTTTCAGACTCTTAATTTGTTAAAAAAGGCGTGAGTGTCACCATTGGCTGCTCACCTGAATCAGGTAAATATCGCAACTTCGCCGTCCTGCAATGTAACCGTTCTTTAAGCCACCATGCAAGTTTAATTCTGGGTTAATAAACAGGGACGAATTCAACAAAATCAAACCGATAGTTGCGAACAAAATAAGAGTACCCAACTACCTTTGGCTTCTAACTAATAGCAAGTCTAATTAATGTAGTTCGAGAGCCACAAAGTTTACAAATCCTTTAGCTGGAAAAGCATTCAGGAGTTATCCGCTGCAGTTTCAATAGTTGCCAATGCCCATCGCTTGCTCATGCCAACAAAAACGGGAAGCGAGTAGGATAACCATAGGTGTTTTGGCAATTTACGTCTGCGGCTCTATGCAAACCCAGTCTCGTACTCCGGCTTCCTCCCTAGCAAACATTCTGCAACAGCGGCGCGCGAAATTAGCGCAACAGTTTGATCGGCCTGTCTTGCTTTGGTCAGGGCAAGCAAGTTCAC
>CBKWJC010000169.1:0-6044 GCA_966674685.1 uncultured bacterium
GGAAGGAAGAGGGGGGTGGGGAGCCGCACCCCCCCCCCCACTACCGTTCTTAATTAACACGCACAGCGCTGTATAGCTGTAGCCAGATAGGCTAAGACTGAACGTTTTTGTGGCGCGGCTTCGCCGCGCCACAAAAACGTTCTAACCAGTGTGGCTAGCACTCTAATGAGCGGTCATTAGCGACGTGGATTACGGGGCTGGTTGCGCTCATCTACAACAATCACTTCTGGATCATTGTCGTTATCCAAGTCGTAGGTCTTGGTGACGTTACCTTCACGGGCAACTGGGCGCTGAGTGGGCGTTACGTCCCGACGGTTGACGGTTACATCTTCCCGTTGATAGCTGGCCGCTGATTCTGGACGGGTTTCGGCGGGTGCTTCGAAGATCTCAAATTCTTCAACATTGCGATCGCGCATGATCGACTCAACCCGACGCACTTCGTCATCATTACCACTGACCATCATGAGATAGTCACCAGCCTTGATGCGGTTTTCATAGACCTTGGCTCTTTCTTCGGGAATGCCCAAACCGATTAAAGCACCCACGATACCGCCTGTTGCGGCACCAATACCTGCTCCGGCTAGCGTTGAACCTAAAGCGCCAATTTCAGCACCAGCAGCCAAAATAGGGCCAACACCAGGAATTGCCAGTACGCCAACGCCAATTAGGAAGCCAGTGACGCCACCCAAGATGGTACCTGTACTTGCACCAATGCCAGCACCTTCACTGGCCTCATTACCGTGAGTTTCATCGCGCACCTGATCGGCTCCTTCAACGTTATCCACATTGCGAGCCAACAAAGACACGCGATTCATGTCATAGTTATCGTCCTTCAGACGACGAATAATCTGCTCGACATCGCGTTGGTTTTTAAACACACCAACTGCTCGCTTGTAAGAACGATTGTTGGGAGTCATGCGTGTATCTTGTTCTCGAATAGCCATATATTTCCTCTAACTAAATTCTTCAGATTTGCAGTATTTTGCAGATATATTCCATATGAGTTGTCACATGAAATCTGCGCCATGTTGGCGCGTTCAAGCCAGACCGCTGCCGCTATGTATTAGGGCACAATCCGCACTTGATAGATCGGCTGAAACCTACTGATCAACAGCAGAAGGATAAATTTCCTCAGCAATAATTACGGGGCGGTTATAGCGCTCACTAAATTCATTGATTTGATCAGTGGTGAGGCCCAAATCGTAGTTTTGTTGTAGGGTAGCAGCATCAAAAGGCTGTGCTTGTCCAGTCACAACTACCGTCTCACCTTCCTGGACATTGGTTCCTTCCGCTTTCAAGCTGCGGTCAATACCAACTACAAGCAAGCCAATATCATCAACCCAACCCTCTTCAAAGAGCGAGATTGTGCTAGGGGAGTAAATATCTCGAACATCACCTGCGATCGCAATCGTTTGATTACTAAAGAAATCAGGATTTTGCGTGAGCTGTTCGGTCGTTGGTGCTAGAGCCAAAGAATCTGCAACGATGGCAGGCTGCCCTTCATAGTCACCATAGGTTGCATCATCTAGTTCCAAACCATATTCACTTTCAATATCAGCCTGGACAAACTCAGCCACTTCGCCCGTTACCTGTACTGGGATTTCCTCAGTCGGTACGGAAAAAGGTGCTGTCGTCGCATTGACCACGAGGATAGACTCGCCGCCATCAGTTTCTAGCAGAAAGCTAGAATTACCTACGGTTTCCTGTACAGCGCTTCTGACTGTAACCGTTTGACCAATTAAGGTATCAGCGTTTTCTAAACCTGTGCCTTCTGTCGAGTCTAGACCGCTAGAAACGTCATCAGTCGTGACGTTGACTTGATCTTCTCTGATTTCCTCATTTTCTCCAACCGTATTGCAAGCGGGGAGCACGAATAAGGCGGCTCCAATTGCGATCGCACCCAAGATTGATCGATTGCGCTGAGGCCGATACCTCAGTATTTTATTTTTATGAATCATATTGTCTTCCTGCTCCACTAGAATGTTACTGCTTCTAAGCCTTCTGAACCGTTTGCTAAAGCGTGATCAACCCTGACAGATATATATTCTTGACCAGTAATTGGGGACTGCTAACAGCAATGACGGCTCTCCTTGACTTGGTGTGAGAAAAGACTAAATGAATGCCTGAAACTCTTGATGCTCCGCATTATTTGGCGCAATTTCACCCGTATAAACAGGAAAGCCTAACGGCTCGCTTGTCCACGAGTTTTTGTAGCAATTTCTGCGTTTAACTACACTCACAACGGTAAGTCGAGGTAGCAATTAGTTACTCCACCAAGGGAGCGAGTTTGAGAGTAAATAAACCTCCCCTAAGGACACAAAAGTGATAGATAAAGACACTGTTCTAACAGCGCTGGCTATAGCTATAAATCCGAATAGGCGCAAATAATAAGAACGAATAAGAACGAATAAGAACGAATTGCCACTATTTTGCTTAGTCTCCTCACTCTGGCACTAATTAATGGAGATATAGCTCATTTGGTATAGTCCGTCCCTCACTATAGAGTGAAGGAAATTTGTCGCCTCAAACATAGGCTTGAAGTAACTTAAGGCTTTTATAGCAAGAGTCACTTTTATTGAAACAGAACCGTTTTAGCGGAGTGGCCATATTACTATGCCCAAGAGTTCTAACCCAAACAGCTTCATTTAACTAAAGGGTAAATAAAGGGCTAGCGCTATATCAGCTTCAGAATAAGTATGAAAATAAGCTTGAGGATTCGCCATGACCCAGTCTAAATATCACTATCTCAATCGATTTCGAAATGGTGCGATCGCACTTGTTTTGGCTGGCACAGCAGCTCTAACCGCTTGTGCTCCTTCTAATGATCCAGTGGCTGAAGATCCGGCAGTGGATCCCAACGTTACAACAGAAGAGCCAGTTGTAGAAGAGCCAGCCGAGGTTGCAGAAGAATATAACGTTACGCTAGGCGAACTCGCAGGTAACGTTGAAGATTATTTAGGGCAAGCCGTTTCAGTTCGCGGTGAAGCTGAAACAACCGCTGATGAAAATTCATTCTTGCTCCAAGACGATCGACTGTTCGGCGGTGAAGACGTTGTCGTCTTTAATGCCACCGGAACTCCATTCATCCTGCCAACCGACGATGACCTTGCTACTGAGGATGTCCAAGTTACGGGCGAAGTACGCCAGTTTGTGACTGCCGACTTAGAACGGGAGTATGGCTTAGATTTAGATCCGCAATTATACGCTGATTATGAAAATCAACCAGCGATTATTGCTGAGTCAATTGCGCTCTCACCCGACCCTGAGGAAGTTAGTGAGCAGCCTGAAGCTTACTATGGGCAAACTATTGCGGTTTCGGGCGTAGTCGGAGAACAGCTTTCAACCAATACCTTCCGACTCCAAGAAGAAGGCTGGTTTGAAGGTGACGAAGTACTTGTCATTGGCGCTTCCAGTATTCCGGGAATTGAAAATGCTGAAGAAGTTGTTGTAACTGGCACGCTACGACCCTACGTTGAAGCCGAGTTTGAGCGGGATTATGACCTAACCTGGGATTTAGATGTCCAGGAGCAGATCGAAGCGGAATACACTGACCGCCCAGTCTTGGTTGCTGAAGAAGTTTATCCAAGTGCTCAGTAAGCTGCTTGAAGAATAGCCGCGTCACAACCAATCGCAGATTTGATAGTGAGTGTGGTTGAACTTGAATGTCCCCAAGATAAGAAGCGGGACGACAGCGGCAAAACGCTAGCTCTTGAGCGACTGCGCGTAAACAGGCAACGCTTGAGGGCTGGCTCTCATTTGACTATATGAATCTGCCTCATCAACTACGAGTTGATCTCATCATTTGGATGAAGGAACCAGCAGCAAATTTTCATATAGAAACTAACTATAGATAAGGAGTGATATTATGCGATCGCAAAAGCTAAGTCTCAAAAAACTGTTTCCGCTCACGGCATTACTGCTTGTTTTGCCCTTAGCGGCTTGCCGAGTAGAGCAAGAGGAAACAGGTAGTTTACCTGACGTTGATGTGGACGTTGAACCTGGTAGTCTACCAGAATACGATATTCAAGGCCCAGATGTAGATGTGGGCGTGACAGAACGTACCGTTACCGTTCCTAGAGTGACAGTTGTTCAGGTAGAAGAAACGGTTGAGGTGCCTTACGTTGATGTCAGTGTGCCAAACGCTGAAACGGTTGAACGGACAATCAATCCAGAAGTAGAGGTTCCCTCAGACGGCTATGACCTGACGATTCAGAGCGTTTACGCAGTTAATGATGAATTGTGGGTTGTCTCCCGCTTAGAAGAAACGGAACCAAATGCGCCACAAGCGAATGTATACGTATCCGATCAGGTTGTGATCAATGCCCCTGATATGGCGATCCGACACTACATTGTTGGAGATCAGCCAGAAAGCAGTTTCAATAGCCAATACACGTTCATTGACAGCCGTGACCAAATTGCATCTCAGCTAGAGTCAGGCCGACAGATTTACGATAGAACAACTGTCAGCTAAATTGGCTCTTGATACGAGATCCGCTCATCAGATCCAATTTCTATGTGCCGTAGCAGTCAGCCTAGGCTGACTGCTACGGCACATAATTTTTTCTAGAGTCGGATTGAGTGTTCTGTGAGCGGAGTGTTATTGCGGCCTCACTGATTCCCACAGGTTCTGCAATAGCGCTGTTCCCTGCTGCCAGAGGTCTACTGGGCCAATGCCAAAAAAGATTTGAATTAATAACAGAATAAGTGCGATCGCAACTGCGGTCGAAAGCGTCGTCTTCACAATCTTCAGCAGCCAGGTGAAGACCAAGAAGGAAACTACTATAGCTACAACTAGGATAATCAGGTCAACAGACACGATCGAGTCTCCACAAACGATACTAAATTTGTATACATCCCCTCAACGTCGTTTTCATCAAAGTGCAGCAGACCATATTATTCTGAGCTGGTGTCGTCAGGTATAGGAAAGTTATCTGTGGCATAGTTCTGATGGATGTATTGCAGAGCTGACCGTACTGATCGTTCATGCCAGCGGACAAATATAGCTTGAATATTACCCGTTTCAGGATCAGTTCGCTTTAGAATACGGTCGAAGTGATCGTCAATGCCCTCCAGTTTGAGCAGAGCATAGTCTGACACAGTATCAAGCTGTATAACGGGCAATTCTTGACACAGCCGAACGGCTCCGATCCCTCGAATTAAAACACGCTTCAAATCTCGATATCTTTCCTCCAGCACCCATTGAGCCTGCCACTGGTTGGGATGAACCGTTCCATACTGTTCAGGAATACGAGTTCCATGATAGGCATAGGCCGAAAACCCATCAGCAAACTCTATGGCAGGTTCGCCTTCACCATGCAGTTGATCATTCTCATTGAGCAGAATCTTGGTTGGGCGATCGCAGACGACACAGAGATGCTTCACTGCGAAAATATCACCACAATATTTAACCAGTCCTTGTAAAGCCGCCCATTTTTGAGCCTCATGGGGATAATCCAACACCGAAAATGCAAAGTCAAGCCAAATACAGGATATGGCTAGTCCAGAATTAGTTGCAAATGGGTTTTCTAGCAAAAACATTTGCTCGGCTGGAGAAAAGGATAACTTAACTGTTTCTTGAATCTGAGGATGGTTGAGTCCAGTAATTTTGGCAATGAGTGTACTTTGAACCATCTTTTTAAGCCAGCCACGAAACAAAAAGCCTTTTCCAGGAAGCCAACCCAGTTGGGTTTCAACCGCAGAGGCCGTTTGGCTAAAAGATTCCTGCCAATCTTCCATCGGTCGGTCTTGGAGCGTCTTAGAAAATTCTGGATCTCCTTCGCGAGCCATTGTTTTACCAAGTTGCTCAAAAAGGGGAATTGCACCAATAAATGCCTGCTCAACAATATCTTGAGTCGTCAGGTCTTTGGGCAAACATTGATCAATATGCTTTTCAAGCAATTTATATGGCCGATGGGATAGTTTGCCTAGCAAGTCAGTAATTGGTCTGATTCCTGACTGTTTTTGCTTATTTTTGAGCCTAAATGTTTCAAACTGGAGTTTAGACTAAAGAGTTAAAGAAAATCGCGGTCGTGCTAGGCACGAAC
>CBKWJC010000170.1:0-6044 GCA_966674685.1 uncultured bacterium
CCCGCCGGTTACTGTGCCATCCCCCACCTCCCACAACGAACCAGCCTGTTTGTTTTCCCCACTCGCGCCCCCACCCAAAAACAACCCTTCTGGGTTCTCAAAGTACAAGGTGCAAGATGTGAATATTTGGAATCATTTGAAGAGTTAAATCAAGCGCCTGCGAATTGCTGACGATACTCGTTCAACGATAATCACGACCAGGAAGATCACCAGAATGACGGTCAGCGCTTCATCGTAGCGCAGGAGCTGCATCGAAGTTGCTAGCTCGACGCCAATACCACCTGCACCAACCAGTCCCAGTACTACGGCAGACCGCACCGATGACTCCAGTGAAAACAACGTAGAAGCCACGAACGAAGCCAGCGTCTCCGGCAGAATTGCACCCACGACGACGCCCGCTGGCGAAGCCCCCAGAACTTTGAGTGCTTCTACCGTACCGGGTTCAATTTCTTCAATTCGTTCCGCAAAAAAGCGACCGCAAAATCCCATGACATCGACCGTGATGGCTAGAATACCTGGCCCTGGCCCTAAACCCACCACTACGATAAAAATTAGGCCCCAGATCAAGTCTGGGATCGCTCGCAGTAAACCAATAAACGTGCGTGTGACCGCATAAACCAGTGCATGGGGCGTCGTATTCTTCGCGGCTAATAAAGCGAGAGGTAGACTCAGCAGAGCGCCGATCACCGTTCCAACCAGCGCCATTTCAAAGGTTTCCAGCGTTGCCCGGAGAATACTGGGCAGGCGAGTCAAATCCGGTGGAAAGGCATCGCTGAGGAACTCATACAGTCGAGAGATACCCCTGATCATGCGCTCTGGCGTCAATCCACTCATTGAAATTCCGTGCAGAAAGATGCCTAGCAGAAAGATGCCCAACACAAATAGAAACGGGGAGGGGCGCTGCCAACGAGCCGGGGGTTGCCGAGGGTCGGGTTCAGTTTTCATGAGGAGTTTTGAAAGTGGCATCTGCAACATGTACCCGATTCTAGGCTCGGATTTGTTGACTGTAGGAAATCATTTCGGGATGTACATAGCGCACACTGTCCTGATAGAGCCAGTCAAGCTCATTGGGATCGATGGCAGTTGCAGGCTGATCTAGGACAACCTGTCCGGCGGATAAGCCAATAATTCGGTCTGCATACTCTACAGCTAAATCGAGCTGGTGCAGGGTGCAAATCATGGTTAGTCCTTGCTCACGCACGATGCCGCACAGCAACTCCATCACCTCTTGTCCAGCTTTTGGATCAAGACTAGCTACGGGTTCATCCACTAGAACAATATCGGGGTTCTGCATCAGCATACGCGCGATCGCAACTCGTTGCTGTTGTCCACCGGATAAGGTATCAACTCGCTGGCTGGCTAAATCAGCCAAATTCACCTTTGCAAGACAGTCCATTGCTCGCTGCCGCTCATGTTCCGGTGCAGTTGCGGGAAACCAGTACCAGGGGCCACGGCTGCGACCTAGCGCACCATGCAGCACATTGTGAAACGCGCTCAGGTTTTTCACCAAATTGAAGCGCTGAAACACCATCCCCACTCGTCGTCGGACGGTTCTAAGCTGCGCTTGGCGCAATGCCGTCGCTTCCCAATCGCCCAGAAAGACCTGACCCGATGTTGCTCTCTCTAGCCCAACCATGCATCGCAGCAGCGTCGATTTACCTGATCCATTGGCTCCCAAAATGACGATATTTTCACCGGGTGCGGCCCCAAAGCTAACCTGATTCAATGCTAATGTTTGATTCGGATAAACCTTGGTGAGATGATTGACCTGAAGAGAAAGCATGTTGTGGTGTATCCCAAAGAGGACAATTATGGTGGATAGATTCTTACTAAAATAAGTTTTGTAATTTAAGTAATAATTAAGCTCAGCTCAATTTTATGAGCTAGTTTATGAACTAAACTTTGCGATCGAAACAGTATATTCCGAATACTTCGAAGTAAAATTTCGATCGGTTAAATGTACTTAGTAGCTGCATATAAATAAATACACATCTAAAAATTGGGGGAATGCCCTCCGGGGCGCTTTCTCGATTTTTTAAATGCGCTTGTTGATGCCAGCCTACTTGCGTAAATATATCTAAGTAAATCTACAGGATAGATTAGCGCAGCATAACCTATCCTGCACAACCAATCAAGGAATTAAACGGAGAGTTAACAGACTATTCTCCAACAAACTCCGTAAATTCATTGACGCCAATGGCTCGATAAGCCTCACGGACTGAATCGTAGTCGCTGTCTGCTACTGACACTAACTCCGAACCAATAAACTTTTCATTGGCATCAACTGACGTAATGGCCGCAACCAGTGCTTCCTGATTGGCCAGCATTTTGTCTCGAATTTCCTCAACCAGCGCGGGATCGAGCGTTTTACTGGCCACCATCACGTCACTAGGCAGCATTTCGCCTCGCAAGATGATGGGATAATCCGACTCCTGTGCTCCTTCTGCCCTTAGGAAGCGCTCATAGTCAATGTAGGAACCGCCCCAGGCTACAACATCGCCATTCTTCAGTGCCTGGAGTTCGCCATCTCCCAGCATCAGCACCTCTAAATCCTGCTGCGGATCAAGTCCCTGATCGACCAGAACCTTTGCGGGGCCGAGGTGCCCACTGGTGGAGCCAATATCGGACATTGACAGCTTTTGGCCCTTGAGCTGCTCCGCACGGGTGATGCCGCTGTCAGCACGAACTGCGATCGCAGCAAAGTAGTTGGGGCGAGTAATCGCTAAGAAGGGTACAGCTTCTGTTCTGGCGTTGATTACGACATACTCTGCTGGCCCGGTAAAGACGATATCAACTTGCTCTGACTGAAGTGCAACTGCTGCTGCTGCTCGGTCGGCAACTGGAAAGAACTCGACCTTGCGCCCCAGGGTTGCCTCTAGTTCTTGCCGAAATGCGCCGTAGTCTCGCTGTAGCTCCTCTAATCCCTGTACATCAGTCACCGCTAGCCGCAGTGTTTCGGGTTGACTTGCGGCGGAGTTATCGCCAGCACCGCCCTGAGATTGGGTAGTTGATGCAGCACAGCCAGCTAAAAACAGGACTGAATAGGTCAAGAAATTGCGTCGTTTCATGATTTCTCCAAAAATCTACCTTCATACGAAATCGCTTATCAAAACCAGCTTTTATTTTTGTAAAAGGCCGACTAAGGCCGACTTTTACAAAAAAGAGTTTGATTTTTTTAGGCAGATTTCGCATCAAACCAGCCGCTGTCTTAACTTGGCCGACGCCGTATCAATAATAGCGACCGTCATAATCAAGATAATCATAATGGCACAGACTTCTTGATAATCAAAAGCCTCACAGCAAGTTATGACTATCGCTAGGGAGTTATACTGTTTCTCTAAAATGTGGCTACAGGTCAACTCTCAGTAACGTGAGAAGTGAGGAGTTTTGAGTTTTGAGTTTTAGTTTTGAATGATTGACCTAACTCAGTACTCAGCACTTAATCCTCAGTACTATAGCGGTTCCTGAATGGGCAAGGTACGATCAATGTAGAGGGAAAGCCGCACACGCTACAATATTGGTTTTCCTTCACAACACTCCGGACAGGTTTAGGTGAAAAATTGCACAAAGTTGCAACGCAAAGGGGTAACGTTGGCATTGGTGTGGCAAGAGGGCTTAGACAAAGGGCAATGGGCTTGTAGCTACGCCACCTTCTGTCGGCGCTATAACCGATGGTGAGTGCAGCATCAGCTTTCGATGCGCCAGGTTTACAAAGGCGGTGAGAAGCTGTTTGTTGATTAATGCGGAGTGACGGTTTCCTTAACGAACCGCGAGACTGGAGAGCTCACGAACGCGCAAGTTTTTGTGGCGTGCCTGGGTGCGAGCAGCTACACCTATGCGGAGGCAGTGTCATCGCAGGAGCTGGTGCATTGGATTGGGGCACCCCAACAGGCATTGGCATTTTTAGGTGGGGTGCCCCGCTGTATTGTGCCAGACAACCTCAAGGCTGGAGTGAGCAGTCCTTGTCGTTACGAACCGGGGATTAACCCGAGCTATCAAGAATTTGCGGAGCATTATGGGGTCGCAATTATTCCGGCTCGTCCCTACAAGCCACGAGACAAAGCCAAGGTGGAGAAGGCGGTACAAGAGGTGGAACGACAAGTGTTAGCACCACTGCGGCATGAGCGTTTCGGCACCCTTGGCGACCTCAATGCTGCGATTGGCGAGCGCCTCCAGTTGCTCAACGAGCGCGTCATGCACGGTTACGGCGTGTCGAGACGGGTGCTGTTCGAGCAGGTAGACCAACCGGAGTTACAACCCTTGCCCACTCAATCGTTTGTCTTCGCCAAGTGGAAGCAAGCCAAAGTCAATCTGGACTATCACGTTGAGGTGGAGCGGCATTATTACTCGGTGCTCTACTGGTTTGTACAGCAGTCGGTGAACGTCAAGATCACTGAACAGATGATTGAGGTGTTTCATGACGGCAAGCGGATGCCGCACACGAACGCGGTCGCTTGCCCCATCGCCACACCACCTTAGCTGACCATATGCCACCGGAGTACTGGGCATACAAACGACAGTCCATGGAACGCTTTGTTGCCTGGACACAGCAAGTGGGAGTACAGACCACTCACCAAGTCGAAGCAATGTTTGAGCGCAAAGACCACAAAGAACGAGCCTTTCGCACGGACGCGGCTTGCAATCGCTGGTCAGTCAGTATGGCAGTGCTCGCGTGGAAGCTGCTTGTCGTCGTGCCAATACCTTTGGCATTGTCAGTTTGCGCCGTATCCGTTCGATGCTGCAAACCCAAATGGACAAAGACCCACTACCCAGTGAGCCTCCCCTGATTGGCGTGATAGACCATGCCAATCTGCGCGGTTCCCACTACTACCAGTAACCCTTACCATGATGAATCCCTCAACCGTTGAACAACTCAAAGAACTTCGACTGGTGGGCATGCTCGAAGCCTGGAGTGAGCAACAGACCACGCCCACGTATCACGACCTCAGTTTTGACGAACGCTTGGCACTGCTGGTTGAACGCGAACAGTTGCGGCGCTCCCAGCAACGACTGCAACGCCGACTCAAGCAAGCTCAACTCTCCACCACTGCCAGTTTGAGTGACATTGACTTTACGGTCGCTCGTGGACTCAGCCAGTCCAAGTTTCTCGAACTGGCTCAGGGAAAATGGTTACATCAACATCTGCAACTGATGGTCATTGGTCCAACAGGGGTTGGAAAAACGTTTTTAGCTTCAGTTTTAGCAGATACGCTTTGCCAACAAGGTCACACCGTTCGCTATTTCAGAACTGCAGATTTGTTGCTGGAGTTGAAACTGGCAAAGGCAGATGGTTCCTTTCCCAAGTGGAAACGACAACTTGCTGCCTTCTCGTTGCTCATCCTCGATGACTGGTTGCGTGACCCACTTTCAGCAAACCAGGCACGCGATCTGCTCGACTTGCTGGATGAACGCTACCGCAAAGCTTCGTGTTTGTTTGCCACCCAATTGCCCGTTAACCAATGGCACCAACAGATTCAAGACCCTACGCTTGCTGATGCCATCCTCGACCGCATTGTCCATGATGCACTGCGTTTAGTGCTCAAAGGCGAATCAATGCGAAAGCTTACCAGTCAATTACAACCGGAGGTTACTGAACATGCATTGACCTAATTCAAACTTTCGGTTGCGATGGCATTGTTCTATGCAAAGGTGATCTCACCTGCGATCTGATTGACAAAATTGAACGAGTCGAAGTCAATGAAATTAATCCGCCGAAGTTCCTTGAGATGAGGGTGCCGAAGTTCAGTAAGAATCACCCGCCGAGGTCGTGAGAATATGCACTCGTGGCTCAATCAAATTGAGATGTGGTTCAGCATCCTGTTTCGCAAGTTGCTCAGGCGCTCGAGTTTTACTAGTAAAGCCCACCTCAAAGCGAAAATTTTAGCGTTTATCGAGTACTTCAACCGCACCATAGCTAAGATTTTCAAGTGAACCTACACGGGTAAGCCTTTGATCTCATAAATACTTGGGCTATTTATGCTGCCGAGTACTAGCCGAAATCAGCTAGTCATCCACTTACCCACTAACAATCTATCATCAACACC
>CBKWJC010000171.1:0-6035 GCA_966674685.1 uncultured bacterium
CATCGCCGCGCCACAAAAACGTCCGTATCCTAACAGTATTGACTACAGCTATAAGATCGAAATTCTTGGCCGAACGACCAGAAATTCGGTTTTGGGATTAATCTCTACTTATTGCTTGGGCTTATTCGCTGACTTGGGCGGCTTTGTCTTGAACTGAACTTTCTTGGGATAGAACTTAAACTGATTGACCGCCGCACTCGCTGCCTGCACTACGTCCAAATCCGTATCGCGCAGCGACTTACGCAGTAGGGGAATCACTTTGTCAGACTGGATGCGGCTGAGTGCTTCCACCGCAGCCTGCCGCACGGTCGGGTCAGCATCCTGCCGCAAGCGATCGAGGGTACGGATTGCCTGCTGAGTGCCTGGTTGTTGACGACCCGCTACTGCCTGGCCGATTGCAGTAGCCGCTAGCTTACGAATGTGCGGATCAGTTTGAACCGAATAGGCTACCAATTCTGGCAAAGAAGCCGTGCCTCGAATTGCCAATGCATGTACCGCGTCAGTTAAATCCAAATTGGGCGTCGCCGTCCGCATAGGGGGTGTAGGCTTCTGGGAAGACGCTACAGGTGGAGTCGGTTGAGTGGGTGCCGCCGATTCAATATCCGGAGCCTGAACCGTTTCTTCCGGGGAAGACAAATCCACGGAAGCAGGTGGCACATTGCCCGCGATGGGTGATGCCGTCGAGTCGGGCACCGGGGGAGAAATGGGCTGGCTTTCCTGCGCCGCTGAGGTGAACGACATTGGTTGACTTATCGGTTGCTGAGTCTGCTGCTCAAGCTGTTCAAGTTCAAGCTGCTGAATGCGATCGCGACTTGTCTGCACCTGCGATCGCGCTGCATTTAGTTCCGTCTCATAGGCTTGCACCTGTGCCTTCAGCGTCGCCAGTTGAGCATTAGTAGACTCGGCTTCAGCTCGATACGCCTGCACTTGCTGCTCCAACGCCTGAGTTTTGTCGCTCATTTCCTGACGGTAGTCCTGCTGCAACCGCTGCGTCGCCTCCCGTAGCCGCTGCTCCCGCTCCTGCTCTAGCTGATTAATCTGGCGACGGCTCTGATCCAGCTCATTACTCTGTCGCGCAATCGTGGACTGAAGATAAAAATAAATTGCGATCGCACCCACGATTAGCCCAACCACCAAACCAATAATCAGCATCAGCATAGATTTACTCCGTCCCCACTTTGACGTTCCAACTTAAACGTTCTAACTTACTGCAACTCAGACCCAATCCGCTAGCAAAAGCTTCACGATTTCAGTAATCACCCAATCCATACGCCTGACTCTTTTCGCCTCACTATTCACTTCTCACTGATTAAACCAAACCCCCGTCCCCTCAAACACATCTGCTGCATTCTCCGTAACGTTTGCGTCACCTCCCTTCACAGTTCGATACGAAGCAACAACTTTCGCCAAGCCTGCTGCGAGACATCGGTGACGGTGATAGAATTTGACTTCAAGCTAGGGGTGTCTGGACATTGGCTTTTGTGTCTGGGCTGAGATCAAACCCTTAGAACCTGAGCCCGGTTCAGACCGGCGGAGGGAAGCTGTTTATTCGAGGAACTCAATATGCGTACAGAATGGGTTGCAAAGCGACGCGGACAAGCCAACGTGACGCAGATGCACTATGCACGGCAAGGTTTGATCACCGAGGAAATGCAGTACGTCGCCCAGCGGGAAAATCTGCCCGTTGATCTGATTCGCGACGAAGTGGCACGGGGCCGCATGATTATCCCGGCCAACATCAATCACACCAATCTGGAGCCGATGTGTATTGGTATCGCCTCCAAGTGCAAAGTGAACGCCAACATTGGCGCATCGCCAAACTCGTCCAATATCGACGAAGAGGTGGCGAAACTGAATCTGGCCGTGAAATACGGTGCTGATACGGTGATGGACTTATCTACGGGCGGTGGCGACCTCGACACCATCCGGACAGCCATTATTGGCGCGTCTCCAGTGCCGATTGGTACGGTACCCATCTATCAGGCACTGGAAAGCGTTCACGGTGCGATTGAAAATCTCACGCCCGACGACTTCTTGCACATCATCGAAAAGCATGCTCAGCAGGGTGTGGACTACATGACCATCCACGCAGGCATCCTGATGGAGTACCTGCCGCTAGTACGCAGCCGGATTACAGGCATCGTCTCCCGTGGCGGCGGCATCATTGCCCGCTGGATGCTGCACCACCACAAGCAGAACCCGCTCTACACCCACTTCGACGACATTATCGAGATCTTCAAGAAGTACGACGTGTCCTTCAGCTTGGGTGATTCCCTCCGTCCTGGCTGTACCCACGATGCCTCCGATGAAGCGCAGTTGGCTGAGCTGAAGACGCTGGGACAACTGACCCGCCGCGCTTGGGAGCATGACGTGCAGGTGATGGTGGAAGGCCCCGGTCACGTACCGATGGATCAGATTGAGTTTAATGTCCGCAAGCAAATGGAAGAGTGCTCGGAAGCGCCCTTCTACGTGCTTGGCCCTCTGGTGACCGACATTGCGCCGGGTTATGACCACATCACCAGCGCCATCGGTGCGGCAATGGCAGGCTGGTACGGTACGGCCATGCTCTGCTACGTAACGCCGAAGGAACACCTTGGTCTGCCCGATGCGGAAGACGTGCGTAATGGTCTCATTGCGTACAAGATTGCGGCTCATGCGGCAGACATCGCTCGTCATCGTCCGGGTGCCCGCGATCGCGATGATCAACTCTCCGAGGCTCGCTACAACTTCGACTGGAATAAGCAGTTTGAGCTGTCCCTCGACCCCGAACGAGCCAAGGAATATCACGATGAAACCCTGCCTGCGGATATCTACAAGACCGCTGAGTTCTGCTCCATGTGTGGGCCAAAGTTCTGCCCCATGCAGACCAAGATGGACGACGAAGCGCTGACGGAACTCGAAAAGTTCTTGGCCCGCGAACAGCAAGGCACAGCGGCGTCAGTTTAGATTGGCCTGCCGTTGACACCCTGTAGGGGCGTTAGTGTAGCCATGCCCGAAGGGCTATATGGCCATTCGCCCCTACCAAATTCATGGTTCAGCAGACCAGATCGACGGTTCGAGCTGATTCACGTAGCGCATGTACTCCACAACGGGTTGATCAATCTTCAGCAGCGTGCGCGGCGCGAAATCGATATTGTCGTAGATTAGGCCATCCTCATCGCGCAGAAAATAGTAGGCCATCCGAGTCAGCCAGAGTAGGCAGCGGGTCTTCAGCTTGCCGAATAAACCTGGACGCTGCGCCGCGACGTAGATCGGCTGGATGCGGGTGCGACCATGCGCCAGCGGCACGTAGGCGTAGATCATGTGCAGCGGCGGGATGCGCTTGACGCCTTTCATGATCGTCAGCAAGCCCAAACAGCCGTTGGCATAGCGCATAGTGTAGCTGTAGCGCGAGCCGAGGATGGCATGGGCTACTTGCTCACGGCGGGTCGTGTTGGGAAACTCACCGCTGAGCGTAAAATCCAGAATCGTGCCGGATGAGTTAGGCACCAGATCCAGCTGCATTTCAATGTTGAGCTTGTGAACCGTCTGCAAATGCTGGGCGTCAATGCCGTTCATCATGCAGATGTGGTGGTGGCAGTTGCGCTCCAGGGATTGATCGGGAACCGCAACTATGGTTTGCCCCTTTAGCTCATCAAACTCGGCTAGCGGTTCAGGCGCGATCGCATCTGGATAGACCCAAATAAACCCATATTTTTCACAGGTAGCATAACTGCGGATATGCGCTTTAGCCGGGATCTCGGGCTGACACGGAATATCGCAACAGCGCCCGTCACCATCAAACGCCCAGTGATGGAAAAAGCAGCGCAAAGTGTTGCCATCCACTCGACCAATGCCGAGGTCGGTGCCCATGTGGGGACAATGTGCATCTAAAGCACGCACCTGCTGGTTTTGACCACGAAACAGCACAATCCGCTGACCGCAAAGATCGACCGACTGAGCTTGACCTACGCTGAGTGCTTGGCTGGGATAAGCAATGTACCAACCTTTGGCGACAATGCTGGGATTGTTAAAGATACTGACCATAGCTTGGTGATAGCAAGGTGCGATCGCGAATGGCTGTAAGTCTATGACAGTTATTTATTGCATCTACTTAGATTCATTTACCTGTTGTCCAGGCTGAGTAAGTAGCCGATTTAGAACCTTAATATTATCCTGAGCTAATTCATTACCAAAAGCATGACGTTCTACTGTCTCCAAAATGACATAATCGTACTTCTTGAGAGCAGTTCGAAACATTTTGGGAGTTACCCGGCTATGATGAATAAAACTCACGTCTTCAAAGAATTGCATCATGCTTGGTCGAAGAAATGAATGAATAAAAGAATCATGAATAACTAAAGTTTTTCCAGGAATTAAAGGTTGATCTTGGCTGCTCATAATAGCTTGAGCAAATAAATTTGGATTGGGATTTGAAATTGCTTCTTGATAACTTTCCAAATTGTCAAGCTCTTGATTACCAAGGAAAACTTTTTTAACTTCTACTCCTGGTCTTCGAACTTCTAATATGTCGATTGGAGCATCTGGATTAATTATGCCAATCCTTGTGTTGAGGTCGTAAATGGACTTTTGCCCTACTGGTACAATATTTTCCTCATCCCAAAGGGTAGGATCAATCGATTCAATAATTTCACGCAACATCACCATTGCACCAACATAGGTATGGTGGGTATCCATTGGCCCATACAGAAGAACATCAGTCTTCTTTTTCTCCACTAACAGTTCCGACCATAAATTGATTATTCTTGGATCATTTGTCTGATTAAACCAATTATGGAAAATCTTGCGAGCATTACTTGTCTGTTGAATATCATATCTTCCTCTTCGATTTAAGTATTCTGGATAAATCGTATGCTTATCCGGTGCGATCACAAGACGAAATTCAGCTTTATACTGCTCAGATTGAGCTAAAAATTTAGCTAATAGTTGAACAACTTCGTGTGCAGCTTCTTCTGTTTGCACGGCAGGATCCCAGTAGGACTGGACTAGAAACATCCAGTACTGCTGATCAACTTTCTGTCCAATATCTACTGCGCTAATTCGATTTTCTCCCAAAAGCTTTATATCAATTAGCCGTTTAGTTTGAATGATCGGGCCTCGAAAAGCAATTCGATCAGATAAGAATAGATCAAATTTACTGTAGAAATCGTTGTCAAAAAAGATAACTAGAGATTCTATTTTAGGGACTCTTTCTGGCCTTCGCTTTTCTACCTTGCGAAGATAGAAATAGTTGTAGTTCAAGGCTACGGGGAAAAGCAAAATTGGAATAGCTAAAAGAGACAAGCATATGCTGCCTAGTAAATCTGAGCAAGTTTTTCTGTTTATTCTCATGGTCGTAGCTAAAATTTATTGTTTATGTTTAAATATTGAAAAATTTGCATGATGTTCGCTATCTGGATTGCGCCAAATAGAAATACAATGATAGTTCATATAGACTCTTGAAAAGGGAAAAACAATGACTAAAACTGAAAGTAAAGGAAAGGAGAGAAGCTATTGGTAATAACCATTATTAAACTTAAAGGAAAGGCAAAGAATGTGATAAATATTTGGAATGCTACAGCGTAGTAAGATGATGATTTTTCAATCATTTCTCCAGTACTGTTCTGTCGAGGAAAGAAAACAACAGAGCATCCTATCAACAACGCTATTAGGCTCTGAGTTGTGATTACACTAGCAAAGAACTCTGAAATACCCTGTGTTGGCATAGAGAATAACGTTTGATAAAAAGATTTGGCCTGAGTCAAATTAGAGGATCGAAACAGTACCCAACCTAGCGTCACAAGGAAAAACGTCACTATCCGCTGCCGGAGCATGATGGAATTAATATTCCAGTTGAAGCGACTGGGATTTTCATCAACTAAACGATCATCGACATATCGTTTAGCCATCAGTCGTTCCAAAATTAACCAAAAGCCATGATAAATTCCCCATATTACAAACGTCCAATTTGCTCCATGCCAAAAGCCTGTTAGTAGAAAAACAATCCTAGTTCCACCCAAGTTTGTGTTGAGTAGAATTGAGGCAGAGAGTTCAGA
>CBKWJC010000172.1:0-5829 GCA_966674685.1 uncultured bacterium
GAATGGTTGAACTCTAACTCTCAACTTAAAATTCAAAACTCCTCACTCCTCACTCCTCACTCCTCACTCCTCACTTTTCGCTGCCTCACTCCTCCATCACCAGCGCCAACGCCGCATCAAAAACCGTCTGTGCAGTAGCCGTTAGGAACGGTGGATCAATGGTCTCTAGGGTGTCAGAGGCTTGATGATAATGGGGATTGCGGAAGTTGGCAGTGTCTGTGACGAGAGCGGCGGGAATATCGTACTGCCAAAATGGGGCGTGGTCGCTCCGCATCAGGTCGGGCGGCAGGAATTCACCAATGGGAACCGCCAGTTTTTCAACCGGAGTGCTACCGGGTCGATCCTGGAAAGAACGCATCAGCTCACCGTGCTTCAATCCACCAATGACAGCAACAAAATCACCTTGACTGCGGCGGCGCAGAACTTTGGGAATAGCATCTGGATACTGCTGACAGCCGTCGGTATAGCAAGCATGACCCACCATATCGAGAATGATGGCAGCTTCTAGGCCAGCCAAATTTTCAGGATTGGCAACATAGGCTTGACTACCCTGTAGTCCGAGTTCCTCTAAGTCAAAAAAAGCCAGCTTGAGCTGACGCGGGGTTTCCAGATCCGACAGGCTCTGCAAAAGTTCAGCAACTTCCAAAGCAACGACTAGACCGCTGGCATTATCATCAACTCCGGGCGAGCCTGCCACAGTGTCATAGTGAGCGGCAATTAAGACACTGGGAGCATCGGCGTCAGCATTGGGCTGAGTGGCAACCAAATTAGTGCCAATGTCAAATTCCTGAATTTCGGGTATCCAGCCAATGGACTCAATCGTTGCAGCGAGATATTCCAGCGCGCGATCGCGATCGGCTTCGGTATAGCGCTCAAAGGCTAAATCCTGGAGTCGTCCCATGAGTCGTTCGAGGTTGGCCTGGGGTCGAGGCTGAGGTAAAGTCTGGGCCAGAGTAGAGGGTGAATTAAACTGCTGGGTAAATGGCTCAGTTTGCGATACGAATGCTGGCGGAATAAACCGCTGCCGATTCACAACTAAAATCAGCGCTGTAATTGCGATCGCAAGGATAATCCACTTCCATCGCCTCATGGGAGAGAAACTCCGATAAAAAGAACGTCTCACCATTGTAGAAAATTAATGAAAGCGATCTGGTATGAGCACTGCGCATCCCGTAACGCTCGTATCAGATCGCTTAGAGATCATCAAAATAAATTATCAAGACGAAGAAACAGGATTAGGCCATGCTGTTTTCCATTGCCCAGCGAGCCAACTCCGTCCGGTTGTGCAAACCCGTCTTGCCAAGCATATTACTGACATGGCTCTCAATGGTTCGCTGGCTAACCTTCAGCTCTTCTGCAATCTCGCGATTGGCCATGCCCCGCGCCACAAACTGCACCACCTTTAGCTCAGTCGGCGTCAGCTCAACGTCAAAGGGAACCTGAATCGTTGGCCCTTCAGAGCCTCCCTTAGTCTGATGCTGAATCAAGCGGGATGCCTGCTTCAGCGAAGACTCCACCTGAGCCACTAATTCCTCAGGCTCAAACGGCTTCACCATATAGACATCAGCCCCAGTGTTTAGCCCCTTGACGCGGTCTTGGCTCTGTCCCTTGGCCGACAGAAATAGAACTGGAATCCAGCTCGTCTTTGGATCTTCCCGGACGTGTTTCACCAAAGAATAGCCGTCCATTTCCGGCATCATAACGTCACAGATAATCATGTCAGGGGTTTCCTGCTCCAGTATCTCCAGAGCTTCACGACCGTTTTCGGCTGTTGTGACTTGGTAACCCCGAAACTCTAGATAATCCTTTACCAATAGGATTAAGTTCGGATCGTCATCAATCAGCAACAACTGTTTTTGGTCACCCGTGTTGGATTCCTTCATGCTCAATAACTCGCCGTCTTTGGATGAACGTTCAGACTTTAGGAAGATAAACATCACAACCCAGCTAACGATCTTAACTAAGATCTCTGGATTGTGCCGATGCTCAAGCCGTCAATAGTCAGATACATTTAGTAACGCAATCTATTAAACTCCTATTCCCAAGCTCAGGCACGATTAAACGAATAAAAATTAATACGTGGCTTTCTACAATAAAGGATTCCTAAACTTACAAGCAGCATTAGATTGCCCATCACAACCTGAAACTATTTTTTAATCGGCTGTAACCCCTCTCAAAGCAGCTTTTAAAGTCTCAAAAAAACTACTCCCAGACGGATGCATCGTTTTTTACGTATATACCTAATCATACCCAGTATGAAAAAATATGCACCCTTTATCGTCGGCTTCTGTGCAAGAACTTTACTAAGATTTTAATAAAGGCCAAATATCGTCACTTCTTTAGGTTTTGGTATAAGAAGTGAGTCTTCTCCAACACCATTGGAATAGTTTAGTCACAAATCGGGTGATATCTGGTATCAAAACGTTCATCAACCATTATTTTCTTTTGAAAAGGCCAAAATAGGTCTTGTAGAAGGCGTTATTGTCTGCCTTCTACGCAAAAAATTATGGTTTTAAGTGTTTAACTCCTTCTGATCTCCTTCTAATCTCAATCATTTACTCAGTCGTCGCCCCAGTCGTCGCCCTAGATGCGATCGCACCTTCCCGCAGCCCCAGCGGTTGAACCAAGAACGCATAGTCTTCAACAACCTGATTTTGCAGCAGATGCTCCTGAATAATCCGCTCAATCACCTCCGGCGTAGCGCTGTGATACCAAACGCCATCGGGATAGACCACTAAAATTGGCCCATTTTGACAAACCCGTAAGCAGTTGGCTTTAGTGCGAAACACACAGCCAGCCTGATTCTCGGTCGGAACATCCAGCTCAAGCTCCTTGAGCCGCCGCTTCAGATAATCCCACGCTTCAATACTGAGCGCTTTATTACAGCATTTTGGCTTCGTCTGATCGGCACAGATCAGCAGATGACGCGTGATCTGGTTGAGTCCCAACGACTGAATGCAGGCGGAAAAATCAGGCTGTTTCGAATTTGGTGTGGCGTCAGATACGGCTGGAGTACGGGTGGATTCAGTGGATTCAGTAGATTCAGTGGATTCAGAATTTGACAGGTTCATGTCGGGCGTCAAGGTGTGAGATCTAAGGTGTGAGATCTGAATTAGTTGGGCTTAGGGTTTAGGGGGTCGAGGGAATCAGGGCTGGTTGGAGGAGCGGCAGAATCAGCAGAACCGCTTGATGCTGGCAGTGAATTACTCCCATTTTCAGTCAAAGCTGCCGATGTTTCGTCCGAATTAGCTTCAGCTTCAGGAGTAGATGGGGAAAGATCGGTTGTTGTATTTGGTTCTGGGGGGGAAACGGGTTCTGCATTGGTTTGCGATCGCACCTCTGGCCGATCGGACTCCACTGGCTGAGTAGCCTTTGGATCAGACTCACCTTGCTCAGCCTCATCTAAATCCAAACTCAGCTCTAAATTATCATCTGGGACAGGTTGATTATCTTCCGGTTTACCTTTAATGCGGCGGATCGGCAAGTTGGCGATGAGCGCCGTGACCCGATGATCGCTTTCCAGACTAAACTCTAACCCTTCTTTTTCAATTTCAACATAGCGCGAGACGACCGCTAAAATTTCCTGACGCATTTGCTCGACAGTGGAGGGATCGAGGTCAATCCGGTCGTGGGCCAGGACAAAGCGCAGCCGTCGCTTAACATCGTCACGGCTGGAGCGATTGGCAGTCCCTGGGAAGAGTCGTTCTAGAAGTTCACTAATCATCAGATCATGAGGAGATAGACAGTAGGGAAATCATCAAATTCAAATTCAATTTGTAGATGCAAGCTGTGGATACTGATTTAGCTGATATATCGGGTTTGTATAGAGGTTAATTTTATTTATTCTGCTTCAACCCAACCCAGAGATGGGTCTTGCCTTGGGCAGGTGGGCGGTGCCCACCCCGTAAAACTGCAACTAGGCTGAACCACGAAAGAAGCGCCGAATCCGAGAAAAAATGTCATCACTGGGTGCCTCTAAATCTAAAAAGGGAACGTCTTCACCGTTTAAGCGACGGGCAATATTTTCAAACGCAACACCAGCCAGAGACAGCTTCTCCTCCAAGACGAGCGGTTCGCCCCGGTTGGTAGAGACAATCACCCGCTCATCGTCAGGCACAACGCCCAGCAGCGGAATTGCCAAAATTTCCTGCACGTCCTCCACCGACATCATCTGCTCCTGCTTGACCATGGCAGGCTTGAGCCGATTAACGATTAGCTGCACTTTCTTAATGTCATTGGCCTCCAGCAGACCAATCACCCGGTCAGCATCCCGCACGGCGGCAATTTCAGGCGTAGTAACAATGATGGCTTCCTGGGTGGCTGCGATCGCATTTTTAAAGCCCATTTCAATCCCAGCCGGACAGTCCACAATCACATAGTCATAAGCCCGTGCGATCGCACGCACCAGCTTTTGCATCTGAATCGGCGTAATCGATTCCTTCGTGCGGTTTTGAGCCGCAGGCATCAGCGCCAGCTTGGGCTGTCGCTTATCTTTCACCAGAGCTTGATCCAGCCGACACTGTCTGGCAAAGACATCAATTGCGGTATAGACAATGCGATTTTCCAAACCCAGCAGCAGGTCCAGATTCCGCAGGCCAAAGTCAGCATCAATCACCGCCACGGAGCGGTTTTGCTGCGCTAGCGCCATGCCTAGATTTGCGGTGCAGGTGGTTTTGCCTACGCCACCTTTACCAGAAGTGACAACAATAATTCGGCTCATGGACGGGTTAAATGAATGGACTAGAACAGAATAAAGTAACGGTTTCTCAAGACCAATTAAAGCTTGGGTTAACGATCTTCCGGTCGAACAAAATCAGCCGCGCGGGCAATGCGAATGCCATCAGCAGCTACGTATGCAACCTCCGCATCACCCAACGGCGGCGAATCAGGGCCACGCGCCACGCTGCTGCCAATCCGAATTTGAGTCGGCTCCATGTGCAGCGCCATAATTAGGCACCGATCATCATCTTGAGCCCCCGCGTAAACATTGCCCCGCAGCCGTCCCCACACCAGAATGTCGCCATCAGCCACAATGGAACCGCCGGGATTGACATCGCCGTAAACCACGACGGTACCGGGATGCTGAATTTCTACCCCCGACCGAATCGTAGTTTGCAAATATAGGGGAGACTGCATCGGTCGCCGCTGTTCAGATGCCGAGGATTGCTGAATCAGTTTCGCCACCGAGGACTGCTGCTCGACCGAATAGCCAGCGGTGGCGGCGGCAACGGCGGTTTGGCGACGGCTGGTATACACCCGCTTCAGACGCAGGTTGACGTTCGACAGGGCTTCTGCGATCGCATGAAGCTGGCGATTATCCAACAAGCGATCGCGGGCAATCAGGTAAACGGTCGTATCCGGTTGCCAAAACCGATCGCCAGCACTCAGCCGATGCTTAAACTGCTGCCAAATTTCGTCCCAATCTGACCCAGCGTCCGGATCAGTAGGCTTGGGCGGCAGAAATAGCATGATCCGCTCGCCTTCTGGTTTGAGATGCACCTGTGGCAAGCTGTCCTCCGCCGAAGAGGAGGAAATATCAGAGACAAGTTCAGAAACAGGAGAAGTATCAGAAGTCATGAGCTTTAGACGCTAGGATTCTTAGCGAGCTGTGCAATGCCGATTTAGGCGTTTTAATCGTATCGCTCTCGGCGAATTCTGTGACACAGAATGCCATAAATTTATTTTTAGTGTTTTGACAAAAGCGCTGAAACCCTCACCCCTAGCCCCCTCTATTGCAAGGCTATTGCTTATAAAGTCTCCTAGACGCTCAAAGTCCCCCTTAAAAAAGCAGGGCTGATTTATTGATGAGAGAAAAAAGATAATGAGATA
>CBKWJC010000173.1:0-5800 GCA_966674685.1 uncultured bacterium
GCTCATGCTCCTGATTCCAATTCTATCGGCTCAATTTCCGATAAGGTTTATTGACTCATTGCCGCAGGACTAGGCGATCCTCGATATTATGAAGGAAGTTTAAGAAAATCCAGCTTACGTTTTATATATGACTTCTCAAGCGATCGCAGTGAAACCGCTCGAAAAGCTGTCCTGGTCGTGGCGCGGGCATCAGATTTGCTACACCGTTCAGGGAACGGGCGAACCACTGGTGTTAATTCATGGCTTTGGAGCATCCATCGGCCACTGGCGCAAAAATATTCCCGTTCTGGCTGAAGCTGGCTATCGAGTTTTTGCCGTTGACCTGCTCGGCTTTGGCGCATCGGACAAGCCCAATTTGGACTACTGCATCGAACTGTGGCAAGACTTGCTGCATGACTTTTGGCACACCCATATCCAGCAGCCAGCCGTAATGATCGGCAATTCCGTTGGTGGGCTGCTCAGCCTGATGATGCTGGCCGATTATCCTCAGATTGCATCGGGTGGCGTGTTGCTCAACTCCGCTGGCGGTTTGAACCACCGTCCCGAAGAGCTGAACCCGATTCTCGGCTTGATCATGGGCACCTTTGCCAAAGTGGTCAACTCCGATTTGATTGGCCCCTTTATGTTTGATCAAGTCCGTAAACCCCGCCGCATTCGCAATACTCTCAAGCAGGTCTACTACGATCAGTCGGCTGTCACTGATGAGCTAATTGATTTGCTGTATCAGCCATCTTGTACTCCAGGCGCACAGAAAGTATTTGCCTCCGTCTTAGCCGCTCCGCCTGGGCCAAAGCCAGCCGAGCTGCTGCCAAAAATCGAACAGCCGCTCCTCGTCCTCTGGGGCGATAAAGATCCCTGGACGCCGATTAAAGGTGCTGCTATTTATCAGAAACTAAGCGAAAAGTGCGATCGCATTCAGTTCCATCCCATCCCTAACGCTGGCCACTGTCCCCACGACGAAAATCCAGAAACCGTAAATGCCTATATCCTGGACTGGCTCGCTCAACGTTAATAGCACCAAAATAGCACCAACAAGTAAGGCGAGAGGCGTAGCGGAGTGATGGGGGGGGGTGAGTGATGGGGTGGTTGAGTACTCTGTAAATTAAATTTTGCTGGTTGATGTGCCGCGCGGAGCGCGGCACATCAACCAGCAAAACCCATTAAAAAAAAGTTGACAGACTATTGAGTGTAAGCTTTTAGTACAAGTATCTCCATGTCACTGATTACTCTGCGACCCGAAGGACTCTACTGCGAAGCGGGTGGATTTTATATCGATCCGTGGCGTCCGGTGGATCTAGCTCTGATTACCCATGCCCATTCCGATCACGCTCGGGCAGGTTCGCAGCAGTACATCGCCACCCAGATCTCGGCTGGAGTTTTGCAAAGGCGACTGGGAGAAGAAATTGCCTTACAGGGCGTGCAATATGGGGAGCGGCTCAAGCTGGGTGATACTTGGGTCTCGTTTCATCCGGCGGGGCATGTCCTCGGTTCGGCTCAGATTCGCGTAGAACAGGGTGACGATGTTTGGGTGGTGTCTGGTGATTATAAGCGCGATGCCGATCCGACCTGTGCACCGTTTGAAGTCATACCCTGCAATACATTTATCACCGAGGCTACGTTTGGCTTACCGATTTACAAATGGGAAACGGGTGAACAGATTGCCCAACAAATTTACGACTGGTGGCAGCAAGATTGCGATCGCGCTTCCATTCTCTTTTGTTACGCCTTTGGTAAAGCGCAGCGGATTCTGAGTGAACTGACTCGATTCACGGATCGACCCGTGTATGTGCATGGCGCAATTCAGGCGTTGACTGAGATCTACCGTGACCAGGGAATTCCCATGCTGGAGACCATTCCAACATCCGATATGCCGCGCAATCATCGCTATGCGGGCGAACTGGTGCTGTCACCACCGTCGGGGCATCGTTCGAGCTGGATGAAGCGTTTCAAGCATCCTCAGACAGCTTTTGCTTCTGGCTGGATGGCCGTTCGAGGTGCCCGCAGGCGGCGCGGCTATGAGCGGGGTTTTGTGCTTTCAGACCATGCCGACTGGCCCAGTTTAATCAACACCGTGCAACAAACTGGAGCGCAGACCGTCTATGTGACCCACGGCCAAAACGATGTTCTGGCTCGCTATCTTCAGGAAGCGTATCACCTGAACGCGATGCCGCTGGATACCCTGTATGAGGGAGAAGGCGATATTTAATTCTGGGCGGGCTAGACAGCCGCAAAATTACGGGTTATGAAAGCTAAGCCGAGCAAAACTTTCACAGCAAATTGTGTGAAATCCAGTTCAAAACCTATCTCAAAACCGATCGTTTAATTTTTGTGAAACGCTTGCTTAGCAAGCGTTTCACAAAAATTAAGCAGAGTTCCTGTACACGGACTTGATAGGGCTATCTGATTTTGCGTAGCGGATGCCGTATCCCGATAGGGGTTTAGGCAGAGGATCAGGTTTAAGTTTATGATTTATCCGATGTAGTTCTAATGAATTTCTTTAGGTTTAGTCCTGACAGATACGTGATTCCACCGTATGCTGCAAAAGAGAATTCCGTAATTTCCTTCTAGGTGTAGACGAGAGTTTCTGTATTCCGCATGAAGCGTTTTCTTCGACCCACTGGGCAAATCCTAACGACCGCCGTTTTTACATCCGCCTCCTTAAATCTAGGTTACTTAACCGCTAGAGCAGACGAAACGCGATCGCAACCAGAGGCAACCGCTTCAGTTGTGGAGACGACACCGTCCGCATCTCCGTCCGCATCTGAGGCATCAACAGCAGTGTCCACTGCGGCGTCTACTGCGGCTCCAGTTGTCGCTCCGCCCGAAACCTTACCTGTTCAATCGTCCTCGGCTCCCTCAACGTCTGTTGTCGTTCAAACCGAGGCTCCTAAATCCGCGAAGACAGCTCCGGTCAGCAATTATGTCGTACCGACCGAACCTGTTGCCGCGCCCTCTCCAGCGGCTCCAGCGGCTAACATAGCACCGACGCCTGCGGCATCGGAAACAGTGGCCGAAACTCAGCGTTCCACTGATCAAGCAGCAGATACGCTTACCCGTGAGCCGACATCGTCCACAGCAACCCAAAGCGAAAACGCTGCGGTTGCTGAACCCACGGTCAACACTGCGAATACAAGCAATCGACCGACAGCCGCATTATCAGGATCTTCAGCTTCAACTGCGACCGAAACGCAGGCAAACGATGCCGCTTCCTCGACGGCCAGTGACAATCCGGCCAAAGCTGCGAAACAGTCGTTTGTGACTGAGAGTTTAGCGGCAGCGGCACGGCGGCAGGCGCAGCAGGGCAATTTCCAGCAGGCGTATTTGCTTGCCCAAGATCCGCTGCTACCGAGGGATGTCCGGGCTGCACTACAAGCCGAAATCCGTCAGCTTGAGGCGGCGGCGGCACAGTCTCGAACTGCATCGGCAGGCTCGACTACGCCAGCTCATGCAGCGACTACGAATGCTGTCGCAACAAATCCAGCTACAGGAAATCGCGCAACGGACGGCAGCGATCAGGTTGCTAATTCAGCCGAGACGGTTGATGCGATCGCAGAAACGATGATTGCCTCTGCTCGTCGACAAGCTCAAGCGGCAGATTTTCAGCAGGCGTATCTGATTGCTCAAGACCCGCTGCTGTCATTCGATATCCAGGAACGGCTCCAGACTGAGATTCAGCAGCTTGAAATCGAGCAGCAGTCCAACTCAGCAGCGAATGAACTCGATCCCGCAACGCCATCCACCAATTCACCATCAGTGGATTCAGTGGATTTATCTAATTCACCCACTGCGGATGAGACTGACATCGCCGAACGGAATGAACTAGAGAACAGAGAAACTGCGATCGCAGAAACGTTGATTACTGCTGCCCAGCAGCAGGCGCAAAACGGCAACTTTGCCCAAGCGTATCTAATTGCTCAAGACCCGTTCTTACCTGTCGAACTGCAATCGGCGCTGCAAGCCGACATTCAGCAACTAGAGGCCGAGGCGCAGACTGTTGCGGCATCATCTGAGGTTACGCTAGATGATTCGGCTGGCAATCCTGAAAATGAGGCAACTGCGACGGAAACGGCTGCGATCGCAGATGCTCCAGATGCTGCATCGACTCCTGCTTCCCAAAACGATAAGCGTCCTCTAAAACAGCAGGCAATTGCCCAGAACTTGATGCGAATTGCGCTGGACTATGCCGCTGCTGGTGATAGGGATGCAGCGAATTTGATTGCTCAAGATTCGTCGCTGTCTGTTGAGCAGCAGCAGCAACTCCAGCGTCAGTTGGCTGACCAGATTGCCCAGTCTGGCGGCTCAAATACCCCCGAGGATGGCGCAAACGCTGATCTGGCCGCATCTGAAAATACGAAACCCAACAAAATCGCGCTAGCCGCTGCCGCGAATGAGTCGGACACCGATGAAACCGCAGGAGCCGAAACGGAAACCACTGAAGGTCAAACGGCTTTGGTTCCGCAAGGCTCGTTTGAAACCTTTGGGCTGAATCAGCTCAATGTCGGCTATGGGCGCAACGTGAATCATCCACTGTCGCCCCTACCGCGCATTGCCGCGCTCAACTCTACCTACAGCGCCGCGTTTTCCTGTGCCCAACCGACCGCGAACTCGCCCTCAGAAACGAATGCAACCGATGACACTCAAGCTGTAGCGAATCCGCCTGACCGTGATGCCACAAAATCAGTCGCTAGCCGCGATGTGTCTGCACCACTTGACCTCTCGTTGTTTAACCGTAATGGTTCCGGTAACTCAGACTTTCGCTGGGCTACCGATTCGCGCTTTTCGGTGCCGCAGGCAACCTACACGGCTCCAACGACGCTGCTGGAGGCCGATCAGCAACCGTTCCAGTACTACGTTGCAGGCAATGCCACTATCGATCCGATTTCTGACCTGAAGCAGTTGGGCATCCCGACAGTTGGGTTGACGAATCCATCCGGCAGTCTCCGCTACATCGCGTCTGAATTTGGCAAAACCGCGATCGCAAATCTCAGCATTTTTGACAAAATTGTTGCGATTACCCAGCCCAATGCGGAGAAGGCCGACGGCGCCAAAGGTAAACTCTCACCTGCCGCCGCTGCCGCAAAAGCACTTCCGGCTCCACCCAGCGGTAGCCTTGACGGTGAGGGGCAACTGGTTAGCGATCGCAGCTCAGCCTTTGAGACATTTGATCCCAACAACCTATCGCCCAAGACGACCGACTGCTACCCAATCGTTACCAGTGCGATTGGTGGACAAGTGCTGGCAACGCCCGCCTTTGGCGTATCCGGTTTCCAGTTTCCGCTCAGCATTCCCGCACCGATTACCTCGCCTGTCGGCTGGCGGATTCATCCCATTTCAGGCCAGCAGCGTTTCCATGCGGGCACTGATTTTGGCGCACCAACGGGTACACCTGTAGTTGCCGCTCGTTCAGGACAAGTTGCGATCGCGGATTACATTGGTGGCTATGGTGCAACCGTGGTGCTGGATCATGCCGATTACAATCAGCAAACCCTCTATGCCCACCTGTCCCAGATTTTGGTGCCGCCCGGTATGTGGGTTGAGGCCGGAACCGTCATCGGTTTAGTCGGCAGCACGGGCAATTCCACTGGCCCCCACCTCCATTTTGAAGTGCGCCAGCTCACCAATCGCGGCTGGATAGCGGTTAACCCCATCCGATAGACGAGTCATAGCACTAGCAACTAGGGTCATGGCAAGTAGTGGTTTGGGGTGGGTTTTGCCCCCCCCCCACAACCCCCCCCACCCCCGACCCCCTTTCTTTATGTTTTTTTTCTTCTTCGATTTCGAGCAGGCGACGAATTTTCTG
>CBKWJC010000174.1:0-5406 GCA_966674685.1 uncultured bacterium
AGCTTATCATCTTCTGCTAAAGCTGTGCTTCGGTCAACCCAGTTGAGCAATTACGGCTAGCCCATGACTTCAACCGTTTCGGTTTCCATTGGATGATGATTATCTTGAGACGCGGGCAGCAAGCGCTGCTGTTCTTCGAGTTCAACTCGATAGCGCTCGACGTTCTCTTCCAGTTCTTGAATGCGCGATTCTTGCTGTTTAGCTACATTATTCACGGTGATCATGCGCTGAACTCCGGCCCATACGCTGAAGATCCAGGCTAAGACTGCACCAATTCCCATTGCTGCCATGAGTTCAATACATAGTGGGGCTTCCAAATTGATACCCCGCACGACATGGATAATGGCTGGTTCTGTGTTCTCAATCCCGAACAGCACCAGAGCAAGGCAAATCACAAAAATCAAAACAAAGTTGATCTGACGCATCGTTAAAGTCCCCTAAAAACTGAGCTCTAGAATAGCAATAGAAACGTACGCTCCCCTTTGCCTCTATGGTGTACCGCAATTTTGGGGTAATGAGGGCAATCTCACGAACACACGTTAGAAAATTTAAACCAAGAGAACTAGCCTAAGTAGCTGCATACAAATCAATGTGTCTCTTAAAAAAACCGGAGAAATGCCCCGGTTTTTAGGTGCGTTTATTGAGCCAACTTACTTAACTAGTGGTCTGCCAGCTTTATACCGTGCTGCATGACCCATCAAGGATCAAAACTTATGGGGCATAGTCACTAGCTTAACTAGTGGTGAAATAACGACCTACAGGTTCGGGCAAGATTGTGAGTAGACTAATACATGAGGAAGAGTCAGCGAGGCAGTTGCGAATTGAGGCTTCGGTCTTGATTTGAGGAAAGTCCGGGCTCCCGAAGAACCAAACTTGCTGGGTAACGCCCAGTGCGGGTGACCGTGAGGAGAGTGCCACAGAAACATACCGCCGATGGCAGTAACAACAGGGTTGATTCAATTCTGTTGCTTGTACAGGTAAGGGTGCAAGGGTGCGGTAAGAGCGCACCAGCAGCATCGAGAGGTGCTGGCTCGGTAAACCCCGGTTGGGAGCAAGGTCAGAGGAACTACGGTTGGTTCTTTCCCGGTTCCGCTCTTAGAGGTACCGCATGAGGCATCTGGTAACAGGTGTCCCAGATAGATAACTGCCCTGCTGATTGCAAGTCAGTAGAACAGAACCCGGCTTATGTCTGGCTCTTTCTCATCTTTATTTAGAATTAACTTTATTTAGAATTAAGTAGGTTGGTATCAATAAATGCACTTAAAACCCGAGGGGGCGCTCCGGAGGGACACTCCCCCAGTTCTTTAGAGATGCATTTGTTTATGTGCAGCGACTTGGTTAATAGGTGGCGTTGTTTAATCTGGGTATGAATTGTGATGTGGAAGACCGCCCCCACATCACAATTCATCTTTGAAATCAGCAATTCCCCAAAATGTGCTGCCATGCAGTAGACGGCCCAAGGTCAATGCTGGTTTTATCGTTCAGCTATTACTGTCCAATATGAAGTCGGTTGAGATTGATGAGTTATTGTTTGTGAGAAATTTGCGCTGTAGGTCTTTCACAAACGATGAACCAAGTTTTTTATAGGTGGATGTGATATGACACTTTAGTATTCGGTATTCGCAGCAGGTAGATCTAGGATTAATTTTTCGGCAGAGTGGCATTGTGAAGCATCCCCAACGTCAGCAACAACTTCAGCAATTTATCCGTAAATTGGGACTTCCCGAAACGGCTGCGGTCAATTGGCATCAGCTTGATCTGGCGCTGACTCATTCATCGGTCTCGACGGCGAATTATGAGCAGCTAGAGTTTTTAGGCGATGCTGTTTTGCGGTTAGTAGCGGCTGAGTTTTTGCTGGAGCACTATGCTGCGAGCCCGGTGGGGGAACTGGCCGCGATTCGATCGTCTCTGGTTAGCGATCGCACATTATCCGAGATTAGCGCCAGCTACGGTCTCGATCGGTATTTAGCGGTTTCGGGCAGTGCAGCCCGAGATCGGGCAGGGCGGCAGTCGCGCTTAGCCGAAGCCTTTGAAGCCGTTGTGGGGGCGCTGTACCTCAGCACAATGGATTCCAGCCTCATTCGACCCTGGTTGGACGTCCACTTTGCCCAACGGGCAACCGAAATTCGGGCTGATCCAGCTCTGCAAAACTATAAGGCTGCCCTACAGGAATGGACACAGGCTCATCATAAGCAACTGCCGGAGTACCGGGTGAAGGAAGTCTGTGCTAGCCACGGCAGTGCAGAGCGGTTTGAAGCGGAGGTTTGGTTTAAGGATGAGTGTTTAGGAATCGGTAAAGGTCGATCCATTAAGCTGGCGGAACAGGCCGCTGCCCGTGCCGCCTTTCTTCATTTGACAACGCCGATTCAAGACGCTGGCTCAGCCAGCAATATCGCGGGGAACCCCTTCTAGGGCTTCTTCTTCGGTTTCAAAGATTTCAAAGACCGAATCCATCATCGTCACTTCAAATACCAGTTTGGCTTCCGGATGAACATTACAGATGCGGAAGCTGCCTTTGACTTTGTCGGCATCGCGCATGCCTGCGACCAAGGACGTTAGACCGGAGCTATCGATAAAGTTAACCTGCCCCAGATTGACGACGACGTGGGGACTGACTCGCGAAATGCACTCCTGTAGCTTTAGCCGAAACTGCCATGCCGTTGTGATATCCAAACGACCAGTGGGAGTCAGGATGATGACGGTTTTGCCGTCTTCTGTTGTGTGAGTACGTTGCTCCATATTTGCGCTGTTGACCTCTCCCATGCTAACAACCAATGTGAGGAACTTTGCGGTTTGGCTGTGACCAAGCTGTACCTATATACTGCCCAGACTGACTACGAATCCATCATGATGAACCGGATTGATTCCCGGATTGACATCATAGTACGGATGAAAGGTCGATCTCTGTCTATCATCGCTGATTGGGTTGAATGCGATCGCAAACTGCCCCTGTATGATACCGAAGGAAATCCGAAACAAACAGTCTCAAACTCAATCTATCGGGTCGATAGCATCATTTTGATCAGCCAATTGCTCCAAACTGCCCCAAATAAGCGATGCAGGGGTCGGTTTTGTTAACCCAGCTTGGCAGAAAGTCATCATTGGGTAACTCAGCCCGCCCCCTTACTAAACGTTGGGATCCTGGCTTATCCTACGCTTGCCAGTGAATCCAGTCTTGCGGCTTGAGGAAGGTTTCATAGAGCTGAGCCTCGGGCGTATTCGGCTCCGGATCATAGCTATATTCCCAGCGCACCAGCGGCGGCAGCGACATCAGGATGGACTCGGTGCGACCATTGGTTTGCAGCCCAAAAATCGTGCCCCGGTCATACACCAGATTGAACTCCACGTAGCGACCCCGGCGATAGAGCTGAAACTGCCGTTCGCGATCGCTATATTCAGTATTGTGCCGCTGCTCAACAATAGGCACATAGGCAGGCAAAAAGGCGTGACCGCAGCTTTGGGCAAAGCCAAACAGATCCTCCCAGCTCCGCTGCGGCAACTCACCAATTTCTCGGCTGAGCTGAGCCGCAGGCCCATTCTGGTCTGGCCCCCGATACAGTTCACCGCGTCCGTCTTGGTAGTCGAAGAAGATGCCGCCAACCCCACGTGTTTCCTGGCGGTGCTTCAGGTAGAAGTACTCATCACACCAGCGCTTAAACACAGGGTAATAGTCGGTATGGTTGCGATCGCAAGCGTCCTTAATCGTTTGATGGAACCGCACCACATCGTCTGCAAACGGATAGTAGGGCGTCAGGTCAATGCCGCCGCCAAACCACCAAACAGGGCCAGCCTCAAAGTAGCGATAGTTGAGGTGAACCGTCGGCACATAAGGATTGCGAGGATGCAGCACCATCGAAGTGCCCGTGGCAAAAAAGCCATGTCCAGCCGCTTCGGGACGCTGCGCTAAGATCGATGGCGGGAGCTGGTCACCCCACACCTCGGAAAAATTCACGCCACCCTGCTCAAAAATATTGCCCTGCTTGAGCACGCGGGAACGACCACCGCCGCCTTCCTCCCGCTGCCAAACGTCTTCTTGGAAGGCTTTGCCATCTAGCTCAGAGAGCTTTTGGCAGATTTGATCCTGCAAATCCATCATGAATTGCTTAACGCGATCGCGAGAATCGGCAGGTGGAACGGAAGCAGAAACTTTGGAAGGGGTAGGAGTCGTCTGGGTCATACCGTTTACTGTGGCATTTAAAACGTCAGCGGAGCCAAAAGCTGTAGGAGGCAGAACTATAAGGAGTTAGACCAGTAGTTAAACAACCTATACAAACGGCTCCAAAGAAGGATTTCAAGTTGTTCTTTATTGCTTGATGCTTACCTAGCCTAGCCTGAAATCAAGCCAAAATACGGGAGCCAAACTGTTTCTCGTATTGAGAAATGTAAACTGCCAACCATCTCAACGATGAGATTAAACTGACTGCCTGAATGCTACTTCGAGAGCATAAATCCCTGCACAGCACCACCACGCAACAATTTATGTTCATGTCGGTGGGCTATTGGAATCTCGGTAGGATGTGTAGGATACTACACTCAAGAGCGATGCCAAACCGAGTGAGTTAATAGTAATAAACAGATTGGCGTGATAATTTTGCGCTGCTAGTTTATCCACTTTTAGAGGCGAGTTCAGTAGTTTGACCCCAAGAAACGCATCTCAAAATCGGGGCAGTGCTCCGGAGAAGGCCCCAGTTTCTAGCTTGATTGATTGACATGCAGCTACGGATCTAATCTCTGTACTTAAATTGAAGGTTTAGCCACATGCCGAACTGGAAACTTTTTAAGCGTTATCATCGCCCAGATGACTTAAAGCATTGGCTGGTCAGCACGTACCAAGCCATCAGTTCAGCATCGGTGGATGATCTGTGGCAAACCGTGATTAATCTCGCCGATTTATCTTGGCATCCACTGATTACGCAAACAAATGTACCCAATGGGTTAACCGCAAAGCCGGGCCTGATTTTCCGAGCCGTCACCTGCATTTTTCCCATTCCGATTCGCCTGTTTGTTGAGCGCGTTTCGCCCCATGAACTGTTGAGCATTCGCTTGGTTGCTTTTCCGGGTATTGAGGAGCGTGTGACCTATCAAATTGAGTCAACGGTTTGCGGGACACGCATTTCCTATTCGGTGGCGCTACGTGGCTGGCTGTCGCCTCTGGCCTGGTCATTAATTCGTCCCTATGCGGCTCAAGTCGCAGCGAATTTGGCTCAGGCGGCTGAACAGTCAGCCCACGGCGTCTTGCCGCCACCCAAACCCTCGCAGCGCTGGTGTCAGGATTTGTTTGGCTTCATCACGCTCTTGCCCAGTGCGGGATTGCTGTGGGGCCTGATTGGTCAGTGCAGCACTTACACCTAAGGGTCTGTAAAAGAATAACGTCATGGAACTAATGATTCTGTGTCTCGTGGGTGA
>CBKWJC010000175.1:0-4879 GCA_966674685.1 uncultured bacterium
AGTTGTGGGGGTGGCTGTGGTAGGGTAGTGGGGAGAAAGGCTTTTTTGGTGCCCTGCCACCCCCCCCCCACAAAAACGTCCTAACCAAAATGGCTATCGCTATATCTGCTAATTGTAAACACTTAGTTACACAAGCAAAAGCATCGTAATAGAATCAAAAACTTAATTTCTATTTAATGTTTTATGTGCTTAAAGCAGCTTTCGTTTTACAACAAGAGCGCAATAGATTTAAAACGATATGTGTCGATTGTTAAAGTTCAAAATGCAGCCGTTTAGCTAGCTAGGTTATCTCAGTTCAGTTCAGTAGAATTAGGCAAAACAAAAGAATTGTCGCATTAAAGCCGACTTTTGTTGGCTGGTTCTGATATCGTATATGTTTTCAACGTGCAAGCTGTCAAGTGTCGGTAAACCAACAGGATCGGGATGCAGGCTTGGTTCATGAAATGTAACGTCTACCTTACAAATTGTGACCATTACTGCCGTTTGTAACAGCTTTGCCCCTATTTATCTCTAGTTTGTAAACAAATGCAAACAGGCAATCCATGTTTCTACGGATTTTCAGTTTTTGGCGAAGAGATTAGGCTGACCTTAGTCAGCTTGCTTTGGGGGATTTTAGCGATTCTCAATTTCTAGATTTAGATCTCGATCGTGGCGCTGAGACTTCATTAGATCACGTCAGCCTGATGATTTAAATCATTTAGATTCAATCAGCAAATCAGATATTTTGTACAAGCCAGTAGCGTAAAAGGGTGGCATCAACTTTATATCTCCTTATGCAAGGAATCTACTGCAAAGTTTTATAAAAAGTATCTGCATGAGGAGTTGTAGAGTGACTATAGCCTGATTGGTTGGCAAAGAAAATCAAACTAAAGTAGTAGAGATTTATAAAGTATTTGTTTGACTTTATTTGTTTAGCTTTTCGTCTGGCTGAACTGAACTGTTCCTCACCATCAGGCGTTGCGATCGCAACGCCCGTAAATTATGACTCATACCCTCATCAGCGATTTAAGCCCCGGTCAGAGAGGTTATTCCCTTCATACGGCTGATAGTACGGCTCATCACAGTACCCGTGACCATCGTCGTGACAATCATGACAGTAGTTATCGGTGTGACGATGCAAGGAGCCATGAAGCGGCTCGGTCGTTTGCCGATTTGCAGCTGGAGCTGATTGTGCAGCGCTATCAGGCGCGAGCAGGATGGCTGTTTTACCGCGATGCCCAGACTGGAGAGCGACGCCAGTTCGTTTACCGCTCATCTCCTAACGCAGAACTTGATATTGCGTATCAAACTTACCTGGAGTCCGAGGACTTTTTTGACGACATCACCAGCTCGATAGGAATTCGCGCCTTGACGCTGGACGATCAGTCGGTTATTTATGCCCAATGTCTACACTACCGAGCAGCTCAACCGTCTTCTGTTTTGGAGCGACCAGATGCTTCTCGGCTCCAGGTTGAATTACCGTCAGGCGCAAGTTTACAACCTCCTGACTATTTGCTCATCTGGCAGCCAACACCCTTATCAGCTACTGCTCAGCACCAGCTAGAACAGCATATTCTCGCTATTCAGCAGCATCTAGAGCTAGAGCAAACCTGCCAGCGCCAATCCACTGAAATTCAACTGCTGGAGCAGGTTTTTCAGCGCATTGGGCACCAGCTTCGACATCCGCTTGCCTTGCTTAAGCTCTATACCGAGAATCTTTGCCGCTTAGCAACCACGGACGCAGATCAAGCTCAAGTTAGTCAAATGAAGGGTTTTTTACAAGAGTTGGGTGAGCGGTTAACGCATCTGATTCAATACGCGCAGGGAGGACAGCTCAAGCTCTGTGTCTGTGATTTGGCGGCGATTTGGTCAGCTAGTCTGCAAGAGCTACAGCCGTTGATTGTCGAGAAACAGCTGCGGGTTGATTGTTCCACCATCCCGCTTCAGTTACCAATTGATGCCAGTCAGTTTAGACATGTGCTGGATAACGTGCTGCACAATGCCATTTGCTTTAGTCCAACGGGTGGACAGATTACCTGTCGCTGGCAACTGTTTCAGCGAGAGGCACTGATTACGATCGCAGATCAGGGTGCAGGTTTGAGCAAAGCGGATTTAGAGCAGATGTTTCGCCCGTTTTATACCCAGCGAGAAGACGGTACGGGGCTGGGACTTGCGATCGCGCAGAAAATAGTCTTCGATCATGGTGGTAATCTTTGGGCCGAAAATTTGCCTACGGGGGGAACTCAGATCTCAATCACACTGCCACGTTATCTGACTTAGCTCCTCGGCAACTTGTCCAGCAAATTCCGTATCGAGCAGCATTCAAGCGATTGTCATGGTGATTCAAGTGCCCCAAGTGCCTTTTTCGGTTTTATTAGTAGATGACTCACGTCCCTTTCGGCAAGGACTACGAACCCTCCTAGACTTTTACAGCAGCAACAGCAACGTTCAGTTTCAAATTGTGGGCGAAGCGGCATCGGTGGATCAGGCGGTTTATCTCGTGCAGGAACAGCATCCCATGCTGATGCTCTTGGACATGGAGCTAGCTCATGAAAGCGGCATCAGCGTCCTGTATACGCTATATGAACAGAATCGCGCGACCAAAACGCTGGTGCTGTCGGTTCACCATGAAGACGAATGGGTGTTTCAAGCTATGCAGGCCGGGGCACAGGGCTATGTCTGCAAAGATCACGTCGGTGACCAGCTATTTGATGCTGTGACTACCATTTTGCAAGACCAGGTCTATCTATCACCCGAAATTGCTACCAGCTTTTTCCGTCTGTTTCATTTCTATGCCGGACGATCGCTCCAGGCTTGTCAGGCTCTGAATTTGACCGACCGGGAACAGCAGGTCTTGCAGTGGCTGGTGCAGGGAGCGTCCAATGATGCGATCGCACATCAGCTCCACATCACGGTTGCCACTGTGAAAGCGCATCTGACCGCTATTTTCGAGAAACTCAATGTCCGCAGCCGTACCCAAGCGATCGTGAAAGCGCTGAAGCTGGGGCTGGTGTCGGTGTAGCGCTGCGCGTTTAGTAAAACAACTATTTTGGGAAGGCCGCGCGGAGCGCGGCCTTCCCAAAATAGTTGTCCGAACCTATACCAACACCGATGCAACTGCCGAAGTGAACCTACCGGATACCGTTTCCCTGGGCGTGTATCAGCGGCTCAGTCCCCAACTGGCGCTGACGGGCGATTTGACCTGGACGAACTGGAGCGATTTTCAGGAACTGCGGATTTCCTACGATTCACCCCAGCCCGATACGGTGGTGCCCGAAAACTGGGACGATACGCTGCGGGTTGCCCTGGGCTTGACCTATGACATCAACGACACCTGGACAGTTCGGGGCGGCGTGGCTTACGACCCAACGCCCGTGCCTGATGAATTCTTAACGGCGCGCATTCCCGATAGCGATCGCACCTGGCTGTCTTTGGGACTCAGCTATGCACCAACGGACAGTCTCAGTTTTGATCTGGCCTACACCCACTTATTTGTCGATGACCGCAATATTAATCGCACCGAACTCGGCGGCGGCACGCTAATCGATGAATATAACAACAGCATCGACATTGTTGGCGCTCAGCTCAACTGGCGATTCTAAACCCTGATACGATCCCTCGCTGTCGCTGTCCCTTATTAGGGCACTAATATACTTGATGCACCAGTTCAAGAAAACTACTGAATTTCAGGGGTGATTATTGACAGATTGAAAAGGGCGAAAGTACAAGCAGATTTTAAACAAAAAGGGACGGCTATTGCCGTCCCCCGTCCTTTTTCGAAGGGCATTTATATGCTGACTTCAGCTTATCCAACTGCTTTAGGTAGAAGCAATTCGCCAATTTGCGGATTAGGTACCTGTTGCATATTGGTTAAAGCCATCTTCTGCTACTTTGGGCAGTATGGATAACTGCTCTATTGGTGTTTGTTTGCGTTCCGCAGATTTCAAGACTTCAATGCTGAGCGGAATGTTTAAGCACTTGCCTTCTAGGATGTCTTGAATGGTCACAATTTCAACATGCGAATAATCGCGGTTCATTAGTTCATGATGAAATGTGCCGTAGGAATTGGCTTCTTTGACCATTGCAGAGGTTGGATTCTTGAGGGTGATAAACACTCCCATATCTGCCTTTTCACGGGTTACAGTACCATATAGGTCGCGAATGTCGCTTGATTTGACGTTGCCTGACTTGACCTGGAAAATGATGCGACCATGCCCCCCTTCTGGCCTAAAGAAAAAGACCGTTCCATCAATGCCTTGATCTGCTCCTTTCTTCTGGTTGATGACGGCACGATTACGGGTGTAGGTCAGCACTGCCCACTTCTCAAATTCCTTACGGGTACGGTCATCCTTACGATTGGCAAGTGCTATAGCTGCATTCATGTCTTGCGGAATGCCAGCAACCTTGATGTCTTCTAATACGTTTGTGCCGTAGCTGTCCTCTAAGCGCTTCAGAATCAGGCTAATAGATTGATAGGTAATATCAACGCCAATCCAGCGTCGATTAAGCTTCTGTGCCACTGCAACGGTTGTTCCGCATCCACAATAGGCATCAAGGACGGTATTGCCTTCGTTGCTACTGGCTTGAATGATGCGTTCCATCAATTCCTCTGGCTTTTGTGTTGGATAGCCTAAGCGCTCCTTGGCTTGGGAATTGAGAGGTGCAATGTCTGTCCAAATACTGTCTAGCAAACGTCCTTTAGTTTCGTCTAAATAACGCTTTAGCCTAGGACGCTTGGTTTTCTTGTCTGGATACCAAATTCGTCCTTCAGAGTCCAGCTTTTCCATTGTCTCCTTTGAGTATCGCCATCCATTTGGCGGTGATGAATGACCCTGCCATTCATACATCGTAATTGCTCAACCCAGTAGCCAATCGGACTGCTGAGAGGTAAGGGCACGAG
>CBKWJC010000176.1:0-4550 GCA_966674685.1 uncultured bacterium
TGGTGGTGTGGGCAGCGCCCACACCACCAAAAATCATTACGGCTTGAGAACTACCAATTTATAAACTTGAAATCCTTATGTCTCATACGTGGCCGTCTGTCGTTGAAATGCTAGAGGAGCAAGAAGTTCGCTTTGTGCGGGTAATTTGGTGCGACAATGCCAGTGTTATTCGGGGCAAAGCAATTCATATCGGCGCATTATCCCGCTATGGTGAGCAGGGTGTGGGGCTGTCGGTGGCGCAGCAGGCGATTCCGGTGATGTATGATGCTCCGGCACTGGATAGCGGACTTAGCCCAGTAGGCGAAGTGTGGCTCCAGCCGGATTGGTCAACGCTGCAAATTTTGCCCTATTGTCCCAGTCATGCGCGCGTCATCGGTCAAATGACGCGGGATCAGCAGCCCTGGCCGATTTGTTCGCGTCAGTTCCTCAAGCGGATGATTGCTCAGGCGGCTGATTCGAATTTGAAAATTAAAGCGGCATTTGAACCCGAATTTTACCTGCTGAAAACTCAAACTGACTCTGGGACAACCACGATTACGCCAGCGGATTCAACTGTTTTCGCAGCTACTGCGGCAATGGATATTCAGCAGCCCGTAATTGATGCGATCGCAGATGCTCTAGTCGCACAAGATCTTGAAATTGAGCAGTACTATCCCGAATCGGGGCCAGGTCAGCAGGAACTTTCGGTGCGCTATACGGATGCGCTCACGGCGGCGGATCAGCACATTGTCTTTCGCGAAACGGTACGTGCCGTTGCTGCTCAGCACGGTCTAACCGCTTCGTTTGTGCCCAAAATCTTTGCTAACAGCGCAGGCAGCGGTTGCCATCTCCACTTTAGCCTCTGGCGCGATGGTAAAAATCTGTTATCCAATACTGATGCTTCCCTAGCACCCTCCCAACCTGCCACTCTTCCACCCCTACCAGCATCCTTCACCGCTGGCATCCTGGCGCACTTACCGGGACTGATGGCGCTGACAACGCCCAGCACCAACTCCTACCGCCGCCTGCAGCCTCATCTCTGGAGCGGCGCGTTTCAAGCCTGGGGATTTGACAATCGCGAAGCTGCCATTCGTGTACCGAGTAATCCCTCTCCACCTAGTCCTACCCACATTGAGGTGAAAACCGTAGACGGTTCCGCCAATCCCTATCTGGCACTGGGCGGCATGATTGCTGCGGGACTGGACGGCATTCGACAAGATTTACGCTTACCCGCTCCGGTTGAAGTTGATCCCGGTACGTTGTCAGAACAGGAGTTGCGATCGCGCTCTATCGCCCCCCTGCCGCGATCGCTCAAGCAGGCGATCGATGCCTTTACCAACGATTCCGTCCTACAAACCGCCCTCGGCCAACCCCTCACCCAAGCCATCCTCGCCGTCCGCCAAGCCGAATGGCAAGCCATGAAAGACTATGATCTAGAGGCCGAAGTAAAGCTGCTGCTAGAACGGTATTGAGTTGGAAAGTGAGGCGAGAGGAGTGAGGAGTTTTGAATGTTGAGCTTTAAATTAAATGAATCATTCAAAACTCAACATCCAAAATTAAAAACTCAATTTCCACAACCCTCTACAGCCTCTACAGCCCTCTACAGCCCTTCCCCTCATCCCCCAATCTGCGACATCGTCCGGCTGTACGCTCCCGTCGTGCCTGAATCCCGCTGTTTGTAATTAATGTCGGGTTTACTTAGCAATAACTCTCCCACCTGCTCTCGAATTTCGGCAATCGGTTGACCGCTCCGTAAGGCTGTCCGCAGATCAATCTGTCCCGTTTCATTGAGCAAGCAGGGCCGCAGCCAGCCATCGGCGGACAGGCGCATTCGATTACAGCGATCGCAAAAGCATTCCGACATTTGACTGATAAAGCCCAAGGTTCCCTTAGCACCAGGAATGCGAAATACATCGGCGGGGCCGTTGCCTTTTACATAGGCGGATTCTAAGCCATTGCGATCGCGAATTGTTTGCCGCAGCGTTTCCGAATCAATCCAGCCGTTGTGTTCAAACAGCGAATGATTGCCAATCGGCATAAATTCAATAAACCGGATGTGCCACTCGCGCTCGATTGACAGTGCAGCCAGGTCTAAAACTTCGTGGTCGTTAACACCTGGGATGACTACCACGTTTAGCTTCAGCGGCGAAAATCCCACCTGATGTGCCGCTTGAATCCCCTGCCAAACCTGCTGCCAGCGCGATTGGCCTCTGCCACCGATAATTTGCTGAAACGTATCGGGGTCAAGCGAATCTAAGCTGATGTTGATGCGCCGCAGTCCGGCGTCGTGCAGCGCTTGCGCCTTATCAGCCAGCAAAAACGCATTGGTCGTCATTGCCAAATCCTGCGTTTCTGCCATTGCAGCAATGTCCTGCACAATTGGAACAATATCAGGCCGCAGCAGCGGCTCCCCACCCGTCAACCGAAAGCGCGTAAACCCCAGCGGCACAAATACTTCACTTAGCAGTAGCAGCAACTCATCCCGCGTCAGCCAGTCCTGCTGCATGACGTACTGCAAGTCCATTCCCTCTGGCATACAGTACTGGCAGCGGAAGTTACAGCGATCAATTAAGCTAATGCGTAAGTAGTCGATCGCATTGCCGGTACTGGGGTTGATGACCGGAAATTGGGAAGCTGACATACATTCACAGACAGGTTACTGGCTTCATCTTGACAAAGATTTACCGAATTGAACAACAGGTTTCTGGAAACAGGAGATGCAGGCGCGATCGCATCCGTACCATCAACCCAACTACTCATATCAAATCCGGTTAAAAACTCATTATTGCGTTTTTGCGAAACGGGGTTCCTAGACGCGGACTTGATATCAGCAAAAAACCGGGAGCATCCTCCCGGTTCTGATTGAATATCGCTGTACAGCGTTTCTTACGCTGGTGGAGTACGGAAATGTTTCTCTAACCGGAGGCAGAGAGATACTTCTATTGGTTTGAATAAATTGTCAATGACTTTTTAATCCGTGACTGCATAATTGCATTCATTTTCAAACGTAAAGGACGGTGCAGTTTCTTGAGATGAAGTTTTCGGGTCACCATTTCACCTACAAGCAACCAAAAACCGTAATAGTTAATTCTGTAGCGCCACCGTATATACCGATCTTGAGTCAGTAAATATTTTTTGAGTAGTGGAGTAACAGAAAGTTCCGGCAAATCACTATGTTCAAAACCTCGGCTTGTCAATAGCTCTCGTCCAACTCGTGACTCAACCAAGCGAATTTCAAAGGGTGTTAATTTCTTGTGCCACTGAGCAACTAATTTGGGATCGGGTAAATCATACTCCGTATGCTCTGGATAAGTCAGCATTGCTGGGCTGTATTTGACTCCGATAAAATCGCAGATGGTTTCCAGCGTTTGTTGAACATCCGTCACTAAATCGCTATACACAACTTCCAGTTTGCGATCGGCAGGTAACTGAGCCGAAAACTCATCCCATAGTTTTTCTGCGGTGATCCAACGCTCCACGGCTTTCCATACATTGCCAGCCCAGCCCATACCAATGCACGACTTGGCCACATCCCGTGGATCTCGAACAATATGGATAAATTTCGCATTCGGCCAAATTCGAACTAAACGGTCAAAATGCCGATGGACAGTTGCGCCAACAATAGGCTTTTGGTGCCGTTCTAATCGCTGAACTAAAAAGCTGTTTACCAAATCCGGATAAGACAATTTAGGATCAACTTTAAATCCGGTGGCGCGGAAAATGCGCTGAAGGCTTAACCACTGATAATACTCATCTAGATCGGGCCAGCCTTCACTGTTTCTCGATGGATCATCTGACATTAAATCTACAGCATATTCAAATTCGTTGCACCACGTAATTTGAGGATGATGATCTAACATCAAACGGCATAAAGTTGTGCCAGAACGCTCAGAACCGACCAGAAAAATAGGTTGATCTAATCGCTGTAGTGACTCAATCTGGCCAGACTGGTTGCTTGTATCGAGAAACATAGAATTAGACATGTTCAAGGATCTCCGATCTCAAATTTCAAAGGAATAATGCCGTATCAGCAAATCTATCAATAGACAATAAAAATTGAACCTTGTTCATTGAAGTTTGCCACCGCAGAAACAGCGTTAGGTAGATTTAGGCGAACATTGAAACATGGTGCTTTAGTTAGAGCCGTATTCTAGAAGATACCTCTTTGACAAAGCTCTACCGTATTCGGCTCTGCAACACAATCTTTAAGCAAATCCAGAGAAAAATAAAGTTTTCTAGAAAGCAAAAAGAATTGATGTTCTCTATTCAGTAAAAACACTGTCTTGGAGAATGGCGGCTTCGCTGGCTGAGTTTTACGTGGTTGAAGCTTTACGCTATCTGTACAAAACAGCTCTCAATTACGTGATGCAGGTCGTGTTGGCTCACAGACCACTCACACCGTTTCTTGAGCAATAGGTGTGAACTTCTTCAGTTCGAAGCTAAGTAGCTGCGTTTATTTATGCCAATCTACTTACATAGAAGTGTTTCTCTGTCGGAGGAAGAGAAACACTTCCATACCCCCCAAGTTCGGGGAACGCTACGTTAAATCCCTGTATAGGGAACCCTGTTTG
>CBKWJC010000177.1:0-4495 GCA_966674685.1 uncultured bacterium
AATGCACATCTCGATCCTCAACATCTTTTCCTCTCAAGAAGGTGACATGCTCCCTTGTGCCATATCCCAAACGGGCTTGGTTTTTCCAGGATTATCTCTATGAGCTTCTTGTGCAGTTATATAGGCTTGCTCCATAATTTTAGAAGCCTTAAATCTAGTTTCTTCAGTTTTGAAGTACCAGTAGATTCCTAAACCTATGACAACACAAGGTATCACAATTAATAAATTAAACAATGATCCTAATAAATCAGAGAGGAGATTATAAACAAAAGAAGTTAATGGCGCTAAACCGATTGCAATCGCTAACCCTCCAATTAAGCCGACAACTATACCACTTAACCTGCTTTTTCTGAAATTCAGAAGAGATGATTTATCTTGATCACTTACTTTGCTCATTTATAGAAAGCGCTTGTATTTCTTAAACTTTTTTGTAGATACCCAAGCCATGTTTTGCTTTCCTCTTGTAGGATCCCCACAACCTCTTAGGGATATACCTTCCACTAAAGGTTTGCAGCATAACTATTTATTCGAGTAAAACTTTCCACCTAACACCCCTATTCGGGTGATTAGGTAGAAATCCGTCAGCCTAACATCCCGATTTGGGTGATTAGATGGAAAAGTTCAGTATAACCACCTTGCAATTCGGCATTATGGCTGTATTCAATAAAATTTCTTATTCATATCCACTTAATGACGAGAATTCCTGGTTTTAGAGATCTCATGGATATGCGATCGCACTTAGCCTCGGAACGGAAAGCTGGTAGCCTAGGTCAATATAATGACTAAATGGCATAGGATTCTCGCTTGAAAAACCGCTCTAGCTACTGGCAGCTCATACCGTATCTGCGTCCGCAGTGGCCCACCATTGCCCAGGCTCTTGTTTGCACGGTCTTTTTCACGGCATTCTGGCCGATTTTGGCTTGGCTAGCGGGTGAAATGCTGGGTGTGCTGGTGCAGGGGCAAGTGGCTGCGCTAGCTCGGCTAGCGGCAATCACTGCAGCAGGCTTTTTGATTCAAAAAATCGCTCAGTACGGTCAAGATGCACTGATGGCGAAAGCGGCACTTGCGATCGCGCTTGACCTGCGGAAAAAAGTGTATACCCACCTCCAGCGGCTCAGCCTCAGCTATTTTGAAACCGCCAAGACAGGCGACCTGTCCTATCGGATGACCGAGGACATTGATCGAATTGGCGAAGTGATCAACAAAGTCTTTCACGACTTTACGCCCTGCGTGTTGCAGCTCATCGTCGTGCTGGGCTACATGATTTATCTCAACTGGCAACTGACGCTGGCGACGTTTATTGTTGCGCCGCTAATGGGAGTGCTGATTGGCTGGTTTGGTCAAAAGCTGCTGGAGTTTTCTCGCCGCAGTCAAAGCCGCATTTCTGATTTATCATCGCTGCTGACCGAGGTGTTCAGCGGTATTCGGCTGGTGCGGGCTTTTGCTGCCGAAGACTATGAAATTGAGCGCTTTAGCCACGAAGCAGAACGGAATCGGCAGGCAAAATATTCAGCCGCATGGCTGCGAGCGGTGCAGTTTCCGATTGTCGGCTTTCTACAAGCAATTAGTGTTCTACTCTTACTCCTGCTCGGCAGTTGGCAAATCGCCCAGGGCAACCTAACCGGGCCAGAATTTGGTAGCTTCGTCGCTGCCGTGGGATTGCTGATTGACCCGATTGCTCACCTAACGGAGAACTATAACGAATTCAAGCAGGGAGAAGCCTCAGTTGATCGAGTGTTTGAACTGATGGCGATTCGGCCTGCTGTTGTGGAAGCGCCCGATGCGATCGCACTTCCACCCGTGACGGGCAAGGTCGAATACTGCAACGTCACCTTCGGCTATCACGCGAATCAGCCTGTACTGCAAGATCTGAATCTGCTGGCCTTTCCGGGAGAGGCAATTGCGCTAGTTGGCCCATCCGGTGCCGGAAAAACCACGCTGGTCAATCTGCTGCCCCGGTTTTATGACCCACAGGGCGGTCAGATTTTGATCGACGGTCAGGACATTCGCACCGTGACGATTCAGAGCCTGCGTCGCCAAATTGGCATCGTGCCCCAGGATACGGTGCTATTTTCCGGCACGATTGCTCAGAATATCGCCTTCGGGCAGGCGCAGTTTGATTTAGAAGCCGTCAAAGAAGCGGCTCGGATTGCCAACGCCCATCCGTTCATCAGCGAGTTCGCCGACGGCTATCAAACCTGGGTGGGCGAGCGTGGCGTCAATCTATCCGGTGGTCAAAAACAGCGAATTGCGATCGCACGCGCCGTCTTACTCAACCCCCGCATTCTCATCCTGGATGAAGCCACCTCAGCCCTCGATTCCGAGTCGGAAATCCTGGTGCAGGAAGCCCTAGAGCGGCTCATGGTCGGCAAAACGGTGTTCATCATTGCCCATCGTCTAGCCACCGTGCGTCGCGCGGATCGAATTCTGGTACTGGAGCAGGGACGCATCGTCGAATCAGGTACCCATACCGAACTTTTGGCCAAGGGCGATCGCTATGCTCAGTTCTATGCTCAACAGTTTGGCAGAGGTGAGGAGTGAGGCGAGAGGCGAGAGGAGTTTTTAATTTTAAGTTTTAAGTTTTGAATTAACTCAAAGCTGTTTCGTAGAAGCTAGAGCGTTTCCAAGTATCGAAGTAAATCTGCCATATCTTCAGGACTGGGCTGAAACTGAGGCATGGGAGGCGTTTCGCCACTGGTAACCTGGTGGATAAGACCGACATTCGACTTGCGCTCAGAAATGTGATGCAAGCTAGGGCCAACGCGACCATCGGCAGTAACACCGTGGCAGCTCGCGCAATTCATCTGAAAAATTGCATAACCGCGATCAGCGTCGCCAGGTTGGGCCATCACGGCTTTGATATAGGGATCAGCCGTCTGCGCCTGCCCAACTCCCCACATCACCGCTAAAATTGCCATCGAAACAACCACAAATGCGATCGCAACCCGCTGGATGATATTTTCTATGGTGAGTGTTTGATTATCCAAGGGTTTCTCAATCAAGTTTGTAACCAAATCAATGCGGTAAACAATATTTATTCACACAACAACAACATAGCTTAAAGTCTGGAGCTTGGGGCGTCCAATCCTGAAAACTTGAAGCAAACCCTTCTCTAGCAACCAAAAGCCCAGATTTTGTTTGTAAAATTGCTCAACATTTAGAGCCTTGTGTGGGCTAAGATACCTAGTAATATTAGATATTAGGCAAAATCCTTAACCTCTTTTTACATTTTGCCATCGCTGTGTTCACGATCTAGGAGAAACGACGTGGTTGAGCCTTTACTGTCTGGCATCGTTTTGGGACTAATCCCGGTTACACTAGCCGGATTATTTGTCGCTGCTTACTTGCAGTACCGTCGGGGTAATCAGCTCGACATCGAATAGAGCGTTTTCATCTCGTGCATGTATATAGAGGGGAGGGCGCACGCTGTACGCCCTCCCCTCTGTTCTTATAGACTAAAAGTTTGTGAGCCGCTTGCGAAGCAAGCGGCTCACAAACTTTTAGTTGGGTTCGTGCAATCTATGGAGCTGACGGGAGTCGAACCCGTGTCCGCTCTGGGTAGTAACACATCACTCATTCACAGGTTTAGCCTATCTGATCCTCAAGGCGGGAACCGTCACTTATCCCCGACGGTGGGATTCTCTAGTAAAGTCTTAGCCAACTTGATGACCAGAGGCATCAAGCCAGAGCATCCGTTGGGGTTAAACCCATAGCCCTTAACGGAGTCAAGCTATAGGCGCTCGCAAACGGAGTTTTTTTACGCGATAGCTAGAGCTTCGCGGCGAGCAAAAGGAACGATGTTGTTCGCATTTACATTTGTTTTGAGCCTTGATTTACGAGAGTGGACTCACTCTCGACCTGTATCACAACGTGACTTTCACCAAAACGTCGAAACCGTTACAGCCCCTCGTTTTGTGAGTTAAGGTGTCGCTTGAACTGTTGTTCTTGCGTCTTAACCTCATTATAAGGTGGATAAAACCGCTGCATCATCCTTCTGGAGGGTAGATAACCGTCCATCCGGCATGCTGCGTTTTACCTCTGCATCAATGTTAGCCTGCGATCGCACAAATCAGCATTCGGCAAATCGATCTTAATGTTCGCTATGTTTCATGTCGTTATGAGGTGCAATCTTCGACACCCCATAACGACGACTCTTAACGCGGCTACTCGTCTATATCATCACCGACTTTCGGAACGATATCGGGACGCTCCTTATCTTCCCAGCCAGCGGGGCGCTTGGAGTTGTACCATGCGATAGAACCCAGCGTGACCGCCGCAATAAATCCAATGACATACACTGCCGTAAACGAAAAAGGCAGACCCATATCTGCTGCAATCACCAAACTCATGCCACACCTCACCAAATAGACTTAATTCGCGGCTACTGATCTCGCACATTGCACATTTGTAATCTGAAGTAGTGGGGGGGGGGGGGGGGGGGGGGCCTAAGACCATAACGAAAGAACGCACCACCCACGACACCATCCCCATACAA
>CBKWJC010000178.1:0-4116 GCA_966674685.1 uncultured bacterium
TGTCACAGATGTCACAGATGTCACAGATGTCACAGATGTCACAGATGTCACAGATGTCACAGATTCAACCCTACCCTCAGTAAGCTGGTACGACGTGCTGTTCTTGCTAGTGGCTTGGGATGAAACCAGTCTAGGTGAACAGCGTTTGCTGTCTGAAGCATTGATGCTGCTACGGTGCTATCCAGCACTGCCAGAGGCCGTTCTGGCTCCTGCCCTGCAAGGTCATGGCGCACTGCCGTTAGAGGTATCAACGATTCATCTATCCACCATCCTCAAGCTGTGGCATGCACTCCAACTTCCTCTGCGTCCCTCCCTGCATGTGTCGGTAACGGCTCCCTTGAGCCTAAATAGCATTTTGCTACCAACCTATGCAGACATTTTGTCGTGCTCATCTGGAGTCTAGTTCTATGACGTAGCGCTAGAGCAGAACCCCTACCGTTTCTCTAAACTGTGGCTACACACTAATTCTCAGCACTCAGTCCTCAGCACTCAGCACTGAACTAATCTGTAGCCCTCGTTTATCGACCTGGCATCTCCCCCAAGTATTCCTATCCCATTCACGGAGGATGGCTATCAATGGCTTTAGACTATTTTGCTCCTGGTGTATACGTTGAGGAGGTCGATCGCGGCAGTCGCCCGATTGAAGGTGTGAGCCTCAGCGTGGCTGGATTTGTCGGTTTCACGGAAGATGTGCGCGGCGACGCCGAACTCTTCAAACCCATGCTGATTACCAACTGGGGTCAGTACATGGAATATTTCTCCAAACCCGGCTCAGACGGCTTTACCGACTACAATGCCTATCTGCCTTTTGCCGTACAGGGCTGGTTCCTCAACGGCGGCGGTCGCTGCTGGGTCACAAGCATTGGTACGAAGCTACCCGGATCTGAGCCAGCTCCACCAGAAGACACCGGCTATCGGTTGCCAACCTCCAGCGGCAAGCCATCTCTACGCTTTAACCTAAAGCCTGCGGATGCTGAAGAAGGGGGTGCTCTAGCTCTACCCGCAGCCAACGACAGCCGAATTCGAGTTTTGGTGACTGAGGGTGAACCCAAACCGCTGCCCGACGACGCACCGGAAGACGCAGAAGCCCCTCTAAATTCCGGTGAATTTTTTACAGTAACAGTAATGCGGGGCAGTGACGAGCTAGAGAGGTACGAGCATCTCACGATGAATCCCGAAGCAGCAACCGAAGTCGCAGACTACGTTGTCACCGCACTAGAAGCATCTGAATACGTTGATATTGCCGATATCTCGGTATCTGGTCAACCGCTTTCTAGACGCCCCGCTTACGGCTCCTATGAGATTGCGCCACCGCCCTACATTTCACCGGAAAACCGTTTCTCCCGTGATCTACAGGGTCAGAGAGATGACCGCACAGGGATGCAGGGCATCTTTGAAGTAGACGAAGTAGCCATGATTGCCTGCCCCGACTTGGTGCGGGTTTATCAGGAAGGCTTGATGGATATTGACCAGGTTCATGGCGTCATGGAAATGATGCTCAGCATGTGCGAAAACTCCTTCCCCGGCCCAGCCTATCGAATGGCAGTTCTCGATCCACCGCCGATCAAGCCGGGTAAGAACGAAGAGCGAGCCGTTGCTCCCGAAACTCAAAAGCCGCAGGACGTGGCTCAGTGGCTCAGTCTGTTCAATCGCCGCTCCATGTTCGGCGCACTGTACTATCCCTGGATTAAAGTGGCTAACCCGCGCAACGGGGGTCGGCCCATCATGGTGCCGCCCTGTGGTCACATGATGGGGATTTGGTGCCGCACGGATGAGTCTCGCGGTGTGTTCAAAGCACCTGCCAATGAGACACCTCGTGGCGTAATTGGCTTGGCTTACGAAACCAACATGCGGGAGCAAGAGCTACTCAACCCGCTCGGTATTAACTGTATTCGTAACTTTGCTAGCTACAACCGTGGATTAAAAGTATGGGGTGCCCGTACCTTGGTGGAACCGGATAACGTGCAGTGGCGGTATATCAGTGTGCGCCGCTTGCTCAGCTACATTGAGAAGTCGATTGAAATTGGCACGCAGTGGGTTGTCTTTGAACCCAATGACCAAGATCTCTGGGCGCGAGTCACTCGCACAGTCAGCAACTTCTTGGAGCGACTCTGGCGGGAAGGTGCCTTGTTTGGTGGCTCTCCATCTGAAGCGTTCTACGTCAAGTGCGACGGTGAATTGAACACGCATGAAACGATGATGCTAGGCCGCCTGTACGTTGAAGTTGGCGTCTGCCCAGTCCGTCCGGCTGAATTTGTCATCTTCCGCATCAGCCAGTGGGCACCAAATCAATAGTGACAAGTGCGTAGGTTGGGTTTCGTTGTCACTCAACCCAACAGGTAAATCTCGAAAATCCCAAATCGTTGGGTTTCGCAGGCTCAACCCAACCTACGGGAAGTGAGTGCAAAGACAAGTGCCAGGCGAGTGCCAGGCGAGTGCGATCGCAATTCCAAATCCAGCCAATATCAGTCAGTAACAAAGGAGTTAGAGTAAATGGCTGATCTCAATAAACCCATTGCTCCCAGTAGCTTTTACTTAGAAATTGCGGGCGTTGTTGACGGTGAAAAGTCTGTTTTCAAGAGCGTTAACATTCCTGATTACGCACCAAAGGTACAGGGTGGTCAGCAGGCAGTAGGTACAACAAAAGGCGGCAAAACTATTTGGCAAGTTAACACCGCAGGACATGAGGGACTATTTAGTTTTGATGCAGTTTGTATTGCTAGCGGTGATGGCGACAGCACCAGCGTCATGATGTACAAATGGTTTGAAAGCTGCTTACCTGCCTCGAATGGTGGTAAGAGTACCTGGAGAGATAACAAAAAAGAAGGCAGCATTACTGCCTATGACACGGACGGTAAAGAAGTTGCTAAGTGGCAATTTACAGAAGCTTGGCCTTCTAAATATAAATGCGCCGATCTCGATGTCACAACCGATAACTACATCGAAGAAACGTACACAATTACCTGCGAAAAGTTTAACCGTACTGCTTAAATAAATAGCTTCTAATTGCTTAGCTAACAACTAGGTAATAGAGCTGTTTGCCTGATTACTGCACGAGGGCATTGACATGGTTCAATACTTAACAGATTCCAAGTTTTATTTTGAGATTGATGGGGTAACATCTCTTATTCTGAAGAGCGTTACGGGGCCAGAAATTGAGATGGAAGTTGCTGGTGGAGATGCCGCTATTGGTTCCACTAAAGATGCTAAAACTCAGACTCAAGCTACCATTGGTGGTGTTAAATACAACTCGACAATTACTCTAACTTATGTAGCAGGTAATGAATCCGATCAGAAAAAGCTAGCCGACTGGTATAACGACTGTCATCCAGATGCCTTTTCTGGCGGTGCTTCCAAAGCAATGGACAGCCGCAAGACGGGTTCTTTAGTCATTTATAACCCCAATGGCGCAGAAGCTATGCGCTTTAATTTTATTGATTTATTTCCCGGAACAAAGCATCAAATTGGTACTTTATCAGTTGATAGTGGTGGCTCACTAGCTGAAGATACGTTAGAGCTTTACTTTACTCAGCTCATTCGTAAGGTCTAAAAAGATCTAAGGATATCCAATGCCTGCTTTTCCTGAAATTCTCACTAATGCCAAGTTCTACTTAGAGTTAAAGCTAGACAATAGCACCGACTCAGTAGACGGTATTTTTATGGAATGTAGTGGTTTCCAGCAGTCGCAAGATGTAATTGAAGTTTGTGAAGTCACGCCACAGCTCTGGGGCAAAGATGGCAATACAAAAGGTCGAGTTGTGCGAACCAAAGTTCCTGGTAATGCAACCTGTGCCAACCTAACGCTGCGGCGCGGCTTAACAACGTCGATGGCACTCTGGAACTGGCTGGAAAAAATCCAAGACGGCAACTGGGCCGATCAGCGCCGCGATGGTTCGCTGGTTATCTATAATCAAGCCGCTGAGGAGTCGTTTCGGTTTGAATTTTTAGGTGCTTGGCCTGTTAGCTATAAGGTTTCTGATTTAGATGTCAAAAGCGGAGATCACAATATTGAAGAAATAGAAATGGTCATCGAACATCTCAAGCGAGTTGCGACAAACTAGGGTAGGGGCGAATGGCCATCATTAGAGTCAACTTAAGGTTCTAGACTGAAGACTA
>CBKWJC010000179.1:0-3683 GCA_966674685.1 uncultured bacterium
GAGCATCTAAACCGGGCGCAAACAGCCGCTGCTGGGGGTTGGGGGGTGGAGGGGGTGGGGTGTTGTGTGGCCACTCCCCCCCCACCCACCTCCGCTTCCCAGACTAAGCAACGTCCAGATCTCAGTAGACATCATTTGACGGGTCGTTTGGCTGTCAAGTTCCATAGGTGGAGAGAGGAGTGTCGGTGAAAGCTTTAGTAATTGGCAATGGTGGGCGCGAACACGCTCTGGCATGGAAACTGCTGCAATCACCGCAGGTGCGGGAGGTAGTCTGCGTTCCAGGCAATGGCGGCACGGCTCGCTTAGAAAATTGCCGCAATCTACCCCTCGCCGCAACTGATTTTGAAGGGATTAGCCGCTTTTGCTTGGTCAACAATATCGGCTTAGTCGTCGTTGGCCCTGAGCAGCCGCTGGCGCTGGGCGTGACCGACTATCTGCGCGATCAGGACATTCGGGTATTTGGCCCCACCCAGGCAGGCGCACAGATTGAAGCCAGTAAAGCCTGGGCTAAGCAGCTCATGCAGGAGGCGAATATTCCCACGGCCAAGGCGGCCACCTTTACCGATGCGACATCTGCAATCGCATACGTGGAGCAGGAAGGTGCGCCGATTGTAATTAAAGCCGACGGTCTTGCAGCGGGCAAAGGTGTGACCGTTGCAGCCACGCTTGACGAAGCCAAAGCCGCCATTCAGGACAGCTTTGCGGGTAAATTTGGCGATGCCGGACAAACCGTTGTGATTGAGGAGTGCCTGGTTGGTCAAGAAGCCTCAGTGCTGGCAATTACCGATGGTCTGACGATTCGCCCCCTACTGCCTGCCCAGGATCACAAGCAGATTGGCGAAGGTGACACGGGGCCAAACACGGGCGGCATGGGTGCCTATGCGCCCACTCCGGTGGTTACGGATGCGATGATGGCGCGAGTGCAGTCGGAAATTTTGGAACCTGCGATCGCGGCTCTGCGGGAGAAAGGCATTGACTATCGCGGCATTCTGTACGCAGGCTTGATGATTACACCGGAAGGCGACCCGAAGGTGATTGAATTCAACTGTCGGTTTGGCGATCCGGAGACTCAGGTGGTGCTGCCGCTGCTGGAAACACCTTTGGACAGCCTGTTGATGGCCTGTGTTGAGCAACGCTTGGACAGCCTGCCGCCGATTGAGTGGAAACCCGCCGCTTCCGCCTGCGTGGTGATGGCTGCGGGTGGCTATCCCGGTGCTTATGAGAAGAAGAAGCCAATCAGCGGTTTGGAAGCGGCAGATGAGCTGGAGAACGTCACCGTCTTCCATGCCGGGACTCGCTTACAGGGACAGGTGCTAATTACCGATAGCGGTCGGGTGCTGGGCGTAACCGCAACTGGCGAAACGTTTAAAGATGCGATCGCACGAGCCTATCAAGCGGCTGAAAAAATCAGCTTTGAAGGAGCCTACTATCGGCGCGACATCGGCTATCGAGTGCAGGGTTGATAACTGATTGTGTCACCGCGCTGCGGTGACACAATCAGTTCAAAAATTACGCATCTAGCTCCGACAGCTCTAGCCAGCGCTCTGTCGCATGATCAATCGTAGACGTGAGATCTGCCAGCCGCTCGGATAGTTCCTGAATCTCGGTGTAGCCGCTGGGTGGATTGCCGTAGAGCGTTTTTTCAATCGTTTCTTTCTCAGCTTCCCACTCTGGAATTTGCGTTTCCAGTTGAGCCAGTTCGCGCTTTTCGTTATAGGACAGCCTGCGCTTGCGATTCTGGTTCTGTTTAGCATCCGGCTCAACACTCGCAACTTGAGCCAATCCGTTTGATTGAGCATTAGATTTGGACGTTGGAGCCGAAGCTGCGATCGCAGCTTCGGCTTTTGCATCTTGCACTTCGGCCTGCTTGCGTTCTAAGTAAATTGAATAGTTGCCGGGATACTCAAGAATCTCGCCGTCGCCCTCAAAGGCAAAAATCCGGTCTACCACCCGATCTAGAAAATAGCGATCGTGCGACACCGTAATCACGCAGCCGTTGAAATCTTCTAAGTAATCTTCTAGTACCGACAGCGTTTGCACATCTAGATCATTGGTCGGCTCGTCCAGAATCAGCACGTTGGGCGCGCCCATCAGCACCCGCAGCAGAAATAAGCGGCGACGTTCACCACCCGACAGCTTATGCAGCGGCGTATATTGCTGGTTGCCAGAGAACAGAAAGCGCTCCAGCATTTGCGAGGCGGTAATTTGGCTACCATCGGCAGTGGTGACAAATTCGGCTACGTCTTTGATGTACTGAATCACCCGCTGCTCTTGATTAGCCGCCGCCACCATCTGCTCAGAATGCTGATCAAAATAGCCGATGTGAATCGTCGAGCCAATGTCTAGCGAACCGGAATCCGGCTCTGTGCGCTGGGTAATGATATCCAGCAGGGTGGATTTACCAACCCCATTGCCGCCGATAATGCCAATGCGATCGCGGGGGCCAAACTTAAACGTGAAGTCGTCGATAATCTTGCGATCGCCGTAGGATTTGAAAATATGCTCCAGCTCAATCACTTTCTTGCCGATGCGGCGAGCGGGCGCATCCATCTCCACTTTGCCCTGCGCTTCTTTAAACTCCGTCTCCTGCATGTCTTGGATGCGATAGATGCGGGCTTTTTGCTTGGTGCTCCGCGCCTTTGGCCCCCGCTTCAGCCACTCCAACTCGCGGCGCAGAATGCCCTGATGCTTTTGCTGACGGCTAGCGGCAGCGGCTTCAGCCTGAGACTTTTTCTCTAGGTAATAGGAATAGTTGCCGTCATAGCTGTAGAAGTCGCCCCGGTCGATTTCGATAATCCGATTCGTCACCCGATCCAAAAAGTAGCGATCGTGCGTCACCAGCAGCAGTGCCCCGCGAAACTGGCGCAGAAAGTCTTGCAGCCACTCCACCGAATCCGCGTCGAGATGGTTGGTCGGCTCGTCCATCAGCAGCACGTCCGGATCAGCCATCAGCGCTGCCGCCAGCGCAATCCGCCGCCGATAGCCTCCAGACAGGTCGCCCACCTTGGTTTCAAAATCCTCGATGCCCAGCTTGGTGAGAATGATTTTGGCATTCGTTTCCAGTTCCCAAGCGCTGGCGGCCTCCATTTCCTCACTAACGCGGGTGAGCTGATTCATGAGCTGATCCAGCTTGTCACCCTGAGCATGAGCCATCTGATGCGACAGTTCCTCATAGCGACGCACCAAGGTCATCCGCTCACCAGCGGCGGCAAAGACCTGCTCTAGGACAGTATTATTCGGATCAACCTGCGGTTCCTGGGGCAAATAGACCAGGCGCAAGTTGGAATTGACCTGGATTTCGCCACCATCAATCGGCTCCAAACCTGCCATCATCTTTAGCAGCGTGGATTTGCCGGAGCCATTGGTGCCAATTAGACCCACTTTGTCATTGGCTTCCAGGTTGAAGTTGGCCTCGCGCAAGATCTCCTTGATGCCGAAGTCTTTTTGAACCGATCGCAGGCTTAAGATACTCATACGAATCCGCTAGAGTACTCCACAGAAAAACATGTACGTCTTCCATCTTGCCCTAAAACTTCAGATGAGCGATTTTTCGCTGAGTGCGATCGCAGACTAACAATTAGCCACTGACTGAGGCTATAAGAAACCGCAGTAGTGGGGTTGTTTGCGCCAGGCGGTCGCAAAACCCCCCCCCCCCTTTTTTTTTAAACATTAGTGCTCCCCCA
>CBKWJC010000180.1:0-3661 GCA_966674685.1 uncultured bacterium
TGGCAGAAGACCATTGCTCAGGAACGCTGACACAAAATAAGTTGGAACTAGAAGTGTACAGTGACAAAATAACTGTCGTCGAGACAAATTAATGTCGTCGAGCTGAAATCTTTTATCGTCAAGCATTACAACGATTTAGACAGAAAAATCTTCCTTAATTTTATGCTCCACAAAGTGACAGATTGAATGTCGCATCCTTGAAAAATGACAGATTGACTGACGCTTTCAGAATCGCATCCAAAACAGTTAGTGACAAAATAGGTGTCGCGTTTTTGAGAAATACGATTATAATACTGGCGTACCACTTAAAGTAGTAATCAGTTATTGATTCAGGTATTTCATCATGATGACGGATTCTCCTCAGGATGTGCATGAATCTCCAGAATTAATTGCACATCAAGAATCTCAAACGGTGATCGTTGAACACCTTAATGAAGAGGCGCAATTAAAGCTCGACATTATTCACTCCCTTTTAGAACCCTGCGATCGCATTACCTACGGTGACAAACTTCGCGATGCGGCTGAAAAGTTGGGCTGCTCGGTTCGCACTGTCCAGCGATTGGTTAAAAAATGGGAGATAGAAGGCACCTCGGCGTTGGTTTCAACCAGCAGATCAGATCGGGGCAAACACCGCATTTCTGAGTTTTGGCAAGACTTTATTATCAAAACCTATGAGGCTGGTAATAAAGGAAGTCGTCGGATGAAGCCCAAGCAAGTGGCTGTTAGGGTTCAGGCAAAAGCTCGTGAGATTGGCGATCAAAAACCCCCAACTTATCGAACTGTCTTGCGCGTTTTGCAACCGATTATTGAACGAAAAGAAGCGAAGAAGAGTATCCGGAGTCCGGGTTGGCGAGGTTCGACGTTGTCAGTTAAAACCCGTGAGGGGCAGGATCTTTCAGTAGAGTACAGCAACCATGTGTGGCAATGTGACCATACTCGGGCAGATGTTTTGCTAGTCGATCAGCACGGGGAACCGCTGGGGCGTCCGTGGCTAACGACGGTGATTGATACCTATTCTCGCTGCATTATGGGAATTAATCTGGGCTTTGATGCACCTAGTTCGCAGGTGGTAGCGTTAGCGCTGCGTAATGCCATTTTACCCAAAAGATATAGGGCGGAATACAAACTAAACTGCGATTGGGGCACTTACGGTAAGCCTGAGCATTTTTACACGGATGGTGGAAAGGATTTCCGATCCAATCACCTGAAGCAAATCGGTGTTGATTTAGGGTTTACCTGTCATTTACGCGATCGCCCATCGGAAGGTGGTGTAGTAGAGCGTCCATTCCGAACTCTTAATGATCAACTGTTCTCGACTCTGCCTGGATATACGGGTTCAAATGTTCAAGAGCGGCCAGAGGATGCGGAGAAAGAGGCCAGCTTAACGCTGAGAGATCTTGAATATCTTGTCGTTCGGTTTGTCTGTGATCAGTATAACCAGAGTCTTGATGCTCGGATGGGTGATCAAACCCGTTTTCAACGGTGGGAGGCAGGGTTGCCGGATGTACCAGATGTGATTGATGAGCGACATCTGGATGTGTGCTTGATGAAAGCGAGCCGTCGTAAGGTACAGCGTGGTGGCACGATTCAGTTTGAGAATGTGATGTTTCAAGGCGAGTATCTAGCCGCCTATGCCGGAGAAACGATTTCTGTACGGTTTGACCCAAGAGATATTACAACGATTTTGATCTATCGCTACGAAAATGGACGAGATGTGTTTCTAACTCGTGCCTTTGCTCATGGCCTAGAGACCGAAAACCTTTCTTATGAAGAAGCAAAAGCAGCGAGTAAACGGCTGCGAGCAGCCGGAAAGACGTTGAGCAATGAAGCGATCTTACAAGAGGCGATTGAGCGAGATGCGCTAACTCAGAAGAAGAGCCGCAAGCAGCGCCAGAAGGCGGAGCAGGCTTTAGCAAAACCGCAGCCTAAACCATTGAAGGTTGAATCGACTGAAGCTGAACCAATGCAGGAAGAGCCCGAAGTTGAAGTTGCCTTAGATACGGCGGCTTTTGAAGTCATTGATTTTGATGATCTGCACGGAGGATGGTAAGGATGACACAGGCGAAAGAATTAGCGGATACATTGGGTCAGTCACAACCGGATGCGGCTTGGCTTCAGGTTGAAACGGCTCGCCTTCAGAAGAAGACAGTTTTGACGCTGGAGCATGTTAGTCGGCTGCATGATTGGCTGGATGGAAAGCGGAAAGCAAGACAGTCATGCCGGATTGTCGGTGAGTCTAGAACCGGAAAGTCGATTGCTTGTGAGGCATACTTTTACCGGAATAAGCCACAGCAGGAGATTGGCAAGAAGCCAGTGGTGCCAGTTGTCTACATTCAGCCACCGCAAAAGTGCGGCTCTAAGGACTTGTTCAAGGAAATCATTGAGTTTCTGAAACACCGTGCAACGAAGGGAACAGTAGCTGATTTTCGGGGACGGGCGTTTGAGGTGCTTAAGGGATGTGAAGTTGAGATTTTGATTATTGATGAGGCTGATCGCTTAAAGCCAGAAACGTTTGCTGATGTCAGAGACTTTTACGACAAGTTAGGGATTTCAGTCGTTTTGGTAGGAACGGATCGGTTGGATGCAGTGATTAAGCGGGATGAGCAGGTGTATAACCGTTTTCGTGCTTGTCACCGCTTTGGCAAGTTAGCGGGTTTGGATTTCAAGAGAACGGTCGCGATCTGGGAGCAGACGGTATTGAAGCTGCCTGTAGCGTCTAATTTGACTAGCAATGCGATGTTGAAGGTTTTGCTGCGGGCAACGGAGGGTTATATTGGGCGGCTGGATGAGGTTTTGAGAGAGGCAGCGATTCGATCGCTGTCTCAGGGGCACAAAAAGGTTGAGAAGTCGGTGCTGCAAGAGGTGGCGCAGGAGTATCAGTGATGGTTGAGACAGGAATTCAGCCGTGGCTATTTAACGTTGAACCATATGAAAGAGAAAGCTTGAGTCACTTTTTAGGTAGGGTGAGGCAGCGGAACCACTTGACGGCTAGTGGATTGGGGCAAATGGCAGGAATTGGGGCTGTGGTTGCGCGGTGGGAGCGGTTTCACTTGAATCCTTATCCAACGCAGGCGCAGATAGAAGCGTTGGGTAATCTGTTGGGAGTTACGCCAGAGCGACTTTGGGCAATGTTACCAGAGCAAGGAGAGGGAATGAAGTGTGAGCCAATTCGGCTATGTGGGGCTTGTTATGGGGAAAACCCTTGTCATCGGATTGAGTGGCAGTATAAGTCGCGCTGGAAGTGCGATCACCACCAGCTTAAGTTATTGTCTAAGTGCCCAAATTGCGAGGCTAAGTTTAAGATTCCGGCGCTGTGGGAGGATGGCTGTTGCAGTCGGTGTAGGATGCCATTTGCGGAGTTGGCGAAGTGGCAGAAACCCGCTTAAAAATTGGCGTGCTGACACAAACTCTGCAAGTATAAGTTTTGAAGCAGTTCTCAGATTAGGTGGATTGAGGTAAGAAAATCAATTCGTGTGAAGGGTTGTAATCTATTTGAAAGCTAAAGCTATCAAGTGATTCGACTTCGTTCACGTTCAGTTATACGAAGCAGATTTTAGCCTGTATGTACTTAGTTAGTAGCTGTGCATATTGAAACAGGTTAAATAAATTAGACTTTATCGGAAATAGGAGAGAAATGGCTGCAAGTCAACTTCACCCGTGG
>CBKWJC010000181.1:0-3631 GCA_966674685.1 uncultured bacterium
TGCATTCATGCATCAAAAATACAATAACTCCACGTCAAAACCTGCGGAATGTGGGGTAAAAAATTAGCAACGCTGACCCAAAATGTATGATCCCCAACTGCGATCGCACTTGATCGGACATATCGTGGCAACGGTAAAAAACTGGATAAATCTAGATTGAATTTTCTGAAGCTTAAAATCTCCAATCGCTTGATTTCCTTAAGCCAGGAACCTCCCACAGCCAAGGTAGTCCTGTGTTAAGAACAATGAAGAGGCACTGAAAATTCGTGTTTTCTTAATTATCCATGTGTGAGTGTGATGGAGGAACTGACCATGAATGAACCATCAAATCGTTTGCTTCGAGATGCCGCAATTGCGATCGCGCTTCTAGTCGCCGCATTATCTGTCGAGCATTTAGCTAATGCCGTCAACACACCTGATCAAATTCCCGATCAACCCGCTCAGTCAGAACCCCAGTCAGAACCAATAACAAATTCCTAGCCAGCACCCACCCCATCAACTATCAACCCATTTACTTGAGATGAGGAGCAAGGGGGCAGGGGGGCAGGGGGAGCTTTGTCTGAGGCGGCAGTCTCTATATATGGTGAGCAAGAAGGCCAATTCTCTACATTGCTACTACAGATTGGCTCCTCTTGCTCCATTGTTCCCTCGCTCCCCTGCTCCCTCGCTCTGTCAAATTTCTCTTTCGATTCCGCCCACCGTTGCCCAAACTTGGTAGCTTAGTAGATGGCGCATTTCAGACAGCTGAGGAAATAATACTGTGTCTGTTCGAGTTCGTATTGCACCGAGTCCAACCGGAAATCTACACATTGGCACAGCCCGCACGGCTGTGTTCAACTGGCTGTTTGCGCGACATCACGGCGGTCAATTTATCCTGCGAATTGAGGATACCGACGAGTCGCGATCGCGCCCAGAGTTTACCCAAAATATTTTGGATGGCCTCCAGTGGCTAGGGCTGAACTGGGATGAAGGCCCGTTCTACCAAACGCAGCGGCTAGACCTCTACAGTCAGGCGATTCAAACGCTGCTGGATAAGGGGTTAGCCTATCGAGCCTATGACACGCCTGAAGAACTAGAGGCGATGCGGGACGCTCAGAAAGCCAAAAACCAAGCTCCCCGCTACGACAACCGTCACCGCAATTTAACCCCAGAGCAGCAGGCGGAGTTCGAAGCGGAAGGTCGAGAAGCCGTCATTCGCTTCAAGATTGACGACGATCGCGAGATTGTCTGGAACGACTTGGTACGCGGTCAGATGACCTGGAAGGGTTCTGACCTGGGTGGCGACATGGTGGTGGCCCGTGCGGCCTCTGGCGGCAAAATTGGGCAGCCGCTCTACAACCTGGCGGTCGTGGTTGATGACATGGATATGGACATCACCCATGTGATTCGCGGGGAAGACCATATTGCCAATACCGCCAAGCAAATTCTGCTGTATGAAGCTCTAGGCGGAAAGGTTCCTGAATTTGCCCATACGCCGCTGATTTTGAACCAATCTGGCCAGAAACTCTCAAAGCGAGACGGGGTAACGTCGATTTCTGACTTTCGGCAGATGGGCTTCACCGCCGAGGCATTGGCGAACTACATGACCCTCTTGGGCTGGTCGCCACCGGATTCCACCCAGGAGCGCTTCACCCTTGACCAGGCGGCAGAGCAATTCAGCTTTAACCGCGTTAACAAAGCAGGGGCCAAGTTCGACTGGGATAAGCTGGACTGGCTCAATAGTCAGTATCTGCACGAACGGTCGGCGCAGGAAACCCTGGATTTAGTCGCTCCTTATTGGCAAGAAGCAGGTTATGAGTTTGACCTAGAGCGCGATCGCAGTTGGTTGGAACCCCTAGCGGCGATGATTGCACCCAGTCTGACCCGTTTACCGGATGCCGTAGAACTCGGTAAGTTCTACTTCACTGAGCAAACCGGATTCAGTGAGAAGGCCAGCGAGCAGCTCCGGCAAGAGGGGGCTGACAGCGTTGTGCAGGGAGTGCTGGATGCGATCGCAGGTGGTGCCGCTCTGCAAACCAATGATGATGCCCAAGCCATCATCAAACAGGTTGTCAAAGATCTGGACGTGAAGAAAGGTCTGGTGATGCGGACGCTGCGGGCAGCCTTCATGGGCGACATGCAGGGGCCGGATCTGGTCGAATCTTGGCTGATTCTGCATCAGCGAGGCTTTGATCAGCCACGCCTGAAGGCAGCATTGGCTGAGGCTCAATCAGCAGCCTAATTCAAATTCGTTTCCTGTAGGGTCAAAGCATTCTGTAAACATCTTGAGAAAATACATACAGATTTTTGCCAGAATGCTTTGACCCTACAGGGGGATTGGATTTTAGAAATCGCTTTGAAGCGGCATCAATGTGGAACTTTTTACCAGGAGTTGCCGTCCCAGTAATCGCTAACAGTAACAGAGCCAAGTCCAGATTTTCCAATAGAATGCTTTCAGACTAGGATCTGTTGCGTTTACTGAGAGTAGTGAGTGGTGGGTATGGCTGGTTCACATTTCAAAATTGAACTATCGGCAGTAGGTGCGATAAGTGCGATCGCAGTTATTGGTGCAACCAGCGGGTTCTCTGCTCCTGCCACAGCTCAGCAACTCCAGCAGACCAACACCATCTTTGAAAGCGTTAGTCTCTCTCCTGGCTTTAACCGTGATCCGCTCACCGTGCGCGGGATTAGCGGTGGCCCACTGACCGCAGCCGATTTAGCCGAGCGTTCTGAAACGCCAACAGGCCCCTGCGTGGGGTTTGTGGATGAAGAACCTGACCACACGATGGAACTGATCGATTTCTTTGACTACCTCAGCTTGGAGGTTGAGAGCACAGAAGACACGACGCTAATTGTGCGCGGTCCCGGCGGCACGTGGTGCAACGATGACTTTAACCGCACCAATCCCGGCATCGCGGGCCAGTGGCTCTCCGGCACCTATCAAATCTGGGTCGGCTCCTATCGCGACGAAGGCTACTACCCCTACGTCATCCGCATCAGCGAAACACCCTAGTGGTTCGCCAACGTTGTTAGGGTAGACCCGCAAAACCTAATTCAATCAGAATCCTGATGTTTGAGCTGTGTGGCTCACATCAGGATTTTGTTTTGTTGCCCAATTTTGTACGCAGGGACTATAGCCATCGCCACTTTGGTCGAGACACTGACTAAGTCCAACGTTTGAACGTTTTCCGTATCTCCCAACGTCCTAGCCTCTGTAACTACTGCTACAAAGCTCCGACTAACACCCACACCAAAACTCCCACTACCCCCTGCTCCCTTGCTCCCCTGCCCTTCTGTCCCCAACCCCTTCACTTCCTATTCCCCGATCCGTCATTCACTCTGACCGACTCGGTAAACTAGATAAAGAACGAACTAAATCAATTGCAGCGCTGAATTTATGGAAATGTAGAAGCCAGTTGCTCGGTTTATGAGCATTACGTTAAATTTAGTTAAGATAGATTCTAATGATTCAATTTGATTCACCCCGATTTGATATCTGGGTGAGCAGATTGGAAATATAGAACACCTTAATGAGAAGGGTTTAGGACTTGCTTATGATTGCGGGCGATCTGACTACAGGTTCGCTAGCGGTATTAAACATAAGTAGGTTGGCATAAATAAACGCATCTAAAAAACCGGGGGAGCGCCCCTC
>CBKWJC010000182.1:0-3303 GCA_966674685.1 uncultured bacterium
CCGCGCGGCTTCCAAAAAATAACTCCCCCTTTATTAGCACAAGAAGCGCTATAAACTCAAAACTCATAATTCAAAACTCATAATTCAAAACCCAGTTCCCATCCATCGGTAACCGTATAAACCTGATCTCCTATGGCCGACGAATCAACGATCAAACAGTTCTCAGTTGGCGATCGCGTTCGACTCGCGGTGCGTCCGCCTTATATCAAAACTGCTGACACCATGCCCATGCTGCGCCCGCCGGATGTCTTACCTGTGGGCGAAACGGGGATCATTACTGAAGCGCGACTGACTGATACTTGGAAAGTGAAGTTCAACCGAGGATCGTTTTTGCTTGATGCCAGATATATCGAACTGGCTGATCAACCCACACGACCATCAGCCAGTTCGACCAACGAGGAAGAGTAAACATCAGTTCTGCAAGCTGTTGAGGACGGCTTCTGGCCCCAGTAGGGAGATATAGGGCTGCTGGAAGTAGCGGCAGGCGGCTTGTTGAGCGTCTTCGATACTGATATCTGCGATCGCAGATTGAAACGTCTGGTCAAAGCCTAGGCCGAGACCGAGCGTTTCGTACCAGCCGTACACCTGAGCAATTTGAGAATTCGTTTGTTTACCCAATGCATACTGACCCAGCAGTTTATTTTTAGCGGCCTGAAGCGCCTCGGCTTCCAGCGGCGTTGTACATAAACGCTCTAGCTCAGCTTGTAGACCCGCAAGGGCAATGGTCGTATTTTGCGGTGCCGTTCCCATATAGGCCACGAAATGCGACGTGTCCAGCCGCGTGGGATAGAAGGCCGAGACTTCGTAGGCTAGGCCCTGCTTCTCCCGCAGTTCGGTAAACAGCCGACTGGATAGCCCGTTGCCTAAATAAGTATTGAGTAATTTAAGCACTGCATAGTCTGAACTGTGTACCGATGCCGCCGGGTAGCCCACCATCAGAATCGACTGCTGGGTTTCCTGGGACTGCAAAAGCAGCGTTGGTTCATCCGGCACATTTGGCAGTGCAGGCAGAATTGGACGTGCAGGAGCGGGTGTAGCTGGATGCCAGTCGCCAAACGCTTGCTCAATCGATGCGATCGCATCATCAATCCCAATCCGACCGACCAAGCTGAAGATCATATTGTCGGGTCGAAAATAGGCTTGATGGTAGTGCTGGAGCAAATCGCGATCAAACTGCGCGATCGTTTCTTCGGTACCCAAGCCCGATAAAGCATAGGGATGATCCCCATAAAGCGCCTGCCGCAGATTTTGATAAGCCACTGCAAACGGCTGTTCGTGCATGGAGCGTAAGCTTTGAAGCGTCAGCCGCTTTTCTAGTTCGACTTCGTGTTCTGGAAAAGTGGGAGTCCGCATCAACTGCGCTACCAAATCCAAAATATCAGGATAGTCGGCAGAAACCGTCTTGAAGCTGATTAGGCTGTAGTCAGAAGCGGTATCGGCTCCTAAGCTAGCGCCAATTGACTCAACCCGCTCGGCAATTTCCATTGACGAAAGCTGTTCGGTGCCCTTGGTCAAAACCGAAGCGATCAGATTAAACACACCTGCATGGTGACGAGGTTCGTAGCTGCTGCCCACCCGGAGAAACAGGCGACCAGCAATGATATCGGCGGTGGGATTCTCAAAGACAATCACAACCATGCCGTTTTTTAGAACCGTGCGATGAATCGTTTGCTCTTGAAAAGTTAGTGTCACTAATGAATTCTCAAAAATTTTAATTAACAGTACAAAAAGTTGCCCCTCGGCGCTATCCCGTTCGACGTTAGCATTTCTGGAGCATTTTCATCATCTCAAAATCTTGGTTTTTATTGAGTTTGTTGATGCGATCGCAATCTCCAGTCGGAACTTTAAACAGTATTCCCATCCAATTCTGTTTCCTGATCTGTGGGAATTGAATGTAGAGGCTGCAATTCTCTACGAGACGGCACAGCCCAAACGCCCATCACTTCAAACGCTTCACTATCAGTAGCATCAGCGGACTGCACTTCGCAGCGATTCATTCACACCTGCTTTACAAACGAAAACATTGATCCTGCACAGCGCACCCCAATTTTTCAATCTTTCAACCCAATCACATCAGCGACACAAATCTTTACGTATAATCACGGACTTTTTTGTGATGTTTCTGTAAATCTACGGAGACGGCAACGGGCACAATTGCGAAATCCGGATAAATTTCCCGTAAAGTCACTGGTCTTGGCATTGATGCCAAACTTTTTCGATGCAAATATTGTGACGAAATAATAAAGAGCAAGATCTTTTTCAACGCTTCTATTTACTTGTTACTTGTTGCTTATCACTTGCGATCGCGCAGAAGAGACTTTGATCAGTTTTTTGCACAGTTCTAAACCTACCTCCTAAGAATATGACTTCTCTATTCCGTTCCACCCGTATCTCAGTAGCCACAGTCGGTGCATTAGCATTGACTGTGGGTAGTGTGTTTGTACCTAAGCCAGCTCAAGCAATTCTGTTACGTTTTACAGGATCGTTTAATAATCCTGTTACAGTTGAATTCGATCTAGAAACTGAAACAACTGCTGACAGCTCTGGTTCTTTTGGTTCTGTTCCCGGTGGCCTGAGTGTTTTTATTGAAGACAGCAGTGGGAACCTAATCGATACACTAGTCTTTGATATTGAAGATCTAGTGATTGAAGATCTGAATAGCACAAATTCTCAAGTCGAGATCAGCGATTTCGTTGATGCTTTACCTGTTTCTTCCTCTAGCGAAATCAGTCAATTTACATTTAAAAATTCTTCTTCAGATTTCTCCTCTGAAGGAGGAAGCTTTTTCAGTTTTCTCGTCCCTAGTTCAGATTCAAGCTTAGAAGATTCTTTATTGGCTTTGGAACCTTTTTCTGGCACCACAAACTCGATATTTGGTTTACTTAGTAGCTCATTTGAATCAACACTAGAATCTCGCCTGATTGAATTAGACAAAGATTTTGATATTGATGGCACAGATGCTGATCCGCTTCGTGCACTAGCCGTAACACAAATAGATATACCTGAACCTATGACAACGTTGAGCCTATTAATAGTGGGTGCTGTAGGTGTAGGAGCTACTTTACGTAACCGTCATGAAAACATCTAGCTGGCAGGTAAAATAGAAATCCGCCTTCATTCGATAGCTACTTTACTCGAACCACTTGAATTTGGATACTGCTGTCAATAATCTAGATTCAAGTACTATGCAAGGTGCGTAATCCTAGTAGACTGATGCTGATAGTTTGCTTCCGGCAAACCAGCATCAGTCCTAGTTCCACCCAAGTTTGTGTTGAGTAGAATTGAGGCAGAGAGTTCAGAAGG
>CBKWJC010000183.1:0-3024 GCA_966674685.1 uncultured bacterium
GAAAAAATCAAAGATTCCCCACCATTCTGATGGTTTTGTCGGGCGAAAACAAAAAAACAAAAGCTTGCGGGGGGGGGGTGGGGAGAACAAAAACCCCCACTCAGCAATTTTGGAGAATTATTTTATGAATACCCCGCTCTCCGTACAAATCCCCTGCAGCGGCCTATCCCATGCCTCGCGTGGCACCTGCGGTAACCGAGCAAACTCGAACACAATGCCGATTGTTGGCACATTAGCCCAACTCGGCAGACTCAAAAACCGATCGTAAAACCCACCACCATAGCCCAGCCGATAGCCCTGCACATCGCAGGCAACCGCCGGAACTAAGATCAAATCCACCTCACTGGGTTGAATCAGCGGTGTGTCAGGATGCGGTTCAAGAATACCGTAACTGCCCGCTTGCAGCGGTACGCCCCAAGGATGCCACTGGTGCCAACTGAGGGATTTACCTTCGCAACGGGGCAGTCCCCAGGCTGGCTTACACGGAAAAAGCGGACTCAAATCTGGTTCATGGCGAAAGCTGCAATAGGCCAATACTACCCGCGCGTCCTGAAAAACAGACCAGTTTTGAAGATGATTACAGATGCGATCGCTCTTTTGCCGCCAGACATCATCCGGAATTGACTGTCTCGCTTTTAGCAACTTGCGCCGCAGTTCAATTTTGGCAGAACGCATAATAACCCGATTGACCGCCTGCCGTGTTCTCGTCACTCCAATTCTCCTTCACGACCTTCACTATCAACTACCAACCACATCTATCTAATTTGCTAATTCACCCAACCCATATCTCTGTAACGATTAACTACGCCCCCCAATCAACCATCAACCAGTCACCATCAACTATCAACCACTAACCCACACCTCTCACCCCACAAGTCACCGTCTTCCTAGCCACTGCCGTAACCGCACCTTGGCCGCCACGTAGAACGGATACTGATAATGTTCGACGATTAGCCAGCTCACCAGCAGTAAATGGGTTGTCAACGTAACTCCAACCCACACCGTCGGAAACCAGCTCCATCGACTACCCTCCATTGGTGGAAACGTATGGGATGACAGCCAAACCAGTCCCGGCGGTAATGTAACCAGGGCAATGCCAACACTCCAGATTACAAAGGTGAGATTCAAATCATCTTGGTAGACTGGACGCCAGCGTTTTCCGGCCCAGCGCCAGCTCATCGGCTGCGAGCTATCAACGACCTGAATCGTTTGCTCCGCCAAATTGGGCGTAAAAATATGGCGGCAAAAGTCACAGGCAAACGCATCCATCAAGGTCAGCGTTTGAATTTGACCATGCCGACAAACTGGACAGGAATAGATCCCCGTCAGCGTGAACGAACTCGCGGAAACCGCTAATCGCTCGCCTTTTGCTGAGGGGGACGGATAGGAATCAGGAGATGAAGAATGATGGGTCATCTGAACTCAAGGAGATCATCAGGTCATAATATGAAATCCGGCAGACAACCTATCTTTTATTTTTATGAAATGCTTGCTTCGCAAGCATTTCATAAAAATAAATTGGGTTCTCATATACGGATTTGATATAACTAGCCTGAACAAGCTTAAGAAAGGCTACTAGAACTGCTGCCGACCGTGCGGGAAAATTCTTGCCCATTCTGTTCTAGGATAACCAGTGGTTCTTGATTTGGTGCAGCTTCAATTCGCTTAACCCTAACCTGACCATTGGCCAGCATTTCACCTTCGCCCACATAGCGGCTAGTTGCCTCATTCGGCACAGACACAATCACAACCGTTCGATTATCGACCTGCACGACACCGCTAATCTCAATGCGGCTAGCAATCGGTGTTGCCTCGGCGGGAGTAGATTGAGAGGGCACCAGCACACTGGGCAGCGTACCAGCAGCTTGAGTCGGATTAACAGGGTTAGCAGCCACCACGGGGATGGGCGCAGGTTGTGTGGCTGTTGGCTGAGGCAGAGCAGAAGGTTGTTCAGTTGGTGCAGTTGGTGATGGGCTTGGAGCTGCTGGGGCAGGCTGAGGAGCAGCAGGAGCAGGCGGCTGGCGGCGAGCTACAACTCCAGAGAAGGGATCATAGCGACCTACTTCAAGCTGAGCGATACGAGCTTCTGCCTGAGTGTTTTTGACTAGCTGAGAAGTTGCAGGTGAAGATGGCGTTGTTACCGTGGGACTGGGTAGTTCTGCGATGGCTTTTCCTTCGAGAGAACCACTGTCGCTAATCATGTCGGAGTCAGAACTGCTTTCAGTCACGGTTTCTGTGTCAGTTTTGACCTCGCTGGCCGAATCGTCCGTTGGGTTCGACGATGATCCACATCCCGCGATGATTAGGAAGGTCAAAACAACAGTCAAATGCCCGATGGTTCTGGGCTTAAGCTTGATTAAACAGTTCATCATGGTCACACTCCCCACAAATATTTCACATAAGGATAGCGCTGATCTAAATGTGCGATCGCACAAACTCTAAACAAACTCAATGAACTGTTTGTAAACTAGCTGCCGATTTAACGGAAGTGGCGTCTAGTGCTCAAGATTATGAGAAATAGTGTGAGAATCGTCACCCCTAGACCTCTTGGCGATGGGTACAATCTAGAGAGGTGGTTGATCTCAATTGATCTAAGTTGATTTAGCATGACTTCTGCATGATTAAGTGGTGATTTTTGATCCGATAAACTTTGCCCCTATCATAGTTGATCATCACCCTTCGAGGATTGCCATTTTAGAATCCAGAGCGCGTCAGCATGTTTAATGACGAATTGAATCAGTTTCATCCCACGGCTTCTGAGGTTGATTTGGTTTTAGAACTGAATCAAATCGCTCATGAATTTCGGCAAGAAGTTGAGTATCGAGAAGCTTTTCGACAACACTGCCAGTGGTACTACACTATTGCTCAACAACATCAGCTAGAACTTACAAAAATGCGTCATGAACTCAATTTGTTCGAATGGTTTTGTCGCTTTATCAAGTTTTAATTAAGTCAAATATACTAATTCAAATCTAGTTCCAACTTATTTTGTGTCAGCGTTCCTGAGCAATGGTCTTCTGCCAT
>CBKWJC010000184.1:0-2935 GCA_966674685.1 uncultured bacterium
GCACACCTACAACGGTCTATCTCAATCATACAAATTGCGCCTTTGGATTTTGGATCTGATCAACAGGCTGAACTCGATGCGTTAGTCGAAGCGGAACTCAAAGCCGCAACCGCTCGCACCGCTGCGTTAATGCAGTAAGTGGAGCGATGAATCCTTGCTATCCAACGGTTTCCGCACGGGCCAACCACCGCTGTGAATACTGCCAAGCTCCAGAAGTTGTGTTCAACTTTCCGTTTGAGGTTGAACATATTATCCCGTTGTCCCAAAACGGACAGACCGAAGACATGAAATTAGCTCTAGCCTGTCGGTCTTGCAATCTTCGTAAGAGCAATCGGATCAAAGGTACGGTACCCAGTTCAGATGCTGAAGCCCGCTTTTTCCATCCCAGAAACGACCAATGGTATCAGCACTTTGAGATTGATGCCAATCCGGCAGCATTCTGGGTATTACCGACATCGGCAAAGTGACCGCAGCCTATTTGGAGATGAACAGCCCTTCTCAAATTGCTGCAAGACAGCTATGGATTCGATTAGGTTTATTTCCATGAATACGGTTGAACCGCCTAGCCGCTTCTTGATACTTTTATTCTTGCGGGGAATGATTCTAGGCGGAGATCTGGAAGGCGGCCACCTCCCAAATCTCCTGATCATCCCAACTTAGCTCAGGTAAGTCGAGATGACTGGGATCATTTTAGTCCTGCTATCTTGCCTTTACCGCTTCAAATAAGGGATCTAGATAGTTCCCCGTTTTCCTTTAGTCGAAAACGGAGACACCCGTATGTTTCAATCACCCAGCGGAGAGGCCACTGTCTCTCCTAGTTTCAGCTTGCCAACCTTCAATCAAGAAACCGTTCGCCACATTCTGCTGGGCGACTATTCCGCCCTTGCCGATGCCATTCACCGTCTGGATGCGCTGGGCTATTGCGATCGCATTGCCTGGAGTAAGCCGCTGCCCACGGGTCGCAATGGGGAATACATCAGCGTCATGAGTCGTAAGCGGACGATGGGGTAGGGGGAGTGCTTGAGGAGTAAGGATTTTGGATTTTGGATTTTGGGAACTGACGGGTGAGTGAGTGGTGAGTTAGGTCATTCACTCAAAACTCAAAACTCAAAACTCTTCTCGCCTTACTCCTCACGCCTCACTGCCCTCTAACCTGCGATCGCATGTTCTAACTAGAAGATAAAGTGCGATCGCGCAGTTTCGCAACCTGGCCAATCCGGCACAGGCCGAAGGAGTGCCCGTTGCGGCGTCCACCGGACAGAATCAAATCCTCAGCTTGGCCTTCATCGGCAGCGTGATTGAGCGAGTGCGCTACTGGAGTCAGAAGCATTCAGCGCTAGGATTAGACAGCGGCGGTTTTCCGGTGGTGATGGATTCGCCGTTTGGCAGCTTGGACGAACTGAATCGGCGCAATATTGCCCAAGCGATTACCCAACTGGCTGATCAACTGGTCGTTTTGGTCAGCAAAACCCAGTGGCGCGGCGAAGTGGAAGCCGAAATCGATCGTGCGATCGCAGCCAAATATGTGTTGGTCTACCATACGGCCAAGCCCGATGCCGAACTGGATGACATTCACCTGCACGGGCGCACCTACCCGCTGGTGAAGCCAAGCACCAATCAGCATACCTGGACAGAGGTGCTAAAAGTAGATCGGGAATAGGATTGTCTGAGACGTTTATGCCAAAGTGGAAACTTTCAACTGAATTTACGTTTGATGCCGCGCATTCCATTCGAGACTATGACGGGCCTTGTGGGCGGATGCACGGTCATACCTACCGAGTTCGGATTGAAGCCGAATCGCATCGGCTTCATTCGTCGGCATACTGTCCGCATGAGGTGATGGTCTGCGATTTTCGGACGCTGCGCTGGGCCAAGCGGGACATGCTCAAGGGCGGTCTGGATCACTGTGTCCTGAATGAGGTGCTGCCGGACGGCTATGAGACAACGGCGGAGATGATTGCTCAATACATTTACGAGCGCACCAAGAAAGAAGTCCCAGACGGCGTGAAGCTGAAGGTTTGTGTCTCCGAAACGCCGAACTCCTGGGTGGAATACGAAGATGACTAACGCTGAAATGACGAACCCAAACACGATTCATCGACCAGGCGGTCAGGTGAGCGAAACGGATCTGCCGATTGTCGAAACGTTTCACTCAATTCAGGGCGAGGGCTTCTGGGCTGGCACCAATGCCTTTTTTATCCGACTGGCGGGCTGTGATGTGGGCTGTCCCTGGTGCGACACCAAGCACTCCTGGAATCCCAAGCGCCATCCCCGCCAGGACATCGCCGATCTCGTTGCCGCTGCCCGTGCCGCTAATCCCCAAATTGTCGTCATCACGGGCGGAGAGCCGCTAATGCACGATTTAACGGAACTTGCTCAGCAACTCAAAGCCACTAACCTGCAAGTGCATCTGGAAACCTCCGGCGCTCATCCCTTCAGCGGCTCGTTCGACTGGGTGACCTTTTCGCCGAAACGCTCCAAGGCTCCTCATCCCAGTATCTATGCCCATGCCCATGAGCTGAAGATTGTAGTTGCAGACGAATCAGATCTGGAATGGGCCGAACAGCAGGCGGCTCAGGTTCCCGATACCGCAGCCAAGCTGCTGCAACCCGAATGGCAATCGCTCAACAGTCAGGACATCGTGTTTAACTATGTCCTTCAGCATCCAGAATGGCGCGTGAGCCTACAAACCCATAAATTTCTGGGCGTACAATAGGATCAAGGAATAGTGGTATTGGGGTAACAATGTTTGTTGTGTGGGCATCGCCCACACAACAAACATTGTTACTGTTTGAAGTCAGTCAGGCTGAGGACATTAGGATGGTTCGAGCGGTACCCTCATCACCCGGAATTGAAACCGATACCTGGGTAAGAGCGACTTGGCAGCAGTACGTTGCTCTAGCAGACCAGCCAGCCTATGAGTCCGGACGATGCT
>CBKWJC010000185.1:0-2800 GCA_966674685.1 uncultured bacterium
CTTCTGAACTCTCTGCCTCAATTCTACTCAACACAAACTTGGGTGGAACTAGGTTTATTCGTTAGAAATATTAAACTTAATAATGTAAATCGATTAATTGCTCTTTATGGCAATGCTCCACCTAGCATTAGAAGAGAAATCATTCTTAGTGCTTATCAAGCTAATGCAACTGATTGGATTAGAGAATTGAAAGAGAGCTACTCAGGATTTGATATTTGGCTAAAGCGGTCGTTTATCATAGCCTGTAAGGGTTTGCCAGAAGACGAAAAGAGATTTTTTCTAGACCATGCCGTTGAAGATGAAGCATTAATGAATTTATTAAAAAAATGGTCTAAACAGCGTTAGTGAGATTATAAATCCTGTTACGTAAACTAGAGTAAGCTACAAGCCAATACTCAAGCGCGATCGCAAGTCTTGCAGGTTAAGTTGAAGAATTGCCATTTATTTGAGATGCAAAAACCGGGTTCTTCAAAAAACCCGGTTTCTAGGTTGGTTGAGCGCGATCGCAACTCCATCGTTCAGCAATTGTCACTCATAGCTAAACGCATAGTCATACCAGTCATCCACTGGACGATAGCCAATCTCCTTGTAAATGTGGTTCGAGGTTGGATTCGCCAAATCCGTAAACAAGTAGCAGCGCTGGCAACCCTGATCCAGCAACTTCTGGCTCAAGGCCGCAACACAGGCCGTCGCGTAGCCCTGCCGCCGATGCTCTAGCGGCGTATACACTGGCCCAATTCGTCCTATCCCTGGCGGAGATTGATTTCCGCTGGCCCAGGACACGGGAACCTCATCCTCCCAAACGTGCATACTCTGCCGTTTTAATCCCGCATCAACCGCCTTTTGTGGGTCTTGCTTCACGACATCACCAATTTCGGCATTAAAATCCGTGACCCAGTTGATCAGGAGAGCGCGATCGCACTCTGTCGCCACTCGCAAATGACCATTGGCCGTCGCCACGGGTTCAACCTGCGTCAGCCGATGAATTCGCATCTCTATGACCCGCCGCGCCGCGCATCCAGTGCGGGATTGCCAGGTTTTGACAAAGGCTTCCACTTCCTCAATCAGCCCACCAACTCCGGGTAACGGTTCTGGAGCCTGTTGCCAATCCTGTGCAATCAGTGCGATCGCATTTAAATCCTGCGCTTTGGAGAGCAGCAGCTTATAGGGCGGTGTCTGCAACGCTACAGCCAGGATATTGCCAGAGGCAGAAGTTGCGATCGCAAGATAGGGTGGATCGGGATAGCGATCCGGATAATGCAGCAACGTATGTGTAATCCCCAACAGCAGGTTACTTTCAGCTTCGTGCTGGAGCAGATAGTCCTGTGCTTCCTGCCAAAAGTCTTTAACGTCACTAAATCGGCGCAACTGCATGACGCACCTCCATTTCAGGCTTGGATCAAGTAATTTTGTAGTTTTGTAGGTTGGGTAGAGCAACGCGAAACCCAACAGATTCAAGGTTTTCAGGGTTTAATCAACAATGCCACCCTACGCAATTCGGGTTAGGTACTGCGGCGGCACCTGCTCGACGAGCCAAACGCCATTTGCGGAGCAGTAGAAAACAAAACCTGCATCCTGCATCGCAGCAGCATCAACGATAAAAATCGCGGGGCGACCGTGCCGCATTCCGACTTTGTGAGCCGTTTCAATATCAGTGGACAAATGCACATGGTGCCGCGACATTTTCAGCAGTCCTGTTTCCAAAATGGCCGATACCGATTTCTCGCCCGTACCGTGATACAGCACAGCGGGCGGCGTTTGCGGCTGAAGCTGGAGGTCGATGCTGACGCTGTGGCCTTGATTGGCCCGAATTCGCGTGTGAGTGGTGTCAAAGGCAAAGCGCTGTTTGTCGCTAGCAGCCACGACTTGCTCCAGCTCAGTGCGAGTCACGGCAAACTGATGAGCCGCACAAGCAGCTAGCAGGTCATCCACGTTAACCCAACCGCCTGCTTCTAGGGTCAAACCAATTCGTTCAGGGGTGTGGCGCAGGTGCTTGCTGAGATATTTGCTGATTTTGACCTGTCGAGTGTTGTCCATGACTGACAGCCTTTGCCGAATGGCGAATACTGCGTATTACAGGAATACTACACTTCGCAACTAGCGATTCCCGAAGCTGACACTGGAAATTTGCGATAATAGTCTTAACAGGATCTTGGCATACACAATAGATACAATCTGAATGAGCCAATAAGGCTAAGTCAAATGAGCTAGAAATCTGAATTTCCCTTTGAAAGGGCAAGACGAGTTACACCAGAAGAAAGCAAAAAATTCAGAGATGCGATCGCAAATCAGTTTCAAATTCAACTAAGAAGTAGAAATCGTCCTACTCATAATGAAAAAGACTGCTAGAAGTTGATTTCTGTTCAACTTTATCCTGAGTTTTTTATTGGACGGTAATAATTCGCAAGAGAATCTAAGTTTATGGCTGACAACAAATTAATATTACATCCCAAAAGCCCTAATATCGGCATTCAAAATTCAGTAGAGTTTATTGCCGATTTACATGAAATTGGTTTACTTGATGCTAATACAGCATACGTAGACAGTATTGATGGCGAAACATCTTATAAAGCAGGAAGCTCCTTTTTAGAGTTGATCGATTTTATTGAGCATCGTAAAGCCATATTGCTAGGTAGGGCTGGATTACAGACAAAAGTTGACAACTCTAATATGTGCTCAATCAACGTGATTGATTATGGCAAAAAGGTCAGTCATCATGGCTTCAACTCCTACACAAACAACTGCTATAGCGGTGTGCAAAATTATGCAGTACGCTCGTTTGTACTGCTTTGGTCATGCC
>CBKWJC010000186.1:0-2565 GCA_966674685.1 uncultured bacterium
GGTTGTATATCTATTTGGTTAGGATACAGATGATTGGGGTAAACAGATTATTTTTGATCTAGTGGTTCATCCAGTCCGATTTGACCGGGAATCGCATCTTCTCCCGTGTAGTTAAAATTAAATGGTTTTTGTCCGGAAGGAACGACAGGTTCCAATACTCCTAATCTTGCATCTCGCCGACTTATATGAAATCCGGTTAAAACCCTATTGTTTAGTTTCGTGAAACGCTTGCTTAGCCAGCATTTTAAAAAACTAAACGGGGTTCCCATACATGGACTTGATATTAAAACAGGAACGCCATTTTGCCGCTGGGCGGCGGTGGCAGAATGACCTCAGCGAGTTTCGGTGCAGGATGTGTGAATAAAAAAGTCTGAGTTAGGGTGCAACGATAATAACTTCAGGCTCAGTCTGGGTACTATGACTAATAAGTGGCTGCGTATAAACAAATGTAAAACCTAAGACTGAGGAGTCACCTCTCCGGGGCAGCTCTCCGGTTTTTAGAATAGGTTTATTTATACTCACTTACTTTGTGAAGTCTGGTTGAAAACCCATCACCGTTTTTTATTTTTTGTGAAAAGCTGGCAGTGCAGTCTTCTCATAAAAAATACTTGGGCTCTTACATATTGATGTACGATTTGTCAGCTTCAGCATGAATAGTCGTGCTGACATGTTTTTCTAGGCTTAATCTAACATGGCAGGATCGGACTCCTTGACAGCATTGCAATCATCATCGCTAGCGAACAGTTCAATCGCTCCCTTTACGGTTCAATTTTGGGGAGTACGCGGCAGTATTCCGACCCCAGGGGTTGAGACAGTCCGATATGGCGGCAACACGGCCTGTGTTGAAGTGCTAGTTGGTGGACACAGGCTCATTTTCGATGGTGGGACAGGACTGCGGGTTTTAGGCAAACACCTGCTAACCCAGCCGCAGCCGATTGAAGCCCATCTCTTTTTTACCCATACCCATTGGGATCGGATTCAGGGTTTTCCTTTTTTTATTCCGGCCTTTGTGGAAGGCAATAAATTTTCGATTTATGGTGCCACTGCACCCAATGGAGCCTCGATTAAGCAGCGGCTGACGGATCAAATGCTGCGCCCCAACTTTCCGACGCCGCTGCAAATGATGCGATCGCACCTATCGTTTTGCAATATTTCACCGGGTAGCGTGCTGTCGATTGGTGACGTGATGATTGAGACGATTTCGCTCAATCGGCCCAACAGCGCCTTGGGATACCGCGTCACTTGGGGCGACCATTCGCTGGTCTATGCCACCGATACCAACCATGCCGCTGATGATGTTGATCAGAATCTGCTTTATCTGGCGCAGAATGCAGATGTTTTAATCTACGACGGCACCTACGCCGATCACGCCTATTACGATTTGAACCTGACTCAAACCGTCAGCGATTTGGTCTGGCAGTCGGCGGTTACTCTCGCTAAAACGGCGGCAGTGGGCAAACTGGTGCTGTTCTATCACGATCCCTACCAAGATGACGATCAGCTTGACCAGATTGAAATGCAGGTACAGGCGAGTTTGCCAAGCGCGATAATGGCGCGAGAAGGCGTGATTCTAAACGTCAATCATCCTCAGCCCCAGCAGATTCATTCTTGATATCCCTGCACATTAAGATTGACCAAAGTTCCCCACGTAGGTTGAGTTGAACAATGTGAAACCTAACGTTAATCACGGTTTTGTTAGGTTTTGCTAGTGCTCTACCCAACCTACAAAAGAACTCAGGACAGCCATTTTAGCGCTGCATCGCGGCGCTAAAATGGCTGCTCTGCTGTGAAACTCGCCGCAATGGTAGAGGCTGGGTTGCAGTTAGACGTACACTATATTCACAGTTGGGATAGCCTGAAGGATTGGTTTGTGAATCTTTCTTCTTTGAGTTTCTTCAAAAATCTGCGTGGGAATCGACAATTTGCTGTAATTGGCTTAGGTCGATTTGGTCGCGCAGTCTGCATGACGCTGCATCAGTTGGGTTACGAAGTGTTAGGAATTGATTCGGATGAGCACCGCGTTGCCCAAATTTTGACTGAGCAGTATGTTTCCCATGCCGTCCAGTTAGATTCTACCCAGCCTGCGGCGCTAAAAGAAGCGGGCATTTTAGATTTCGATACGGTCATTATTGCGATCGGGAATTATGTCCAAGAGAGCATCATCACAACGCTGAATGTGAAAGAGGCGGGCGTTCCCTACGTTGTCGCCAAAGCCTCTTCTGACATCCACGGGAAGCTGCTTCAGCGGGTGGGAGCCGATCAGGTCGTTTTCCCAGAGCATGAAATGGGCTGTGAACTGGCGCGATCGCTAACTCGTCCGGGACTGCTAGATCGATTTGAACTTGACCCGGATCACTCAATTGTGGAAGTGATTGTGCCAGATGAGTTTGATGATAAAACGGTTGTGGATTTGGATCTGCGCCGCCGCTTTGGTCTGACGCTGATGGCAATTAATCAGGATGATCGATTTGAGATTAATCCCAGTCCAGTCACTCGGCTGAAAAAAGGGGCGATTATGGTTGTGATTGGTTCTAATAAGGGCATTGATCGCTTGCCAGTATAAGT
>CBKWJC010000187.1:0-2370 GCA_966674685.1 uncultured bacterium
CAAATTGTTTACGAAGGAGCGACATCCAAAGAACTGCGTATCTAAAAAACCGGGGGAGCGCCCCTCCGGGGCGCTCCCCCGGTTTTTTAGATGCGCTTATTTATGCCAACCTACCTAATACCAAATCCAACGAGAAAGAACCCGAACTATTTTTGTAAGAAGCAGGCATAGTCTGCTTTTTACAAAAATAAAACTGGTTTTTACAAGCGGATTTCGTATGATGACGCAGTCCCTATTTCAAAAGATCCATGACGGCGGCAGTCTTATCGGAAAATTTGCTTTCAGGCTTTATGATTCTTCCACTGAAAAACGCCGTGACTGTAAAAGACGGCAACAAAATGGCACAATGCGATTTTATTGGGTAGGTTGAAACGCTCATGGATTACGCCACTGCTCACGATTTCATCCTGACTCAGGGTGCTGACTTCGAGAAATCCTCTGAAACCTTTCTGCAACGACTACGACAGGGGCAACCGCCAATTCCGGGGCAGGTTACATCACTGCTACTCGCGCTCAAGGTCATGTTTGAAGGATTGCAGCAGGCTGAGCAACTAGATCGCAGGTTGGTGTATGGCCTGTATATGCTGGCAAATGAGAGTCGCTATTTGTATGAACAGGGCAAGCGTCAAGGGGTAATTTGGCCTCCGCTGCTAGACGAAGATTTAGGGCGAATTGCCAAGGCTGTACGAAGCATCTTCTCCGGAACGTGGGAAGGATAGTAATAGATGCTTACATAAATGGCCTGAGATGGCCTGCCTGTGTAATGGTGATTGATGTAGCGGTTCGAGCACATTGCAATTGTTACAGTAGATTGAAATATCAAATTGATATGTGTTTCCAGTCAGTTACGAATGCTTACTGTATCGACTGGGTTACATCGCCAAACTCCCTAAACTGTCACTGACCTAGACCTTCAAGATTTGTGAATAAGATCTTAACGATTGTCCATCAAGAAACATCGAAACCTGGATTAGTCGGCGCAGCTCTGACCCAGCGCGGATATGAGTTGGAGTCGCGCTGTATCGCAATCGGAGACTCGCTACCGCAGAGTATGGATGAATATGCAGCGGTGATTGTCTTTGGTGGGCCGATGAGTGCAAATGACGACCACGAGCCGTATATCCGCGCTGAATTAGACTGGATTCCGACCGTTTTGGCGACGGATAAACCCTATCTCGGAATTTGCTTAGGCGCGCAGTTGCTCGCACGGGTACTCGGAGCTGAGGTGCAGCCCCATCCCCAAGAGCAGCGTGAGATTGGCTATTATCCGATTTCACCTGCCGCTAAGGTGCCTGAGTTTCGCCATGCCATGCACGTCTATCACTGGCACCGCGAAGGCTTTGAGCTGCCCAAGGATGCGGTATTACTGGCTCAAGGTGGCGAAGCGTTTCCCAACCAGGCATTTCGCTATGGTCAACGGGCTTATGGCTTCCAATTTCATCCCGAAATTACAGCCGATTTGATTGACTTCTGGACGACGAACGGAGCCGATCAGCTTGATTTACCCGGTGCTCAGCCCCGTGAGCTGCACTTCACCCATCATCGGCAATATAGTCATACCGTCGAAAAGTGGCTGAATGTATTCCTGGATCGCTGGTTAGGACTCGCTACCGATGCGTCGGCTCATAATCCAGTTACGATGCGATCGCTGCGTCAATCTGCTTAAGCAGGTCGTCAACATGAGTACGGTTATCCAATACCACATCTGCCTGAGCCATTTTCTGCTCAATTGGCATTTGGCTCTGAATTCGCGACATGGCCTGCTCCTGAGAAAGCCGATCCCGTTCCATTAGCCGCTGGATTTGCTGGCTGCGATCGCACATCACCACCCAAATTTCCGTGACCAAATGGGTCAAGTTGGCTTCAAACAGCAGCGGAATTGACATGACGATGGCAGGTTGATCGGTTAAAGCCTGGGCATCCTGCAACATGCGATCGCGCACGTAAGGATGAATCTGCTGCTCCAGCCAGCGGCGCTCGTCTGGCTGCTGAAATACGATATTTCCCAATTGTCGCCGATCTAAGCTGCCGTCCGACTGCAGGATTTCCTCACCGTAGCGCTGGGCAATCTGCTGCAAAATGGGTGATCCCACTGCAACCGCCTGCCGCGCATAGATGTCAGCATCCAGCACGGGCAGGTGATATTGGCTGGCCAAATAGTTGGAGACGGTACTTTTGCCCATCCCCACGCCACCCGTCAATCCAATGATCCGCTGACTTGTCATTTCAACTGCTAGTTTGCCAACTTGATTTTGATGAGTTTTGATGGTTGGTGGGGGGCGCGAAGCGCCCCCCCCCAACCCCCCAAAAGCACTTGGGAGAGTACCCCCTTCTGTTGAACCACCAACAAAACACGGCCTTAAGGGGATT
>CBKWJC010000188.1:0-2142 GCA_966674685.1 uncultured bacterium
TTGAAAACGGCTGTAGACAGTGCTTCTTAACCGATTTCTAACTATAGAAAGACTGGATGCGATCGCAACTTATATCAAGTGAGTAGTGTGGGCTGGCTCACTTTACTGCACGATTACTCAGACTGAAAAACAAATCTGCTCATATCAAATCCATACAAGAACAATTTATTGTCGTAAAACGCTTGATTTACAAGCGTTTTACGACAATAAACGATGGATTTTCCAAATTGTTAAGCAGTTTGACGTTGGCTAAAAGGAGCATATGCAGTTAAGAAATAAAGCGTGGTGGCGTAGTGCCGTCATTAACCGACGAGCATGGCAGTGGGAAGATGCAAACCAAGCCATTCACGATGGAGAGTGGTGGCAAAACGCCATCATTTATCAGATTTCACCCTGGTGCTTCTTTGACACGACAGGCAACGGCAAAGGCGATCTGAACGGCATCATCGAAAAACTGAACTACATTGCCAGCCTCAATGTTGACGCCATTTGGCTGACGCCGATCTGTGAATCTCCCATGGACGATTTGGGATACGACATCACCGACATGCAGACCGTTGGCTCGGCCTTTGGCACGATGGATCAGTTTAAGCAGCTTTTAGAACTGGCTCACGGCATGAAGCTAAAGGTGATTCTTGATCAGGTGTGGAATCACACTTCCGACCAGCACCCGTGGTTTCAAGAGAGTCGCCAGAGCCGAGACAATCCCAAAGCGGACTGGTATGTTTGGGCCGATCCGAAACCAGATGGTTCGCCACCCAATAACTGGCTATCGTCATTCATCGGCAAAAGCGCTTGGCAATGGGAACCGCAGCGCGAACAATACTACTTTTTCAACTTCTTAGCCAGTCAGCCCGACTTGAACTGGCACAATCCTGAAGTGGTTGATGCAATCTTGCAGCGGGCGAAATTTTGGCTAGATACCGGAGTGGATGGCTTACGCATTGATGCCGTCAATTATTTTTTGCATGATGAACAACTGCGAGATAATCCAGCCCGATCTGAGGAGGATTCTCCCCCCGATGGTGTGCCGCCTGATAATCCTCTCGCCGATCAGATTTTGTGCAACAGCTTCAACCGTCCGGAAACCTTGGATTTACTCAAGCCGATTCGTGAGTTGGCCAATCAGTATCCCGGTGTGATGACGCTGGGAGAAGTGACGCTGTGTGAAGACTCCATTCAGCTAGCGAGCCAGTATGTAGACGGCGGCGATCGGCTCCACATGGCCTACCACAGCGGGCTATTGGTTAATCAACCGATGACGGCAACTCTTATGCACGATGTCCTACAGCGGGTTGTAGAGCATTTTGATACCGGAGGAGCTTGCTGGATTGTTGGTAATCATGATTATGGTCGGTTGCGATCGCAGTGGACAGGTAAAGATGCCAACGGTAATTCCTATCCAGAGGAGTTTTACCACATGATGGCGGCGCTGCTGCTGTCCCTACCCGGTGCCTTCTGTCTCTATCAGGGCGATGAACTGGGGCTGAAAGTGGCACAAATTCCAGACGATATTGCCCCTGAGCAAATCTGTGACCCCTTTGGCAAAGCGCTCTATCCCGATGTTGTTGGTCGCGATGGTTCCAGAACACCGATGCCGTGGCAGGCTGATAAACCCCATGCTGGTTTCACTACTGGAGAACCGTGGTTGCCAGTACCGGATCATCACTGCGATCGCGCCGTCGATCGTCAACATCGCGATCCCAACTCCATCCTGAATACCTGGCGTAAATTCCTGCACTGGCACAAGGATCAGCCTGCCTTAGAAGCCGGAAAGCTCAACCTGTTAGAAGCTAAAGAACCGTTTCTCGCCTTTGAGCGGAGCTATGCGGAACAGCGTTTGCTGTGTATTTTCAACATTAGCGATCGCTCAGCCCAATATGAGCTAGATGGCATCGAACTGGGGCGCATATTCCATATTCGAGAACCTGCCGCTGAAGTTGTAGGTGATGCGGTGAAGCTGCCAGCCTATGGGACGTTTTTTGCGGAAGTTTGAAGAGGTTGATTGTTGAGGAGAGGGCTGTAGATGCTGTAGAGGGAGTAACGGGGTGATGGGGCTAATGATCGAGTCTAAATTGAGAATTTTGAGTTTTGAATGGTTGAACTCTAACTCTCAACTTAAAATTCAAAACTCCTCACTCC
>CBKWJC010000189.1:0-1982 GCA_966674685.1 uncultured bacterium
GCGGAGCCGCGCCACAAAAATGTCCGTGTCCTAATAGAGCTGACTACAGCTATAAGTACATGAATAAACGCAACGCCATGTTACAGCTTTGTTTCAGAGCAGTATGATGAAACCCCTCAATCTCTGTCAAAAGGTAGAACTTCATCCTGCATTGGGTGTATTTTAGGGCTGTATTCCATCATCAAAGAGATAGAATGTGGCTGGAATGGCAATTGTCGCCAATATGATTTTCGTAATCTTGTCCATTATTCTTGTCTGTTGTTTTGCCATCTTGCGATTGATCTGACCGACTGCTATTTGCCCAGTGCTTAACAGCAGATCGGCAACAAATTAACTGAAATTAAACGCGATCGCAGTGAGATTTCAGTGCGATCGCAGATCAATTGCATTCAGCTTAAACATTAAGTCAGCCTTAATTTTCATCGTTTTTAAGGCGCGAAATGGCTCAATGGCTTATGGTTAACTCGTTTAGAGTCATCCGATTAATCAGTAATCAGCTTTAGAAAGCTACAGCAGGAATAAGACAGGGTTGCTAAAGATTGCCAAGCTAAGCGAACCATTCGTGCTGTAGTTCCCAGTGAACTCATCCCATTGAACTCAATTGAATAATATGCGCGATACCCCATCGGCTTCTGAGCGAAGCCATATCGTTAATCAGTTGGGACAGTTTTTCCGTTCTCGACTCCGGTTTATAACATTAGGATCTGCTGTTTTTTTAAGCATCTTATTTTTTGGATTTTCTGTTTTTTCTCAGCAACCTATTCAGCTCAACGTCCTAATGCAGGCGCTTGAAGGGACACAGTGGGCAGACATGATTGAGGAATTTGAAGCGCAAAATCCAGATATCAGACTCAATATTGTTGAAGGCCCAAACGCCACCAACCTAATTGAAGATCTCTATACGTCTTCTTTTCTTTTAGGTGACTCGCCCTACGATTTGATTTACATGGATATCGTTTGGGTGCCAAAGTTTGCGGCGGCAGGCTGGCTTCAGGATTTGTCGGATCGAGTTTCACCAGAGGATCTCAGCGATTTTCTAGATGGTGACATCAATGGCGGACGTTACGAAGGTGGACTCTATCGTATGCCCTTCCGCTCAGACGGCGGAATGCTCTACTATCGCGAAGATTTGCTCAACGCCGCCGGATTTCAGCCACCGGAAACCACTCAGGACTTAATTGAACAAGCGCAGGCTCTACAAGCCTCCTCTGACGTAACCTGGGGCTATGTTTGGCAGGGACGACAGTATGAAGGACTGTCGGCCATGTTTGTTGAACTGCTAGAGGGCTTTGGTGGCTTCTGGGTTGATCCAGACACAGACGAAGTTGGTTTAGATCAGCAGGCGGCGATTGATGCGATCGCATTTCTCAAAGAAACCATTGATCAAGGCATTTCACCGTCTGGCGTGACAACTTACCAGGAAGAAGAAGCCCGTCGCCTCTTCCAAAGCGGTGGGGCTGTCTTCATGCGGAACTGGCCCTATGTGTGGCCACTCGCCAACTCTGATGATTCGCCCGTCCAGGGAAATATTGCGATTAAGCCGATGATCCATGCTCCGGGGTTTGACAGTGGAGCTTGTCAGGGGGGCTGGGGAATTGGCATTTCTCGCACCACGCGTCATCCCGATGAGGCTTGGAGAGCAATTGAATTTTTCACCAGCCCCGAAATCCAAAAGCAGTTCATTCTAGACAATGGCTATGTACCGAGTCGGCGCTCTTTGTTTACCGATCCAGAACTCGTGGCCGAGTACGAATTTATGCCTGACCTGCTTGAAGTGGTGGAAAATTCCGTCTTGCGCCCACCCATCGCTCAATACGCTCAGGTATCCGATATCCTACAGCGCTACCTCAGTGCCGCCCTCACCGATCGCCTCTCGCCTGAGCAGGCCATGAACGCAGCCGCGCGGGAAACCCGCCAGGTCTTAGGCACATAAGTAGGTTGGCATAAATAAACGCATCTAAAAAACCGGGGGAGCGCCCCTC